>DATAKM010000121.1:0-229296 GCA_036261665.1 Chloroflexia bacterium
CGCCGGTTATCGGTATTTGCGGAGGGTACCAGATGCTGGGAGAGCGCATCGAAGACCCCCAGCATATCGAAAGCCGGGTAGGAAGTGTCCCCGGACTTGGTCTTCTCCCAGTACGCACCGTTTTTACAGGCGAAAAAGTCACTACTCACGTGAACGGGCAAATAGCAGCAGAACGAGGAATTCTACAGGGGCTTAACGGCTTGAACATCACCGGGTACGAAATTCATATGGGCCGTACCGAACCATCTGGAAACTACAGTTTTAGTGGGCCAGTTAACGACAGTGGTTACGGCATGGGTGGTGAGACTGCCAGTAGTTACTTGCTGCGCCTGACTCGCCGCGAGAACGAAGCAATTAATACCCTCGAAGGCTTTATAAACGAACAGGGCAATGTCTGGGGTACTCATTTGCACGGGCTGTTTGCCAACGACAGCTTCCGTCACGCGGTACTTTCCAACTTACTACGCCGCAAGGGTATTACCGGCAGTAACTTACAAAACCGGCACATGCATACCCTTTCAAAAGACCTTCAGTACAATAAGCTGGCTGATTTATTGCGGCAGAATCTTGATATTAAATTGTTGAAAGAGTTAGCCGGGATATAACCATGATAGGCTTAAACACCCTTTCTGGCGATTAAAGGTGCAAAAAACCCTGCCGGGCTGGCAGGGTTTTAAGATGGCCGGAATTAAGCACGAGCGTAAGGCGACGCAATAAAAGAACGGTTCACAGCTTCCCAGGCCAGATCACAATCCCAGCTATACAGGGTATAAGCATACATCACAACCTTTAGCGCAGAAAACCAGTCGGCAGGCACTTTTTCGCTGAAAAAAAGACGTTCCAGATTGTTATCAAGATTATCAGCAAGACGTTGCGCCCGCCTGGTGTCACCGCGAAAAAGTTTGTCCGTAAGCTCAAATAGTTCGTAAAACTGGGACTTAGAGATTTTGAGCATTAGAACCCCTCTCCTCTAAGTCGTTGGAACTGGCTTAGACAAACAGCAATATAAATTTGTAACGAAAAATTAAACAAACCGAGGCTGGAACTATTATATCCATAAACCGGTTACAGGAGGATTAATCTAAGAAAACAGAAGATTATTAGCTTTTCATTTGAAGCCCCTGAAAATCAGGAATTCTGAAAAGAGCATTATAATCTTTTAACCCATTGCATTGCTATAAAATGCAATCTCTTTGTATACATATAATATAAGCTTGAATCTATAATAGTAGAAGCTTTCCTCTTTATAAAAGATAAAGAAAGCTTTAGTTTAACTTTTTTGTTAATATATAATGTTAGATAGTCTATTTTAGGGGTATTAATGATTATAGTATAAATTTTTTAATTTCCCTATCAACTAATAGTATGGTAAACTCAGTCAAGCTTAACGGAAGTAAGAAAGCGCCACAGGCGCTAGAGGATGTGATGAACGTTCCAAATTCTTTTCAGTCTACTAATGAAGCCGGTTTTGAAGCATTTTTGCTAAATTTCACCAGCATATTCAGCAGTAATAACCGGGAAGAAATTTTAACCGAGTTACTGCGCAGAACCCTTCAGCTTTTTCAAGCTGATATCGCTGGTTTGGTTTTAATTAAAGAGGGAAAATCCAGCAGTATCAACTATTTGAACGGTACTTTACCTCATGATATCGAGTTTCTCCAGGAAGGATTAACAGGCTTAGCCTTTCAAACCAATGAAACGGTTACTACTTCCGATTATCTGGTTGATACTGCTTTCAAGCATTCAGAAGCGCTTGATGAATATATCCGCCAGGCTGGAACAGTAGCCAGTATGGTAACTCCGGTTAAATTTAATGACTGTGTGGTAGGCTTACTGGAAGTAGCCAGAACAAAGCCTTACGACTGGACTACAGTCGATAAAAAATTAAGTTCGGAGATAGCCGTTTTAGTGGCCCTGGGAGTTCATAACAGCCAGCAAATGGATCAGCTTCAGACTCAGGTAGCTCAAAATGACCTGCTCCGAAAACAACGCGACCAACTGGCAAACATGTTACGGCTGGCCCGAGAAACTCTCCATGAAATCAGTCAACCTCTGACCGTTTTGCAAATGGAGATGGAGTTGATAACCGATTTAGGTGAAGTTCCTACCCCGTCTTTATTGAATGATTTGCAGACGGCAGTAGATAAATTAATGGAGACAGTACGAGGCTACCAGCGCCAGCGCCGCGATTTACTGGACAGTGAAGGTATCAGTGTAGAAACGCTGGAGGGGCGATTCTAGAGAAACTCGCCTGTTGCTAAAGCTATATCCAGTCGCATTTTAACCGCAGTTGAGGGGACAGCCAGTTGAGCTGCAATTGCTTCAAAAGGACTTCCCGCGTAAAGTGCTTCCTTCAGAAGATCAAGAGGGATGTAGAGAAAGGCAGAGATAGCGTAAGCTTCTTCTTCAACCGGTCCCCCCATTTGCCAGGCGTCCGGGGAGGCTTCCGCCCAATCCTGCGCTACACTGAAAAGTAGCTTCCCCTGGTTATACTGGAAGATATGTCCTACCTCGTGGCCCAGAATAAATCTTCGCCAGCAGGGTTCTAACTCGCGTTTGATGCGAATTTTACATTCGTGGGTACCTGGCACAACCATGGCCAGCCCGTTAAGGTTAGGAGTTAGGGTGCTATAGCGGCAGTCTATGCGCATTCCCGCTAAAAGGTTGCGCAAACTGACCAGGCCCTCCGGCGAATGCAGCCGGTACTTTTCAATAATAGCGTTAAAATAGGCCACATCAAACTTCGCCAGGTTATAGCGATCCTCTGGAAGCATTATTCCGCTTTCCGGGTGAATACCCTGTTCCTTCCGCCAAACTAATTGTCACATTTTATGACAGTATTATATCACCAGAGTCTATACATCAATATGACGAATTAACCGGGCAGAAGTTGTGGAAAGCGCTGTAATAAGATTTTTCAAGCACCGCCAATACCCTGTACTACTACACCGGAACCGCCACATACCTCACACAGTTGCCCATTTAGCTTACCCTTACCACTACAACGCGGGCAAAGTGCTTCCCCGGTACCGGGAGTGCCGGCAGGGGCCTGGTCACCTGGATTCATTTCTTGAGTTTCGTCACTTGCTGCATACAGCTTATCCTGGTTTAGCTCCGTGTTTTCATTGCTCATTTAACATTCCTCCCTGGCTTTGCCATTTAACGACTCAAGTTCTAAAGAGGGGCAAATTATGTGCCCAAAGAAAAAGGATAAGCCCTGGTTCTAAGCCAGGCTTATCCTTACAGTAATTAGCAATTTTGTAGCCCCTACAGGAGCGGCGAGATCCTACTCCAGAGCACCTGCTATATGTAACAGTTGCCGCAAAATAGTAGTCAAAAGCTCAGTAGCCCGTGGGCTGGGTTGCAAAGGCAATTGCCCGTAGCGAAACTCGTCATGTTCAAGCCGGGTAGGATCATCCGGGTAGACGGCCCAGGCTGCCACTACCGGGCGAGCCAGAGTACCCGATTGAGCATCGGTTTTGGTGAAATCTCGGATGGAGTCACGATACTCATACTTGGCATAAAGAGTGCGGCGGTCCCGGCTATAGGTAGCGTCCATAACGATAATTTTAGGAACGCGCTCACTTTCAGCAAAGACCTCGATAGCAATGTCTGGCCGTCGTTTGGTAGAACCCATACTGACCGGGGCATAATAGCCATAGTAAATCGGGTTCAAGCCAAATTCATTGTTGCTTTCCTGTTCAAAATCATTTTCACTGCTATAGTAATCAGGGCTGTTACGAAACCCTTGATAACTCTGATACTCGCGGTCGTAATAAACCAGTACGCGTTTGCCCAGCGGCGAAATCAGTTCCATCGAACTACCGCTCTGCAAGATATAGTTAAAACGGCCTTTGGTCGCGATAGTATTTACAGGTTTGCCCTCTTTGGCTACCACTGTAAAACCCAGCTTTTCGACCATCGTCTGCAAAACTACCACAGTAACCCAGTATTCGTATAGCTGGTTGACGCTACTCAAACGCACACTGCGGTTAGCCTGTTCCAGGCTAACGGTACTGCTAACCAGGTCGACTTCATCATCAATGTCGCGTTCGATCTGGCGAATCTGGCGATAGTAGCGGTTTTCCCGCAAAACTACACTCGCCCGGCGCGGCCCGAGCGGTCCTACTTCCGCCAGGAATTTGGTCAAAAGAACTTCTTCGAGGCGCAGGAGCATCCGCTCAAGATGGCGAGTATATTCCTCATTAGTTTTAATGCGTGCAGCGAGTGCCAGGGCGCGAGTCCGGCTACTGCGATTCTGTTCGCGTTTAGCGGTCTGAATTTCCTGCTGTAGCTGTTGCTCAACCAGCCTGGAGAGCGCCACCAGCTTTTTGAGGGTCATTTTCAAAAAGCGATTTTCGTAGGTGTCGAAAGACTCCTCCAGGCGCGGTAGCGGCACCCGCTGCGGCAAAACACGTACCCCGGCAGGTACATGCCGTCTTTTTGAGGGAGGGCGGCCTTTTTCAAGTTTGCGTTGCGCTTTTAGCAGTTGGGCCTGTAAGCTGTTGAGCGGAGCAGCCTCGGCCTGTTTTGCCTTTTCCAGCAGTTCAGCTTCCGCCGAGATAACCGCTTCCGCCGCACGTTTATCATCAGGCTGGACAATCCACTGGGAACCGCTCCGGGCAGCCAGCCTGAGCGAATTGAAATTCAGAGCGCGGACGGTATTAGCCGGAACAGGTGTAATCTCCCGGCGCAACTCGCGATGAGGCTGATCAATAATATCTGGCAGCACTTTCATCAGGCGCTCATAATAAGCCACTACGATATCGTAGCGGGCGGCGGCGGCGCTGCGCATGCCTGCCAGCACCGAAATCTCGTGCGTCCGGCCACGATGGCTGTACAGCACCTTCTCGTTTTGAAGCTTGAGAATATCGCGCATGTACTCATAATGCTGCTCGGCCAGGCGCGTTACCTGTAACTGGATATTGGAGGTAAACCCGGGCACAGGCAGACCGCGGTAAAGCAGGGTAACGCTGCAATCCCCGGCATACTGCTCCTCCTGCATGCGCTGCTGCCATTCGCGGGTACTGACCTTAAAATGTGCGCGCACCACATTCCATTCGACCGGAATTCCCTGCGATACCTCATCGCGTTCCAGTTCAAGGGTAATAGAATAGATGTCCAGGGGTTCAGGACATTCGGAAGTATCAATTTCAAAGGTCAGGCGTTCACGCTCGCCCAGGGTTACTTCACCCAGCCAGGGCAGGTACTGGCGGTTAACCATTACCTTTACCTGCCTCAGCAGCTCAATTTCTTCCTCGCTGATGCCACCTGACCGCCAGGGCTGAACGCCATGATACGCGCCGTTCCAGTCCTGCTTACGGTTAGAGTTGGCCGATAACAATGTCGTCCTCTTCCAGTTTACTGGTCAGTTCTAAAATCGCTTCGTGGCTATGCTCGAAAAGCGGCTGGTCACTTTCAGGGCTGCGCGCTTCCTGCTCAAAGTAGGTATTCAATTTTTCAAGCATAGAGCGTTGCCGGTTATGGTCGCTGGAAACTTCCAGTTTGACCAGCACCTTTTGCACTATCTGAATATCGAGCGCAGCCGCCATCGTAAAGTACCCAGCTCGGTAAGCCTCATCTACCCAATCCAGAATCTCGCGCACCGTGCGATAACCGAATTGCTGACCGGCCTCGGCCAGACGCAAATTAATCTCTTTAAGGTGGGTACCGACAAACTCCAGCAATTCAGGGGAGTAATCGGTCCGAAGCAGATCGAGCATATGGCCGATTTCAATGCGATCTATTTTAATAATATTGGCCCGGTCCAGCACTTTGCGGCTGAAAGTATGGGTAGTTTCATCAAGATTGACTGTTCCGGTGATGTACAGGTTCGGTGGGATAATTAAATCCTGCTCCACCTCATCATCGGGGCCTTTTGGCTGGTCGTAGAGGCGAATTTTGCGCAGGTCGCCTTTAACTTCCATCCGGCTCAAGAAATCGGAAAAATAATATTCTGCCCGAGCCAGGTTCATTTCATCCAGGCAAACGAAATACTTCTTGGGCGTGCGCGGGTCGCGCTGGTAATCAACCGAGGCGCGGTAGACATGCAGGCAAAATTCAGAAGGTACAAAGTGTTTATTTAAAATATCATAACTACCCAGGAGGCTGTCATTGGATTGCCAGTCCGGGCGTACGCTGACCAGGCAGTACTTACCGTTCATAGCTTCGGCGTAAACCTGGGTCAAGCGAGTTTTGCCGCCGCCGGAAACGCCAGTCAGGATTACAAAAGGTTTGGACATCAGTGAAATGTGATAGCGCCAGACCAACTCTTCGGGATAATAAAGCTTTTCGCGCCGCAAATGTTCAATAACCTTATTTACTTCGGCTGTGACCACTTTATTGGGTTTAGGAGCAGGAGGTTGTGGAACCATCACCGGGCGAGGGACATAATTATTATTATAAAGCGAATTATAGCCGCGGCTTAAGCCGTTAGATGGTTGAGGAGCATCAGAAGCTAATTTTATTACTTTATCCAGGCGTTGCACTACCAAATCACATTGTTCGGCTTCGGTAACGCGCCCCGCGCTGCGTAATTCATTGGCCCGCAGCTCATGTTTATCTTGAATACTCTGGAGAGCGGAAATAATATAACTACGATCTATCTTGCGGATGTATTTGCTAAAAGTCTCACTGCGTACGGAACGATTCCAGACCGGGCTACTATCTATCAGGCCATCCATAAAGCGAACCGAAAGATCAGGATTGCCGGAAATCAGGTAGTGCGGTTTACCAAGTAACATTCCATCGCGGCTATCTTTACGTTCAATTTTATCTACTACGTAAACGCCCACCAGGTAGTTAAAATTAGCCCGGTTAGTCCAGAAAAACATTATTGAGCCGGGTAGGACGGTTTGTAAAAATTCGCTATATTCATCGTCAGCCGGTTTCCAGACTTTATAGCCAAATTTACTGAACAGAGAGAGGTCGTAACAACGCGATTCGCCTTTATCACAGTAGTTTGCCCTGAAATGTTCCTGGGCGCCGCACATTACTCGAACGGGGTTACTACAAATAGAACCATCAAAACCGGCTATGTGGCGATTTACTTTTAGCAGCAAGCAATTATCAAGAGTAACGGTATAAGGCAAGCGAGCTTCTGGTTTAATTTCAGCCGGTATATGGCTCAGATCTAAATTTGAAAAAGCTCGTCCAAAAGCGCTTTCGCCCGGTAAAGCTGAGTCAACCAGTTCGGTAGCCACTGATCCGGAAGGCCCATTTATTTCTGAGACATCATTCGTACCGGTTTCTGGAGGGCCTACTTGATCCAACCTGTCATTATCTCCTGTAGAGTAATTCATAATACTAACCTCCTTTTATTTTTATTATTGTTTTTGTCTTTTTTGATTTTATTGGCCTGCGAATTTATATCCGAAACGATAGTTACAAACTTAAAACTTTAGTATTTAAACCAGGAAACTGTTGCATGTAAAAATACACAGGTAGCCATTCAGTCCGCCACCTGTTTTAAACACCAATTCTTCTTTTAAGGAAGGGTGAAAACAACATCAGGATAAACCTGACTGATTAAATGGAGTACAGGATTTGAACGGCAAACTTTCTAACAGTCTTATTTTACCTGACCCGGGCTGTCATATGTAAGTATTAGCCGGCAAAGACAAACCTACGTACGAAGCAGCTATAATCTGGCTGTATCTTGCTAGGATACAGTATAACCCAAGTGAAAAGCAAGCCGCAAAGAAGGCTCTCAACGAACTAAAATATCAATCAATTTAGACAAAAATTAAACCTTAAAATTCACAATACCTTCACATATTTCCCTTGACTACACTTATTCGGTGAAGTAAGATATTTCGGGATTTCCCAAATATTGGGTTAAACTTGGTTTTTAGAAAACCTATCAATTAAAACCGTCTGGATTTTTAAATGGATCAAGAACGCGAAGAATTGACCGAGACAATTATTCATCATCAACGGATGATGTTTGAAGCAATGCACAGCGCCGAAACGCCTGAATGGCTGGGAAGCGACCTGACTATGCCCCAGCTAAAGATCCTCTTCCTGCTTTATTCACATGGACCAATGCGCATGGGCGACCTGGCACACGCGCTCGGTAAGAAAATTTCAACCGCAACCGGCATAGTAGATTTGCTGGTTGAGCAAAGTTTGATTAAGCGAGAAGAAGACCCGGATGACCGCAGGGTAGTTATTGCGCGCCTGACGGAACAGGCGCGGGAAGTCTGCGAATCATTTTTGCGGGCCGGTTGGCAACAGGCCCAGGCAATGTTGAGCCGCCTTACAATGGAAGAATTGCGCACGGTTGACGCCGCTACCAGGATAATGACCCGAGTAGCGATTGAACAGGCCAAAGAACGCGAAAGCGAAAATAAGTTACGTGGTAGCAATCTTTATAATCTTGGCCATGATCTGCAACCTTCGACGCAACGACCGGAAAGTTTGAATTAACGGGAGCCTTTTCCTTTATAAATTTAGTTTGAGACTCGTCCTGTATTAGCGTTGATATTGTCCTGTCATAGTGGTGTCATTTTCGGATGCTAGATTGTAGAGTGGTTAACTAGCTCAATTAATTTATCGGAAAACTAACCGCTGAATTGTGATAGAGAGCTTATAGAACCTTATTAGGAGGTTAAAGCGTGTCTGTATTAACCAACTGGGTGCTAAAACGCCGCGCCGCCACCGTTTTGATCATGGTGGTAGTGCTGATTTTTGGCGCTATATCAGTTACACAGCTTAAAAACGAACTACTACCCAACATTGATTTTCCCCTGGTGACTGTTTCCACTTTTTATCCCGGAGCCAGCGCCGGGGACGTTGAAGAACTCGTCTCAAAACCGGTTGAGCAGGTGGTCGGCGCTGCCCCTCGGATTAAGTCCCTGCGCACTATTTCCAGAGAAAATTTTTCATTTATCATAGCAGAATTTGAGTACGGTACTGATATCAAAGGTACTCAACAGACTATTGAAAGCAACTTGCGAAACGTCAATCTTCCTACAGATTTGCGCGGCCAGCGAGTTGTACCAACTGTCAGCCAGCTAAACATCAATAGCCAACCGGTACTCTACCTGGGGTTAGAAGGAGCCAAGGGCCAGAACGCGGAACAGCTAAGCGATGTTGCCCGCAATACCATCAAACCAGCCCTGGCTTCTATCACAGGCGTCTCTAATGTTGAAATTGTTGGCGACCAGATCAAGCAAGTACAAATTGTTCCCAATCCCCAGGCTTTGCAACAGCGTGGCCTGACGATTAGCGACATCAGCAACAGCCTGAAAGGCTTTAACACCAGTTTTCCGGGCGGAACGGCCGAAGTAGCCGGCCAGAATGTGCCGGTACGGACAGCTTTCACCTTTGGTTCAATTGATGACATGAAAAACTTGCCGGTCGCCGGTAGCGCTACCGCTGCGGCAGGTGGCACTGCTCCAACTCGTGGTACTAGCGGCACTGCTGCTCCCGTTTCTGGTACGACCGCGACGGGTGCTACGCCTGCGGCCAGTCCCGCTGCAACCGGTAGCGCAACAGACGCCACCGCGACCACTCCGGCGGCAACTACGGGTGTAACTACTACCCCCGCCGCTTCAACGACCGCTGCGCCTGCCCAGCAGGCTAACCCGCCTGCCGCTGCGCCGGCCATCACACATTTGAGTGACGTGGCAACCGTAACGGAAGTTGTCTCGCCCTCCAGCGGTATCAGCCGCACCAACGGACAACCGGGCGTATTACTGGAAGTATTCAAAACCCAGAGCGGCAACACGGTTGATGTCTCCGACCAGGTAACAAAAAAGGTGGATGACCTGGCCAAACAATCCAATGGCGCTTATAACATCCGCACCGTCTACGACACGGCCGGCCAGATTCGCAGCTCAATTGAAGGCCTGGGTCGCGAAGGTATTCTGGGAGCCTTATTCGCCATCCTGGTTATCTTCATCTTCCTGCGAAACGTGCGCAGTACGCTCGTCACTGCTATTTCGATCCCTACTTCGATTGTGGTAGCCTTTATTCTGCTCTGGACTCAGGGCATTAGCCTGAACATTATGACCCTGGGCGGATTAGCTATCGCGGTTGGACGCGTGGTCGATGATGCCATTGTAGTACTGGAGAATATCTTCCGGCGCGTACAGGAAGGTGAACCGGTAGAGGTAGCGGTCAAGACCGGGCCGCGAGAAGTGGCCGGCGCTATTACCAGCAGTACGCTTACCACCATTGCGGTCTTCCTGCCGCTTGGTTTTGTCGGCGGTATTACCGGCCAGTTCTTCCTGCCTTTCGCGCTGACTGTCACTTTCGCGCTGCTGGCTTCGCTGGTGGTAGCCCTTACTATTATTCCGGTTTTTGCCAGCTTCTTCATTAACCGCAAAGCAGCCGGCAATCATAGTGAGACTAAAGACACCTGGATTCAACGCTTATACACCCCGCCTTTAAAGTGGGCTCTGCGCAATCGCTGGAAAGTGCTGGCCATGGCTGCGGTGCTCTTCTTCGCCAGCAACTTCCTGGTAACCCAGGTTCCACTGGCTTTCTTGCCCGACTCTGGTGATAAACTCTTACAGGTCAGCATCAGCACTGCTGCCGGTACCTCACAGGATGTCGTACTCGACCTTACCAAAAAGGTTGAAGATGAGTTAGCCAAAGACAGCCGGGTAGCCCTGCGCCAGACCACTATCGCCGGTAACAGCAGTTTTGCCCAGGCCCAGCGAGCCTTTGGCGCTTCGTCCGATGCCGGAATCCTGGTGCGCCTCGATAAGAGCGCCAACGTGCAGGATACGGCCAAAGATTTGCGCGCAAAACTGAAACCCCTGGTGCCTGCTAATGGCAACATCGCTGTAGCTCCAATCGGCGGTTTTAGTTCGTCGTCTTTCAGTCTGAACGTGCAGGCAAACAACAGCGAGGATGTGCGCAAAGCCAGCGACATTGTGCTGAGCAAATTAAAGCAAATCAGCGACGAGGGCAAGTTTGCCAACCTGAAGAGCGATGTTTCCTCGCTATCCAATCAGGTGCTGGTAACTCCTAAGACCGATGTAGCCGGTGGCCGTCTGAATACCCAGACCCTGGGCTTCCTGGTAGCCGGGGCGCTTCAGCCTACTACTGCCACGACAGTTCGCTTTGGCAGCAATGGCTTACCCGAAGACGTAGTGATTAACCCGCCCTACGAACTGGGCAAAGGTGTAGACCTGAACGGCTTTGTAAACAACCTGAAGGCTCTGCCGATTGCCGGTGGCCTCCCGCTGGGCGCAGTAGCCGATATAAAGGTGGTGCAGGCTCAAACTCAGACTACTCGTATCGGTCAGAAACCGGCGGCTTCGGTCAGTGCCGATGTTACGGTTGATGATACGGGCGGTGTAACCCGTGAAGTAAACAGCCTGCTCAAAAATGTTGAAAGCTCGCCGGGCTGGCCTGCTGGCGCCAGTTATGCCATCTCAGGTGTCAGTCAGCAACAGGGTGAAGCCTTTGGTGGTCTCTTTATCGCTATGGGCGTAGCAATTGCGCTCGTTTACATCGTGATGGTACTCGCGTTCGGCTCCTTACTCGAACCATTCGCGATCCTGTTCAGCCTGCCGCTGGCTACTATTGGCGCTTTCGCCGCTCTGTTCATCACACATCGCGCTATCGGCTTACCGGCCATGATCGGTCTGCTGATGCTAATCGGTATCGTGGTAACAAATGCTATCGTGTTGCTCGACCGGGTTAATCAGAACCGGGAGCGCGGTATGGCTCGGGATGAAGCCCTGATCGAGGCCGGGCGCAATCGTATTCGCCCGATCCTGATGACGGCTATGGCGACCATCCTGGCGCTGATCCCGCTCGCGCTGGGCTTCAGCGAAGGCAGTATCATCGCGGCGGAACTGGGTACGGTAGTTATTGGTGGTCTTCTGACCTCAACCTTCCTGACCCTGATCGTAGTACCGGTGGTCTACAGCCTGCTTATTGGTGGTAAGGAACGCCTGACCGGGCGCGGTAAGCGGAAAAACTTACAGCACCCTCATGCTATTCCTACGGCCCCGGTGATCTTACCCGCGGCTGATAGCGGACGGGATGAAGTCGATGCTGACAGCAACCGGGATGAAACTACAACCGGACAAACAGGCGATAAACGCAGCTAAAAGCTTATTGCTCTTAGAGGTGAGATCTCACGGTCTCACCTTTTTTATTTGAATCTAAGGAACTTTATTTAACTCAAATAGTATATTAATCAGAAGGATAATTAAAGATCACCAATGCAGGCAGCGATTATGCTTGTATCTATATGGTTAGTAATAAATAACAGTAATTATGTAAATATAAGGAAACATGGTTTAGGGTAATGAATCTGGATACGATTAGACAATTTATTGAAAGCTGGGGTTATATAATAGTCTTCCTGGGGGTAGGAATTGAGAGCTTCGGAGTACCTTTTCCCGGTGAGACTGTCCTGCTGGTAGCCGCAGCAATTGCTGCCAGTAGCAGTCGCCTGCATATTGAGTGGGTCATTCTATGGGCGGCCCTGGGAGCAATAATCGGTGATAGCTGTGGTTACTGGGCCGGGCGCGAAATAGGCCGGCCTTTGCTGAATCGAGTTGGACCCATTTTGCATTTTGATGCCAAGAAACAGGCTAAACTGGAGCGCTACTTCCAAAAACATGGCTCTAAAACGGTCTTTATCGGGCGCTTCATTTCCATTTTAAGAACCTGGGCAGCTTTCTTCGCCGGGATGAATCATATGCACTACCCAGCCTTCCTTACCTGGAACGCCCTCGGTGGAGTAGTGTGGGCTTCTGCTGTCGGTATTATAGGCTTCCTCTTTGGTCAGAATTTACCCCTCCTGGAAAAATGGCTGGGTGATTTCAGCTATGCCCTGCTGGCGTTGGTAGTCATTGCGGGAGTAGGCTACTGGTTGTGGAAACGAGCAAAAGATAAAACGGAGCGCCGTCAGAGCACAGATTAGAATATACTGCCGCAGGGATTTAACTCTGCGAGGAAAATTTAACTGCGCAGCGTCGCGACAAGTCTTTGCGGATTGAGCAAGCAATCAAGAGCATCTTCGATAGAGTAACAGGCTATGTCTGCTGCCATGATAGCCTCTGAAGCGGCACCTTCTCGCCCTATAATTACAATACCAAGCGCAGCAGCTTTAAGCATTTCGGCATCGTTGCGACCATTGCCGAGCGCGATCACTTTTTCAGGACCCAGGCGATCTACAAAGTCCCTTTTCTGAGGTCCGCCTGGACCTTGCTCCAGCAGCACCAGGTGCACTCCCATACCTGCCAGCGCCTCTACGGCGCTACCATAAGTATTGGCAGTAATGACATGCACTTCCAGTTTGTCCATTAGCTTTTTCAGCCGTTCGGCGGTAGTGGGGCTAATTATCCCGTCTACTGCCAGCGTTCCGTTAAAATCGAATACGGCATGTTCAAGCTGAACTTTATCACCACCGGGAAACTCTACAGTTATCACGATTGTTCCTCTGAAGGCAGAAAAGTTGAGCCGCAAAATAAAAATCTTCCGGTTGAGTTACCAGAATTATTATATACTTCTTTTCAACATTTTACGGCCATACTGCCTGTAGAGAATCCTGCCCAGCTCTATTAATAGCATCCAGCGGCGCTTTCCCGTAAAGCGGGTTAACACAAAAGGAAGCAGCCAGCGCCTGCCCAGCAACAGGGCAACAGTCAGTAAATTCTGGTAAAGCTGTTTTCGCGCCCGCTTTTTCTTGCGAAGGAAAAAATTCTTCATCATCCAGACTCCTCCTATAAGTTTAATCAATAGACTTAAAGCATTAAAAATGCCTCTGAAATAAAAAAACCCCGGAATACACTACTCAGCATTGAGTCTTGTATTGCGGGGCTGGATGTTAAAGTAAGGTCAGGTTATTCGCCTGTAGCTATTGCTACCGTCGTGGCGGATTCAGGAGTGGGTTGTTTGTTTTCATTTTCCTCGTAAACAAAGGTTTTGCCGCGCATAAAGGAAAGGATACCGGCCACCAGGGCCAGGGCAGCCGAGAACCAGAAAACAGCCCGCAGCGACTCCATAAAAGGGTCGCCTATAATGCTGGGAAAGAAATGGGTACCCAGCAGGTTATCACGAGCTGCCGGAGCAAGCGCCTGCAAGGTAGCAGGACTGAGTATACTCTCCATCGGGTTGTAACCCAGGAACGCGGCAAAGATGGCCCCGGTGGGCGGCAAATGCGAAGCCTGCGCAGCAGCCTGGGCCGGTACACCACCCTGGATCAATCCATTGGAGATAGCGCCCGGAAGAGTGGTACTCAGCACTATAACAATAATGCTGAAGAAAATACCCATACTGAGCGGGCTACCGGCGTTCTGGAAGGTTGAGCGCATACCGGAACCTACACCGCGATACTGCCGTGGTAAAGCGTTCATAATCGCAGCGGTATTAGGCGCGGAAAAAGTGCCGAAAGAGGCCCCGATCATAAACAGGATTATGGCAAAAGGCGGGTAGGAAAAATCAGCCGGGAAGGTGCTGAGCAGTAAGAAACCTAAAGCCAGCACAACCATACCGCCACCGGTAAGCCAGCGTACCCCAATCCGGTCAGATAACCAACCACCGGCCACACCGAAAATCATGAAACCGGCCAGCATGGGGATCAGATAAATGGCTGACCAGAAAGGTGTATCCTCGTACTGATAGCCGTGCAGCGGCAACCAGACGCCCTGTAACCAGATAATGATTACAAACTGAAGACCACCATAAGCTACCGCGCTCAGGAATTGAGCCGCGCAACCCGTGGCGAAAGACCGGATGCGGAAAAGGTGCATATCAAAAAGCGGTTCGCTGACGCGATTTTCTACAAAAACGAAGAGTGCCAACAGCGCAAGGCCAATAATCAGCCCGGCAATTACCCAGGGATTACCCCAACCGGTGTTAGAACTGCCGTAAGGCATGATGCCGTAGGTCATGGCAACCAGGAAGATAATCATGCCGCCACCCAGGCAGAAGTTGCCAAGCAAATCAATTTTCCGGGCGGTGCGCTTGGTAGACTGTTCGCGCAGGCTCATATAAGCCCAGATTGTACCGATTATCCCAAAGGGTACACTTACCAGGAAAACTGAACGCCACCATAAACTGGCCATCATACCGCCGACAATCAGCCCGACCAGGCTGCCGGCAATTGCAGCCACCATGTTCAGACCCAGAGCTAAACCGCGTTCGCGGGCCGGGAATGCGTCGGTTAAAATAGCGGCGCTATTGGCAATCAGACAACCGCCCCCGATACCCTGAAACAGGCGGAAAATGATGATTTCAACAGCCCCAGCGTTGCCGGTAGAGGGTGTCAGGAAGAGCAGAACCGAGCCCAGGGTAAAAATGAGGAAGCCCAGGTTGTAGAGGCGTACTCGACCCCACATATCGGAAAGGCGGCCGATAGTCACCAGGAGGGTGGCTGTAACGACCATATAACCCATCAACATCCAGAGCAAATAGTTGCTCTCTGAGGGTTCGAGCGGGTTTACATTCAAGCCTCTAAAGATAGAGGGCAGGGAAATAAGTAAAATACTGGAGTTAATAGAGGCCATCAGAACACCTAAAGTAGTGTTCGAAAGAGCCGCCCACTTGTAATTCTTCCCTACCGGCCTCGCATGCCTGGGTACCGTAGTTTTGTTAGTCTCCATTTGTCTCATTCTAATATAACCTACTTTTAAAGCCTTATTAAAGCCTTTTCGAAAAGCCTACTTTGTTACAGGTGACAGGTTGTTGAGAGTAGTTCGCATTGCTTCCGTCAGAGCTTGCAATCCCCTTGAAAGAGCTTCCAGGTCATCAGAGTCCATCAGATGTAGAGCGTGTTCAAGTTGAGAACTACGTACCGCATCTATCTGGCGCACTAATTCTCTTCCTTTCTCGGTAGCTTCCAGAATAAAGCTGCGTTTATCATTAGGGTCAAGCAGCCTGGTGATAAGCCCTTCGGCTTCCAGGCGATCGAGCATACCGGTCACATTGGTACGGCCTACCCGCAACTTTTCAGCAATGCCGGAGGGCGTATTAGCGTAACCGCCTTCAATGGCCAGCAGCGCCCGGGTTGAACCAAGAGGCAGGTTAAGCTGCAACCAGCCCTCCGGCCAACTGCTTTTAAGTTGCAGTTGTAACAACCTGTCGAGTTCTACTATTTTATTTATTCGGATATTATTGTCCACACCTTTTAAATTATCCAAAATCTTGAACTATCTTTCTTGATGAATTATATTCAGCGAACGTTGATCTGTCAACCTTTCATCTACAAGTTTTTCTATACGAAAGATAAAAGAAATGAATAAATTACCTGTTAATCACGAAACTAGTAGTTTTGGGCTACCCTAAATTTCTTCATTAAAATGGGCTTTTAATAGGGCGTATACAGCGTTGAAAACTTGCCTTTTATGCTATAATAACGAGAGACACAGAGAGCTAAAGAGGCAAACCAGGTTTATTTTCATTTTCAGTTAGTAGAGAGGTACCTGGTGTTGTCCGGTAAGGCAACCGGAATAACTCGGACAGCGTTGTCTAATTGCAAGATGCTGTACACCCACTATAGCCGGCCTAAATCTGAGATAGGATTTTATTATGGGTAGAACGCCGGCAAGGGTATTCTTCAAGGAGAATTGGTAAGATGGCAAATACTCGGGGCAGTCGAGTGCAGTACCGCTGCTCGTTTTGTGGCAAAGGACAGGAAGATGTGCGACGGTTGATCGCCGGTCCTGGCGCAGTTTACATCTGTGATGAGTGTGTAGATCTGTGCCGCGAGATCATTGATGAAGAGATGAGCGGGCCGAAAACCGATGTCAACCTGGGCCGGGTTCCAACTCCCAAGCGGATTGTGGAATTGTTGAACCAGTATGTCATCGGTCAAGAACGAGCCAAGAAAACTCTCGCCGTTGCAGTTTATAATCACTACAAGCGTATCGGCATGAATATGCAAAGTGATGAAGTAGAACTGCAAAAGAGCAATATTCTCTTAATAGGTCCGACCGGTAGCGGTAAAACTCTCCTGGCTCAGACTCTTGCCAAGATTCTTGATGTACCTTTCTCAATCGCAGATGCTACAGCATTAACTGAAGCGGGTTACGTCGGGGAAGATGTTGAGAATATTCTTCTGCGCCTGATCCAGGCGGCAGACCATGATATTGCGCGAGCCGAAAAAGGCATTATTTATATCGATGAAATAGATAAAATCGCGCGCAAAAGCGACAATCCTTCCATCACTCGCGATGTCTCAGGTGAAGGTGTACAGCAGGCCCTGCTGAAAATTATTGAAGGTACCATGGCAAATGTACCGCCACAGGGTGGCCGCAAACATCCTCACCAGGATTTTGTGCAGATCGATACTACCAATATCCTCTTCATCTGTGGTGGCGCTTTCGAAGGCCTGGAACAGGTAGTAGGTCAGCGCGTGGGCAAACGCTCTATCGGCTTCAAGCACGAAGAGAAGAATAAAGAGGATATCAAGAAAGACCGCGATAATTTGCTGGCACAGGTCGAACCGGATGACCTGTTAAAGTACGGTCTAATTCCTGAATTTATCGGTCGTCTGCCGATTACCGTTAGCCTGGACGCGCTCGATAAGGCCGCTCTTATGCGCATCCTGACCGAGCCGAAGAACGCTATTATCAAGCAGTACCAGAAATTCCTGGCCGCTGATAAAGTGGATCTGGTCTTTACGGATGATGCTCTGGAAGCTACCGCCGATAAAGCCCTGGTACATAAAACCGGTGCTCGCGGTTTGCGGACTACTATTGAAGAGTCGCTGCTTGACGTTATGTACGAAATTCCTTCGATGGAAAACGTGCGCAAGTGCATTGTGAACGCCGATGTGATTGAAGGGCGTGGCCGGCCAATTCTGCAAGGACCGAACCGGGGAGAGATTGCCTTCAGCGATCAGAAAGAACAAACATTGGAAGAAAGCGCCTGATTTTACAACGCACGTATTCCGACAATTGTTTACCTGACCAAATAGCCCGTGCAATTGCACGGGCTATCTTTTTATCAAAAAGTTTTTCCAGCTATACCGCTGCTCCTCCGGTTAGCTGTGAGCGATCATAATACGGTTCCGTCCGGCTCTTTTGGCTTCATAAAGGGCCTTATCAGCCGCATCATTTAAGCTGGAGGCATCGTTAAATTCGGGGAAAAGGGCCATACCACAACTAAAGGTGACCGCAAAGTCCACTCCGTGGCTCTGATGCCTGATTTGATTGAAACCGTTGCGCAGTTCTTCCAGTACGCGAAAGCCGGTACGAGTGTCTGCGCCCGGCAACATAACCGCAAATTCTTCGCCTCCATAGCGGCCTATTATATCGGTCTTACGCAGGCGCTGGCGCAGCAGACGCGCCATGCTTTTGATCACCTGGTCACCCATAGCGTGTCCAAAAGAATCATTAATGCGCTTGAAATGATCAATATCAATCATGGCATAGGCCAGCGGGTGATTATTGCGATGAGCCCGGTTTATTTCAAGTTCAAGCTGCTCTTTCGTAGTGGTATGGTTTAGCAAGCCTGTCAGACTATCCCGCTCCATTAAAGCTCGCAAAGCCCTAGACCGCTCCGCCCGAGAGGTAACAGACGAAATCAGATAAGCCAGGTTAACCGGTTTGGTTAAGAAATCATCTCCACCTAATTGCATTACTTGCAAATGTTTATCCAAATCTCTTTCTGCGGAAAGAAAAACAATCGGTATACTTATATAACCTTCCTGCTGACGAATAACCGAAGCCAGTTCAATGCCCGTGCAACCGGGCATATTTAAATCCATCAGAATTAGATCAGGCGCAAAGTCCTTTAAATAATGTAGTTCTTCGAGCGGATTAGTCAAAGAAAAGGTGCGAATATTAGTTTCTTCTAATGTCCTGGCGTAGAGAGCGGCCAGGTCGGCTTCATCCTCAATTATCAAAACTCGATATGGTTCGGGGAGCTGGTGAACAGTCAAACTATCTAACTTATCAACAATTGCGCTGATGCTAACCGGTTTGGTAAAGAAAGCTTTCGCCCCGGCCCGCACCGCTCGCAATCGCGAATTTAGATCAGTCTGAGTCGAAATCATAAAAATGGGGATTGGCTCCAGGCGCTCCTGGTTCAAATCGATAGCTATTTTTGCACCGTCTACCCCTCCTGGAAAAACCAGGTCCATTATGATAGCCGCCGGGATAGCCTGGTCCACCGCTGCAACTACATCCTGGGGATGGAAAAAAGTTCTGACAATATAGCCGTAGTAGCTGAGTTGTAGCGCCAGTTTGTCCACCAGGACAGCATCATTATCAACGAGGTAGATCAGGCGCTCAACTGGTTTTGCAACTAAAAAGGCCTCTACGTCAGAAGAAAACTTAATATCGGGCTGAGATTGAGGGGAAGGTGGAGATACCGGGGAGGGCGATGGGGAAACATCTTCCGGTAGCAGGTCTTTTGCCTGGTCCTCAATCAGAGAAGCCGCACTCAAATCAGCCAGCATGGCTGAAATTTCAATACTTTGTTCACTGCTTATTTCATGGTTGCCACCTTGAATAATCTTTTTGAGATAAATTTCAAGGCGGCGTGCAGAAGCACTCAACTCGGCATAGCCGTAAGTACCACTGGTACCTGCCATGCTATGAGTTAAATGGTGCAAGTCCTTTAGAGGCTCTAAACCGCCGCCAGCCTTCAGCAAACTCTGTCCGGCCTCTTCAATACGGGAAATTTTAGCGGGAAGGCGTGCGGCGTAGCCGGCTCGCATCGCCATAAGCTCTTTAAGCATAAAATCAGCGGGACTGGTCATTCTAGTCACCACCTTTTGCCAAGAGATAAATAAACCTGTTCATCTGGTACACTCGGTTCATTTAAAAAATACTGCAATTTTCCGGATAAAGCTAATCTTGTATCAAGTATTGCTTCGGATTAGTCCCTACCCCTACCCAATTATAACTATACTTCATTATTACAAACCAACATTAAGAACAATATTAAGCCCATACCTTTTTTTGAGCAATTTTTATGCTGGCACACTAGTTGCACCTTTAGACAGAACAAATCAGAGCTTTTCGCTCTGAAGTTTTACTGATTAGAATATTAAAGTCAATCTGGAACAAGAGATAGTAATATGCCTGCTCGAAACGAAGATTTACACGGCAACGTACCGGACTCGTGTGAAGTAGCCCTTTTGATTATAGACATGATTAACGACCTGGAATTTGAAGGGGCCGAGATGCTCGTGCGTTATATTAAGCCTGTAGCCGAAAAAATAGCAGCGCTTAAGCGAAGCGCCAAACAGGCCGGAGTACCGGTAATTTATGTAAATGATAATTATGGCCGCTGGCAATCTGACCTGAATAAACTGGTAGAGCACTGCCTAAACAGTGAGGTGCGTGGCAAGCCTATCGTGGAATTGCTGACACCGGATGATGATGATTATTTTGTACTAAAGCCTAAACATTCCGGTTTTTACTCAACTACCCTGGACGTACTCCTGGAGTACCTCAAGGTAAAAACGCTGGTACTGACCGGGGTGGCTGGAAATATTTGCGTGCTTTTTACAGCAAATGACGCTTATATGCGCGATTTTTTTGTAATTGTGCCTCCAGACTGTACCGCCTCTAATGAAGGAGGCCTGAACCAGCAAGCGCTGGACTTGATGAAGACGGTTTTGAAAGCCGAACTTATACCCTCCTCTGAAATTGACTGGGAAGCTTTGAAAGCAGGCTCCAAAGGGGCAGAAAAAGTTTAACCAGGGCTATTCCTATTCCTCCAAGCAGGCTTTCAGCAGGTTTTTGAAATTCTGGCACGGTAGTTGCCTTTTAAGTAAGTGTAAGCGGGGAAAAGACTTTATAACCCGACATTTTGAATCTGTTGGCTAAGAGTGTAAAGCACAACAACTTATAGAAAAAAGAAGAACTAAAATGCGTCCCTCAAGATTTATAGTAGGTTGGCTGGCCGGATTGACGGCTACAGTACCTATGAGTGTGGCAATGGCTGGTATGCAGCAGAAACTTCCTCTCTGGGAACGGTATGCGCTACCACCCAAGCTTGTAACTATTAGGCTTTTACACCGGTTTGGCCTCTTTAAACAGATGAAAAAATCAGAGCGTAATACTCTTAGCCTGATAGATCATTTCGGATTTGGGGCGCTAATGGGTGGGCTCTATGCAGCGCTAGCAGCCAAAATTCCGCTACATCCCACCTTAAAAGGCCCGCTCTTCGGCTTAGCCGTCTGGTTTGGCAGTTACATGGGGGTTCTACCTGCTTTAGGTATTCTACGTCCGGCTAGCCAGAATCCCTGGCGGCGCAGCCTCTTGATGATAGTTGCGCATCTTATCTGGGGTCTTACCCTGGGACTACTAACCGATTGGTGGCAAGGGCAAAAGCAAAAGGAAGCTGAAACGGAAAAAGAAACCGAAAAGGAAGCTTAGTTGAAATTTGGTTTCTTTATACCTCCTTATAAGAGGTTTAATTTCCGTTTTCACCAGTAAGAATCACACTGTACTCTCTGGTTACAATATCTTTGTATACCGCTGTATTTAAACATCCCGCCTGCTTCCAGAAATAACAGAAGCAGTGTGATCAGGTAGAGAGTAAGGTATAAAGTGGATAAAATATTTGGACTTGATTGGGGAAAAACTTTTCTTCCCGACACACCACTCCTGGAAACCTTTTTGCGCGGTACAGTTACCTACCTCGCTTTATTCCTGATGTTGAGACTTGTCTTAAAAAGGCAGGCAGGCACGGTTGGGATTACCGATTTACTGGTAATTGTCTTAATAGCAGACGCTGCGCAAAATGCCATGGCTGGTAGTTACAATTCGATTACGGATGGTCTTCTACTGGTCGGCACCATAATCTTCTGGGCCTGGGCCCTGGATTGGTTAGGCTACCGTTTCCCATTTATACAAAAAATAATTCACCCTGATCCGCTTCCTTTAATACGTAACGGGCAAATCAACAAACGAAACATGAAAAGAGAATTGATTACGGAAGAAGAATTAATGAGCCAGTTGCGCCAGCAAGGAGTAAGTGATCCTTCAGAAGTAAAAGAAGCCTTCATGGAGGGTGATGGTAGATTCAGCGTCGTGAATTATGATAAAAAAGAAGACAAACCAAAAGGGTCGCCAGAGCGACAGGTATAGCAACTAGTCAGGAGACATCGTTACGAATGAGCGAGAAACAAACAAATATCCGCAAGGTGCGCAGGGTAGCCCGTGAGATATTCAACTTTGAAAGCCTGCGACCCGGTCAGGAAGAGGCGATCCGTTCGGTTATTGGCCGCAAAGATACCCTGGCCATTATGCCAACCGGGGCCGGGAAGTCGGCTATCTACCAGATTGCCGGGGTGCAAATGCCCGGCCCTACCGTGGTAGTCTCTCCGCTGGTAGCTCTACAACGCGATCAACTGGATGCACTGGAGGATCAGGATGTGGGAGGCGCCGCCGTGGTAAATTCGACTCTAAAGACTGCCGAACGGAAGGAAGCTTTTGAAAACCTTAAAGAAGGAGATCTCGAATTTCTACTGCTGGCTCCCGAGCAGTTCAAAAATCCGGAAGTGCTGGAGCATCTAAAAGAAGCCAAACCCTCTCTTTTTGTAGTGGATGAGGCCCACTGTGTTAGCGAGTGGGGCCACGATTTCCGGCCAGACTACCTGCGACTGGGTGCGGTTATTGAAGCCCTTGACCATCCTACCGTTTTAGCTCTAACGGCTACCGCTTCGCCCCCTGTACGGGAAGAAATTATCGGGAGACTGGGTATGACGGACCCGCGCCTGGTAGTACAGGGTTTCGACCGGCCAAATATCTGGCTGGGAGTGAAGCGGTATGAAGAGGAACAGGCCAAACGGGCGGCCCTGATTGAAAGAGTTAAAGAGACTGCTAAACCGGGTATCATTTATACCGCTACCCGCCAGCGTTCGGAAGACCTGGCCGAAGCTTTGAAAGAGCAAGGGATAAGTGCGGAGGCATACCATGCCGGGATGAAAGCCGCTGAGCGCGAGAAGGTTCAGGCTGCCTTTATGAATGACGAAATAGAGGTGATCGTAGCCACTACCGCCTTTGGCATGGGCATTGATAAACCAAACGTAAGTTTTGTCTTTCATTACGACATCAGCGACTCGGTTGACTCTTACTACCAGGAAATCGGGCGAGCCGGGCGGGACGGCGAACCCGCTCAAGCCATTCTTTTCTACCGGCCAGAAGATCTCGGTATCCGGCGCTTCTTTGCCAGCAGCGGTCAGGTTGACGCGGATCAGATCCAGAAGGTAGCGGCAAGTGTGCTGCAAAAAGGCGAACCGGTAAGTTTATCTAGCTTGCGCGAGGAAGTAGACCTCTCCGAATCAAAGCTAACTACGGCGTTAAGCCGCCTGGAAGAAGCAGGAATAGTCGAATTAGAGCCGGGTGGCGAAATCATACCGGTAGAGATGCCGGAAGATTTAACGGCAGTGGTAGAAGAAGCCGCCCGCGCCCAGGAAAACCGCCAGTCTTTTGACCGTTCGCGCATTGAAATGATCCGGGGTTATGCAGAGTTGCGAGCCTGCCGCCGGGAATATTTGCTCAATTACTTTGGTGAAATTACCGACGAGCCTTGCGGTTACTGTGATAACTGTGACGCCGGTTTCTCGGAAATTGCTGAACAGGCCAGCGGAAACGAACCATTCCCTATAAACAGCCGGGTAGCTCACAACAGTTGGGGCGAGGGTATGGTAATGCGCTACGAGGGAGATAAAATCGTGGTGCTGTTTGACGAGGTTGGCTACAAAACTCTTGCTATGCAGATTGTGGCGGAAAGAGGCTTATTGAAAAAGGTCGTTTAACATTCAGGATTCTGAGGAAGCTTAGATTTTACAAACGGCGTCTCTATCCAGATATCCTGTTTGAAAAGTATTTCAGAGGAGGCATAACTGATGGAATACATGAATAATAGTCAGCAGAATGCAACTGCGGGAAACTACCAGCCACAGGGTGGACAGCAGGTGCCGTTAAATGTATGGCAGACTGAAAGTGACCTGGTGGTAGAAGCACCCTTACCGGGAATTATGACCGAAAATATTGAAGTTGAAGTACGCGGTAACCAGTTAATTATCATGGCAAGTGTGACCGGCAGCCACGGTGAGAGCAAGCAATACATCAGCCAGGAATGGCACCTGGGCCCTTATCAGCGGCTCTACGAACTACCCTGCAATGTTGACATCAATACGGCCAATGCCAGTTTTGGTAGCGGCGTGCTGGTTATTACCCTTCCAAAGACTGCCAAGATGCAATCTGGACGTATTCGCCTGGAACGCACCGGAGGCGCCCAGGGAATTTCTCTGGGGCATGCCGGGCAAAGTGATGATAAGAGTAATGCAACCCGGGCCCCTCACTTTGAAAACAACGCCTGAGCTAACCTCCTGGCCTGCCAGATAGTATAAATAATTCTCAAGGCTCATTCCGGTTTAGATGTATCCTTTATGAACTGAAGTCTCCCACTATACAGCCTGATAGTCAGTGGGAGATTTTTGTATCATTTTTCAGGCTTAATCTGTTAAAATTGAGGGAGTTTTGACTGCGAGGTGACTTTGAAAATATTTTACCGTTAAATTAGAAAGACAGGCCTATGCCGCTTGAAAAATCTTCATTCGATCTGTGGCAGGAGGGAGAAATTAATGCCGAAGAAGCCCTCAACCAGCTAACCGGCAGCCTGACCGCGCTGGAAGACCGGCTTGAACCGTTAGAAGCTACCCGAAAAACTCTACGCGACCAGATAGGTATGGTAGTGGAGGTAGGCTTCAGCGGTAGAGCTTCTATTAACGGCTACAATATTGTGAATACCGGGGCCAGCCAGACGGTGAGCTATGATGCTAAAGCCCTCGACAAACTGGTAGACCGCCTGATGCGAGAGGGGAATGAAGCGGTAGCCCGTGAGATTCTGGCGTGTAGAAAAGAAGGTAGCCGGGCCGGTTCCACCAGAATCTCAAGACTTAAAGAATAAAAGACCGGCAAAATTCCAGGAGTAGAGTTGTAAAGAGGTCCAATAGTTCTTTTTGCGCTTTTGAAAATTGCCCGCACTTTTATAATAAAAATAAGATTTAGTAAGAGCCTAAACAATAATTACTAAACATAAGTTACAATCTAAGATTAATAAATGATATAATTAGCTGTATGACAAACCTGACTAAAGAAAACGAAAGATTATATAGAACCGACGCTATCGTGCTGCGGCGTATGAACGTGGGCGAGGCGGATAAAATTTTGACTGTCTACACGCCCTATCGCGGTAAGTTGCGCCTGGTAGCCAAAGGCGTGAGGCGTACTACCAGTCGCCTGGGTGGTTATGTAGAGCTTTTTACGCATGCTCGCTTCCTGGTAGCCAAGGGCCGGAACCTGGATCTCGTTACCCAGAGCGAACCTATTAACGTTTTTCGCAAACTTCGGGAAGATCTGAATCTGTTCGCACATGCTTCATATGCCGCCGAGCTACTCGACCGCCTGACCGAAGAAGGCATGGAAAATCATCCTGCTTATGAACTGTTGGTAGCCACCCTTAAAGCCCTCGACGAAGGCCAGGATGCCAACATGATAATGCGGGATTACGAATTACACCTGCTCGATTTTATGGGCTATCGCCCGCAGCTACAGCAATGTGTCCGCTGCACCAATGAGCTAAGGCCGGTAGTGAACTATTTCAGCCCGGAACTGGGCGGCGTACTCTGCGATAATTGCGGTAAAATTGAAAGACGCAGTGTTGAATTGAGCGTGGACGCCCTCAAAGTGTTGCGCTATCTGCAAAGAACACCCTTTGCAGGCGGAGCGCGGCTCAGGATGTCCGAGCAACTCCGGCGTGAACTGGAGCAGGTGATGCGCAGCTATACCCGTTACTTGCTGGAGCGCGATCTCAAATCGGCTGAGTTCATTCACACTATTTCCTGATATAATCGGAAAGGTGCAAACTTAGTCAGGTTGTTTTGCGTAGTTAGTTTAAAGCAGGTTTTTTAGCAATTTAGAAAGCAATCCGCTAGAACGTATCGGGTCAATCAGAAATTGTAACTTTGCCAGACCGCTGTCGAACAAACGTCTCCACAAATCTTAACCTTAAAACGAAAGGTTGCATATGGGCTATAAAAGTGAGAACCTGGGAACCGGGGAGCGGGTAGTCTACGTAGCGCATAAGCACGTCATTGTATTGCTTAAAGCCGCGGCCCAATGGATTGCCCTCTTTATTCTTGTAATTTTTGCCTCAGTTATCATTAATCTTCAGAACTGGACAGGGACCGCCGGAACCGCGAAAAATATCCTGCTGGTAGTGTGCCTGGTAGCGGCGTTTCTGTCGTTTATCGCCTTCGGTATTTCCTATCTGGTCTGGCAGGCCGAGCAGTACATTATTACCAATGAGCGGGTCATCCAGGTAGAAGGAATTATCAACAAGCAGGAATTTACTACTACCCTGGATAAGATCAACGATATTCAAACCAGCCAGTCGCTCCTGGGCCGGATGCTGGGCTATGGCACAGTAGACTTGATCAGCGGCAGCGATGCCGGTATCAACAAACTCGATTACCTGGACAAGCCATTTGAATTCAAGAAGATTATGCTCAATGCCAAGAATCGATACTACGGTGACGCCAGCGATTTCGCGCCCGCTCCCAGCTATGGCAATCGCCAGAACGAAGACGATGAGTTTGCGGACAGGGATCGCAGGCGACACGGGCATGTCCAGAATGTTAATCCACAGGAGCAGCCATACGGCGCGCCGCGCCCCCAGGATTACGGCATAGACCCGCGTGGTTATGCGCCCCCTCGCCAGCCTCAAACCTACCAGCAGTATCCGGCTAATACAGGTGGTTATGCCGGTCAGAGCCAGGGGCAGGCACCGATGACTCCTCAGCAAATTGCAGACAGTATTCAGCAGTTAGCCCGGCTACGCGACAACGGAATTATCAGCGAAGCCGAGTTCCAATCTAAAAAGAATGAATTAATGAATCGGCTCTAGAATAACCAGGAGAGAAACTCGCTTTGGATACTAACTTTCAACTGATTCACCAGGCCAGCGACTTTATCAGCAAGCTTTTAGGCGAACGAAAACCCACGGTGGCAATCATTCTGGGGAGTGGCCTGGGTGGCCTGGCCGATGAACTGGAAAATGCCATTGCCATACCCTACCAGACTATACCCGGTTTTGTAGCTACTACCGCTATTGGTCACGCCGGAAGGCTGGTAGTAGGTGAATTGGGTGGCACAACTGTGCTGGCCATGCAGGGCCGTTTCCATTACTACGAAGGGCACGATATGTTCCAGGTGACGCTACCTATCCGGGTAATGCGCGCCCTGGGCATTGAAACTTTGCTGGTAACGAATGCGGCAGGTGGCCTTAACCCGGCCTATCACACCGGCGATTTAATGGGCATCAGCGATCACATTTTTCTTCCGGGTATGGCCGGGGCTAATCCTCTACGCGGCCCCAATGACGACACGCTGGGTCCGCGCTTTCCCGGCATGGTTAACGCTTACCCTGCTGAACTGCTGGATATTACCGAAAACGCGGCCAGAGAACTGGGCATCGGTTTCCACCGGGGCGTCTATGTAATGCTGACTGGGCCAAACTTTGAGACTCGCGCCGAAATGCGGATGTTGAGGGCTTGGGGAGCGGATGCCGTGGGAATGTCCACAGTGCCGGAAGTAATTGTCGCGGTACACGGTGGAATGCGAGTACTGGGCATCAGCACCATAACCAATACCCTGAATCCCGATACTACTATCGAAGCTAACCACGAAGAAGTGCTGGAAGTAGGCCGCGAGGCCGGTCCACGCCTGACCAGACTGGTAAAGGCTATTCTGCCACAGTTATAACTTTTTGAAATCAAGCGGATAAACAGACGCTTCGGAGTTTTTAGTTCAGCGGCGCCTGTTTATCCTTTTTATTTGTAAAGTTTCCAGAGGAAAAAATGACTAAAGACGAATTACGTCTAATCGCGAAACAACTGGCCAGGCAGTATATTGCTGAGAATAATCCTACAGGTTGGTTTGAAGTAGTCTATGCCAGGGCAGGCGGCGATGAAAAAACTATCTCATGGGCCGATATGGAGCCCAATCCATTTTTGCTGGAGTGGCTTGAGCGCGAGAAACCGTCAGGAACAGATCAAAGCGCGCTGGTAGTCGGATGCGGCCTGGGCGATGATGCCGAAGCTTTAGCCCGACTGGGTTTCAAAGTAACCGCTTTTGATATTTCTCCTACCGCAGTGGAATGGTGTAAGCGACGCTTTCCCGATTCTAAAGTGAATTATGCGGTGGCCGATTTGCTGGCGCTACCGTCAGAATGGGCCAAAAGCTTTGACCTGGTGGTGGAGATTTACACCCTGCAAGTGCTACCGCCTGATTTACGCCGGCAAGCCATGAAGGCGCTGGCTGATTGCCTTTCCAGTGAGGGCCTGTTATTAGTGATATGCCGGGGCCGAGAGGAAGAGGATGACCCGGGTAGTATGCCCTGGCCGCTAAGCAGACAAGTACTTGAGGAATTTCAGGAAGAGGGCCTGACAGAACTTTCTTTTGTGGATTTCATGGATAAAGAAGAGCCACCCACGCGCCGTTTTAGGGCAGTTTATAAAGCTCTAAAATAGAGGTTTTGCGCAGCACTTTAGCGCAAAGGTAACAGGGCTTTTAGAGCCTGCCAGAAACGCGGTGGGGTGCGGCCAAGCTTGATACGCCGCTCGAACTCAGCTAAAGAAAGCCGGCGTTGCTGCTGGATATTGCGCCGCTTCGCCAGGGTGCGCGGTAAAAGATATAAGCCCTCAACCTTCCCCCTGAGAGCAGGCCAGAACTGGCCGCGCCGGGCAAAGACCAGCAACTGGTAAAATTGCCCGATTACGAGCCAGGGCAAGTACTTGAGGAGCAGTAACCCCGGCCAGTTTTTAGCAATAGCCAGGATAGCATTGCGGCTGGCCAGTCTTGCCGCCAGGGCGCTGATACGGCTGGCCGCCGCCGACACCCGGTGGTAGGCGATGGCGCTCGGAACGTAAAGGCAGCGATAACCGGCCAGGTGCGCTCTATAATTCAAATCGAGGTCTTCAGCGTAAAGAAAGAAATCTTGATCCAGGCAACCTACTTTCTCAAAAATCTCGCGGCGGTATAAACCGGCGGTACCGGTGGGAGCAAATACTTCCGTAGGTAGATTAAAGGGTTCTCCCGCTTTCTGCCCAAAAGCGCGTTCTCGTCCTATGCCATCCGGCCCTACAAACATGCCGGCTGAATTAATCCTGGTTGGCTCTTTATGAAGCAACACCAACGGTGAAGCCATGCCAAAAGAGGGGTCATTCTTTTTCTCTAAGGCCGTCACCAGTTCTTCCAGAAAAGCAGGAGTGGCTTCGGCGTCATTGTTAAACCAGCAGACAAAAGGCGCCGAACCGGCCGCAATTCCGGCATTAATTCCCCCGGTAAAACCTCGATTTTCTCCAAGCTCTACCAGCTTTACTTCAGGAAAAGCCGTTTTTATATACTCTACCGAACCATCCGTAGAGCCGTTATCCACTACTATGATGCTGAAATCTTTGAAAGTTTGAGCTCGAAGAGAATTAAGACAGGGTTCCAGCCATTCTCTGCCATTCCAGTTCGGTATTATTATGTCAACTTTCGGCATGCTTTTCTAACAGGCTTAACAAAGGGTTTCGAATACTTTTAGCAGAAAGCCGGGTAATGAAAACCCGGCTTTCTGCTTGAATCCATCTTAATAAATCTGGCTTCTACCCGTAAGCCTCATCTACAGCTTCAAAGGCGGCGGCGGCAATCTGTTCCGGGGATAAGCCAAAGTGCCGGTAGAGGTCGGGACGACTGGCGGACTGGCCGAAATCGTCCACACCAATAGCTGTAAGCCTGGCGCCATAAACGCTACCAAGCCAGGAGAGCGCATGTGAAGAGGCATCATGGACCGTGATGATAGGGGCCTTGCGGCAGGCAGGCGGTATTAGCTGCTCCAGTAAACCGTAATTGCCGCTGCCTTGAACCCGCGCTTCTTGCCAGCTTTGATAGAGACGGCCCGGCCCGGTCATGTTGATAACCGAAGCCGCCACTCCTTCGGCCTGCAATAGCCTCGCTGCTTCGAGAGTTTCAGGTACAATAGCGCCGCAAGTTACTAACTGCACTTTATAGGGATTGGACTCTTCCGCTTCCACCAGTCGGTAACCGCCTCCTATTACTTGCTTGCGTAATTCCTCTGCGCCATGCCTGGAGAGCGCCTCGTTAAAAGGAGCCTGTTCTATCACTTTGGTAGAAAGCCGGAGATAGGTCGAGTAGCCATTCTGACGATCACAGCACTGGCGCAGACCCTCCAGCATCAACCACTCTACTTCCTGGCCGTAACACGGTTCGTAAAAACGCAGGTATGGCAACTCGATACCGAGTGAAGCTGTAACGCTCGACTGGTGAGCGCCTCCTTCCGGCGAAAGGGTAATACCAGCGGGTGTTCCGGCGAAGATGAACTTCGAGTGGCTGTAGAGGCCATAAATCAGGGCGTCCAGCCCGCGACATACAAAGGGATCATAGACAGTGCCGATGGGGAAAAGCTGCTGCCCGCTCAGTTCGGTTGAAAGACCGAGCATACCGAGGAGCATAAAGAGATTCATTTCGCTGATGCCAAGCTCAATGTGGCGGCCGCTCGGCGCCGGGGTCCACTTTAAGACTGTTTTGGCCCCTTCCTCGTAATCGACCTTTTCATAAGGCGAAAAGACCCCAACTTTGTTAATCCATCCGGCCAGGTTGGTCGAAATCGAAACATCAGGAGAGGTGGTGACAATGCGCTGCCCGACTTCCTCTACATCAGCCAGGCGGCGCAGCACTCGCCCAAAAGCTTCCTGTGAGGAAGTAGCCGCGCCCTGGCTGACATCCAGTTTCTCGGGAACGACAGAAGCAGGTAAAACGACCGGTTCCGGCTGAGTAGCCGGGTAAAGCCGGTCTCGGGCTGATTGGCAAAGTTTTCCTTCTGCGCTATCCGCCAGGAACGCGGCCCATTCGTCTTCAGGTGCAATCCCAAGCTTTTGGCGCAATTCCGCCACCTGCTCGTCCGTCAGCAGGGCTGAGTGGTTCAAGCGATCGCCTGCAATCGGCAAGCCCCAGCCTTTAACGGTATAGACAAAAAGAACTGTAGGAGCATTGGTATCCAGGTCGGCCTGCCTAAAAGCCGCCAGTAATTCGTTCAGGTCATGACCGCCCAGGTTGCCAATCAGGCCGGGCAAGTCCGCATCAGAAATATCGGCCAGCAGTTTTTCCAGAGAACCGGCATGTGGTCCGCGCACTATTTTGGAACGCAGGGAGGCTCCATCCAGGCGCAATAGAGTCTGGTATTCTTCGTTGCTCATCTCATCTATACGCTGGCGCAGGGCTTCTCCACCGGGGCGGTTAAACATAGCCTGCAATTTCTGACCGTACTTGACTTCAAGCACATTCCAACCGCTGACCTCGAACTTGCGCTTCAATTCGAGAGCTTTAATGCCAGGAATAACGCGGTCCAGGCTTTGACGGTTAAGGTCTACTATCCAGAGCACATTTCCCAGGCCTCGTAAAGCTTCTTCGGCCACGGTTTCCCAGACGCTTCCCTCGTCCAGTTCGGCATCGCCCAGCAGGGCAACAAAGCGGCGGCTGGTCACACTGCCGAACTGGGTACGAGCGTAGAGATGGCCGAGCGCAGCAAAGGTGGGGGCGGCGGCCCCCAGGCCCACAGAACCTGTCGAAAAGTCTACCGGGTCAGGATCTTTGGTGCGGCTGGGATAAGCCTGTAAGCCCTTGTAAGAACGTAACTCAGTCAGATATTTCTGGGGGAGATTGCCCAGCAAGTATTGAACGGCGTGATAGGCCGGAGAAGCATGTGGTTTGATAGCTACCCGGTCACCAGACTTTAAATAGTAGAAGTACAGGGCGGTCAGGATAGAGACGACCGAGGCGGAGGAAGCCTGGTGTCCGCCGATTTTATTTTTATCGGGATTAGGCCGGACGTGATTGGCGTAGTGAATTATGTTGGTAGAGAGCCACAAAATTCTTTTTTCAATGGACTCAAGCGCGGCTAATTCTTCAGGAGATAAGATATTACCGCCCTGTTGAGCAGATTTTTTATGATTATTTTTGCTGGACCTGGCCTGGCGTTTCTCACCGGTCCGTTTAGCGCTATTTCGACTGGCATCCTCAATCTTATCCAGAGCTTCAACCTGGGACTTATCCAGCTTTTCCTGCAAATCCATTTTCGAGCGGCCTCGCTTCCATAATGTACTTTACATTACTTTCATAGTTAAGGGCAGACTTCATTGGCTAGGGCAAAATTAGCCGCTTAATTATACAGCATGGTGCGGGGTATACCAGGCACAAAGTCTTTGTAACTTTTCCAATCTATACCAGCTAAAACAAAACGGAGCATTCATCTTTTCAATGAATGCTCCGCTTGTTTTTCTATGCTGTTACTGGCGCAAAAAGAAATTTCTCAGGCCCGTTTGCGAGTGCGCGAAACAGCCCCTTCAGGAGTAGCGGTAGGAGTCTCTTCCTGCGGCCTGGTAGTTTCCTTATCAATACGTGCCGACAGGCGACGGTCCAGGTCGGCAATTTCTTCAGGAGTCAGGCGCTGAAGGTCACTCTTGCCACAATAATAACGGGCAGCGGTCACCAGGTCCGCCTGGGAAAAGCCGTTCTGTTCCGCTTTCTCAATCAAGTCTTCGAGAGTCGGGCCGGACGGGCGTACAAAGGACAGCGCTGGGGTTTCCTCCAGCAACTCCGGCACTTCTACCGGAGCGGGAGCAATCAGCGGCAGAGCATTCGAAGAGTTGTTGGTCAGACGCGACAGGAAATCCGAGAAAGTAGGATTAATCAGCTCAAGGCCAATCGGGAAAGCCGGGCTATTACTCTTGACTACCCGAAAGACACGGGCCGGACGCATATCTTCGATCCGCAGAGAAGCTTCTACCAGCACGTCCACAAAGTATTCCAGACCACCACTGGTGAGCGGCAAAACGCGGCCCATTTCGTTTTCTTCGCGCTCTTCTTTGCCCTTTGCCCCAATCTGGTCGGTAATGACCACGCAGGCGCCACTATCCACACAGAGACGGCGCAGCACTTCCTGGAAGATTACCTGATCGGCTGCCAGTTCTTCGGCGGATGGTTGGGCAGTCGGGTCGCCAGTGCGGTCGCGGACGGCCATAACGGTCTCACGATGCTTGCGGCCAAAGTACATGGCCCAGCTATCGAGAGCATAGCAATTATAACCTTGCTCGCGACCTTCGCCGTCTAAAGCCCAGTCAATAAAATCGGGTAGCTCGTCGGGATGTTGAATCTCAATCGCGTCAAATTTACTGCCATCGCTGCCCGGAAGCAGGCGAGCTTTGCGTTCGACATCGAAATAACAGAGGCGGCCCAGCCCGGCTTCAGCCAGGGTAGAAGCAAAGAAACTTTTACCCGTTCCGGCGGCACCACGCACAGCCAGCACGAGACGCTGTTGGCGAGGGCGGCGGCTAAGCGGATTAATTCTTTTTCCCATCAAATTGCTCATACTTTAATCAATCGCAGCGTGGCCGGTCTTCGCGCAAGGAAGCGCATGTAAACGCCCGCCGCACTCCTTTCAAATCAAGAACTCCAGGTTTATGCAGTTTAATCAGCCTTTTTATAGGACTATCACTTATATCTTGAGATGACTGACATAGTGCCATTCTTAAAATGGCGTACATCTGTTCGTATTATAACATGAGGCGTACAAAATTTCTAGTGCCATGTTAGCACAGTTTCTTTTTTGTTATTTTCAGGTTAGAATAAAAATAATACATCGTCATGCGAGGAAGTATGATGGAAAGGATGGCTATGAGTTTTAACTATCAGCAAAAAGATAAACCGGTTTTCACTTATCCAAAATCGGTATGGAGCAAAGCTGCTTTTCGCGCCCCACTTCTATTATGGAGACTGGGATTGGGTGCTATCATAGGGCGGTTGATAGTAGTGATTACGACTACCGGATGGAAAAGTAAACAGCCGCGCCATAATATGGCTGAGTATTACCGCCTTGACGGTAAGAAGTATGTAGTATGCGGCTTTGGGCCACGTGCGGCATGGTACAAAAATATCCAGGCGGACCCCCATGTTACGATTCAGACCTCTGATGGAATTGAACCTGCTGAAGTTGTAAGAGTGCGGGAAGATGAAGAGCTTATTCGGGTCTATGAACTCTTCAAAGCGCATAACCCGCTTTTAACAAAGTGGTACCTTGAATCTCTGGATATAGAACCTACTCACGAAGATCTGCTCGCTAAAAAAGATCGCACCTACTGGCTGCGCTTTGATCCCACTAACGAACCAACCCCTCCGCCTTTAGAGAGTGACCTTAAATGGGTCTGGCTGGTCATACTGGCCTTACTCGGAGTCATCGCGCTTTACGCCAGCCAGCTTAAAAAGAGGAGTGGAAAGTAAAAATCAACCAGCAGCTAGTGTTAGAAGTGCAATAGAATAGTATTGGAAGTGAACCATTCAGCCTGACTATCTCGTATAATGTATTGAGCTGTTAAGGAGAAATCGCTCTAGTAATCATTTAAATTTGTTCTAAAATTAACTCAATAATAAAAACTGAGTAGCATAGGAAGTACTTTCTTATTGCGGGGTAAGAATGAACCTGCTTAAGGAAGTTGACTCAGTGAAGGAGCATTTATAAAAAATGGCAATGAATCCCTTCGATAAGTTTACCGAGAAGGCCCAGGAAGTTTTAACTAACTCCTATCAAATTCTGATGGAAGCCCGCCACAGCCAACTGGACGTTGAGCATATTTTAATGGCTATGCTTCAGCAGAAAGACGGAGTGACCTCTCAGGTGCTGGAACGACTGGGCGTGGATATTAATCTGGTTAAACGCGCAGTACAGGATAAACTGGACGTAACACCCAAACTGGCTTATCCCAGTGGCGGTTTCCAGGGTATTAATGTCAGCATGTATATCACGCCGCGCTTGCAACAACTTTTCGCCAATGCCGACTCGGAACGGCAGCGTTTGCAGGATGAATATATCAGTACCGAACATCTTTTGCTGGCCATGACCAGCAGCCCGAGCGACCCGACCGCGATGTTGCTCAAACGTTTTGGAGTGGATAAAGAAACTATATACACCGCTTTACAGGATATTCGAGGTAACCAACGCGTGACAGATCAACAGGCTGAAAGCAAGTACCAGATTCTGGCCAAGTATAGCGTGGACCTTTCCAAGATGGCCCGCGATAATAAACTCGACCCTGTTATCGGACGAGACGAAGAAATCCGGCGGGTAATGCAGGTGCTATCGCGCCGTACCAAAAATAACCCGGTTTTGATCGGCGAACCCGGTGTCGGTAAGACTGCGGTAGCGGAAGGTCTGGCCCAGAAAATCGTGAGCGGCGATGTGCCCGAAAACCTGATGGATAAACGGGTAGTGGCTCTCGATATGGCCGGACTGGTAGCAGGTTCTAAATTCCGGGGTGAATTTGAAGAACGACTGAAAGCGGTTATGGATGAAGTGCGCCGGGCGCAGGGTGAAATCATTCTTTTCATTGATGAGATTCATACCGTGGTTGGTGCGGGTGGTGCGGAAGGCGCCATTGACGCCAGCAACATGCTGAAACCGGCCCTGGCGCGTGGCGAACTACAGGTAGTAGGCGCAACTACTCTCGATGAGTACCGCAAACGCATCGAGAAGGACGCCGCCCTGGAACGCCGTTTTGCCCCGGTTTTGATCGGTGAGCCAAGCGTGGAAGATACTATTCTGATGCTGCGCGGGCTGCGTCCCAAGTACGAAGCGCACCATGAACTGACTATCACCGATAGCGCTCTGATAGCCTCCGCCCAGTTGAGTGAGCGCTATATCACCGATCGCTTCTTGCCTGATAAAGCGATTGACCTGATTGATGAAGCGGCCGCTAAAGTGCGGATTGATATGTTCAGCATGCCGGCCAGCATCAAGGAAAAAGATGCGAAAGTCAAAGAACTGGCCGCCGAAATGGAAGCTGCCGGTATCAAGCAGGACTACGAGAAAGCTGCTCGCCTGAAATACGAGCACGACAAACTCAAAAAAGAGTACGAAGTCGAACGCGAAGCCTGGTTGAAAGACAAAAAAATTGACGATGTAGTAGACGAAGAAGATATTGCCGAAATCATCAGCAAAAGCACCGGTATCCCGGTCAGCCGCATGATGGAAGGCGAGATGAAGAAGCTGCTCGAAATGGAAGCCCGTTTGCACGAGCGAGTTATCGGGCAGGAAGACGCCATCCGCGCTGTCTCTGATGCTATCCGGCGGGCCCGCAGCGGTTTGCGCGATCCGAACCGCCCGATTGGTTCCTTCATCTTCCTGGGCCCAACCGGTGTCGGTAAAACCGAACTGGTGAAAGCCCTGGCCGAGTTCCTTTTTGATAGCGAAGAGGCCATGGTCCGCATTGACATGTCGGAGTACATGGAAAAGCACACCGTCAGTCGTTTGATCGGTTCGCCTCCCGGCTATGTCGGTTATGACGAAGGTGGCCAGTTAACCGAGGCGGTACGGCGGCGGCCTTACCAGATCGTACTGTTCGATGAAATCGAAAAGGCGCATCCGGAAGTCTTCAACGTCCTGCTGCAAATGCTGGATGATGGCCGCCTGACGGATGGGCATGGCCGCACCGTAGATTTCAAAAATACGGTCGTTATCATGACTTCTAACGTAGGTACGGCTCGTATCCGCGAACGCGCGCTCGGCTTCTCATACGGCGGAGCTAATCGCCAGGTCGAAGAGGAGAAGCGTGAGAACGAAGCCATGAAAACCCAGGTAATGCAGGAGTTGCGCGAAACTTTCCGGCCCGAGTTTTTGAACCGGGTGGACGAGATTATCATCTTCAGCCACCTGACCCAGGACGAAATTACTCAAATCGTCAAACTGATGATGAAGGAAGTAGTACGTAGACTGGCCGGACAGGGTATGGAGTTACGCCTGACCGATAATGCCCTGGAGTTCTTCGCTCGTGAGGGTTACGACCGGGTCTATGGCGCCCGCCCGTTACGCCGGGTTATTCAGCGCAAGCTGGAAAATTCTCTGTCCAGGTTGCTACTGGATGGCAAGTTCAAAGCCGGGGATATCATTGTGGCGGACATTGACCCTAACAATAAGCAAGAGCTTGTTTTCGAGAAAGGCGAAGGAGTAGCAGACGTACCGAAACCGGAAGAATTTCCGCGTGAGGAACGCAAAAATGGCAGTTCGGCGGGTAGCACTGGCGGCCATACTCCTCGCCAGAGTGGCGATGCCGGTGCCCCGATAGGCGCTTCCGCCTGATCATCTATAAGATTTTAGATCGATGGTTTAAGTTCTATTTTCATTTAACTGGCGGTCAGACTGGTAGGTCTGGCTGCCAGTTTTACGTTTGGCCAGTTCTAATACAAACCACTATACAGCTAGTATTTAAGAAGTGACTTTTCAAGTTAAAGTTTATTCATATAAAACCGTTCTTATGCTACAGGAATTTAGCATACACTACTGTATGCTATACTGTGCGTGCATTTTTAGATATACTGGTTTCATAAGTTTTATTGATGATGTTGTAAATTCTTTTATAGAATATGGTAAAAGAATTGTTAGTACGGCTGGATTTCGGAGAGCACCAATTACGGAGTGGGGTTAAGGAGAATCAGCAATGAAAGCTAGACGCTGTGAATTATCCGTGCCTGGCAGCAGTATGAAGATGATGAGTAAAGCCGCCGGGCTGGAGGTAGATGAAGTACTGCTTGACTTAGAGGATTCGGTTGCGCCTGAAGGAAGGCCGGAAGCCCGCCAGAATATTATTGCGGCGGCCCATAATCTTGACTGGGGAAATAAAACCATTGCCTGGCGCATCAACCCGGTTTCTTCGCCTTATTTCTACCAGGATTTGATAGAAGTAGCCGAAGCGGCAGGTGAACGCTTGCATGCGGTTATAATGCCCAAAGTGAACCGGCCTGAGGAAATCTTTACAGTAGCCACTATCCTTTCAGCCATTGAAACTTCTAAAGGCTTTGAACACCAGATCACCATCGAAGCGCAGATCGAAACGGCGGAAGGTATGTTAAATGTAGAAAAGATCGCCGCTGCCTCCCCGGAACGCCTGGAAGCGCTTATTTTCGGTCCGGGCGATTTTGCCGCTTCGATAGGAGCGCCGGGCTTAACTATCGGCGGGCAGGTACAGGGATATCCCGGCCATATCTGGCATTATGCCCTTAGCCGGATTTTAGTTGCGGCCAGGGCTAATGGCCTGGAAGTGATAGACGGTCCCTATGCTGCCTTTAAAGATCAAACTGGCCTGGAAGAAAGCGCCCGTCTGGCGCGTCTGCTTGGTTATGATGGTAAGTGGGCGATTCATCCTTCCCAGATAGAGCCAATTCAAAAAATTTTCACCCCCGAGCAGGAAGAGGTTAGCCGAGCAGAGCGAATAGTGGAAGCCTATGAAGCCTCTTTAAACCAGGATCAAAAAGGGGCAGCCACCCTGGATGGCGAGATGATTGACGCCGCTACAGTCAAAATGGCTTTACGTACTCTGCGGAGAGCCGGAAAAGACTTTTAATCCTTCCGCCAGCGTTATACGCTCAAAGCACAGGCCGGGATATTATGTTATAATTTCGGCCTGTAGATATTGCTGCCCGGTAGAAATCTCTATACCGCAAAACACTGATCAGAGTTCCAAAATCGGCTACAAACTCCAGTCTTACTGATATTATATAAGTAAACTGAAACTGGCTGATAGCATCTACCGGCTTATCTTACTTGTAATGTTGAGATTTGAGAGAAAAGCGTAAAGCTACCAGAGAGCTACGAAGGAAATTATTTTTTCATGGCGAAGCTTAGTGAAGACCTCCAGCAACTGGCCCGAGGTGAAAGAGTTTACTGCCTCAATTGCGGCGCGTTGAACGAAACCGGCAGGGCTGAGTGCGAAAATTGCCAGTTCCCACTGGAGAAACCCGCTCCCCTGTACGTAAACCTTATTCAGACTGTTATCAAACCGATGCGTGCCATGGCGCGAATAGCGGCAACCGTTCCGGTGATACAGGCTGTTTTTGTAGTTCTGCTGGTCGCGGCTATTTCGATGCTTATTTACGTTTCCAGCGTCCTGTTTCAGTTGCAATATTATTTTGAAGACTTCAGCCGCATCACGCCTACCCTGCGTGACTTCTTCTTGAAAAACCCGGCCCCGGATTTCGGTTTTAACTATTTCCTGACTACCCTGTTTTTTACCTTTATACCGTGGCTGGCTTTCACCATCGCCGTATTTTATGTTGCCCGGCTCTTTTTCAGGAACGATGCCCGTACCAACTTTGCAGCGCTCCTTTCTATTACCGGCTTCGCCAGAATTGTGCAGATTGCCACTGTGGTTTTCTTGCTTTTCCCCTTTAACCCTGATGATACCATCAGGGCGATTGAAAGTGGTCTATCAATCGCTATCCTTGCCTGGCAAATAGCGCTGATTACGATTGGAGTAAGAATTAGCACCGGCTTAAGCTGGAACCGCGCTTCGCTGGTTACCGTCATACCGGCCTTACTCTTCCAGTTCTTACTTGGTCTACCAATATAAGTTATTGTAAACTATGGCCCACAATCCGCTTAACCCGCTGGCTGTCACCACCGGGCAACCAGTAAAGAGGGTGCAGCGCGTCTGGGAAATCAGACCAACTGCGCCCGACTCTTTTCTAACCGCTATCGAAAACGCGGGATATTCCCGGCTGGTCGGACAACTCCTCTATAACCGGGAGGTCACTACCCCTGAGCAAATTGAATACTTCTTTAAGGCCGATTACCGGAACCTGGCCGACCCCTTCCTGATAAAGGATATGGATAAGGCGGTTATGCGGATTAAAGCGGCCCTTTCTGCTGAGGAGACTATTGCCATTTATGGTGATTTTGACGCTGACGGCGTAACGGCTTGCAGCCTGCTCATGCAGTTCTTTAAAGCTTTAGGGGCGAATGTAATACCGCGTATTCCACACCGGGTGGATGAAGGCTATGGCCTCAATCCTTCAGCCCTGGGCAGGCTGGGTGAACAGGGAGTCACCCTGGTTATTACCGTAGACTGTGGCATCAGCAATTTCCAGGAAGTCGCATTCGCCGCCAAACTTGGTATAGACATCATTATTACCGATCATCACCGTCCGCCAGAAATCTTGCCCGCCGCTTGCGCTATCCTGAATGTAAGGCAGCCCGGAGATGACTATCCCTACAAAGGCATGGCCGGGGTAGGAGTAGCTTTTCACCTGGTGCGCGCTTTAACCCAGGCAGGGGTTAAACCGGCCGGAAATATCCTGCGGCCCAGCGATTTGTTAGATCTGGTAGCTTTAGGAACAGTGGCCGATATTGCCCCGATGACTGGGGAGAACCGGGTGCTGGTAGCGGCGGGCCTGAAAGCGATTAATCGCACCGCGCGGCCCGGCATAGTGGCGCTGATTGAAGCCGCCGGACTTAAACAGGGCAGTCTCGATACTTCCTCTATCGGGTTTTCGCTTGCGCCACGGATCAATGCCGCCGGGCGGATTGATGATGCAATTATCGCCTATGAATTGCTCCTGACCGAAGACCTGGAACGCGCGCGCGAACTGGCCAGCGAATTAAGCACCAAAAACAAAGAGCGGCAGCAGCGCCTTTCTGAAGTACTCGGGGAGGCCCGAGCGCGTGTCTACGCCGGGAATCTGCATGAGCTGCATAAGTTAATGGTATTAAGCGGGCAGGAGTGGCCTGCCGGAATTGTGGGATTAGTAGCAGGACGGCTGTGTGAGGAGTTCAATCGCCCGGTACTGGTACTGGAAGAAGGAGCAGAAACATCGAAAGGGTCTGCCAGGTCTACTCCGTACTTCAATATTATCGAAGCGCTCAGCGAGTGTAACGATTTGCTGCTGCGTTATGGCGGCCACAAACAGGCAGCAGGATTTACGGTCGAAACGGCCCGACTGCCAGAATTTACGCAACGGCTACAGGCCCTCGCAATTGAGCGCTTGAGTGAAGCTATGCTTGTTCCGCAGCTCTACATAGATGCTGAACTCTCCCTGGAACAGTTGCCCGTGGCTTTCCGCGAAAGTAACAGGCTGGTACCCTTCGGCAGTGAAAACCCGGCCCCGGTATTTGTCACTAAAAACCTGCTCGTGCGGGAAATGCGTCCGGTTGGGGTAGATGGAGCGCATTTGCGCCTGCGGCTCTTTGACCGGCATAACGGGCGGATTGCCGAAGCAATCGGGTTCCGGGAAGGAGCGCGCGCCGCCGAGTTAGCCGGAGCCAAGTTCGTAGATATAGCATATACCATTGAGCTAAACGAATGGCAGGGTAACCGTTCGTTACAGTTGCGTCTTTGCGATTTGCGGCCTTCCCAATAATCTAGCCCAAAAGTACTGGGATAAACGGGCTAGGACCTCCCAACAAAAAACGGAAAGGATTGTTTAAACCCTATGAAACTGCTTAACGTGCGGTTAATTGACAACGGTAACATTCACGAACGGGTTGACATTGAAATAGAAGAAGGCCGCATCAAGGGTGTTAGCCGTTCTGGCGAGCATGCCTCAACGGATAGCGTTAATCCTGAAGTGGCCGGAAGCCTGGACCTGGCGGGTATGACGGTAATACCCGGGTTGATTAATATGCACATCCATATTTTGATGGATGCGGGTAACAATCCGGTAGTTTCCGGCCAGCAACCGCTACCGTACCTTACTCTACAGGCTGCTAAACGAGCCCAGGCTATGCTCGAAGCCGGTATTACTACGGCGCGAGACCTGGGTGGGCAAGACTATGCCGAGATGTCTTTACGGCGTGCCATCAACGAAGGATGGCTGCCGGGACCGCACTTGCTGGTCAGTGGCAAGGTGCTGACTATGACTGGCGGGCACGGCTACTTTATAGGTATCGAGGTTGACGGTGAAGATGAAGCGCGTAAAGCGGCCCGTTATAATCTTAAAATGGGTGCCGATTGTATCAAAATGATGGCAACCGGTGGGGTACTGACGCCGGGCGTAGACCCAAGAAGCACTCAGTTGAGCGAGGCTGAATTACGAGCGGGCTTTGAAGAAGCCATTAAGGCGGGCAAACTGACCGCCACGCATGCCGGTGGTACGGAAGGTATTAAAAATGCGGTCAGAGCGGGAGTGCGGACTGTAGAGCACGGCATTTTCCTCGATGATGAAGCAATTGCCATGATGATCGAAAGAGGAACTTATCTTTCGGCCACCCTCTCCGCCCCTAAGATGATTGTGGCCTTTGGTGAAGCGGCGGGCGTCCCCAAATATATGGTGGACAAGAGCCGTGAAGTGATGGAGAGCCACCTTAAAAGTTTCGCTAATGCGTACAAAGCGGGAGTTAAAATAGGCTGCGGCAGCGACGCCGGGACACCCTTTAACCCGCACGCCGACCTTGTAACCGAACTACAAATGATGCGCGAAGGCGGTATGAGTACACTGGAAGTATTAAAAGCGGCTACTGCTGTTTCCGCCGAAGCCTTAAAGTTAGAAAGTCAGATAGGTACACTCGAAGCAGGCAAATTTGCTGATCTGGTAGTGGTTGACGGTGATCCGCTGGCTGACCTTGAAACCTTGCGCCAACCGCTTATGGTTTATAAAGAAGGTAAGTTAGTCTTTCGTTTGCCAGGAGCAATGGGTGATAATGCTCCCCAAACGCATCGAACCGCTCCGCCGGTAGCTGAACACAGCCACCCGGATATTCATCTCTGTTAAGCAGGATTACAGGAGTTAGACAGGGCCCGGGAAAGCCGCCCAGGTAGCATCACCGGACCCTGTGAAGCAAAGAAGCTTGACTCTTAATCTTAATTTAACATATATAGGGGTAAATTTAACCTGCTTTTTATATGCATGCCTTAGAATAGAGTAGTAACTCCACAAAATAAGGCAACTGGCAATAAGTTATTACAATCTAGTTTAGTCTCGCCAGAGTTCAACTCTTTTTGCTCACCAAAAACCTACCTTGAGCAACCCTGATGCTTTTATGATAGAAGCTATTGTTTTATTGCGCCTTTTTGTGTCACGTCAAACCAAGGGCAAGCTAATCGGAACAAAGGAATAACAAATGGCGAAAAAAGTACTGCTGGTTGAAGAGAATTCTCCTCACTCTCTCAAAACCAGGCAATTGCTGGAAAAGAAAAATTATGAGGTTTTAGTGGCCGGAAATGGCTCGGAAGGTTTGAATAAAGCTTCTCAGCTAAGGCCTGATTTGATTCTGCTGGATACTTACTTACCGGATCAGAGTGGCTATGAGCTCTGCAAGCAGCTTAAACATAACCTTCAGTTGCGCAACATTCCCGTGATAGTTGTCAGCCAGGAAAGTAAACTACAGAGCATGGTCACTGCTTACGAAATGGGCGCGGACTACTACGTTATGAAGAACGAAGAGGGTCAGCGCGTTTTAGGTTTACTGGTGGATGCCGTCTTCACGCGCCTTTCACGGCGTGTTCTCCAATTCTCCTAGCTTTACAAAGCCCTCTTAAAGCTCTGCTGGCTTCTTTTATGCTAGAATATCTTGAGAAAAGTAGCGCGATTGAATAAAACCAATCGCGCTATCTAATCCAGTTATGGCTACCGGCAATCCGGTAAAGTATTGCAAAAATCATATTCTGCTATATAATAGCCACATAACTTTGTACTCGCTAAGAAAAGTAAGCCATAATTCCTGGTTATAGTGGACTGGTAAGGAGGCTTTCGCAAAGTTAATCGTTCTCAAGACTACGTTTTAATCACTACACATTATCTAACTTCTACCTGATATGATTGGTTTTGCCAATTCTTGCCACCCCTCCTGTTAAATTAAATCACAGTGGACCTGGTCTGAAGTGGCAAAATACATGCTCTAATCCACCTTAAAATTAACCGGCATTATCCGGTAGCGTTGCTACCTTTATCAATAGTAGCTAGTTAGACCTAACGGAGGAACTAAGATGGCGAAAATGCGTATTCTTTCGTCACTCGGCGATACGGTAGTAGAATGGGATACCGAAAAAGCTACGGTAGACGCTGAGGCTGCCAAAGCCCTCAAAGAAGCCGAGCGAATTTTCCGGGAAGCTCGCCAACGCGGAGCGACTGCCTTCCGGGTAGATGCACCCGAAAAACCCGCTGAGAGAATTGATAAATTTGATAAAAATGCGGAACAGATAATTGTAGTGCCGCGAGTGGCCGGGGGTTGATAAATTGGATGGAAACGCGGTGTTAATGCTCTCGCTGTTTGCGGTCGTTACTGCCGGTATAGCCATCATCTGGTTTGTTTCTTATGGGCATCTGCTAGCACGCGGGCCATTTGGAAACCGGCATTCTGCCTTTGCGCGCTACTACGTAAATAAGCAAGAGGCTGAACAGAAAGCTGAGCAACTGCTCAAGTCTCTGCTTTCTTCCGATCAATATAACCACCTGGTACGTAAAGGCTATATTGAAGTACAAAGTGGTATGTACCCCTACCGTACTTATCGTATACCACGTCATCGCGGAAGCGTGGAAGTATACGAAATGGGGCGGCTGGTCATGAGTCTATGTGTACAACCCACAGAGGTCGTTCCCGATGCCGATGTGGTCGTAATGCACAAGCTTATGATCGAGGGGAATGAGCGCGAGTACCTGCGCAGAGCCAATTACTTCGACCGGCAAACGGACCCATTTTGGTAGTAAAGATAGCTAATTATCGTCTCTCCTGAGAGGTAATTAGCTATCCAAAAGTCTTACCGGCTTAGACCGGGCGCCTTTTGTGGATGTGTGCCTGTCTTTACACCTCTAGCGCTACTATTTTGTGCCGGGTTTACTGCTTACCGGCAGGGCCAGACTTGACTCGTTAAGCCGGGAAGTGTATAATTAGGCGGAAGTAGAGGGTTTCTGAACTCTCGCTGCTCCATTTTCTCTTCAAAATCCATCAGCACCCTAAATCATCCATCAAGAGAATTCACGTGTGAGCATCAAGCCCGTTCAGCCTCTTAACTTTATAAATGCCAACTTAGTAATGTTGAATAACTGGAATTACGTGTGAACGTAAAAGACCTGCTATTAGCTTCGCAGGTCACCGCCAGCTTGTACCTGTAACGTTAGCGCCGGTTGCAGCGTCCTAAACGACTCATCTGGTGTGATACAGGTAACCCCACTGGCAATTAATCGCCCATAAACCATTGGTTTAGCGCTAGAAAACAAAAAGCTTTCGCGGAAAGCTCCAAGTTTGATTGCTTTTGCTACACTCCAGGGCAATGTAGCCCCTCTATCTTCGTGTACCTAAAAAACCCGTGTTTTTAAAGCAGTTCACTTTATAATCAGAATTGTTTTAGGAGTTCAAGCGTGAATCTCGCAGAATTAGAAACAAAAACCCTTGAAGAGCTGAAGGATATGGCTCGTGAGCTTGATATGGTCGGAATTAGCGGGCTGAAAAAACAAGACCTCATTTTCAAACTGCTACAAGCTCAAACCGAACAACAGGGGAACATCTTTAGCGCCGGTATCCTGGAAATTATGGAAGACGGCTTCGGCTTTTTACGCCAGGAACGCTTCCTGCCCGGGCCTGATGATATCTACGTCAGCCAGTCGCAAATCCGCCGTTTCGGCTTGCGGACCGGCGACCGGGTAAGCGGCCAGGTAAGACCGCCCAAAGAAAATGAGAAGTATTTCAGCCTGCTCCGGGTGGAAGTAGTTAATGGAATGGACCCGGAAGTCGCCCGGCGCCGTCCTCACTTCGATAGCCTTACCCCCATCTTTCCCCGCCAGTTAATTGACCTTGAGACTGTACCCAATGTGCTTTCAACCCGCCTTCTCAATCTGGTAGCCCCGATTGGCCGTGGGCAGCGCGGTATGATCGTCTCACCGCCAAAAGCTGGTAAAACCATGCTGCTCAAATCTATCGCTAACGGCATTACCGCCAACTACTCGGATGTTCACCTGATGGTGCTTCTTATCGGCGAGCGCCCTGAAGAAGTAACTGACATGCGCCGCAGCGTTAATGGTGAGGTTATCAGCAGCACCTTTGATGAAGAGATTGACAACCATACCAAAGTCTCTGAAATGGCCCTGGAACGCGCCAAGCGCCTGGTGGAAAGTGGCCGCGATGTTGTAATCCTGCTGGATAGTATTACTCGTCTGGCCCGCGCTTACAACGTAGCCATGCCACCCAGCGGTCGTACCCTGACCGGCGGTATTGACCCGGTAGCCCTTTACCCGCCAAAGCGGTTCTTTGGTGCCGCCCGTAATATTGAAGAAGGTGGCAGCCTGACGATTATCGCTACCTGTCTGGTTGATACCGGCTCTCGTATGGACGACGTTATTTACGAAGAATTCAAGGGAACCGGTAACATGGAATTGCATCTGGACCGCAAACTGGCCGAGCGGCGTATCTACCCTGCCATTGACATCCAGCGCTCCAGCACCCGCCGCGAGGAACTGCTGCTTGAGGACTCGACCCTCAAACAAGTCTGGACCATGCGCCGGATGGTTTCGGCCCTGGGTGGCACAGAAGGTATCGAACTTCTGCTGGGTCGTATGTCCAAAACCAGCAGCAACAACGAGTTCCTGACTACTCTAACCAAAGACGTGCTTTAGTCACCTAAAGCTGGAAATAAAGTAGGATTAATTTAAGTAATGGGCAGTCGTTAACGGCTGCCCATTACTTATTTATGTTGAAATCTCCTGATGGTTGTAAGATAATCGAACTTGAAACAGTTTTTGGGTTGAAAAAACCTTTAGACAAAGGCTTAAATGTAGCCGGCTGATCTTACCGGAGCCAGAGTAGAAACTAAAGTACCGCATGAAGCAGCTTTTCCCGGCACAAAATATTGATCTAGAACCGGATCAGATCTATAAAGTACCCGAGCTTAATTTTCCAGCGGGTGGAGTAGCGGTAACAGGCGGAGAGCGCCGGCCTTATGTCTATTTCAACATGGTTTCGAGCGTAGATGGCAAAGCGGTATCAGCCGCTGGCAACGCGGAAGGCCTGGGTAGCAAAATCGACTTTCATATGATGGGACGGTTACGCCTGGCAGCCGATGCTATCCTGGTAGCCGCCTCCACCTTCCGGCGAGATTCCTTTGTACCTTCAGTCAGGCCTCAATTTGTGGCCGAACGGGCCCTTTATTTTCCGGATAAAGCGCCACCGCTGGGCGTGGTCTTAAGCAGCGATGGTAATATTCCCATGGATAAAAAGTTTTTTGAAGCCGGGCCGGAGTCACGGTTAGTGGCATTAGGTGCAAAAACCACTTCCCAACAGGAAGCCCGTATCAGTAAATATGCCCGCATAGTACGGGTGCCGGACAACTCTCTTGGCAAACCAGACGCAGGCTGGCTATTGCGTTACCTTTACCGGGAAATGGGGATTCAAGTACTGCTGTGCGAAGGCGGTCCTACCCTGAATTACTCTCTGATTTCCAGTGGTTATGGAGATGAGCTTTTTCTTACTTTCGCACCTCGCCTGGTAGGCAGTAGCGATAATAAAACTATTCTAAGTGGTTCCGGCCAGGGATTTGAACTTAAAGAGATACCGCGGCTGGAACTGATTTCGCTCTATGCAGAAGAGAGCGAGTTATTTTTCCGATACAGGTTAAATTTGAACAAAGGGGATTAGATTGAAAGTCCGGCAATTGCCACGCTTAAAACTTAACGCAGCCCGCTGGCGAGTAGGGCGTCGTTTGCCACAAATCAGGAGTAGACTAGCGCTGCTCAGAAAAAAAGACAGCGTAAAAATAAATCTCTTGCCGGAAGTGGTACACCCGATCATTATAGTTCCTGGTATCCTGGGCACATGGCCGCCTGCGCCTGCGCCACGCGGACGCCTGGACCCGATTACAAGAGCCTATGATAATCTGCTGGATGCCTTAGAACATATTGGTTATGTGCCCGGAGACTCCCTTTTTAGCTTCCCCTATGACTGGAGACGCGGTATAAAAGACCTGGCGGCTGAACTGGGAGCCGAGATCAAACGTATCCGGGAACTTGGTGCGCAGAAAAGCAACACTGATTCCGGGGTAAGAATAGATTACAGCAAAGTAGATTTACTCTGTCACAGCATGGGCGGGCTGGTAGGGCGAGCGTATGTCCAATCGGATGGTTACGCCGGGGATGTAAACCGGTTGGTGATGGCTGCTACACCTCAAAAAGGGGCAATTGCTGCCTACTATTTCTACGAGGGAGGGGATAGCACCTATATTGGCATTCCAATTCAGGGAGCACAGGGCATGGTTTTGCTGGTGCAAGCTTCCGAAGCTCGCCCTTTTTACCGCCGGGCCCGTTATATTTACAAAGGAGTCCGGCGGCGCGATTTGCCCGATCTTTACAGCTATACCCGCTCACACCTGCACTCGGTCTCCGATTTTTTACCGCTGGCTTCTCAAGATTACCTTTACAGGCTAAACGAAAGCGGCCAGGAAAAGCTTTATCCTTTTGGTCCGGCCCCCGGTTACCCCTATAACTCTTTTTTAGAAGAATTGCACCGGCCCGATAGTGTAGCCCGGCTTGACCGGCTCAGCGAAATTTACTGCCTGTACAGTAGCTCAATTCCAACTTTAGCCCGCTTGCAAGTAGAACAGCCGGACCACACCTACCTCTATGAGCATGGCCAACCTGTCTCGCCGCAGCCTGAAGCTAACCTGCTGCCCGGTGACGCTATCGTAACCGTTCCAGGAGCACGACTGGAGTTACCTGATACTAAACCGGATGGACAAACCTGGAACGTAAAAGTCTGTAATGAGGATGTATCAAAAACTTTGGGCTACCGGGTAAGCCATATTCAGCTAACGGGTGATCCCGGTCCAATACGTCATTTGTTGCGTTATTTTGTGCGATCAGACCTTCCGCCTATCGGGCCGGAGATCTGGGATGGCCCGCTGCTCAATTCGCGCAGGCCAAATTATACCGCCCTGATTATTTAAGCTAAATATTAGAAAAAAACTCGTCAAGGGCTACAGCAAACCGGCGCGGTTGTTCTACGTGCGGGGTATGAGCCGCGCCCTCAAAAATCACTTCGTGAAAGAGGTGCGGTGGCCAGGGCTGGCGAATTTTTACAAAATATTCGTTAGGAATAATAGCATCATGGTCGCCGTGCAAACTTAGCACCGGCACCCGGATAGCAGCGCACCGTTCAGCTACATGGAAATTAACCATAGCCATAGTCCCGCCTTCGTTATTATTCTCATCGCCGGGATAATTCTGCATTTGCAAAACACTTTGAAGCAGGTAATAAAAAAGAGCGTTAGCAGGAGGGCTGCCATTTAGGGGAAAGCGGCCTTCTCGAAAGTTTCCGGCACGTACGATTCTGGCCAGAGTTTCCAGGTCGCCACGATGGATAGCCTGGGCTACCACCTCGCGTTTGGCCGGAATTTGCTCGACCGGCAGGCCTGAAGGAGCTACCGAACTAACCAGGGTCAGGGAAAGAGCGCGATCAGGATGATCGAGAACCAGTTGGGTAGCAGGGCCGCCACCCATAGACCAGCCTACAATATGGGCCTGCCGAATACCGATACTATCCATCACCGATAGCACATCTTCCGACATGCTATCCATACCGCGAATAGGCAACGGATCAGCATCACCATAACTGCGCAGGTCAGGCGCGTAGCAGGCATACTTACTCGGCATAAGCTCCTGAAAAGAAGCCAAAGCCGGTTCCCACCAGCGACTTGAAGAGAGGCTGCCGTGAATAAAAACAATGCTTTCCGCGTCCTGCCAATCACGTCCGCTGTGCCGGTAGACCGTAGACAGGCGAGAAGTTTTAACACGGTGGAAATCTACACTCTCATAAAAGGTGTCATCAGTCATTGGCAGGTCACTACCTCCCCCTTTAAGGGTAATTGTTCCGGAACGTTTGTCTAATTGAGATTGTTGTCTGATTGGAGTTGTCTTGCTTCTCCGCCTACTTCACACTACCACTGTTTGTGCCGATTATAGGACGGGCCGTTTAAGAGTGTCAACGGCAGGTCGCTTGATTCAAGCTGAAATTAAAAAAGGTTACCAGCTAATCGCTGATAACCAGTTCCTCTTCCACAATCTCGCCTGTCTCGCCCCACGGGTCAGGCTTGATAATTTTGTAGGCCCGGATTACCGGGTCGTCCGGGTTAGTAAAGGAGACTAACACATAGTAGCTATCGGGATAGTAGGCCGTCCTGACATCGGTAGGCGAAGGATAGGCAGGCGTATGGGTATGGCTGTGGTAGATAGCGGTAAGTTCCAGGCCTAATTCGTCTAATGCTTCTTCCGCAGCCAGTTGCTCTTTAGGATCAATCAGATAGCGAATGTACTTATTCTCTGGCTCGACATTGGTAGTAGGATAATGCTGTGAGACAGAGTCATTCAGCCCCCCGAGCAGTCCACATCCTTCATCGGGATAGGCCCTCATTAAATGGGCCAGCATTTCATGGTAAATATTCGCGGGTATTTTTAGCATCTTACCACCAGAGCTTCCGCTCCATCTCCTCTTCCAGGTCGTCTATATTCTTAGTAAATAGCCCGGCGCTCAAATACTTCCAGCCACCGTCCGCCAGCAGGGTTACTATTTTACCGCTTTTACCAGCATCGCCCCATTCTTTGGCCAACCGGATAGCGCCATAAACCGCCGCACCACAGGAAACTCCGGCAAAAATAGCGGTTTTCTTGAGCAAAGCACGCTGCGCGGCTACAGATTGAGTGTTGGTAACGACAAATTTACGATCAAGACGATCCAGATCAATAATCGGCGGAACAAATCCACCGTCCAGGCTGCGCAAACCCTGTACGACCTCTCCCATCATAGGCTCGACCCCTACGATTTTGATATCGGGATTCTGTTCTTTCAGGTAGCGGCTTACGCCCATCAAAGTGCCGCCAGTACCCAGACCGGCAACAAAGGCGGAGATTTTTGGCAGGTCACGCCAGATTTCTGGACCGGTAGTGGTGTAATGTGCGCCAGGGTTGTTCTGATTAGCATACTGAAAGAGCATCACATAGCGAGGGTCACGGGCCATCTCAAGGGCCAGTTCGACTGAACCATTACTGCCTTTGCTGCCGTCACTCAAAACGACTTCCGCACCGTACAATTCCAGCATCTTGCGGCGCTCAGGAGTAAAGCTATTAGGCATTACAATCGTCACTTTGTAGCCCTTTAGCGCTCCGATCATGGCCAGGGCTATGCCCGTATTACCGCTGCTCGGTTCTAAAATATGTTGCCCGCTGCCTGGGTGCAAAGTGCCATCTCTTTCGGCGGCTTCGATCATGGCCAGGGCTATACGATCCTTGACGCTACCGCTCGGATTCTGGCCTTCCAGCTTGGCGTAAATCTGAACTAAATCAGGGTAAGGACTGAGCTGGCTGATTTCTACCAGCGGTGTATTCCCGATTAATTCCAGGATACTACCATAAACTCTTTTTGTATTTTTATCTATTGATAGCATTTTATGTAAAGTCCATTGATAATTTTAAATGTTTGAGAGTATATTTTCGTGAGAATAGACTACCAGTGATGGAGTGTAGGTCGGTGAGTTAGAGAGATTGGCCTGACCGGTAATAACTCAATCATTCAGGCCAGTCTCTCGCGGTAGAGTATAAATTTTAGCAACCGCCGCTCATGGCGGGTAGGATTACAACGGTGTCACTGGCAGCGACGGGTGTCACCAGGCCTTGCATAAACCGCACATCTTCATCATTCAAATAGATGTTGACGAAGCGGGCAATTTGACCATCTTCAGTCAGAAGCTGATTCTTGATCGAAGGGTACTGGCGGTCAAGCGCGTCCAGCACCTCGCCAACAGTGGTTCCTTCAACTTTGACTTCTTTGGCTCCCCCTGAAAGTTTACGAAGTACGGGCGGTAGTTTTACGGTACTCATGCTCCTGAAATCTCCTTTTAATAAAAATAGCAAATGGCAGAACGGGCTAATCATGCTCCGCTATAATCCGATTAAGCGATACGACAGGCCGGAATAAGGACATCGCCGCGCTTATGCTGTTCGATCAGGTCGTCAATATCGGCATCAGGACCGCAGGCCACGCAATGCGGGTCGCGATGCAATTTCAAAGTAGTGAACTCGGTTTCCAGGGCATCGAAGAGCAGGAAGCGCCCGGCCAGGGATTCGCCTACGTTCAGGGATAATTTAAGGGCCTCGTTAGCCTGGAGTAGACCGATAATACCCGGCAGAACACCCAGTACGCCTGCTTCGGTGCAATTGGGGGCCATGGAGGCCGGAGGCGGGTCAGGATAAATACAGCGATAGCACGGGCCTTCGTAGGGCTGCAAAACCGTCAACTGGCCATCAAAAGAAAGAATGCTGGCATGGACTACCGGCTTGCGGTATTTAACCGCAAAGTCATTGACCAGATAGCGGGTTTCAAAATTGTCCGTGCCATCCACCACAATATCGTATTGAGGCAAGATGCGCTCGATATTTTCGGCAGTCAGGCGGTCCTTATAGACGTTGACTTTGACATCAGGGTTAAGCGCAGCGATGGCTTTGGCCGCGCTATCGGCTTTGGCTTGCCCTACCCGGTCGAGAGTATGGATAATCTGACGCTGGAGATTGCTTTCTTCCACCACATCGTTATCAATAATACCGAGCGTTCCAACACCGGCAGCGGCCAGGTAAAAAGCGTTGGGAGCGCCCAGGCCACCCGCGCCGATAAGCAGCACTTTTGTATCCAGAAGTTTTAGCTGTCCGGCCTCGCCTACTTCGTTGACCAGTAAGTGGCGGCTATAGCGGTTCTGTTGTTCTTTAGTAAGGGTGCGAGGTTTTACAATATTAAAGCCGGCATTTTTCCAGGCTGAATAGCCTCCCGCCATTGAAACAGCCCGGGTGTAGCCCATCTCTTGCAGGGTTTTTACAGCAAAGGCGCTACGCACGCCACCGGCGCAATAAACTACCAGCGGAGTATCCTTATCGGGAACCGTCTCTTCGATCCGGCTTTCCAGGAAGCCACGCGGTACGTGAGTCGCTCCCGGAATATAGCCCTCATCCCACTCATTCTTTTCGCGCACATCAACCAGGCGCGCCGCAGATTCCGCTCGCAAAAACTCACTGGCTTCGGCAGGTGAAGTTTCTCTGATGCTGCTTTTGGTTTCCTTTAACAGATTGTTATAGATCTGGCCCATACTTTTCCTCCTCGCGAGGTCCACCGGCGCCATTCAAGGAATACTACCAGTGATTGTGAACTTATTCTATCAAATTTCTAGTTGAATTAAATATAACATTTGAGAGTTAGTTAGTCAAGAATAAGCGCGTTAAGAGGGCTGAACATCTGTGTTAAAATAAGCTAAAAAAAAAGCGAACTCGTGCTTGGTACCAGATTGACGAATAAGCTTCAATAAGGTAGACTAAGCCGATACCTGATACTACTTAGCAGTCAGTGCGCTAAGTTTCAGCTCACGGTCGAAATTATCTAAATATTCTAATAAAAAGTAGGTAGGCAGTCTGAGAAGCTTTATCTCAGCCTGTGTAAGCCTGGGAGTTTTCCTCTTTTCAATCCTCAAAATCTCCAGGGCTGCTCCAAAAGTTAGGGAATTTGTAATAATGGGAGTTGAATCGCAAGAAGCAAGAAGTTTACCGCGCAATCGCAAGTGTGGTAATTGTCGCTTTTACGAACCGGCGCCTTTGTGGCGTAAAGGCTGGTGCCGGAATCCTAAGCTGTATCCGCCTCACGCCAACCATCTCGTAGACGCTACAACCATTGACTGTGAAGGTGGCTTTCGCTCACGCATTTACTGGGAGCCGTTGCCGCAGCAGGAACCGCAGAATATACCACAGATTAACCGGGTCGAGACCCCGCAGCCATCGCAAACTCAGACCTACCACGTTCCGCCGCGCCAGCAGGCTCAACAACCCACTATCAGCATGCGTGGGGTGCAGAGCCAGGGTCCGATTAATCCACCTCCTGTCGCGCCTCGTTCCGAACCATTCGGCCAGCGCCCGGTAGAGAACAGCTACCAGCAAGCCGCGAACGAACCTGCCCAGTATCAGAGGCAAGCGGAACCGATCTATTACGTAGAAGCTGAAGTAGTAAATGAAGAACCTCAGCGACCGGCTAAAGACTGGCGAGCGGTTCTCAAGCGCAACGCCCCAATCAGTGAAAAGCTGCCCCTGGAGAATTTGAAAATTCCCCAGCAAATTCCGTTGCCGTGGGCTGTAGCAGGCGTACTGGTGCTGGTCCTTTTGGTACTGTTAATTGCCAATCCCGGTAAAAAGAATGATAACCAGGGCAGCAATTCTGCCGCCGCTCAAACTACGGCTACCGTGATGGTTCAGACAACCAGCACCGCCCAGGCACAATTACAGACCGCTACCGCCGTGACCACTGTTGCGGCCACCCCAACCCCGGTCAAAACTACGAAAACGGCTGTGGTAAAGGGAACGGGCGCAGTACCGCTAAATGTCCGGGATGATGCCAGCGTAAAAGCCAAGCAGATCTTTACGGTCAAGGAGGGTGAAAAAGTTACTATCCTGGATGGTCCTGTACCGGGCGATGGCCGAGGCTGGTACAAGATTGAGTACAATGGTAAAACCGGCTGGGCCGCCAAGGAGTTCCTGGAAGTTCAGTCCTGAGTAGAACTATTAGTCTTGAAGCCGCCATATTGTATCATATGGCGGCTTTTTTTATGCAAATAAAAAGGTTAAAGAGGCTATATGTAGCCTGTATTATAATAGCCTCATCAATTTAATTGGACTTGTAGGTATAATTTGACAATGTAAAAAGTTGGAATAGAGAGATGGAGTTAAAAAAGTGATTACGCCGGTTTATTGCACGATGCATCACAAGTTTTTTAAGCTGGAAAATGTTGACGACATCAGTGACATTGTCAGCAATAAAGAGAATTTACTCTGGATTGACCTTAACAGGCCAAGTCAGGACGAGTTAAGGCGGATAGCCGAAGAATTTAATTTACACCCCCTGGCGGTAGAAGATGCTACTAAACAACACCAGCGCCCCAAGGTAGAAGAATATACTAATTTTTATCTGGTTATTTTTTACTCCCTGGAATTCGATAGTGCCGCAAACAAGATCAAGCAGGTAGAACTTGCTATGTTCATGGGTGAAAATTACCTGATTACCGTACACTACGAACCGATTAAGGAGTTACAGGAGGCCGGAAAGCGCTGGGAAAGTAACGTGAAAGAAATAGAAAAAGATATTGGCGTGTTGCTCTATTCCCTGATAGATACTATGGTGGATAATTACTTTCCACTTTTAGATAAGCTGGTAGAAGATGTAGAAGACCTGGAAGAGCGCATTTTTGATGAAAAACACCGGCGCGGCAATCGTAACTATGTCTCTGATATGCTCGATCTCAAGCGCAAGTTACTCCTGATGCGCAAGATAGTAGCGCCCGAACGTGACCTGCTGAATGTGCTGACCCGCCGGGACAGCCCGATTTTCTCAGAACAAACCCGGATTTATTTCCAGGATGTTTACGACCACCTGGTTCGCGTTACCGATACGGTTGATGGTTATCGCGATCTTTTAAGCAGCGCGGTAGACGCCAACCTGGCGGTTATTTCAAATGACCTCAATACGGTCATGCGGACCCTGACCGTTTTTTCGATCATCCTGATGGCCGATGCGCTGGTCGCCGGTGTTTATGGCATGAACTTTGTAAACATTCCAGAATTACACTGGGAATACGGCTATGTTTACTTCTGGGTAGTAATTGTGATTGTTAGCGGGGCTCTCTTCTACTATTTCAAGCGTAAGGGCTGGTTTTAATCCATATTCCTGAAAGGGATTTTTCCCACATCAATATAAAAAGGAGCTTTTCTGAGTTCAATATAGAAAAACTCCTTTTTTAGTTTTACACAGTTTTACCAATCTTAACTTTTCTCAACCTCGAAAACCAATGACAAGTTAATCATGTCTTAATATAATTGTAACAGTTTAACCCGTCATCACTTGTTCACAATCAGGCTTCGTTAGACCTGTAGTAAGTTAATTTTCACACTTAAAAGTAAAAACCGTACAGATTAAAGCTTATCTTGTAAAGCGTATTTTGCCCTGTTACCCGGTTTCGAAACCGGAAGAGCGCTTGCAGAAGGCCGCATTATTTTCGTCTTCGCAAAAGGTTGCTCAATTTGACTCAAGTCTAGGAGGAAGCGGGCATGAAAATGACCTTCGGCACCGTGCTGGCCGGGGCCGCTTTGATCGTTATAACAGTGGTCTTCATGACGTTAGGCGTCTCCACCTTAACTTTCCAACCGGCTCCTTCTGATCAGGCTCGACCGCTGACCGCCCAGGAAGAACGAGGCCGTCAGATTTACATGGGTAACGGCTGTGTCTACTGCCATACTCAGTATATTCGCCCTCAGGACTGGACAGCCGCAGGCGGAGGTAAAGCTGCGCGAGTAGCCCAGGCCGGAGACTATGTCTTCCAGAAGACCATGTTGCTGGGTACCGAACGCACCGGGCCGGACCTCTCGCAAGAAGGCGGCGTGCACCCGGATGACTGGCATCGCGCCCACTTCACCAACCCGCGCTACACCAGCCCCAATTCGATTATGCCGCAGTTTTCCTTCATCCAGGGGCAGGAACAGGATGACCTGATTGCGTATGTGCAGAGCCTCGGCCAGAAAGCCGCCGATGCCCGCACTACCGCCATCAAAACCAAGCAGGCCGAGGTGCTGAAAGCCTGGAACACCAGCTACGAAGCGCACCTGGCTCAGATTAAAAGTATGGTGCCTGAGTCATGGCGCGACCTGAAGAGCGCCGTACCACCCACCCAGCGCAGCCTGCTGCATGGCAAGCAAATCTTTACCACTAATTGCATCGGTTGTCACGGGCAGTTCGGTGACGGGCGCGGTCCGGCTTCCACCTTTATGAAACCCGATCCGGCCAATTTCCAGCGACCGGAACTGCAAGTAGCCGCCAGCGATGGTCAGTTCTACCAGTACATTCTGCTGGGCCTGCCCGGCACTTCCATGCCGGCCTGGGGCGACTATCTGACCGTTGACGATATCTGGGATGTGATCAACTTCCTGAGGACTATTCCGAAAGGTGGTTTGGTAGTACCTGATGACAAACTGACCGCTGACCTGATGTTGCAGAATGATCCTAACTACGGCAAAAACACAGCCGGCGGCTATCCCGGTCCGCAACCGAGCAGCGCGGATAAGTTACTGGATGATCCGTTCTGCGATGAGCAAGTCTTCCCGGATGTAAGCAAACTACCCGGCGGAGTACGTCCAGCCGATTGCAAAGTTACGCCCGGCAGCAAGTGAGAGTTTAAGAATGGCTATTAACCTGAATCAAACCAAAAGCTTGAAAGCCGGTCGCGTCGAGCGAGCAGATCAGAGCCAGAGTATGCCGGGCAGGCTAAAATGGACTCTGCTGGCCCTGGTCATAGCGGCTGTGCTGGAACTGCTGCTGTGGCGGACCTTTTCACGCATTGGCGTCTTTATTCCCAAGCAGGGCGCTTTTCAGGTGGTCTACACCATCGGAAGCCAGCTTGGAATAATCGCCCTTAACTTCGCGGTGCTCTTATGCCTGGCTACCCTGGCTTTTGCAGTTCTGCAACTACGGCAGGCCGGGCATTTCGGCCAGCGCGAGGTCAGCGGCAAACTGGTCCGCAATCTTCCGCTTACCCTGGCGATGGCCGGATTAGTCCTTACCCTGGGCCTCACTTTAATCCAGATGGCCCTGGTGCAGGATGCCCTGGTCTCCCTGCTGCTGCGGCTGGGGCTTATTCTGACCTTTAGCGCCCTGGCAGTGGATTTCTGGCGTTCGCACCCGACCTGGCAGGCCCGTTTGTTCGTGAGCCTGCTGCTGGCAGGCTATGTGCTGCAACTGGCCGCCAAAGTTGTCCACGATGAGTTGGGCCTGCTCCTAAATTTCAATGGACTGGAAAACCTGTATCTGCCCTTGTTGCTGGCCGGAGAGGCAGCCGTGCTGCTTAACGGTTTTGGGCTGTATCTGTGCTATGGGGGAGGAGGAAAGCGCCCGGCGCGTTCAATGGCGCGCAACTGGCCCGCTTTTCTGGGCGCGGTAATCCTGGTTAGCGTCTTTGTAGGCATGACCTTTTTGACCGTAGCCGAATCAGACATTGTACCGATCCTGGGGTTGTATGCCCTCGGTTACACAATGCAGTTGCCCTTACCGCTCTATGTCATGGCTCTTTTCTTCTTGCTGTATACCGTCTTTTTTAACCTGGGACACCTGCAAGAAAACCGGGAGCGCCGGGCGGCAGCTTTCGGACTGATTCTTATTTTTGTAGGCGGCTATATTTTCAATATATCAAACCAGTACCTTTTCGCTTTGACCGGGATGCTCTTGCTGACCCGGCCCGAACTGGTAGAAAAATGGTAATTTACCGGATATCAGGCTGTTAAGGGATATAACGCTTAGTAGCCTGGTCTGGAGAGCCGGAGGCTAATCAAAGATGATCGCTGCTACATATAATGCATCAGAGGCCAGAGCCACCACTGAAGAATATAGTGCGGCCCGAGCCTGGATTTACAGCTCAGTTATCTGGCTGGCAATAGGCACTTCATTCGCCTTTGTCGCGGCGGCTGAAATGGTCTCACCCGACCTGCTGGGCGGTATTTCCTATCTTGAATTTGGCCGCCTGCGTCCTATTCACGTCAATAGTGTCACCTTCTTCTGGTTGAGCATGGCCTACATTGGCTGTTTCAACTATATAGTGCCAAAGCTGTGCGGCAGGCCACTCTGGAGTGAAAACCTTTCCAAAATCTGCATGTGGTTGTGGAATGTTGTCGGTATCTTAATGGTGCTGACCATTATGGCCGGTCTCAGCCAGGCGCGTGAGTACGCCGAAATGATCTGGCCGCTGGATGTTTTCGTGATGATCGTCCTGCTGGTCAACGCCTTTAACTTCCTGATGACCATCGGCAAGCGGCGTGAGAAGAAATTATATGTCAGCCTCTGGTATATCATGGGGTCTATTATCTGGCTACCCATGGTCTATGCCATTGGTAACGTCATCTGGTCACCCTTTGTCGGCAATCCCAACATCCCCAATCAGAATGCCTTCAGCGGTTCGCTGGCCGGTATTAATGACGCAACCTGGAACTGGTTTTATGGCCATAATATCCTGGGTCTGTGGTTCACAACCGGCGGAGTAGCCCTGGTTTATTACATTGTCCCTGTGGTAACCCGTACCCCGGTTTACAGCCATATCATGTCTATGATTGGCTTCTGGACCATCAGTCTTTTCTACTCGATGGTCGGCCAGCATCATATTCTTTCGACTCCTACTCCCGGTTACCTGAAGGTTATCGCCACCATGGGTTCGATTGGCCTCTTTATCCCGGTGCTGACCTTCCTGACCAATATCTGGATGACCATGCGAGGCAACTGGGGGCGCCTCTACGCTTCGATACCGCTGAAATTTACCATAGTAGGGACAGTCTTCTACTTTGTCACCTGTATCCAGGGGCCATTCCAGGCCGTGCAGAGCTTCAACCGATTGATTCACTTCACCAACTGGATTGTGGGCCACGCCCACCTGGCCTTGCTCGGCACCATGACTACATGGGCCATGGGCGCGATCTATTACATCATCCCGGTCACTCTTAAACGGCGCATTTACAGCCCTGGCCTGGCCGAAATCCAGTTCTGGCTGGTAGTGAGCGGCTTCCTGTTAATTATGATTAGCCTGCAAATAGTCGGCCTGATCCAGGGAGCGGAGTGGTTACGCGGCGAGCCGGTTTATAAAACGGTGCAGGATTTACGGCCTTACTTTATTGCCCGGGCTGTCGGCGGTTCGATGGTGGTGATCGGCTCTTATATCCAGGCCTACAACATCTACAAAACGGTGAGGAGCGGTCCACGCATGGAGTCACAGATGCAACAATCCCTGGCAGAAGTTAGCGCATAAAGTTTGTCGATATTTTAGAGAGCAATATCCCAAAAACAGGGGAGAAAAGCAATGGCGCAGCAACCGGAAATTGTACCGCAGGGCGACCTGTCTGAAAAATATCACCCGCACAGTTACGCTACTCACCGGCGTCGTTTGCAACTGGAATGGATTCTAGTCGCCCTTATTTTCCTGTTCGTGGCCCTGGTTTTCGGTGTACTGGTAGTGGGTAGCCTCTTTTCGATTGATACGGCTAATCAGCATATTCAACTCGCGCCGACTACGCCGAAGTAAGCTGTCAGGACGCAGAAAGACAAGCCAGAGGAGTCGCTATGAAGATGACATTTGGCACGGTCCTGGCCGGAGCCGCTCTGATTGTTATAACGGTAGTCTTTATGACCCTGGGCGTTTCAACTCTGACCTTTCAGCCCGCTCCTTCCGATCAGGCCAGACCTTTGACCCAGATCGAGGAGGAAGGTCGCCAGATATATATGGGAAATGGCTGTGTTTACTGCCATACTCAATATGTGCGCCCGCAGGACTGGACAGCCGCTGGAGGTGGCAAAGCCTTAAGAGTAGCCCAGGCCGGAGACTATGTTTTTCAGAAAACTATGCTCTTAGGGACGGAGCGTACCGGGCCGGATCTCTCGCAGGAGGGTGGCGTGCATCCTGACGACTGGCATCGCGCCCATTTCAAGAACCCGCGCTATGTCAGCCCAAACTCTATTATGCCGCAATTCAGCTTCCTCTCGGATGATGAAACCACCAAGCTGATAGCCTACGTACAGAGCCTGGGTCAAAAAGCGGCTGACGTTAGAACAGGTGTGCAAAAGCAGGCCAAACAGGACCTGGTCAACAGCCTGCAAGGTAAAGGCGGAGCAAAGGGCACATCCAAAGACGAGCCTTATGCTCAGGCGCACCTGGATTATCTCAAGAGCCTGGTACCTCCTACCTGGGTCAATACCCATAGCGCCGTGCCACCCACCCAGCGCAGCCTGTTGCATGGCAAGCAGATTTTTACCACGAACTGCATTGGCTGCCACGGGACCAGTGGAGCGGGTGATGGCCCGGCCTCGACTTATCTGGAGCCAAAGCCTTTCAACTTTACTAACGCTGATGTCCAAAAGCAGCACAGCGAAGGGCAGTATTACCACTTTATCCTGTTCGGTTTGCCCGGCAGCGCTATGCCTGCCTGGGGCGATTACCTGACAGTTCAGGATATCTGGGATGTTATCAACTTCCTGCGCACCATACCAAACGGCGGTCTGACCGTTGCGGACCAGGATTTGAAGCCTGAGATGGTAGTGCGAGGCGGCGCAGCCGGTCCTGACCCGGCCCCTTACGACCAGCAAAACGAGGATACTTTCTATGGCAAGGGCTTGAATATACCTACGCCCACGCCTAACCAGTAAAGCGTCTGGTGTTATAAGCAAAAGGTGAAACCAAAGGTAAAACCTATGAAGCGCAAATTACTGATTTCAAGCTTAACCTGTCTGGTACTCATGCTGATTCTGGTGGTTCCCGCCTCGGCCCACGAAGGGGTAGGCGGCGATGAGTACGCGGCTGCCGACATTATGTTGATGGTAGCCATGCTCTTTGCGGCCATGACCGGCATCGGCGTGATGATAAGCTGGTACAATGGCGAGTTCCGAAATCCAGAGCAAATCAAGATGCAGATGCTGGAAATGGCGCTACTGGATGACGATGGCGAAGACCTGGAGCAATACGCATTAACTGAAGCTTAGGTTTGTAGGCTGTGGGAGCAGGCAGCCGGGGAGATAAAAGCGCATGGAATATCTGATACAGAATTATTTTTCAGGGTTAGTAGCGCCACTGGCACAAGCTGCCAGTGATACTTCGAGCGGAACCAAACCCTGGCAGGAAAACTTTGCGATTGATGCTATTGTAGTCGGCACCTGTCTGCTCATGGTCGTGCTGGTCTGGTTATGGGCGCGGAGCGGCCGCAGCAAGCGCGAGAATATGGTGCCATTTGAACGAACCTCTGAAGATTTCGCCGGAAATGTGCAGGCCGGATACGGACGTTTACCGGCTTTTCTGTGGGTACTCTACGCGGTAGTGCTAATTTCGATTGCACTTTATGTAATTAACGCCGTTATCACCGGCCCGCGCTATTAGCCAGGGGGAGAAGATGGAAAGACTGGATAAATCCGAACACGAACATCCTGATACACCCATTGAGTCTCTGCATAAAGGCGAGAAGTTCTTACGCATCAAAGAGATGATTGAGCTGCCGGAAGACGAAGTCTCGGCCACCATTGCACCGCATGAAGCGCCGGACCGGGGGTTGCCGCTGATGCTTTTCTTCCTGATAGGCATGATGGTCTTTTTTGGGCTCGTAATGGGCGTTATCTGGCTGGGCATTGGCAACGAGACGGTCCAGATTATACTCGGAAATCATTTCATGAAATAAGGGCGAGGAGCGAAAAATGTCTTTTATTCGCACCACCACTTTTGCGCTTACCCGCGATGACGCGGAAGAAATCAGGCCGGGCAAACTGGTCTACAGCGCGCTTATACCGGGTCGCAAGTTTATAGCGCAGGGTTTGAACGGACTGGTTCAGACGGCGGTATGGCGTTCGGTCAATGCCAGCGGCAAAGTGGTATTTACCATTTTTACCGAGTGGTCTACCATGGCCGATTTGCAGGCTTACGCCAACCAGCCGACCGTGCATGAACTGGAGACTCAACTGGCGGCTGAAGCCGACCCGCTGACGGTAATGGTCTACGAGAATATGGGGTAAGCCTTACATGGAAGTACTGAACAAGCCAGAATCGCAAAGTGAGAGCGAACAGCCACAACCCGGCGCGGCCAGAAAAAGACGCGGTTTGCTCTATGGCGGGCGCGAGTCAAAATTAGGCTTCTTTGCCGGGCGTTTCGCCTTTGTGGTAGTCGGAACCATGTTCGTGGTGATGGTTATTTTTAGCCTCTTTATGCTGTGGGTGACCATGAACGAACCCTACTTGCAGCCTTATGTAATCAATGACAAGCTTTACCAGGATAAGGTTTACCTGCAAGTAGACGGCGAAAGCACCTACCGCGAACTGATTATCGCCACTCAGCCCGGCGATTACGATCAAAAAGAAATTACCCAGATCCCCTACGGCAAATCCTTTAAAGTAATCTTCACGCCCAAGCAACTGGAAGTGCCGGAGAATTATTATATTACTTTCCAGAGCGGCCCTAACCAGAATCAAGAGATAGCGACCGGCTACACTCGCCAGGCCAAATACTTAAGGGATTCGGGCTTCTACTCACTCGAAGTCTACCCGAGGGAAGGCGCGTGGCCGGAAGGTCAGTATGTCATAGATGCGCCCTCCGGTGGTATGTTCGGTGGACGTAACTACGCCTATTTTACAGTTAGCTCACCCTCTAACTAACAGGTACGTTTATGACTGATAAAATAACTGCTCACTCCAGGTTCTACCTGCCAGTAATAGCGCTGTTAGCCCTGGCCCTTTTTCTGGGCTTTAGTGGTCTGGCCCGCGCTGAAGATTCCACTGACCCTCCCCGCCTTCAAACGGCTACCGGGTATAACATCGAGTTCGTTGCACCACCCGCCGGTGGAGCATACCGGGCGGACACCGATCTGCTCTTCCGCTTCCGCGTCACAGACTCCGCCGGAAAACCGGCCAGCGGGCTTCAGCTTTACCTGACCGCCATTCGCGATTACAGCGGGCAGGTCACTCGCGAACACAACGGGCCACGTACACCTAATGTCGGACCAATAACGCTGACCGCTGCCCCTAATCCTGGGGAGTACCAGGCCACTACCCGGATAGGTTTTAACGGCCACTGGTTTATCCAGGTGGACGGCCCCAGCCTAGGACAGGAAAAAGTGAAATTCCGCCTGCCGATTGGAGCAGCCGATAATAAAGGCGCCGGAATTAACCTTGACTGGTTGCTCTGGGTAGGGGTGCTGCTGACCGTTATAACGGTTGTTACAATCGTTGGCCGTAAGGGCGAAGTTTTCCCGACGCCGGTTGAGGAGTTACAACCGCCTGTTAAAGCGGAGAATATTGCCGGAGCGCAACAGGCGGCAGCGGCAGACCCGGTGGCGTCGGACTTAATCAAGAAATAGGATGGCGAGGATATCATGGCAACGATGCTAAACCGGCCTAAGACGCGGCCTGAAATTCCTAACAATAAGCGCGTTATCTACAATACCAACAATATTGGCCCGGACGGTCAGCCCCTTTCAGACGATAGTATACTGGTCAAATTTGTAATCATTCAGGCGGTAGCTCTCGGATTGGCGGCCATTCACGGGGTTGTGCAGCGCTTGCCCTGGGTGGCGGACTGGCTACGCGACTCCGATTACGGCGGCCACCTGATTACCAACCTGGGCCTGACCCATATTAACGTAGTGTTGGGTGGCACTATCTCGATTGCCGGTCTGACCTACTATATTCTTCCGCGTATTGTACAGCGCCCCATGTATAGCCGCACCCTCTGTAATGTCTCTTTCTGGTTTACAGCGGTAGGCGTGCTGGGGTTTTATTGCGCCCTCATTCCGATTGGCTTTGCCGAGGGTAGCCTGGTACACCAGGGCTATACCTACGAGCAGGCCAAAGATATAGTAGGCTTCTGGCACAAATTCCCCGAAGCTCTGACCGCTTCCTCGATGGGTATCGGCTACTGGATTTACGTCACGAATGTGGTGCTGACCATCTGGCAGGGCAGGAACAACGGCAACAACCTGGAGAAATTCTCAGCCAAGTTCCACCTGGTAGCCTCGATTGCCCTGTTAATCGGAACGCTCCAGGGGGTTTATCAAGTGTTGCCCTGGTCGCTGGACTGGCTCTACAAAACGGGTGCCGCCGGGCAGATGATTGACCCGGCTTCTCACGCTCACATGAACCTGGTGGGTGGGGTTATCTTCGCCTTTATGGGCTTTGTCTACTACTTCTTGCCGCGTTTTGTGGGGCATCCCATTCACTCGGTCAGATTAGCGAACTTCTCCTTCGTGACCCTGTTCATAGGCGTCTTCGGCTTCTGGCTGACCTTTATTACCCTTGGTTTCATAGAGGGCGACAAGGTTATCTCGCAGGGTATTACCGCGCAGGCGGCCCGCGAAAGCATGGGCATCTGGCATCCCCTGCCGATTGCCATTATGGGTTTCCTGATGGCCCTCGGCATGTGGACCTTTATCGCCAACGTATTGTTAACTCTCAAAGCCGGGTTAGGGAACGGGCGGGAACGCTACCTGGGCGTTTTCCTGGGTGTCTCTTCCATTTTCCTCTTTATCAGCACTTCGCAGGGTATCATCCAGATTATGCCCTCAGCTAACCTGTGGCTGGAGGAAGCGCGGGAGGCGGGCGAGCTTATCTTGCCCCTGTCACACGCCCAGGTTAATATTGTCGGCGTAGTGACTCTTACACTCATGACCATCGGCTTGTATGTGCTGCCACGCATGGTCGAGCGGCCACTTTACAGTCATAAGCTGGCGAAATTCTCGCTCACGGCTGTCACGGCAGGGGTGATTATTCTCTACGTCACCCTGATTTACCTGGGCATCCGGGAGGGCATCTTGATACGGCAGGGTTACAACTTCGCCCAGGCTCGTAACGCTGTCACCGGCGGAATGCACGACTGGATTCTGGTAGGTCTCTACTCGATTGTAGCGGCCTCCTACATTGGCTACTTCATCAATATCTTTGCGACAATTGGCTCGCAGCGACTGGTAGCGGTCACCGGCACTGCCGGAAACGCCCTATCGCGCACCTGGAACTATATGCTGGCTATTAATATCCCGGCAGCCTCGCTGGAAGCAGCCCGCCGGGATGCCGAAGTTCGGGTGGAAAACACCACAGGCGCTGCCGATAGCGGTTCCGGAGTAACCTACGCAGCCGACAGCGGCTCGGAGAATGCGCTTGTCCAACCGGTTTACCGCCCGCACGTCACCCCGGTCAAAACTATCCTCAATCAGAACCCGCTCGGTATCTTCGGGGTAGAAGTCTTGCTGGGGTGGTGCGCCTTCCTAGGAGCAGGCTGGCTCAAAAGTCGCCGACCTGCCATGGCCATGCTCTTCTTTGTGGTCTGGCAGGGGACCTTCTGGGTCAGCCTGTGGGGTTTGCTGACTCTGCTCGCGCCGGAGTGGCTACCGTATGTCGCAGCCATCTACCTGATCTTGCCGGTCCTTTCCGGCCTGTGGGCGGCCAGCAGTTTCGCCAGCGAAGCGAGACGGCTCAAACGCGAACTGGCCCTGAACATCGAGAGCAAAACCCAGGAGACCACCAAAGTAAAAGCATGAAACATTAACCTGTACAGGGGTAGTATGACTGTATGGGATAGTAAACAAAAGAGGATTGGCCCGGGCGATGGTCAATCCTTTTTTAATCCAGGGTATGAGAACCGCCGCTATCATTCAACGTTGCTATATAGCTCCGGTCTTTTGCCCGCATTTCTCATATCTGGTTTAGTGTAACGAAATCTCTGGCGAGATAATGTAGGATACATTATGGAATAAAACGATCCATCCCGCCAGGGATTTTGTTGAAATAGTGCTGGAATTTCATTCCGGGGCGGTTTTCAAGGTAGTCATGGCCCGAGCCGCTCTTAAAAGGATAGCCAGGCGCTGGGCTTCGATTATCTTACGAGCCGCTGTCTCACCTTCGGCATCGCGCCCCAGGCGCTGTGGTTCGCCCTGCTGCGCAAGGTAATAGCTAACCTGCTTGCGGCTGGCCCTGACGAGAGTATTCCGGGGAGCATGGAGTTCGAGGTCCGGCCACTTCTTCTTTTTAGGTGGTTCTGACCCTTCCGCCTGAGGAAGAGGTTTTTCCACAATGCGACCGGCATCCTTGCAGGGGTCAACTTCCCAGGTACGGTGGCGGTGGCAATAGAGGCTGTAAGAACGCGCCCAGGTTAGCGGCATCACAACAGGAGGGCCGAAAGCATAAGTTTCGGCGTCCGGTAGCTCTTGCGAGGCGGGTAACTGGTAAGGGCGGCTTTCTCCGTTCTCAACTATCCAGACCTGGGGATATTCCAGGGCCAACACATCCAGCAAAGGCCGGCGGTACTCACGCAGTAGTTCCCAGGTGCCGTTAAAAAGTTTCGCTTCCTGGAGCCAGTGAATCTGGGCCGGAGAAAGTGGGAAATGGGTGAAAAACTCGGGGCCGGCGGTGCGGTAAAAACGGCGCGCCCCGCCCGGCACAGTCTCTTTCAATAATTCGACCGCCAGGGGCCGGTAATCACCCACTATAAACAAATTTTCCGTCACCAGCATTACACACCAGTTAGCCGGCTTTGTTACACGGCGCTTTCTAGCAATTGGTGACCCGGCTTCAGAATCAAGCTCTTGCATGATTAATTACTTCTGGGAATTTGATTTTTCGTTATGTAAATTGGCCTCTGCTTCATTAAAAGGATCGAGCACAGTCGCAGCGGCTTCCCCACCCGTATTTTCGCCATCTTCAATTAAGCTAAGTTTGGCATCTATCTCACTATTAAGTTCCTGCAAAACATCTTCACTGATCAAGCCTCGGCCATTAAGGGAGCGAGCAGTACTTTTCTCGACCTGCAAAAGGCGCCGCCGGGTCCGGCGCAACTGCTCTTGCTGTAAAAAATCAAAACTCAGGTGCAAAGCCTTGATCTCTTTTTCGGCTTCATTCTCGCGAAGCTTGTATTCTTCAGCTAGAATTTCAGCCACGTTGCGCGTAATCACACCGGAATGTTCCATTTCTTGCAATCTTTGCCGGGCGGCCCGCGCTGTCAAAAGGCGTCCACGCAACGTTTCATAGCGTTCCATCTCTTCTGACTGAGGGTTGCCTATTTTCAGGTACTTCATAAACGGTTCCAGAGTCAGCCCCTGCACCAGCAGGGTAAAGAGAATCAGGCCGAAAGTCATCACCAGAATTTTATTGCGGTCCGGGAAAGGAGTGCCATCGTTCAAGAATACCGGTAAACTGAGCGCCAGCGCCAGTGAAAGCGCACCCCGCAGACCACCCCAGACCAGCATAAATTGCCAGCTTGCCGGCAGATTATTCTTTTTGGTCAAGAGATTTGAGGCAGAACTGAAAAATACGATAATCACTACCCGGCTGACTACGACCACCGCGATTGCCAGCAAGGCGACTTCCCAGTAGGAACTGATATCAACAGCGCGGATTTCAAGACCAACCAGCAAGAAAATCAAGGAATTAGCCAGAAAGCCGATTAATTCCCAGCTTAACCCTACCGCTACTCGCGAGCTTGGAGACATTACCCGCTCCTGTCCGAAGTTACCGACCAGCAGGCCTGCCACTACTACCGCCAGGGCCGGCGAAACCCCGATAACTTCTGCCCCCAGAAAAGTACCGTAGGCTGCGATAATAGTGACCAGAGTTTCGGTCAGGTAATCATTAAGCCGGGATAACACACCCAGAGCGAGGTAGCCAATAGCCGCACCTAAAACCAGCCCGCCAACCGCTACTTTAAGAAAATCAACCAGGCTGGCAATAAAATTGAACTGGCCTGCTACTACAATGCCTATCAGTAAGTTAAAGATTACCAGGGCCGAACCGTCATTAAAGAGGCTTTCGCCTTCCATAATGATGGTCAGGCGGCGGGGTGCGCCTAATTTGCGAAAGGTAGCCACCACCGAAACGGGGTCTGTCGCGCCTACGATAGCTCCGAAAACAAGCGCGGTTTGCCAGGGCAGCCCGCTCAGCCAGATTAAGAGTCCTCCGACTATACCTACCGTCGCCAGCACTCCCCAGATAGCCAGGCTGGAAATGAAGCGAATATTTTCGCGTAAATGCTGAAAACTGAGATTGTAAGCAGCTTCAAAAAGCAGGGCCGGTAAAAAAACCAGCACAATTAAGTCGGGGGTAAGTGTCACGGTTGCCAGGCCTGGAGTTAGCGCAATACCAAGCCCGGCTATTACCAGCGCGATAGTATAGGGTAAGCGTACATACTTGGTCAGTACCGAAACCACCGCTACCGCCATCAACAGCCAGATAACCGTTGTTACAGTTGCGCCGCTTTCATGACCGGTTGTTTCCGCCCCGGTCACATTTACAAGAATATTATTCAACATGACATTTTACTTATCACTAAGGTTTTTTAATTGCAGGGTAGTTACTTCACCACTTGTTAAGTCGGCCAGTCGAACTAAATGATTATTGGTATCGGCAATATAAAGCCGGTTGCCTGCTAAACTAAGGCCACCCGGCTCATTAAAGCGGGCCGTACTACCAGGGCCATCCAGGTAGCCGCTTGAGCCATCACCGTATAAAGTTATAACATGGCGCGTAGCCGGTTCTAACCGTTTAATCTTATTGTTATAACTATCGGCAATATAGATCCCCTCCGGTCCGGCGCTTACACCCAGGGGATGCTGCAACAGGGCTTCCTCACCTGTACCGTCCCTGTCGCCAAAGGTAAAGAGGCCGCTTCCGACCGGAGAACGTACCGTGCCATCGAGACTGATCTGGCGTATGGAGCTTGTTTCGCTATCGGCGGTGTAAAAGCAGCCGTTGTAGTAGCTGATACCGCTGGGCTGGGCAAAAAAGGCCTCTTTGAGAGAGCCATCCTTAATCGCTTCATATCCGGTGCCTGCCCAGGGTTTGATCTGGGCCGTTGCTAAATCCAGCCGCCAGATTTGATGAAACCCGGCCATTGCGATGTAAAGGGCTTCATCCCAATAGGCTAAATCCCAGGGACTATTAAGATCCGTTTGTAGACCAGCGCCACCAGTCAGGTCGTAATCCCGGTTTTGCTCGCCCGTACCTGCCAGAGTAACGGTTTGCCAGGTACTCAAATCAAGCTTGCGAATAGCGTGGTTTCCGGTATCCGCTATATACAGATTATTATTATATAAAGCTAATCCTTGCGGGTTATTAAACCGGGCAGCCCTTTCAGAGCCATCGGCCAAGCCCGCTTCAAGCTCGCCCACAACTTGCCCGACATGCCCGTCTAAAGTAGCTATGATAATCCGGTGGTGATTGGAATCGGCAATAAAAAGACGGTTGGTAGCTACATCGGCCAGCACTTTACCGGGAAAGGCCAGCGGCGAGCTTTCAGTTAGGCCGGGAGTTAGCTTTTCAAGCTGCCAGGAAATTGGCTGGTGGTCGAGCAGGCCCTGCGCATCATACTCCGCAACCATCTGGCCGATAAGATGGTCAAAATCCTCCACCGGCACTTCACCTTCGTGCTTGCCGATCACCTTACCCCTGGGATCAATAAACATCATGGTAGGCCAGGCCCTGACCGCATAGGCATTCCAGAGCTTGAAATCGCGGTCATTAACAACAGGGTGGCGAATATCATAGCGCAGTACGGCATCACGCAAGGCTTCGGTAGCCTTCTCGGCCATAAATTTGGCCGAATGTACTCCGATTACCACCAGGATATCCCGGTACTTTTCTTCCAGCGGACGCAACTGCACCAGTGCGTGCATGCAGTTAATTCAACAGAATGTCCAGAAATCGAGTAATACAATTTTGCCGCGCAAATTCTTCAAACTGAGGGGTTGCGCGGTATTCAGCCAACTCATACCCTGTGGAAAATCCGGCGCATTTACCTGTCCGGCAAAGGATTGGGGTGACATAGCATATTTCCTTTATATGACAAAGAAAGTCAGCTTGCCAGGGCCGCCCGGTGAATACTATGCTCTACTTTCAGGCAGCGGTCTACTACTACCAGTAGCCCGGCCTGGTCAGCCCTGGCAATCGCCTCTTCATTTATCACATCCAGTTGAAACCAGATTGATTTCGCTCCAATAGCAATGGCATCTTCTACGATGGGCATAACTTCTGCCGGGTTGCGAAAAACATCTACCATATCTACCGGGCCGGGAATATCACGCAGCGAAGGATAACACTTCAGCCCCAGTACTTCGTCATAGTTTGGATTAACCGGGATAATAGTATAACCCTGGCGCATTAAATAGGCCGCTACGCCATTACTGGCTCGATAGGGGCTAGTAGAAAGGCCCACTACAGCGATTGTCCGGGTATCCTTAAGTAGCTGAATCAGCCTGGAAGAATCTGTAACAATCATAGCATCTATACTTTCTCAGAAACAGGCCGGGCTGCGTTTGAACTTTTGGGCTAACCCGGCCCGTTAAGTATCAATGATTAAGAGTTGTTGACCAGTTTAGCGTTTAATTGAATATCGGGAACTGCGGCCAGGGCTTTAGAAACCGGACAGCCTTTCTTGGCGGCCTCGGCCTGCTCCTGAAAGCTCTTCTCATCAATGCCAGGGATTTCGGCCTCGGTGAAAAGCTCTATCTTGGTTATGCCAAACCCACCTTCTACCGGGGTCATGTGAACCCGCGCCTCGGTCTGGATGCGCTTAGGGGTAAAACCGGCTTTACCTAGATTAGAAGAAAGGGCCATTGAAAAACACCCGGCATGCGCCGCAGCAATTAATTCTTCAGGATTGGTGCCCGTTCCGTTTTCAAAGCGTGAAGCAAAAGAGTAAGGCCCGTTGTAAGCGCCGCCGGACAGTTGCATATTGCCCTTACCATCGCGCAAACTACCTTCCCATACTGCTTTAGCCGAACGTGCTGGCATACTGAATCCTCCTTAGTTGTTTGAAATCCAACCTTTAAAAGCTGAAAAACCTTTTCAGGTGGTAAAAGTACCGTTGAAAATGGGCCTGCCGTTCCAGTCCCCGGTTCATCTTACCACGATTTAAGTTCGACTTGCAGGTTTCATTCCTTTATACCAATATACAAAACAAGTAGATAACAAGAGATTGAGTTGATATATTCAGCCCTTTTTGTGATAGTATTGAAAGGGGACAAAAACTTTTTATGAGGTTTAATTGTCAATGGAAACATACGATGCCGAGAAAGCTATCACACTTCTAGCGCGCTGCAAACCCCTGGCAAGTAAATTGCCACAACCTGGAGAGGTTTACACTTATTCGCCTCAGGGAGAGGAATTAGAAATTCTGCGTGATTTCGCCCGTCTCTACGATACCGTCAGCGGCAAACAACTGAAGCTTTATGCCGGTGAGGCCCTGCTTACCCAGATTGAACTACTTTATCTCCTCGATCTTATGGCCCTTGTGAGGTTGCGAGGCGAAGAGCTTTAAATCGGGAAAATTCTTACCACAAACCGGATCACCTGTTAAGCTGATTTTTACCTTTTTTTACCTTTGTGTTTACCAATCTCAGGTAAACTTTAGCGGGTTGTGGACGGGTATGTTAACCGCCAGGATAAAACAAAAAATAAGTAGGAGCTCGTATGACAAATCTCGAAATAGAAAAACCAAACGAATACAGGTATGAACAAAATTATGCTCTAGATGCTATTTTCGCTCCGAAAAGTGTAGCTGTAATTGGAGCTACCGAGAAAGCGGGTAGTGTCGGGCGCACCATTCTATGGAATCTAATCAGCAATCCCTTTGGAGGAACGGTCTACCCGGTAAATAAAGAACGCAGCAGTATCCTGGGTATTAAGGCTTACCCTAACATCGCTGCTGTTCCATCGAAAGTCGACCTGGCGGTGATTGTGACGCCCGCGCGGACTGTCCCCGGTATAATGAACGAGTGCGTGGAGGCCGGGGTGAAAGGGGCGATTATTATTTCGGCGGGCTTCAAAGAACGCGGCCCGGAAGGAGTGGAACTGGAGCGCCAGATCCTGGAAACGGCCCGGCGTGGCAAAATGCGCATTATCGGGCCAAACTGCCTGGGTGTAATGAGCCCTCTGAGCGGCTTGAATGCTACTTTCGCCGCAACTATGGCGAAACCGGGTAACGTTGCTTTTATCAGCCAGAGCGGAGCGTTGTGTACGGCTGTACTCGATTGGAGTTTAACTGAAAATGTCGGCTTCAGCGCCTTTGTTTCGTTAGGCTCAATGGTAGATGTAGGCTGGGGCGATCTGATTGATTATCTCGGTGACGACCCCAATACCAAGAGCATAGTAATCTATATGGAGTCAATCGGGGATGCCCGTTCCTTCCTCTCGGCGGCTCGTGAAGTTGCCCTGACTAAGCCTATCATTGTAATCAAGGCCGGGCGCACCCAGGCCGCCGCCCAGGCTGCCGCCTCCCACACGGGATCTTTGACCGGCAGCGATGAAGTCTTAAGAGCGGCCTTCCGGCGCAGCGGTGTCTTGAGCGTGAACACTATCGCCGAGATGTTCTACATGGCGGAAGTGCTTTCCAAACAGCCGCGCCCGCACGGGCCACGTCTCAGTATCGTCACCAACGCAGGTGGTCCCGGGGTGCTGGCGACCGACGCCCTGATCAGCGACGATGGCGAACTGGCAACTCTCTCCGACCAGACCAGCCAGGAGTTAAATAGCATCTTGCCTGCCCACTGGAGTCACGCTAACCCCATTGATATTCTGGGGGATGCCGATGCGGACCGCTACGCCAAAACCCTGGAAATTGCTGCTCGCGATCCTAACAGCGATGGCCTGCTGGTAATCCTGACTCCGCAATCTATGACGGACCCAACCCAGACCGCCGAACTACTGCGGGTGTATGCCAAGTCTACCAACAAACCGGTACTGGCTTCGTGGATGGGCGGTAATGAGGTTGCCAAGGGAATAGATATTCTTAACCGGGCTAATATCCCGACCTTCCCTTATCCTGATACCGCTGCCCATATTTTCAATTACATGTGGCGTTACAATTATAATCTATCCGGCATCTACGAAACGCCGATTCTGCCGCCCGAAACCTCTACCGAGGCTGCCGGTAGAACTCACGCCGAGCAGATTATTGAAAATGTGCGCCAGTCAGGCCGGACTATCCTGACCGAATTTGAGTCAAAACAGGTGCTGGCGGCTTATGGTATCCCGGTAGTAGAGACGCGAATAGCTCAAAGCGAAGATGAAGCGGTCAATGCCGCCGAAGTCATCGGCTACCCGGTGGTGTTGAAACTTTATTCCGAGACAATTACTCACAAAACCGATGTAGGCGGGGTGCAGTTAAACCTGCGCAGCGAAGATAAAGTGCGAGAAGCCTACCGCAGTATCGAGGAATCGGTATCGCAGAAAGCGGGAGCAGGCCATTTCCAGGGTGTCACGGTACAGCCGATGATTAAACTGGAAGGTTACGAACTGATTGTAGGCAGCAGTATTGATCCGCAGTTTGGACCGGTATTGCTCTTCGGTTCAGGCGGCCAACTGGTAGAAGTTTACAAAGATCGTTCGCTGGCCCTACCGCCTCTTAATACCACCCTGGCCCGCCGCATGATGGAGCAAACCCGCATCTACACTGCTCTTAAAGGGGTACGGGGACGCCCCCCGGTAGATATGGCTTTGCTGGAACAACTGATGGTACGTTTCAGCCGGTTAGTGGTGGAGCAGCGTTTCATCAAGGAAATAGATATTAACCCCTTGCTGGCTTCGCCATCGGGCTTGCTGGCCTTAGATGCCCGCGTGGTAGTCTACGACCAGCATACCACGCGCGAGATGCTGCCACGCCTGGCAATCAGGCCTTACCCGACCCGCTATATTATGCCCTGGAAGATGCGTGACGGCACCGAAGTTACTCTCAGGCCCATTCGCCCGGAAGACGAACCGTTGATGGTCAAATTCCACGAAACCCTTTCCGACCGCACGGTTTACTTCCGCTGGCTGCATATGATGAACCTGAGCCAGCGCATTTCCCACGAGCGGCTGACCCGTATCTGCTTTAACGATTACGACCGGGAAATTGCGCTGGTGGCGGACCGTACTGACCCGGAAACGGGCGAGCACGAAATCCTGGGTGTGGGCCGCCTGACCAAGTTACACGCTTCTAACGTGGCGGACTTTGCGGTGCTGGTTTCGGACAAATGGCAGGGACGCGGCCTCGGTGACGTATTACTGGAGCAAGTTATCCAGGTAGGCCGGGATTGGAAACTCGACCGGATAATCGGCGATATTCACCCGGAAAACCGCAACATGCAAAAACTGGCCGACAAAAAAGGCTTCCGCCGCCGCTATTCAATGGAAGACCAGTTGTATAAAGTAGAGCTTGATCTGAAATAGTAGTTTCAGGCAAGTGAGAACCGAGCCGGGCCGAGGAAAGACAAACTTTTCTCGGCCCGGCTTTTTTACTCCCGAGGACGCACTCTGATAGCGCGGTGCTCCGGCGTGGTGGTTTCTGGTAAAACTCGCTCCAGAACCGGCTCAAAAAAAGCTCTATAAGTGGCATTTAAAAACGGGCTACGAGATTTGGATTGGCTATTAATCACCTCTCGGAGACGGGCTTTCAGGTTTTGGCGGGTTTCGGGGTCGGTAGCCAGCACTTCCACCATATCGGCTATACCTTCTGTCGCTTCTCCAAAAACCTCCAGGCGATCTAATATGCTGTCAGTGTCCAACCAGGCGCCCCGCAGAATCCGGCTAAGGCTGTATTCGTTAATGACATCCTTGCTCAGGGCTGCCAGAACCGGCAATGTCAGGCCACGTTCGTAAGGCCGGCTATAATTGGAAGTGCCATTTTCAGGATTTGAAGCTTCTCCGGCCCACTGCGAGAAAGTTAGCTGCCGGATGTAATCTGCCAGCATACGGACCGAATAACGCTCCTCGCCTGCGCTCACCTCGATATAAACTCCGTTAGGTTGGCGGGTATAGAAGGGCCGCAAGAGTTCAGCCACTCTGGTCAGGTTAACTTTCGAGGCCTCAAGCTCGGAGTGGAAAGCCTGGCGAAAGCTCTCAGAAGCTTGTTCGCCTGGCGCGGTCATAAGGTGCCGCAACATGCGGGCGCACAGCCTTACTTCCAGCAGGGGCATTAAATCCAGATAGTAAAGGGTTTCCGCCACAGCGGGAAGGGGTAATTCCTGAGCCTGCGCAGAAGATCCAGAACCGCTCCGAATGGTTATGCGGCGGCGGTTGGCAGGCGCGGGAGGGCTGAAAGAAAGCAGTAAAGTGCCTTCCAGCTCAGATCTTCGACCGTATTTTTTCAAAGTAAGACTATTCCAGGGATGGCGATGCACCACAGTTTGACGGTCACCGCGCGACCACAGCAAAAGATTCTGGTTAGTGAGGATAGCATAATCGTGGAGAGAGCGAGTGGTGAAACGGCGGGCTTGCAGATTCAAAATGATACCATCAAATATAGCCAGGATTTCTTCCCCTTGAGCCAGGTAGGTAACTGCATCAGACTGGCAGAAAAAATCAACGATATGCCGCCGAACGACATTCCGGCCTACATAAACCTCCGCTGGAAGTTGAAACAGAGGAGCGTCAGGATTATTTAGTTGTGTCATAGATTGGTACCTTAAACCGGGCTAGATGCCTGCAAAAGAAAATGGCATCGCTCTTCGGCTTGTGATAAATGCGCTCGTCAGAACCGGATGGCTGGAAAGCGCAGAGTGAGTTTAAGTTCACGCGTCTGTGGTAGCACCGCGTTCTCTTTTTTACCTTACCAGCTTCACGAAAATTTAGCAAGATTAGAGAGGCACATAAATAACTTTGTCATGCCGTCTGAGGTCGAGCTTAAGGCGGTTAGTATCGCCATCCAGCGAGATTATAACTTCACGTGGATTGCGGCCCGGCACAAAACGATAGCCGGTGACGATCTCAGAATAAATGCGGTTGCAATTAAGGGCGAACTGATCACAGCGATAGACGAAATATTCTGTCGCGCTATCTTTGCTGTTCCCAACCGGTTTAGAGGCTAAAAAGAAGCTCTGCCCCTGGGTGATAGCGTTATCCTCGTGCCGGTAGCCACTCTGCCGGAAAGAGCTAATTCCAATCATTACCCATGAGACAATCGTCAGCAGCAGAAGTAAAAGATTTAAAAGCTTTAGAGGTTTAGGCAATGGTTGCGGCTTACGTACATTAGAGCCAGTGAAATAATATAAAACCGGAAACCCGATAAGCACCAGGAATGAAAGACCTGAGATAGGGCCAAGCCAGCGCATTAATACTTCATCGTAAACAATCAGACTCCAGTAGCTACCCGTTATCCGGCCTGACCGGAAAGGCTCAACATAAAAAAAGCCTACCACAGCAAAGGCGATAGTCGCCAGCACTCCCAGGTAAGCTACCAGCCGAATTGATCCGCCCAGAACACGGGCCATCCGCGCAAACTGCGCCAGTTCCTGCTCCAACCTTACTCCCTCCCTTTGATACAGCCTTAGTATGACTCTGCCAGCAATGTAGATTAATAATTGTGCCGATAGACTGATACAAAGATTTTAGCATGGGAAAAGGTTAAAGACTGTGAGCTTGCACACAGGCTCACTCTGGAATTAGAGCTTGCCTGTGCGCTAAAGTGAAGGAGATTGCTTATTTAGAGGTTTGCAAAAACGGGTTTGCCATCCACCACCGTCATTACCACCGGCGTGCTGAGAATTTCATCTTCAGGTAGATTAAAAATATCCTGGCCGAGCGCGGTAAAATCGGCTAGATAGCCGGGAGCAAGCGTGCCGCGCCGGTTTTCTTCCCCGGCAGCAAAGGAGGCGCCCTGGGTAAAGCCCCGCACCGCTTCTTCCACGCTCAGCCGTTCGGCGGGTAGCCAGGCCGGCCGGTTTTCACCCGGTCGCTTGCGAGCTACAGCAGCATAGATACCATTTAACGGCGCTATCGGCTCGATTGGCACATCCGAACCCAGGGCCAGGCGCGCTCCACTCAAAAGCATACTTTTGTAGGCGTACCCGCGCCCGCTTTCGGTCAGCCGCGACATTCCCCAGTAGCATTCAGCCGTATCGCGGTCGGTAGTGGCATGGGTCGGTTGGACTGAAGCGATAATACCGGACTGCGCCAGGCGGGGCAGGTCTGCCGCTTTAAGCAACTGGACATGCTCCAGGCGATTGCGAGCGCGAGGCGGCAAATTATTATTCTGAGAGGCTTCCCGCATTACCTTCTCAATCACGTCCAGGCCCAGATGAGCCGCCCGATCGCCGATAACGTGAACGGCCACGGCAAAACCGTTTTCAATACAATGACGGGCCTGCGCCAGAAAATCGTCTTCGGCCATCCGAAAAATGCCCGTATTGGCCGCTTCGCAGCCATCTCCATCCGCGTGCTCATGGCCGAGCGGTTCGAGAAATGGTTCAAACATAGCGGCAGTCTGCGACCCGAGCGTACCGTCCAGGAAAAACTTGATCTGGCCCAGGCGCAACATTTCATCACCAAAGCCTTGCCGCAAACCCTGCTCAATCAGACCGGGTGCGCAGGTGTTATAGGGCAGGACTGTAGTGCGAAACTGCAATTCCCCGGTTTCGTGCAGGCGCTGGAAAGCAATCAAACCCTCGCGCCCTTCCACGCTATGTACTCCTGTCAGGCCGTTACGATGGGCCAGCGGTAGGGCTCGCCGCAAAGCTTCAAGGTCGGCAGCGGCATCCGGTTCGTTGCGGTGGCGGTCAATCAATTCCATGGCATTTTCTTTAAAAACACCATTGGGATTACCCTTGGCGTCCCGCGTAATCTCGCCCCCGGCAGGCACGGGAGTATCACGATCAACTCCGCAAAGCGCAATCGCCTGGCTGTTAACCCATAGCAAATGCCCATCCTTACTGGTGAGAGCTACCGGATGATTAGGTGCGGCCCGGTCCAGGGCTTCTACAGTTGGAAAATCCACACCCCACAGATTCTTATCCCAGCCTAAGCCGGTCAACCACATGCCGGGCGGTGTTACTTCCGCTTTAGCCCGCACTCGCTCTACAATTTCTTCCAGGTTATCTACCCCTACCAGGTTAATTTGTTGTAGAGTATGCGCCCACCACAGGAGATGAGTATGAGAGTCGTTCAGACCGGGCAGCAGAGTAGCCCCTTTCAAATCTATCGCTTCGGCTCGGCTGGAGCCTTCCAAGGCCCGGACATGGTCTAGCGTTCCGGCGGCCACTATCCGGCCCGAGCTTACTGCCAGGGCCTCGGCTTTTGGGTTGGCCGGGTCGAGGGTGTAGATGTTCGCATTATAGTAGAGGTAGTCTGGTTTCATTTATGAAAAAACACCTTTCCAGATTGGCATTGCTTTAAAGCAGATTTAATTCTCGGGCACGGGCAATCGCTTGAGTACGGCTCCCTACGTTTAACTTGGCGTAAATTTTATTGATATGGGCCTTGATAGTATTTCCACTCACCACCAACCGCTCGGCTATCTCCTGGTTGGAAAGACCGGAGGCGATCAGACGAAGCACTTCCAGTTCGCGTTCGCTGGGTCTTTCCAGGGGTGAAAGCTGGCGAAGATTGGCGGGATAGTCAATCCTAGCTTCTCCGCTTCCAAGCAGACCTTCCGGCAAGATAGCGGTTTCGGGCGCAGATTGCCTGTCAGGGAAAGCAGCCAGCAACTTGTTAAGATAAGTTTCTGAGAGATGGTAGAAACCGGCGTTAGCGGCGATACGCTGTAACAGGGCTTGCAGAGTAGCGCCTCCGTTTACAAATAGCTGTACGTAACCCTCCGGTTCAGCCAGCGCCAGGGCCGCTACCAGGGTTGTTATGGCCTTGTTTATTTCTCCGTTTTCAGCCTGGACTAAAGCTTGCAGGGATTGGATCTTAATCAGGTAGCCGGTCCAGCCCTTTTCCTGGGCCTCGGTTTGCAGGCGTGCCAGCCATTGGGAGGTCCTGGCATACTCTTTTTGGGCCAGGAAAACGCGCACCATGGTCAGCGCTTCCGACCAACCATCAAAAGTAAGACCGGAAAGGTTTGTAAAGCGCGTCTCAACAGAATTAGCCCACTGAACAGCCTCTTTCAGACTGGCGGGAGTAGCTTGAAGCAACAGTAGCCTGGTACGAAGAGCGCCGCTGGTCTGCTCCAAATTGAGATGGCGGGTTTTCTGAGATAAAGAAACGGCTTCCTTAAAAGTATTCAAACCTTTTTCCGGTCGTCCCAGCAAACCCTGCAATTCAGCCAACTGTTGGCGAGCGCCCAGGCTGATTTCAAGATTGGAAAGAAACTTCTCCATTTCCAGCACTTTACCGGCCAGCATCTCGGCTTTTTCCAGTTCATTACCTTCAAGGCAGATACGAGCTTGCATAAGGTAAGCTTCGCTGGCGATGGGCATATACTGGCCGTCTTTCAGCGCGCTGCTGCTTTCGTGACTCGCACAGATTTGAATAGCATCCTCGCATAGCGCTGCCGCTTTGTTCAGATGGCCACGCGCAAGCTCGAACATTACTAACTGGCTGGTAGTATTGGCATAAGAATAGGCGCTTTTATTAGCCAGGGCGTTCCGGGTCGCTTCTCGATAAGTTTCTTCCGCTTCCTTAAAATGGCCTATTTGCGAATAAGCCTGCCCCAGGTTAACAAAAACGCGAGAACGGGCGGTATAAGAGTCGAGCGGCAAAAGCTTCAGAGCTTCCTGCGAGAGGCTAATTGCCCTGGCCAGGTCACCGCTATGACGAGCCATAAAGGCACGTAATACAGCAACATTACCGGGAACCTGCACTCGATTTGGATTTTTATCAGTAGCGGCAGTCCTGGCGAAAACCTTTTCGGCAGCATCGGTATAAATCTCTACTTGCTGCCAGCGCCCGGTAAGCAATAACAACCAGCCATAGCACATACACAGCATTGGCCGGGCGCGTATCGCTTCGTCCGGAAGAGCGCTGTACCATTTCTGCAAAGTAATCAACTCGGTACGAACGGTCATTTCTGCTACCATCAGATCAAAAAGATCTGCTGCTCGCTCGTAAGCATGACCATCCAGGGCAAATCGGACGGCTTCCCGATGCTGAGCGTTCTGTTCGAACCAGTAGCTGGCTCGCAGGTATAACGCATCCACTTCGGCTGAAGTGCGTGTCTGACTCAAGTGGTAGCGCAAAAGCTCGGCGAATAGATGGTGGTAACGGAACCAGACCCGGCGGTTATCGAGCGGTATCAGGAAAATATTGCGCTGCTCCAGGCGAGTCAGGGTATTCTGGGCATCTTCCTGTCCGGTAACAGCCTGGCAAAGTGGTCCGCTGAGGCGATCAAGGATACTGGTTTCCAGTAAAAAGGCCTGTAGAGTACTGGATTGCCGTTCCAGCACCTCTTCGATCAAGTAATCTACCAGGTAACGGTCATCACCGGCAAAGCTGGTCACAAACTTGTGGACATCTTCGCAACCTTCCAGGGAAAGAGCGGCCATCTGCAACCCGGCAGCCCAACCTTCCGTACGGGTGGTCAGTTGCTCGACATCCTCTAAAGATAGTGATTGCTCAAGAGTAGCGTTTAGAAAAGAAGCTGCTTCATCGGTAGTAAAGCGCAAGTTGGCAGCCCGTATCTCGGCTAACTCGCCGCGCACCCGCATACGCGCCAGGGGCAAAGAAAGCGGGTCTACCCGGCTGGTCAGAATCAGGTGCATCTGGCGAGGCAAATGGTCAAGCAAAAAGGCTATCCCCTGGTGAATGGATGCATTTTCGATAACATGATAGTCATCAAGGGCCAGGGCAAAAGTCTCCGGCAGAGTGGCGGCGATCTCATTGATAAGAGCGGTCAGCAGCGGCTCAACAAACTGATTTTGGGAAGCGGTCTGCCCTGCCGTTTGGAGAAATTCGTAGGCGGCCTGACCAAGACCAGGCTTCAATCGTTGAAAAGCGGCTATAAAGTATGACCAGAAACGCACCGGGTCATTATCACCTTCATCCAGAGAAACCCAGCCGAGGGGTATTTGCTTTCCAGTTTGGCTAAAGTGCCATTCGGCTACGGCAGAGGTTTTTCCAAAACCGGGCGGGGCGGAGACCAGTACCAGTTTGCGGCGCAAACCCTGTTGTAGCATTTCAACCAGGCGCGGCCGGGCTACCGCGTCTGGGCGCGGCGGTGGAAGATATAGTTTAGTAGTTAAAAGATTTTGCAAGCCTGGCAGAGTCTGTGTCATCCGCGCCTTTACTTCTTGCCTTTCTTTTTATTAGCCGCTTTTTGTTCCTTCTTGCCAGGATTATTTTTGGCGGAGATGTTACCGGAAGCTTCATCCATCTGACGTAACATGCTTTCCCGGCCAAACATCTGAATGTAGGCGTCTACCATATTTTCGTGATTACTGATATCAGGCAAAGGAGGCAATTCTTCCGGTGTCGGTTTCGACTTTTCCGCTTTCTTTAAGCCAAGCGCTTCCTGGGCTTCATTCCAGTCGCCGGCCATTCTTTCATCCACTTTATTCAGCATGTAGGCCATACCGATTTCAGAGGCCGCTTCTACTGCATTTAAATCAAGGAGGCCCCAGACTAGCATCCCGTTCAAGTCAGAATTATCCTCGAAATGAGCCAGTTGCTTGCGCAGGATGGAAACAACCTTATTGCGAAGCTCGGGATGCGCAAGGCCAATAGCCCCGAGACAATCAGCAGCCCAGCCTCTTACCTCAGTAGGCTTGGAGGTATCGGCTATGAATGCGCTCAGTTCAGGAATAGCCGGAGCGCCAATCATGCTGAAAACTTTTGCTAATTCCTGGTTGGCCCAGTCATCCTCGTTCCCCGCCTCTTGCATAAAGTCCAGGAGCGGTCCTACCGCTTCCACCGCTTTTAATTGCCCCAGGGCGCGCCAGGCGTGGGTAGGCGCCCAGATATCAAGTGATTCCTGGTCGGCCCAGTTCAAATCATCATCCTGAACCATTCTAATGAGTTCAGGAATATCTTCTTTAGTTAAACCGAGTTCTTTCACATAATCAGGCCAGTCCGGCGACTCCTCATTCATTTTCTGGCAATCACCATAAGTGAGGAGACGATCTACAGGCGGACTGTACTTACTTTCGGTCATTTAATAAAACCTTTCGTTACAAGTTTCCTTTTGTAATTTTCCTTTATGAGGTTTTCAGGAATTTAATTGGCGAGTTTAGCTTTCGCCCAAACTTTTACTCAACTCCCCTTTTTATGTCCAATCATGATAACACATCTCCTGGTAGTAATCACTAATCATGACAATTCAAGCCTGAGTATTTGAGAAGAAGCTCTTTGACCACACTACATCTATCTTCTGCCTTCCTTGAAATGAAGAGGTACAAATTACTACAAAACCAGCAGGCTGAATTCTGCTAAATAAGCATTTTTGCTTAACTGTAAAAAATATGATTGACAGGGCTGATTAACAGGTTAAAATCTAACTGTAGCAGAACGTTTGTTCAGTAAAAGTGGCTTTCAACGAGGTTGAGTAAACTAAGGAGTGCTTAATTATGCACAGAAGCAAGCTGACCGCAATTTTAATTGACTGCGACCAGGAAACTGCTGAAACCGGCGTTAATTTCTGGAGCCAGGCGCTAGGAATGGAAGCAAAACGTTCGAACAACCCGGACAGTCCCTACACCTCTTTATCAGGTGGGGGTGTTGGCCTTGATATGATGGTTCAGCGTGTAGACGCCCCTTCACGTTTTCACCTCGACCTGGAAACCGATAACCTGGAAGCCGAAGTGAAGCGCCTGGAAAAGCTCGGAGCTACCCGCGTTGAACAAGTAGAACAGTGGTGGATTATGCGTGCCCCCACCGGACATCTCTTTTGTGTGGTACCAACTAAACCTGAGTCGCTTGGCGATGACGCAAATAGCTGGGAAGATTAAGTTTTAGCCAGTTAAAAGGGAGAGCCAGCCTTTCAAAACAGGCTGGCTCTCCCTTTTTAGTTTCTCTTTTAATGATTTGCCGAGGCTTTTTGCAGGCGGTTCATTATAGCCCGGCCATAGCCGTGTGAAGCAACTTTCTCGGCATAAATATGTTCAATACCTCGCCGGTCGCATTCTCTAAAAAAGGAAAAGAGATTGCGGCCATAGTCCTCCAGCGAAGAAGCGCGATAATGGTAGCTTGTCTCGAATGAGGGCTCGTCTAAACCGATATAGGCTGCGCCGGAACTGTTTTCGGCCGGTTTTTCGCCTTCGTCCAGCAGGCTTACCCTGGCATGCGGAGCATAATGGCGGTATTTCATACCGGGAGTAGTAGGCGCATTTTTGCCGGGTTGGGGTAGAATATCAGGGACAACCTGGGCCAGTTGCTCCAGAGTAATACCACCCGGACGCATCAAAACAGGTTGAGAACCACTGGCATCTACGATAGTGGATTCGAGGCCAAAGCTAGCTTCCGGTCCTTTTAAGATGCAGCTTACCCGTCCATCCATATCTTCCAGGCAGTCCTGCCAGCGCGTTGGGCTGGGACGGCCCGAAAGATTGGCCGAGGGAGCGGCCACGGGTAAACCGCTAGCTTTCAAAAATTCTTGAGCTTCAGGTAAGGAAGGCATACGCAGGCAGACTTTAGAGCTTCCGGCGGTAGTGGCATCTGGAATAATCGACCGCTTGGGTAGCAGGATAGTGAACGGACCGGGAAAAAAAGCCTCCATTAAATCGTAGGCATAAGGCGGAATCTCTTTGGCCAGTTGTTCGACCTGTTCGCGTTGCCAGATATGGACAATCAAAGGATTATCAGAGGGGCGTTGCTTGGCCTCGTAAATTTTAGCGACGGCGGCAGGATTAGTGGCATCCGCTCCTAAACCATAGACAGTTTCAGTCGGAAAGATCACCGTTTCACCCGCTCGCAGCAGGGCAGCAGCTTCCTCGATATTATCAGTAACCAGCGTTTTCATTTATACTATCTTTCATCTAGCACAGTCATATAATTAATACCCTTTTTACTCTATTTAGAGATGCTCAGGGTAGTTATTGTTGGTTTTATATTGCTTAATTTAAATAAGGTATAGACATTTGAGGTAATGCCCAACTCCTTAAAACTTCTTCCTCAATATAATTTTGTAGCTCAATATTTGGAACGTAGTTATAGGCTTTCCATAAAGCATTTATGGCAGCAGCAGCAACAATTGTGGGATTTGTATCCGATGTTAAACCTTCTATTTTTATGACAGTTACTTTACAAATTGGAGAGTCTAGCTTTCTTAAAGCGTAATTTAATACAATAATTGCACCGAACTTCCAATCTTCGTAGCCATTTTCTGGTACTTCTTCTATGTATCCCTGTCCTCGAAAACCATTTCCTTTACATCTTATTTCAAAATAAGTTTTCTCAACCCCGGTTTCAACTTGAATCTCAACTCTAGCAAAATATCCTACCTTTGATTGACGTACAAACACCCCTGTACTGTTAATCATTCGCAGATTCTTTCTACCTTGAAATCCTATAACTTTTAACTAATAATACAGACCATACACAATTCTGTCTAATGTAAACACACTCAACAAATTATAGAAGTCAAAGGTCAAAAAATTGAATGAGACAGAGCAACAACTAATACTCAAAAATCTTCAAAAATTACGGCATAAGAAAGTTCTGAACGAACAGAACACAAAAGAGATTTACAATTACATGCATGCGCTTGCTGAAACCCATTATGAACCAGCAAAACGATTTTTCATCAACTGCTTAACTGCTAATAATGTTGTCTGGCGCTTAAATGCTATAAGATGTCTCGGATTTCATTACAATTTATCAGAAGAAAATTTAGTACTTGAAACAATTCGACTCAGAATCGTGGAAGATCCTAGTAGCCTTGTACGTTTATCTTCCGCAAGTGTTCTGGGTACTTATTCGAAATTATGGCCTGATTGGGCTTTAGTTACTGCCTTAGAATCTGATCCTTGCGAAGAAGTACGTAAAACAGCTTTTGACTCCCTTTTGCAGATAGCTAAAATTTCACCTCTTAAAATTAAGCAAGAATTGGAAGGAATTAAAGAGGGTAGGATTAAACCATCAATTTACGAAGTAAATAGAATTATTTCTGAATCAGGTCTTTCTTTAGAACCTTTGCCATAGCTCAATTTACGACTGACCCAAAAATTGGGTTTACAGTTGCTAGATCTTGCTGGCTACTATAATTCCGACACAGCCCATTCTGCCCTCGTGTGTGCTATAATTTATAGGCTTTATCGTTACGGGAGTAAGCCGGTAAAGGGATAAATGTTTTGTATCAGGTAGAGCTATAAAGCTTTTATTATGTAAAGTAAGTTTAAGAGAATACTTTTTAGAGAATTTAGTATAAAAATCAGAATTTTCAGAGATGTCAGTATTATCCGCCTATAAATTAAGCAAATCTTTTAATATTTTTCCGATTTTCAAAGACGTTACTTTTCAGATTAACCCGGGCGAAAAAGTAGCGCTGGTTGGCGTGAACGGCGCCGGGAAAAGCACCCTGATGCGGATAATCGCCGGGGAAGAACGCGCGGATAGCGGAGAAATTGTTACTACCAGGGGATTGAAGATTGCCTACCTCCCTCAGGAAGTCACTTTCGATAGCAACCGGACGCTCTACGCTGAAATGCTGTCGGTGTTTGACGATGTGCGCGAAATGCAGGCCGAAATCAATAGCCTGGAACAGCAGATGAGCGCTTCTCACGACGGTAATTTTGAAGCCCTCATGGAACGTTATGGAGAGCTAACTCACCGTTTTGAATTGATCGGCGGCTATGATTACGAAATACGTATACACCAGGTACTGAGCGGGCTTAGCTTCGAAAGGGATATGTATGACATGCCGCTGAACAAATTCAGTGGCGGACAGAAGACCCGCGCTGCCCTGGCCCGCTCACTCCTGGCCGGACCTGATCTCCTACTGTTGGATGAGCCTACCAATCATCTCGATCTCAAAACCCTGGAGTGGTTGGAAGATTTTTTGAGCGGCTGGCAAGGGGCTATTCTGATTATCAGCCACGACCGCTTCTTCCTGGACCGGGTAGTCAGCCGGGTAATGGACCTCTCCTTTGGGCGGATTGAGGACTACCCCGGTAACTATAGCAAGTACCTGACCCTGCGCGCCGAACGGCTGGAACGGGCTGTGGCCCTCTATGAAGCGCAGCAGGAACAGATTGCCAAGACCGAAGAGTATATCCGGCGCTACCGGGCCGGACAACGCGCCAAAGAAGCGCGGGGACGCCAGAAAAAGCTTGATCGCCTCGAACGCCTGGACCGGCCTAAAGAGAAAGATAAACTCCACCTGTCACTGCAAACGGACCTGCGAAGCGGCAGACTGGTGCTGGCTACCGAAGATTTGAAGGTAGGCTACCATACGCGCGAAGGGATAAAAGCGCTCTTCAAATCGCCTGACCTGGAAATTCAGCGTGGCGAAAGAGTCGCCATTATAGGTCCCAACGGTAGCGGTAAATCCTCTTTCCTTAAAACCATAATGGGAGACATTACCCCCCTGGAAGGCATGGTGGAGTTAGGCACTAACGTGCGGATTGGCTATTATGCTCAGTCTCACGAAGGTCTGAACTTCAAAAACACCGTGCTGGAAGAGATTCTGTGGGCGCAACCCATGAGCGAAGGGGCTGCCCGCAACTTCCTGGGTCGCTTCCTTTTCAGCGGAGATGATGTTTACAAAAAGGTAGAGGATTTATCGGGTGGAGAGCGCAGCCGGGTTGCCCTGGCCAAGCTGACCCTGACTAAAGCCAATCTGCTAATACTGGATGAACCGACTAACCACCTCGATATTAATGCGCGTGAAGCCCTGGAAGAAGTTTTGAGCGAGTACGGCGGAACTCTCCTGATGGTTTCGCACGACCGCTACTTTATAGACGCGCTTGCCACTCAGGTCTGGGAAGTGGGAGATGGCAAAATAACGGTCTATCTCGGTAACTACACTGATTACCTGGGCTGGATCAGCCGGGCCAAGGAGCGTGAAGCAGAACAGGCTCGCCAGAACAGTAATAGCAATGGCGCCAGTAAGCCTCAGGCACAGGTCACCTATAATGGCAGCATGAAAGCGGCCAGCAAGGACGAACGGTCACGGCAGCGCAAGCTCAACCAGCTCGAACAGACCATAGCCCAAAAAGAAGCCCGCCTAACGAAAATTGGCGAGGAACTCAATAAAGCCGGGGAAAAGCAGGATTTTGAACTGTTGACGCGCCTGAGCAACGAGTACCAGGAGATTACCACCGAAATTGAAAAGCTCTACGAAGACTGGGGCGCTTTAGCCGGATAGTACAGAGCTTCCAAAAAGTTCTGTGCCCCCCGCTCCCAGGTGTACTTCTGCTTAACACGGGACGCATTGGCCTGTCCCATCTTCTTCATCTCTTCCGGGTGAGCGAGCAGCCAGTTTATTTTAGAGGCAAAATTAGCCGGAATAGCGTCAATCAGAAAGCCGGTCTGACCATCTTCTAATATTTCACGTGGCCCGCCCTCATTCGCCGCTACTACCGGAAGTCCGCTCATACTGGCTTCCAGTATCGAAAGGCCGAAGGTTTCGGCTCGACCGCTGTGAGCGTAAAGAGTGGAAGCGGCATAGTAAGCGGCCAATTCGGCATCCGGCACAAACCCGGCGAATATCACCTGCTTATCGTTCAGGCCCAACTCTTCTGAGAGGGTACGTAGCGCTGCCTCTTCCGGCCCTTTCCCTACAATCAAAAGCGCGGTATCAGGGTGTTCAGCCAGGATAGCAGGCATAGCCCGAATTAATACATCAATCCGCTTGCGGGGATGCAAGTGATTGACCGTAATAATCACCGGTCTATCAGCCAGAGCAAACCGTTCACGGACAAGCGCCGCCTTTCGGCATATATCATCAGGTATTTCGAGTTCTGCCCCGTGAGTGATAATGGTAGATAAGCGCTCGTAAGTTTCTCGAATAAGCTTCTGGCCATATTCGCCATTCACCAGAACCACATCCGATTGCTGGGCCAGGTAGCGATCTACAGGGCGATAGAGCCTGAAAAAAGGCTGCGCCAGCAGGCCCAGTTTACCCATGCGGCGACTGACTTCACGGGTATCGGTATAAGCGGCGCGGGGTGGTTCGTAGCAGAAATAGAGCAGAGGTAGTTTCAGGCGCAAGATCTTTCTGGCCCACCACAAACCGGGTAGACTGGGCGGACCAAAAAAACAAATTGCGCTTGTATCCACCGGCAAATGAGGCAACAGGAAAGGGATCGAAGCGTACTCTGTTAGAGAATCCAGGTAGTGATTACCGGTAAGATTAAGGTTGCGGCCAGTTTCTATTAAAGAAACTTCTCCAGGCAATGCCGGGCGACATTCAGCCGCAAAGTGATGGGTCAAAAGGGTAATATGAGCCGGGTGTTCAGGAAGTTGTTCAATTGCGCCTGCCAGGGCAAGAATCAAACGTTGGGCCCCTGTCAGGCGCTTAATTTGAGGATAGATAAAGACGTAGTGGGCCAATTAAATTTTAATCCTCGACCAGCATTTTCGGAATACCGTTTTCAATCGGGTACTCACGCGGACATTTAGGATCGTCACAGCGTTCCTGGCAAACTAGTTTGGTATTATCCTCACTCAAGGCTACCTTCTTTTTGCTAACCGGACAAACCAGGATATTTAAGAGGTCATCACTGATCGGTTTAGGAGCAGGAGCTTCCGGTGTAGTATCGGACATTACTATTATTTCTCCTTGCAAAGATATATGTGCGAATATTAAGCGACAGCAAACTGAAAAATAAAACAGGTTCTGTCTCTTGTTCAGGGATTTTAACACGCTCACCTTTAGCTCGCAAGCCTTGCGACAGCATTATTATTATGTTAAAATTAAGAAGGGAAAAGCGTTCCCCGTTTGTTTGTGCCTTTTTACAGGAGGCTTTCCTGAAAAGACAAACAGGCTTAAGGCATAAAAAATGCAAAGCATTTTGAATACCACGTATTTTAAGGCCAGTTAGAGAACTGGCGCAAGTGAAAGGAGTTACCGTTTGCCTGATAACCGTAACAACAGGTCTGTAGGAAAGAAACCGGCAACACCGGTACAGCGCGAGAATACGGCTCGACCTTCCAAAAGTGATGCTATCGCTGTCGAAGGTAAAGTTAAAGAAGCCTTGCCGAATGCTATGTTCCAGGTAGAGTTGGATAATGGACACATGGTACTGGGACATATCAGTGGTAAGATGCGCAAAAACTTTATCCGTATTTTGCCAGGCGACCGCGTTACCGTTGAACTTTCCCCTTATGACCTGACCCGCGGGCGTATCACTTTCCGCTACAAATAAGTCCTTCTAAAGATTTTAGAGGACCCGGCAGTAGCTGGAAAGTCTTCACGCCAGATATTTTTAATAATGAATTATATTGATTTCATTACTTAGTATGAAAAAGCAATGAAAAAGGGGTCAACACTTCGAGTCAAAGTGCCAGGGCCCCTCTTGTTTTTTAGCAACAACACGCCACCTTCCCAGATTACTTTTCCTGTCTTAATCCCGGTTTTTAGTTAGCTTGATAAGAAAAACAGGAAGAAAATAGGGTAAGCGCCCACTATGCAATTACCTTAAAACAGGGTAAAATGAGGCCAAGTTTAACTGCTCTGACTCTGGCATGAGTGAGATAGCACTCAGCATGAATATAATTTCGTTCTAATAAAGCAAACGGCAAGCGCGATAGTATAGATCAAATCACTAACCATTATCAGGAGAGAAAGAATGTCTGGGTTCCTGTCCAACTCCAGCAATACCCCTTCACAAAAAATCCGGCTACTGGTAGCAGAAGATAGCCAGGGCACACGTCATAATTTAATTAATCTACTTGGCTTTGAGAAAGATATTGAGGTAGTAGGCGCAGTTGGCCGAGCCTTGCAGGCTATTGAAATGGCTAACCAGTTACGCCCACACGTGGTTTTGATGGATATCAATTTACCTGACCTGGATGGTCTGACTGCCACAATGCGCATTCGAGCAAGTATCCCCGGCATCGCTGTCATTATTATGTCTGTTCAAGACGAAGAGAGCTACATGCGGAGAGCTTTACAGGCCGGGGCAAGCGCTTTTCTGGTTAAACCTTTTAGCGGCGATGAACTGGTCGAAACTATTCGCAAGGTGGCAGGGCGTTAAGTTATACCACTAGAAACGAAGAGAAATGAACCTGACAGAAGAAAAAAGACGGCTAGGAGGTTCCGGCCTGACTGTACCGGCGCTAGGTATTGGCGTCTGGGCCTGGGGTGACAAAGGCTTCTGGGGCTACGGAGTATCTTTTAGCCAGGGGGATATTGAAGCCGCCTACCGCGCCAGCCTTGATGCGGGGGTTAATTTCTTCGATACTGCCGAAGTATACGGTCGCGGCGAGTCAGAACGACTGCTGGGCCACTGTATCAAAAAAGATGGACGGCCTGTAGTTGTAGCTACAAAGTTTGCGCCTATCTATCGTTTTTCCGCTAAGGCTCTGATTCCTGCGCTGGACAAGTCGCTTGAACGCCTGGGTTTACCTTCAGTAGATCTCTATCAGATTCACTTCCCATACACTGTTATAAAAATTGAAGATTTAATGGACGCCCTGGCAGAAGTGGTCAAAGCCGGTAAAGCCAAAGCAGTAGGCGTGAGCAACTACAATGTCAGCCAGATGCGACGGGCTTATAACCGTTTAGAAAAACACGGTATCCCACTCGCGTCCAATCAGGTAAAGTACAACTTACTGGAGCGAAAACCGGAAGTAAACGGGGTGCTGCAAGCCTGCCGGGAAATGGATGTAGCTTTGATTGCCTACAGTCCGCTGGCCCAGGGGATTCTAACCGAACGTTATGCGCAGGAGACTCCGCCGGCAGTAACCGGACCTCGGCGTTTTACACGGGCCTACCGCGAGAGCGGGCGGCGCGCTAATATGCCAGTTGTTGAAGCCCTGCGTATAGTAGCCCGCAGTAGAGACAAAACCATAGAGCAGGTGGCACTCAACTGGTTGTTGTGCCAGGATGAGCTAGTAATCCCTATACCGGGTGCCAAGACCGCCGCGCAGTTGAAATCAAATATTGGAGCGCTTGGCTGGCGTTTAACCGACCAAGAAAAAGAACGTTTAGATAAAGCCGCCGCAGATAAACTAAAATAATTACCAGGACGAGCTAAGCTCGTCCTTTTTATTACAAGCACAACAGTTTCTTACCTCAAAAACCCTTTTAAAGTAATCCCTTTATGAGTTAAAAGTACTAAAGGTTATTACCTGATAGTACTGTTTTAACGCATCAGGCGCTTCTTTGAGGCGCTTTTGTAGTTTCTATTATTGTAAGGATTTGCGTAAACAGTGTTGGCACGCAAATCTGCATAAGGTGTGGTGCCTGTTCACCCATTCTGCTTAGTAACCGTTGATTCAATCCTACTCATCGTTCTAGCACAAACTTGAATAATACTTCAGCCCTTTGGCACGCTCTATAGTACCGGTAGACAGCCAGGTTTTATTTAACCATGCCAAAATCAGGGTTTAGTTACAAGTAGAGTTGCGCAAGCAGTTCAAGGATGAAGTGCTTCTACTGTTCGAGCTTGTAGGAAATCAGGAGAAATTTTATGAGACTGATAGTTACACAGGGAAATGCTCATTCCCATGACAAAAATAAGCCAAAAGTCTTCGATCTAAAAGTAGAACCACGGCGAGAAAAACTTGTCCTGGGAAGAGAAACCGGAAACGATATACGTCTCCCCCAATTCAGTGTTTCGCGCCGTCACTTAGAACTCAAAGTGGTGGATAATGGCCTGATTGTGCGTGACCTGGGTAGCCGTAACGGCACTTTCATTGATGGAAAACCTTTATTGCCACTAACTCCCCAGTTTGTTCAACCCGGAAGCCGTTTGAGGGTGGGCGAAGTTACCCTGACATTAGAAGATGCTCTGGAAACTCGACCAAGCGTGGAAGATTTATTCGATGCGGTAACAGCTCGGATAGTAAAAGATCAGCCTGTAGAGCCTAAAGAGGAAGCTTTACCTTGCAACCGATTAAGACCGGAAGTTAAAGTAGATCTTCCCCTGCTAAAGACTGTTGCACCAATGGAGTTAACAGTACAACAGGCAACCGCCTTGAGTGCGTTACCGGCACTAGACCTGGCGCCAGCAGTACCAGGGGGCTCTGAAAACGAAGTTCAAGATGGTGTGCAGCCGGGGTCAGGGGAAGCTACTTCCAGGCTTTCTGAAGAGGATGCTCCCGCTCCAGAAACGGCAATTGAGGCCAGACAGGTTGTAAAGGTGAGTAACAGCCCGACCAGGCTGCCAACCATCAACCGGGTAGCCGAGATTCCACTTAAAGTCAAGGAAAAACAGGTCAAGGAGAAAGCGCCCAAAAAGCGCAAAAGGGAAGTGGCTAAACCTGCAGTTGATGTGACCCAGTTCTTTCCTAACTTCAATCAGATGCAGTCCCGCGTGCCGCAACCCATCTGGCAAGTACTACGCTTCTTCAGCGTTATAATAGCGCTTGCTGTAGCGACCCTCATGTTCGTAGTACCAGGGTTAGGTTTGCTAATTTTCTGGGGCTTTTTCATTCCATTATTACCCCTGGTCTTTTTTGTGGCGCCCGGACTATGGCGCAATGTCTGCCCTATGGCCGCGCTCAACCAGATGCCACGCGTCTTGAAGCTCTCGCGCGCCTTAGAATTACCCAACTGGCTCAAAGAGTACAGTTATGTAATCGGGATCGGTTTGTTCTTGAGCATCGTACCTACCCGCAAAGTACTTTTCAACACTGATGGCCCAGCACTCGGAATACTGATGTTCGCCTCACTGGGAATGGCCCTGATGATGGGAATAACCTTTAAAGGTAAAAGTGGTTGGTGCAGCAGCATCTGTCCCCTGTTGCCGGTGCAGCGTATTTACGGCCAAACTCCTTTCATGGTCGTGCGGAACAGCCATTGCCAGCCCTGTGTTGGCTGCACCAAGAACTGCTACGATTTCAACCCGCAACTGGCCTATGTCGCCGATATGCACGATAGCGACCCTCGCTACACCGAATATCGTAAATTCTTCGCGGGAGCCTTCCCGGGTCTGATCCTGGCTTTCTATCAGGTTCCAAATCCGCCTAAAATCGGGATTGTTGAGATGTACCTGCAAGTGGCGCTTTACATTGCTGTCAGTATCGGAACGTTCTTTGCTCTGAGTGCCTTTTTGAAAGTTACCACGAATCAGATTACAGCGCTCTACGCAGCCATCGCTTTCAATCTCTACTACTGGTTCAACGTGCCGATGTTCTTTGAGAAAATCGAATGGCTGAGCAATTTTGAGATTCCGGAAGAGATCGTGTGGGGAGTCTGGGCTGTATTACTGGTCATTACTATTGTCTGGATAATTCGTACTTATACTAAAGAACCGTTATTTGTGAACGGTATTCTCTCGAAACGCGCAGCACGCCAGGCAACCCAGAAAGCTAAACCAAACCATACCAGGATAGAAAGCAGCACAGTAGGGGAAGTGGTAAAACCGGAAGTCTATTTCACTAACCAGGATAAAAGAGTAGAAGTAAAGCAGGATGCAACCCTGCTAGAAGTGATTGAAAGCTGCGACCTACCCATAGAGTCCGGATGCCGGATGGGTATGTGTGGCGCCGACCCTGTAGCAGTTCTGGAAGGGGGAGAATACCTGTCTCCACTCAGTGAGGACGAGCAGACTACTCTGGAACGCCTGGGGTTAGATGAAAATACCCGCCTGGCCTGTTGCGCCAGAGTCTGCGGCCCGGTTTCAATCTCGCTCAGGCCGGAGCGTCCCAAGTTGTCCGACTCGGCGAACGGACTGGCATCAACTCCTTTTGAATATGATGCGGGGGTAGAGAAAGTAGTTATTATCGGTAATGGGATTGCCGGTGTAACTGCCGCCGACCATGTCCGGCGCAGACATCCTGACTGCCAGATAGATTTGATTGGCCGAGAACCCCATCATCTCTATAATCGTATGGGTATCTCGCGCCTGATTTATGGCCGTTCGGCCATGCGAGGTCTTTATTTATTACCAGAAGACTGGTATGACGAGTACAAAGTGAACTTCTGGCTGAATACCCAGGCGACCGGTATTGACCGTCAGGCAAAGCAAGTAAAGCTTGGCACGGGCGAAATTCTTTCTTACGACCGCCTAATCCTGGCTATGGGCAGCAGCAGCACTCTTCCGCCCTTTGAAGGTTCGAACCTGGAGGGAGTATTTATCCTGCGCGAAGCGGACGATGCCATGAGGATTCGCTACTTTGCGCAGGCGCATGGTTGCCGCAGGGCAGTAGTGGCGGGAGGAGGCTTGCTCGGACTAGAGGCAGCTTATGCATTGCAAAAATTAGGTCTTGAAGTGACGGTCCTGGAACGTTCCGATTCGTTGTTACGACGCCAACTGGATAAAAGAGCCGGACAGTTCTTGCGGGAGTACCTGGAAAGCCAGGAGATGCAAATTCTGGTCAGGGCAGAAGTCGAGGCAGCTTACGGACACGACCGGATACAATATATCCGGCTCAAAGATGGCCGGCAGTTACAAACGGATATAATCCTGGTTGCAGCAGGTATTCAGCCTAATATTGAACTGGCTGCGGAGGCAGGGTTAGAGATTAGCCGGGGCGTGCTAGTAGATGATTATCTGCGGACCAGTGATCCTGCTATTTTCGCAGTGGGAGATCTGGCGGAACATCACGGCCAAATCTATGGCTTATGGCCTGCCGCCGTAGAAATGGGCGAAACTGCTGCTATCAATTCGATTGGGGGTTCTTCCACTTACAACGGCACAGTAGCAGCTACAGCCCTAAAGGTAGTTGGTATTGATCTTATGTCAATTGGCCGCTTTGAAACTGAGTCCACTGAAGACCTGGTTATAACTACCGAAGTGCCTAAAGAACATCACTACCGTAAACTGATCATTTCTGAAGGCAAAATTGCAGGTGCCATTCTACTGGGCTTCCCGGAGTTGGCTCCGGCCATTACCGGGGCGGTTAAAAAACAAAGAGATGTAACACCGCTCTTAAAAGCACTTAAAGCGGGAGACTGGCAATGCCTGGGTAAGTAACCCGACCAACGTCGAAAACAAAAAGGATGTGCCCTGTTGAGGCACATCCTTTTTGTTTTCGTGCTACAAAAGATAAAAAGGTAAAGTTACGCCTTAACCTCCAAATTTACGAATTACAGAACGAGCAAGAGCCATTTTATGCACTTCATCCGGGCCATCCGCCAGGTGCAACTGGCGACCACCGGCCCACATTTCAGCCAGCGGGAAGTCACCCGACAAGCCACCTGCTCCAAAGACTTGCATGGCCCGGTTAGCTACTTTAGTCAGTAATTCAGGCGCAACGATTTTGATCATGGCGATTTCGGCCTGGGCCTGCTTCTTATCGAGGGTATCCATCATCCAGGCGGCTTTCAAAGTTAGCAAACGCGCCTGCTCAATTTCACACTGTGATTCGGCAATCCACTGCTGAATCACACCTTGCTCGGCTAAGGTCTTGCCGAAAGCCACCCGATGAGTTGCGCGCTGGCACATCAACTCTAAAGCACGTTGTGACATACCAATAGCGCGCATGCAATGATGGATTCTGCCCGGACCTAGGCGGGCCTGTGCTATCGCAAAACCGCTGCCTTCCTCTCCCAAGAGGTTAGTAACCGGCACACGCACATTGTCGAAATTCAACTCAGCGTGACTGACATTCTCTTCATAACCCATTACGGTCAGGTTACGCGTAACAGTTACACCGGGAGTATCCATTGGAACGAGAACCATACTCTGCTGGCGGTGTCTATCGGGATTATCGGGATTAGTTTTACCCATGACAATCAAGATCTTGCAGCGAGGGCGAGCAGCCCCGGTAATCCACCACTTCCGCCCGTTCAGCACATATTCATTGCCGTCACGCTTGATCGTAAGTTGAATATTAGTAGCATCCGAACTGGCAACATCGGGTTCGGTCATAGCAAAAGCAGAACGTATATCGCCATTCAGAAGTGGCATTAACCATTGCCGTTTTTGTGCAGCATTGCCAAACTGCGCTAATATTTCCATGTTGCCAGTATCAGGCGCGGCGCAATTAAATACTTCCGAAGCCCAGGGAACGCGACCCATAATTTCGGCCAGGGGAGCATACTCTAAATTAGTAAGCCCTGCGCCATATTCAAGGTCTGGAAGAAACAGATTCCAGAGGCCCTCCGCTTTAGCTTTAACGATAAGTTCATCAATAATTTCAGCGTGATGGTGAGGATTATTGGAAACTGCAATTTGTTGTTGAGGCAGTTTTTCGTTGGGATAAATATAGCGATCCATAAAAGCCAGAAGCTTAGACCGCAACTGGCTGACTTTCTCGGAATAACCAAAATCCATTTTGTCTACTCCTTTACGCTAGAGGTCAATACTATGAGGTTAGCAGTAGGTCTAAAGCTTGCTCTAAACTGATCCTGTTATAAATACTGTAGCATATTATTTAACAAATTACAATAACTTCTGTTCAAAAGGTTGTATATTGTAAAAATCTCAACAATTCATTGAAAAAAGATTCTTTCAGTAGGTAGAATACTTTCTTTTACAGTAACAGAAATGTAAATTGCTACAGGCTGAGAGTAAAAGGTTGAAAAACTGCGGTTATTCAATTATAAAAGAAGAACAGGTACTTACTCGACTCAATCGTAAGTACCTGTTCTTTTTATTTAGGAATTAACGGGGAAGAGGTTAACGAAGCCCGGCAAAAAGATCTTCTTCCAGTTCTCCGTTTTGAGTAAGAGGAAGTTTACTCTTTGCAAGAGAAAACCATTCGTACCCCATACCTTCGGTTAACTTTTCCTGGGGAACGAGAAACATAAAATTATCAGGTGAAATCTGAGTTTTATGAGCGCGAAAAGCTTCCAATTTCTTAGGCATAAACTTACGAACATCAAAGCGGGTTGTTATTACATCATCGTTAGTACCCCAGTTATCAGTTTCCATTTCGGGATTATTCCAGGGACCATCAATACCTTGTGCTCTCATTTCCGCCGCCATCTTCTGGAAAAAACCGCGCGGTAGAGCGGTATAATACAACTTGCTCGGCTGCCAGGCCTCCAAACCTAATTCAGGATACATCCGAGAATCACCAGCGACATCGAAAGCAATTGTTGTAACGCGATGAGCCTGGACATGATCAGGATGTCCATATCCCCCAAAAGCGTCATAGGTAGCAATCACCTGAGGCTTGAACTCTCGAATATGTTTTACGAGACGTTTAACCGCTTCATCGAAGGTCGCTCGGTGATAGGAGGCAGTGTCTTCATTCTCTTTTGTCCCTGCCATACCAGAGTCTCTGAAACCCAGTAAGCGAAGTTCATGCACTCCTAGCGCGGCAACTGAATTTTTCAGTTCTTGTTCACGAACCTCCCCTAAACGCGGAAACATGGCAGCTTTTGCGGCATCATCCAGCTCCGGGTCTACAATTTCACCGTTTTCACCTAGAGTAGAAGTAACCAGTACAGTACGAACACCTTCGTTGGATAAGCGCGCCAGTGTACCTCCGGTTCCAAATACCTCATCATCAGGGTGAGCATGTACAGTCATAAATGTTAAAGGAACATTTTTATTACCGGTCATACTTAATATTAACTCCTGTATACTTATGTAAATATTCTTGATATGAAAACAGCGCTAATTGCCGGTGAAAGGAAATTGCGCTGTTTTTACATGCTAAGCTAAACTCTACTATTTAATTACAGGTAATTTCCGGTGAGCCAACACCGAAATACGAGCGGCCATATTACGCGCGGCTTCGTGGAAGGCCTGCGAAACCGGGCTTTCAGGATCGCTTATCGTAATCGGCACACCGTTATCGCCACCTACACGCACAGCGGTCTGGAGAGGAATTTCGCCCAGGAAATTCATATTACGACGCTGAGCCTCACGCCGAACATTTCCATGATCGAAAATATCTTCTCGCATACCACAATGAGGGCAAACGAAATAACTCATATTTTCAATAAGACCGAGAATCGGCACATGCATCTGCTGGAACATGCCCAGACCACGAATAGCATCAGAGAAAGCAACATCCTGAGGAGTGCTAACAATAACCGCACCGGAAAGCTGAACGGATTGGGTCATGGTCAATTGAGCATCACCGGTTCCCGGAGGCATATCTACAATAAAATAATCCAGATCGCCCCACTCTACGTCTCGCATAAGTTGCTGTAAAGCACCGTGAACCATTGGACCGCGCCATACCATAGAAGAACCGGGCGGTACCAGGAAACCAATGGACATTAGCTTTACACCATATTTTTCAATCGGAGCAATTCTGTTGTCACCTATCAAGCGCGGCTTTTCTTCTACCCCGAACATAATTGGTATATTCGGTCCATAAATATCGGCATCTAACAGACCGACTTTAGCTCCCTCCTGGGCAAGTGCTACAGCAAGATTAACGCTAACTGTACTTTTGCCGACACCACCTTTTCCGCTGGATACGGCTATAATATTTTTGACGCCAGGGAGGAGCGGAGTGGCAGGTTCAGATGTGCCGGTCGCGCCGCCTCTGCGTGCAACTGATACATCAGAGTCCCAGTTAATCTTAATTTCTGTTACTCCCGGTACATATTTGTGAATAGCTTCTTCACTCTGTTTCTGCATTACGTTCTTTAAAGGGCAGGCAGGAGTGGTTAAGACAATAGTGAAAGCTATACGAGTACCTTCTATAGATAGGTTTCTTATCATGCCACGGGAGACGAGATCGCCGCCCAACTCCGGTTCCTGTACGGTCCCAAGAGCTTTTAGCACATCCTCCCGGCTTATCTGTACATCTGTCACGCTCTATCTCCTCAAGGCTTGGTACTTTTTGTTTGTTATCACTCTTTATTTAAGCTTGAATTTTTCTGACAAGCAGATTGATAATAAGCAAAGTGTTTAGTGAAAAGTCTTTCAAACTCTAAACCCTATTATACCACTCGGAATTAACTAAGCCAACAATATTATCAGTGCTTGCCATAAGACCTTTCTCTTAAATCAAACCTCCTGTTACTATCATCATGAACATTTCCTTTTTATTCGAAAAAAGCTTTCCTTTTCAGCAATTTGTGAGAGTCTTTACAAACTTGTATAATAAAAGCGGTTACTTCCAGATATAGCATCTTAGAATTGAGAGGGGGATTAAATGTCTAACCAAGCTTTAGAGCAGGCTTATAAAGATACAGTAACGGGCCGTATCTATAATTTTTCTGCTGGACCTGCCGTTCTGCCGTTACCTGTATTGGAACAGGCACAGGCTGAACTTTTAAATTACCACGGCGCCGGAATGTCTGTGCTGGAGATGAGCCATCGTTCGGCGGCCTTTGAACAAATTATTCACCAGGCAGAGACAGACCTGCGAGAACTACTGGCAATTCCGGCTAATTACAAAGTTATCTTCGTGCAAGGTGGCGCCAGTTTACAATTTGCCATGTTGCCAATGAATCTACTGCCGGCAAGCGCTTCCGCCGATTACATCTTGACCGGTTCGTGGTCACAGGCGGCTTTGAAGGAAGCCAAGAAACTGGGACAGACACATGTTTCTGCCAGTACCGAGGATAGTAATTTTAACCGTATCCCCGACCAATCAGAATTTCAACTCGACCAGCAAGCAGCTTATTTACATTTTACTTCCAACAATACCATCTACGGTACTCAGTGGAAGACTGAACCTGTTCTCTCTGGTTCTGTACCCTTAGCCTGTGATGCCTCCTCCGATATTCTCAGCAAGCCGGTAGATGTTTCAAAATACGGTGTTCTTTATGCCGGGACTCAGAAAAATATGGGAGTAGCCGGTGCCACTGTTGTTATTATTCGTGAAGATCTACTGGAACGCGTACCAGCTAAACTTCCGGCTATGCTTGATTACAAACTGATGGCTGAGAAAGAGTCGCTTTACAATACCCCTCCCACTTTTTCTATTTATATAAGTGGCCTGGTAGTTCGCTGGTTACTGGACATCGGTGGTCTTCCGGAAATAGCTCTTCGCAACGAAGCCAAAGCTGCTTTTATTTACGAAGCAATTGATAAGAGTAACGGCTTCTATAAAGGACACGCCTTACCTGACAGCCGCTCACTGATGAATGTTACATTCCGCCTCTCTTCCGAAGAGCTTGAGAAGAAATTTGTCAAAGAAGCTACTGCGCAGGGGCTAGATGGTCTGAAAGGCCATCGCTCTGTCGGTGGTATTCGCGCTTCTATTTACAATGCATTCCCGGTTGAAGGCGCCCAGGCTCTAGCCCAGTTCATGGCAGAGTTCCAGCGTACTAACGGCTAGTTTTTTATGTAAAGCTATGTTTCACGTAAAACGGCCCGTATTGATTCAATACGGGCCGTTTACGTTATAAAGCGTATTGATTCAATACTTACTGGAAGAACAAGGACTTGCTTGTCTAATTATAAGTTTATTGGCGGTTAATAAGGTTGCGCTCATATTTTCTAACTGTTATACTCAATAGGTGCAAATCTTTGTTGATTTAGAGCTAGATTAACTAAAAATTCACTATCTATACTCTAACAAATACCCATTTCTGTCGAGGAGTACCCTTCCATGCCAAAAACTAAAGAGCTGAGTGGATTTGAAGCCCTGGTAACGGCTGCAAAAAAGTATCGAGCTAAAGTAAAAACGCTTGGACGGGGTGCTGTAGTGGTTGTAGCAAACGAAAAAGGTGGCATCGGTAAGTCAACTATCACTGCCCTGATGGGTTCTGCCCTGGCTGAAGTCGGCTTAAGAGTGCTGGTGATTGATATTGATCCACAAAGCTCAGTTACTCAAATGATTCTACCAAATCTGGAGAAGCTGCCACAACCCGCCATCGGCGATCTTCTCACTACCGATTTTGACTCGGACGAAGCTATATTTCCACAGGATATTATTATTGAAGTAACACCCGGTAGTGTTTACAATAACGGTGCGGCTGGAAAGTTATATCTGCTTCCTTCTAATCCCCATTTAGGTAAGCTTAATAATTTTCTGGCAACTAATATAAATGGCAGGCAATTGCTTCGCTTTCTCTTGAAGGAACTTGACTTAGATGGACGTACTTTAGCCAGCAGTTATGATGTTATTGTCATTGATACTCCCAGCCAGCTTGATAGTGTTTTTGCAGAGTCAGCGCTTATTGCCGGAGACGTAGTTGTAATGCCTGCCACCCCTCGCCCGGTGGATCAATGGGCTATTGCTCAAACTATTCAAAAAATAAAGGAAGCCAGTAAAGTAGCTAATCGAGGGCTGGAAATTGTTGCCGCTGTAGTTAATATGTATGACCCACGCAGTGGATTGGTTGAAAGTGAAGGATTAGATGCAGTTAAAGCAGTGCTGGGTGATAGAGTAGTTGACCCTCCTATTCGTAGCCTTAAAACAATCGCTAATAGCCCTGCTAAAAGCCTGAGTTTGCTAACTGCCGGACAGGTTCAAAAACCGGCTGATGATTTTAGACAGACAGCCGCTGAAGTGCTTGATCGAATTGTTAACAAGCTTGACAAAGGTTTTGGTAAATCAGTCAGTCGAGGTAATACCGATGGCAAGTAAAAGTAATGCGGCGGCTGCTTTCAAACGAAACCTGGCAGCGCTAAACCTGGATGATGAAACAGAACAAGCTGAACCTCTAGCCGCCCCCGGTGCTACTAATCTTCCCCTTAGCAATTACGCTGTTAAACAAATTCCTTTTGAGTTACTTGAGTCCAATAGATTTCAGGAACAGCTAAGACCGGAGGGTCTGGCCGATGACAAAATTCAGGAACTGGCCGAGAATATCGCTATAAACGGCTTTACTTCTGTTATCCTGGTTCGCCCTCACCCTTCCAAGCCGGGATACTACGAGATTGGACACGGACATCGCAGACTGGCCGCGCTTAAACATGCCATTACTCTAGATACTGAACCTAATAAAGTGCGCGGCTGGACTAAAATCCCGGCACGCATTGCAGATTCTGCCACTGATGCTGAATGGCTCGATATTGCCGTAAGTGAAAATCTTTCTCGTGAAGATCTTACTCCGCTGGCTATAGCTAATTCGTTTCAGGCTATCCGAACGCAGAATCCAGGTATCAGCCTGGCAGGAATCGCTAAACGAGTAGGTCGCTCTAAAAGCTGGGTGCAGCGCTACGACTCTATCAATGGAGCACCTCCCTATTTAATAGACCTTATTCGTGAAAAACCGGACAGCCTGGAACATCTCTTTATACTTAAAGGCTTAAAAAATACCTCTCAACAACAACAACTTGCTAACCAGGTCAGGTCAGGTCAGCTTACTCTAACGGCTCTTAAAGAGATCGTGGATGGGGCAAAAACTAATCCTTCTTTACCATCAAAGCCAAAAGTTACTAAACCACTAAGCTCTAATGTCTTACCTGGCAACTCACGAGTGGCTCGTTTAATTAATCAGTTAGAAGTTAATATTAGTTATCTTAACCAGCAGCTAGAACACGATAATTATACCGTCACGTTTGACGAGCGTGAGAAGCTAGAACAACTTACAGCTCAATTGAAAGAGTTAGTTAGCACGGTACATGCTAAAGCCAAGAAGTTGACATAACTCTTTTCATTTTTGTCTTTCAATTTCCACCAATATTCTCCATAATTCCCCAATATTCTCCAGAGGCTGGCAAGATGGGGAATATTGGGGAATTTTAGTGTAGAATAGTGGAACTGAAGAATAAACGCTAAAAGAGGTTTACTGCTTTGCAGATAAGTAGTGTACAAGAATTAAAGGAAATAATAGCCCAGGGTGAAAGTGCCCGGCTTGAGTTAAAAATCGCGCCACCCAGGCCTACCGAATTAGCCGAGCGGGTATGCGGACTGGCTAATGCTAGTGGTGGATACATTGTAATAGGAGTAGTCGATCAAACGCTTGAAGTAAAAGGTATCCAGGATACAAGTGGCGCGCTGGATAATCTTCTGCGAGCAGCACGCCTTTGCCAGCCTACTGTGCCATTCAACCCTCCGGAACCACAGATTTTTGTAGTTGAAGGTAAAAAAGTAGTCGTAGCAACAATCCCAGCCAATCGTGGAGACCTCTATCAAGCAGGTGGCATCTTCTGGAAGCGCAGAGGAACCCACACTATTCCACTAACTCTTGACGAAATTGCCCAGGCTCTCAATAACCAGGGGCGTTTAATATGGGAAACTCAACCCGTCCCTCGGGCTACCCTAGATGATCTCGACCCGGCAATTATTAAAACATATCTCGAAAAGCGACCTGTCCGAAACAAAGTAGGAGAGCGTTTTGACCAGATCGAGCAACTTTTGCTCAGTATGGACTGTGCGGTTGAAACCAGAGATGAACAGGGAAATAAAAAAGTCTGCCCGACTAATGCCGGTTTGCTGGTTTTTGGCTACCAACCGCAACGCTATATAGTACAGGCTGAAGTAGCATGCGTTCTTTATAACGACATATTAGGCGTAGAAGGTTATGCTGACCGCCGCATCCTTACAGGGCCTTTAAGTCGCTTAATAGAGGATGCTGAAGATTTTTTTCAGCGAAATATGCGCTTCGCAGGCCGTATAGAAGGATTTCACCGGGTAGAAGAGCCAGAATTTCCGTTTGAAGCATTACGGGAAGCCGTAGTAAATGCACTGATCCACCGTGACTGGAGTAGCAGGGGTGAAACAGTGCGCATCTTTTATTACCCGGACCGTATCGAGATTCATAACCCCGGCCAGTTACTGCCTGGAATTACTGTAGAAGACCTGGAAACCGGCCAGGCTCCCTCCAAGTTAAGAAATCCTATAGTGGCAAATCTACTGCGGGATTTAGGTTATGTAGAACGCCTGGGAAGCGGTGTGCGGTTAATGATAAATCAGATGCAACGGAGAGGTCGCCCTACTCCAGAATTTAATGATAGAGGGGAAGTAAGTGTTATCTTCCGGCAGCAAAGCAGACAAGCAGTAAAGAATACTTTAGTAGAAACTCCTAATCCTGATAACACTGTTACTGTTATACAAAAAACAGTGCCTGCTGTTCCATCTATCGAAAAACCTTCTTCACCTGCTATAGCGGTTCAGATGCAACGCCTGGAAGCAGCAATGCAACATGTACAGCAAAGAGGAGCGATTACCAGCGGTGAATATCGGGCGCTTACAGGTGTCTCGGAGAATACTGCAACCCGCGATCTGGAAGAGTTAGTCAAGCGAGGCGCTTTAAAAGCGGTTGGTGAGAGAAGAGGTCGTTACTACACTTTACCATAACTCACCCATAAACAAATTGCATGATATTTTCCTTCTACAATTAAAAGTTCGGCGAACTTTTGATTCACTATTGCATTCTAGAGATTAATTTGCTACTATCTACATGCAGTTAAAAGGCTCTAAATTTGTTGCGTGGCTTTAAGTTTCTAACAGAGCACTACTCAATAACTGAATATAAAGGCATTGAACACAATATTCGGCTTAGTAGTTAGAACGCAAATTTACATAATTATTTCAAAACGAAAGAGTAACAAAAGTGGCTCTACCAAAAGTTGCTGCTGATACCACTATTACCAACCTGGGTGTTCGTTCTGATGAACATCTCTTGTATTACGGATTATACGAAGAGCCTTTCATTATTACAGGTATCAATCATCGCTTTTGTTACCTTTCAGCCCAACATCGTTCTGTGGTGGAACGTTGCCTGGGGGTGATAGACCGGCGATTGGGTTTTGGCATCGTACAGGGTGCTGTTGGAACCGGAAAATCTACTCTGGCGCACCTTATCTACAGCCGTCTCAGTGTGCATCCCGAATATACGGTTGCCTTCAATAACGATCCGGCTGTGCCACCCTCGGGATTTATCAGAAATATCCTGGCCGAATTCAAACAACCAAATGTAGGAAGACAACTGGACCAGCTTAAAAACATCTTCCGGGAATTTGTCTATGAACAGGTATTGGAACAGGATAAAAATGTTGTCCTGCTTGTAGATGAAGCCCAGACCATGGAACCGAGAACTTTAGAACTGGTACGAGTACTCCTTAATTTTGAAGGTGAACGGGGTAAATTCGTCCAGGTAATTTTCTTCGGTCAGGAAGAACTCGGTCAAAAGCTCAAACGCTATAAAAATATTGAAAATCGAATAATGGGAGTAGCTCACCTGGAGCCCCTTGATAGAGTGGAAACCCAGAATCTGCTGGAATATCGTCTTTATGTTGCCGGTCGCAAAAAACCTCTTTTTACACCGGAAGCTATTGATATCATACACCGGTTTAGTGAAGGCATCCCACGTTCGATCTGCGCTATTGCCGATGAATCAATCCGGTTAGGTTACGACCAGCGCTCAGAAGAAATTGACGAAACGATAGCCCGGGAGTCTGCACAACGAGTAGTATTATGAACGCAAAGTATACCGTTAGCGCCGTAAGTGAAGCGCAAAATCAGTCACAATCACTCTTCCGCTACATTGCGCCGGAATTAATACTACCTAATCCCAAACAACCTCGTCGTTCCATTGAACACGAAGCTCTTAACACGCTTAAAGAAAGTATCCGGGAGAGAGGTATTCTCCAACCGCTACTGGTCATGCGGGGTGAAGATGGTAAGTATATATTAGTAGCGGGTCAGCGCCGTTTAGCGGCGGCCAAAGAGATCGGCCTGGTACGCGTACCGGTAATGGTCTTAAATGAAATAAGACCTGACTTTCTGGTGGATAGCTTACTGGAAAACATTCAGCGCGAGGAACTTAGCGGTATTGATGAAGGTCATTCTTTCATAGCACTTAAAGAAGAGTTTGACTGGTCGCAACGCGAGATCGCGGCGCGTATTCACAAGCATGAATCCTATGTCTCAGAACGAATCCGTACCGCAGAGCGCCTGACGGCAATTACCAAAGAAATTATCTCAGAAGCTTTTGTCGCAAATCAAAACTTGGCACGTGCCAAGTTTTCGCACTCTATTAACCGCAAGCTGGCTCTCCTGCCTGCCGAGGAACAAGAAGAACTGGCGCGTTATGTGGCCAGTAGTCCCAATATCACTGCGCGACAGGTCGAGGGGCTGGTTCGAGAAAAGTTGAGTAGTTCAAGAGGGCTGGCACAGGTTTTTCACTCCTCATTAGAGGAAGCTGAAATTCCCGCTGAAGTTAAGAGCCTGGAACAGGCAATAGTGCCTAAAAAACCTCGTTCTCGCCAGAAGTCCAATAAGAACGCTTACAGTGAAAAACAACTCACTTTGTTAGGGGAAGGTTTCGAAGTGCCGCTACAAAACGTGGTGGAAGAACCTTCTCAGGTGAACCGGAAAAAAGCACCGCTGCCACGGCTCACCCTGGAATACAACCTGGCTAGAATTGATCCTGCCATGCAACATACGCTTGAGTTACTTGCCGACTATGCTGTAGAAGGCAAAAACATTAAGCTTGAAGATTTAATAGAAGTAATAAAGGAGGATTGCCGGGAAATTAGTTCCGGTAATATAACAACTTGATGTAAAACCTTTAGTCGAGGTTATTGAGTAGATAAAACAAAATAAAAAAGAGAACAACCGTCCGCCGCCAAGCTAGATAGGCTGTTCTCTAAAGTTCACCACCCGTTAATGGGCAGGAATGTCTTTTTATTGTCGTTAAAGACACCTTCATTATAAGGGTCTATTCCAGCCATGTCAACGGGTGAACGGAGGATTTTTATGCCTGAAGTTCATCCTGCTTCAAAATCTCAGGTTTCTTCGGTACGCGTAAAATTAACCGCGCATACCACTACTATCTCTAATGTCGTATTACTGGCCTACCAGAATCTATCGGACGGAGCCAAACTAACCTATATTGTGCTGGAAAGCTACGACTGGCCGGACGAAAACGGTAACTCCAAAGGACGCTGTTGGCCGAGTATTGAAACGCTGGCTGTCGCTCGCGGAAAATCCTACGATACGATTGCTCGCCATCTAAAGGAACTGGAAAAGGCCGGCTTGATCAGGGTGGAGAGTGGCCAGGAACGTGGAGCAACCAATCAGTACTGGCTTCTCGAACCATCTGCCACAGAAAAAGCTTTTTATGAAAGCCAATTTGTGAAAAAAGCGTCTGAAACTCTCACAAGGAAATCGGAAGAAGCGCAGCCTAAAGCGCTGCAAAAATACGGTACCCACTCCTGCAAAAATACGGCTCTACCTGCCGCAAAAATGCTGGAGAAAGAACATGAATCCCATGAAGAACCCAACATGAAGAATCCAACGAAAGACATGGATTCGAATCTTTCTCGCACACATGCGCAAAAACAAGTAGTCATTCACGAAAAACCAGTTAAGGCTTTACAGTCTCCCTACTTATCACGCCTGATGGATGATTTTAGCCGGGCTTTGAACGATAGCGAACATGCTATTTCGAACCGAACTCAGGTTAATAATTTATACCAGCAGAGTGGACTGGATGAGCGAGTTTTTACCGAGCTACTTTACGAGGCGAAAAAACGGACTCAATGGGCCGCCCTGGCAACTGGAACTACCGCTAAATCAGGCCCAAATCGTGCTGCTTATTTTTTTAGCGTAGTTAAGGATCTTATGAACAAACGTGGTTATCCAAAGCCAACTATCCAAACCGACAAAAGTGTTAACAGCGCCTGGTCCTATAGCAATCTCTAATTGATTCGTTACGTTTGTGCAATTCTATTCATTTCGTTGTGCTATAAACTGGTCTTTGTAGTTTAGTTGACATAAGCGAGCTGAGCAATAAAAAGTTAATTGATCTAAGTTCGTGTATGTAACGTATTATAAGTCAGGGGATGTTGAGAGCCAGGGGTAGTTTGTTATGTCAGGTGTAGCATTAAGCACGCTTGTATTTGCAAACTATGGTAGAATGAATTGAGTTAATAATAAGCGTAGATTGAGAGAAGAAAGCGTAAAGAAATAGTAACTTCTTAAACGCACAGTTATCTGTAACGGCCTATCTTCCTGAAGTTACAACACCCACCGTGTTAGAAGGAGATTCGTGTGGAAATGCCGAAAATATTAATAGTAGATGATGAGCAAAATATTCTGCTCTACCTGAGTGAGGCCCTGGAAGACGAAGGTTATTCCATCACCACTAAGAGTAACGGCAAGGATGCTGTTAGCGCTTTTGAGAGTGAGGAGTACGATTTAGTGCTGGTGGATCTTAAGCTGCGTGATATTGATGGTCTGGAAGTGATGCGCGAAGCAAAGAAACACTCGCCAGATACAGTTGTAATCATGTTAACCGGACATGGCTCTCTGGAATCGGCTATGGAAGCAATTAAGTACGGCGCTTTCGATTATCTCCTTAAACCCAGCAGCGTGCAGGATCTGAAAGAAAGTATTCGCCGCGGTTTAGAAAAGCGGCGCAATGATATTGAGCAGCGCCGTCTGGCCAGTCAGGCTCGTGAGTTTGCTCGCGCCATTATTGAAGGTGGTGAAGTTGCCAGTGGTGTAGATAACTCATCAGCACGCCCGTCCAGTACTACTTCTGCTACTCGCCCCAGGAAAACGGCAGATGAGGAGATAGTAACTGCCGGAGATGTGGAGGTTGATGTAAAGAAGCATGAAGTGCGGCGTGGAGATGAGCTACTAAATCTGACTCCTACCGAATTTAATTTGCTTGTTACCTTAATGAACAATGCAGGACGCGTCCTGAGCTGTAAGTATCTGGTTAAGCAAGTACATAACTATGATCTTAGCGAGTTTGACTCTCGCTCTATGATCAGAGTCCATATCAAGCATCTACGCCATAAGCTCGAACGTGATCCTAACAACCCTGAGTATATCTTGAACGTGCGGGGCCTGGGTTATAAATTTGGCGCCTGAAAAGGCTTTATTGCCTGAAAAGACCAGTACTCCTGTTTCTATAACCTTTTAATTTTGTATTCGGCTTTTCTTACACAGCTAACTGGTGGTAGGATCTAACAAAAACACGGAACCCGGTAGAATAGAGTTCCGTGTTTTTGTTAGCCTAAATTTTGTCGACTAGTTACGGGTCCCCTCTACTTCCAGACTATGCTGAACAAACAGGGTGGAGTTGCTGCTGCTATTGGTAACGCGAAGGAGGATACGTCCTGTGACAGGGTCCGCGTATCTTCCCGCATCTTCTACCACGTTTTTCACCGGAGTAGGAGGCGAGGAAAAGTAACTACCTGTCGAAATCGGAACAGCGCTATTGTTAACGTTAGGTACTGATTTCCAGGTTTTAGCCTGGAAATCATATAACTCGAACGAGTCGGGTATCGCTGGTGGGCGTGTCCCGGCAAAAGTGAAAGAGTTAACGTAAAGGGTTAACTTTTTCACCTTAAACTGTGTAGGATCGCCGGGTAGCCTGTATTCAACAGTTACCGAACCACGCGAAACACAGATTTCATCCGTTCGATCTACCCGGTTAGTGAAGGCGCTTTGACCAGAACTCGAAACAGCGGAAGTTGGAAAGTTAGCCATCGCGGGAAGCGTCAGGCGGCCATCTCCCGAACTGGTTTCTAATCCTACTGGTAGCCGGTATATCAGAGCCTGGCTGCTCTTCGCTTCAGTCGTGATGTTACTCACTTCTAACTGTACCGGATTATTATCTAACCAACCGATTATATCCAGACCTCGCTGATTGTTAACCGGGCTGTAGCGGCCATTTTCATAGATCTTGCGGAGGAAATTTATCTTGGTCTGTGAAAGTTTGTCATCTTTGTGATCTTGTTGCAGCAAAGCAGATATCCGGTCAGCCGGTGTCGATCCCGCGAATGCTGAGCTACCCGAATAGCCGGTTGAGCAAGAAGCCGGCACGGCGGCTGTAGGACTGGGTAAAGTAAAATCTACATTGACCGATTCGCCCGGCTCTATCGTATCCCGTAGCTTTTGAGCAGAGTCGCCGAAGAGTAAAAGGCTTTGCCGGATAGTATTCCCGGTAGTATTACGAATTGTTCCAATAATTCTATTATCCTCGTAATGCAAGTCTGCGGCCAGTTGGAATGGTTTAACCGGTACTTCTGTTTGCAGAGTAAAGCCTTGAGCGTTCCACTGCCCTACCTGAAAAGAGTCGAATCTTGGCTTTTCACCCTGTACTGCCGTTCGATTGGGGTCGCTATCTCCCAGGTTTGTAGTAGTACGATTCAACGGGGTCATTAAAGTATGTGCGAGACTGTCACTATTATCCAGGACAGGCGTGACATCATAACTTTTATTATCGGGAGAGAAAACTGCTGCATATGAGAGCAGTTGGGCCGTTTCCTGGTTATAACCGCTCTGCACCACGGACAGTTGGCTGATTAGCACCTGACCGGGTGACCGGGAATTAGCATAGTTCAGCGCCAGAAAGGTGAAGACTATAGTGATAGCAGGTACGGTAATCCACGCTAACTCCAGTTTGTGAAACTTTTTGAGGGCAATAAAATTAATCGGAGCCACTACAACCAGGTAAATCAAAAGCAAAATCAGGAACGGCATAATGTCAGGTAAGTGTAAATCAGGGACATTTGAAACTAGCCCTAACATATCCCCATTGTTTTTGATTTGAGGATTATTATCGTTATAGGATTGGCTGTAAGGTGTAATATTGAAGTTAAAAAGCTCTTGCCAGATTTGGTTAGCGCCGGACCAACCTGCCAGTGGCGTAGAAGCAAAATCGAGGCTACTGGCAACAACCCGTCCTTCGCCAATTCGTTTCTCCACAACTATCGGGATGGCATTCTGGCTTTCCTGGATATAACTTAATAAATTAGCATCTTTCAGTTTTTGTCCCAGCGCAATGACAGTGGGACGAGAGAGAGGTTCCGTTTTCATTTCATCTCCGGCAGGGCTGATTAGCCCATCCAGATTAGAAATGTTGACATAATTGTTTACATCGTAAGGAAGTAAAGAGCTATTAATTCCGGCTTTTACTTTATTCCAGCCATTACCCCCCATTAGAATAAGTTGACCACCCGCTTCTACCCAATCATTTAATGCGGTACGCTGTTCGGCGCTCAGGGCTTCTGTGTTCACGTCGCTAATGATAAGAGCGTTGAAAGACTTGAGGCCCAACCCACTGTCCGGGATGTCGTTTATATCGAGGTTAACACTGGAAACACGCGTACGGCTGCCTCCCACTTTGAGATTGTTGAGGGTAGTCAGGGCATTGGGATCTGGATTAAAAACGCCGACAAGGTAGTCAATCGGGCTAAAAGGAGCTAAATCTACCTTTTCTTCAGCCAGTTTTTTATTGCCAGAGGTCAGAGTAACTGTCGTATCGTAGTTAATGGATCTTGAAGCGTTGGTAGTTTCTACGTAAGGAATAATGTAAAGCTCGACCTTTTTGTTGGCACGTTCTGCCAGACTGGTTTCACGAGTATAGGTAGTGCTGTAATTGACACCACTAATACGTGTAATAACCGTAGCTTTGATCTGAACGTCAGTCGCTTCACCAAAATTTTCTAACGAGACTTCAATCGGTAGCCAGTCGCCGAATTTGAAATAGCCCTGAAACAACGAGCGGGCTGTCATTTTTACGTTAGAGTTGGTCGAGTTATCCGCCGAAAAGGCAGTTTTAGGAGCGCTGGCAACGATCAAGCTTGCAAGCAATAACAAAGAAACTAAATAAACCCAGATTGCGGTATGCTTTAATGAATTTAGCCGCCCGGGTTGCGAGGAGGAGATATGCATTTGGGTGTTACCTCAGTACATCACACTATCTTACTGGTTCATAGTATAACGCAGTAGGGTAACGTTGTGAAGATATAAGACGTTGTGATTGAGCTAAAAATACGAAAAGAAAACAGTACAGTATAATGAAGATTGGTACTGTTATGGCACCTTAGTAACTATGCTAAGTTGGCTAAAAGCCGGCTTAACCGGCTTTTAATTCTAATTCATCTATTATTTGATCTATCTCAGAGCGCCCCAGCGTGGATAGGGCCAGTAGTGGAGAACGTACCTGACCACCATAAAGTCCCAGTCTATCCATAGCATATTTTAGACCAGCTACCCCGAATTTAGTAGTCACAGCGGCATTTAATGGCAGGACAGCCTGCTGCGCTTGAGCGGCATTTTTATCCCCTGCCAGGGTCGCCCGGTAGACTTTCAGGCAAAGATCAGGCGCAACATTGGCGCTGGCTACAATACCGCCGCTTGCTCCTACCGCCACGGCTGCCTGAAGAAATGAAGCTGATCCCGCCAGGACTGCGAAATCGAGCTTTTTCAAAGCTACACCTCGTGCGATTTCGGCAATTTTAACAACATTGCCGGAGCTTTCTTTTAACCCGATAATTTTAGGGTGTTCGGCCAACTTTAGGACGGTATCGGTTGTTAAATCTATCCCGGTATAAGAAGGCATATTATAAAGAACAAGTGGAATAGGGGAAGCATCGGCCAGTGTAGTGAAATGTCGTATAAGGGCTTCTCCGGTCATGGCCGGCTTGTAGTAAGCCGGAGTAATGACGATAGCGGCGTCCGCTCCAATTTCAGCAGCCGCCAGTGTCAGGCGCAAAGCGGCCCTGGTTGACTCTGCGCCGGTTCCGGCAACAAACAGTTTGCCGGAGGGAATTGCCGCTCGCGCCGCTTTGAACATTTCTAACTTTTCATTTTCATCCAGATAAACATATTCGCCATTGCTACCGAGAATAATAAACCCGCTCAGGTCAGTGCGGGAAAGTTTCTCCAGGTTGCCAGCCAGTTCCTTTGACGCAATTTCGCCCTCTTCATTATAAGGGGTTGGAACCGGAGGGAAAACGCCTGCCAGGTTTTGAGCAGTGAGCATTCAATCTCTCCTCTTAAATCGATTAAGTCTTATGTTGCTATCTGATTAAATCTTTTGAGGGCTTTACAATAGCAGTTTATTAGTTGCAGGTCAAAGAATTGGCTGTTTCAAAGTCATGCTGATTGCAAGCTATGGAAACAGACCCTGATCAAGTTTGTCCTAAATAAACTACAAACAAACACTAGTTTTATTTTAGGTTGGATGGTGTTGTGCTAAGATAATTTCGTGTTAACAATCTGAAAACGGATTGATTTAGAAGGAGGTTTACTTTGCCCAAAGCAATATGGAACGGAGAGGTTCTGGCTGAAGCCGGTTCTGATCAGTGTGAAGTAGTAGAAGGTAATATTTATTTCCCGCCTACCGCTATAAACTGCGAATATTTTCAGCCCAGTAATACTCATACGGTTTGCCCCTGGAAAGGCACTGCCAGTTACTATGATGTAGTGGTAAATGGTAAAGTCAACAGCGATGCTGCCTGGTTTTATCCCCAGCCAAAAGACGCCGCCAAAAATATTACCGGCTACGTGGCTTTCTGGCGCGGCGTTAAAGTCGAGAGTTAAGCTATAGCTAGCATTAGTTAAAAAAGTTTGGAACCCGGTAGCTATAAAGTGCCGGGTTTTTAATTTTGCTGTTTAGAAAGTGGCAAAGCTTTCAAAATTCTGGTAAGCTAGAGTTAACCTAGAAAAGGTGCGATGAAGCATCCTGGTGGAACATCTTCTGTGCAGTTTCAACGCTGAAATGAGATAGAGGAGGTCAGTGCTATGAGCACGCCAATAGATTTGCCTGCCAACCCAACTTACGTCCACGCTCCTCGTGGGCCTGAACTGCACTGCCGTGGTTGGGAACAAGAAGCGGCGCTCCGCATGCTGCTTAATAATTTAGACCCCGAAGTAGCTGAAAAACCTTTAGAACTGATCGTCTACGGCGGTAGCGGTAAAGCCGCTCGTAACTGGCCGAGTTTGCGCGCTATCGTACGCGCTCTCCAGCAGTTGGGCGATGATGAAACCCTTCTGATTCAAAGCGGGAAGCCCGTTGCGGTATTCCGCACTCACCCGGAAGCGCCCCGCGTTCTGTTAGCTAATAGTCTGCTGGTGCCTGCCTGGGCAACCTGGGAGAAATTCAGGGAGTTCGAGCGGGCGGGCCTGACCATGTACGGCCAGATGACTGCCGGTAGCTGGATTTATATTGGTACGCAGGGTATTGTGCAGGGCACTTACGAAACACTGGCCGAACTGGCTCGTCAGCATTTTGGCGGTACGCTTAAAGGTCGCCTGGTTTTGACTGCCGGGCTAGGCGGCATGGGCGGAGCGCAACCTTTAGCGGTGGCTATGAATGAGGGCGTGGCCCTGGTGGCGGAAGTAGACCAGGCCCGGATTGAACGCCGCCTTGAAACACGTTACCTCGATTTGCAGGCCAAAGACCTGGAAGATGCTCTGCGCATCGCCGAAGCCGCCCGCCGCGATGGCGAAGGTCTTTCGATTGCGGTCAAAGGCAACGCCGCCGACATCTATAACGAACTATTGCAGGGCAATATTATCCCCGAGGTAGTAACAGACCAGACAAGCGCTCACGATATGCTGAACGGTTATGTTCCGGCAGGCCTGGATTTCGAGGAAGCGCTGGCTTTGCGCCAGTCTGACCCCCAAGCCTACCAGGATTTGGCGCACCGGTCGGTCATGCGGCATGTGGGCGCGATGGCTGAGTTCAAGCGGCGAGGTTCGGTTGTTTTTGATTACGGCAACAATATTCGGCAAGAAGCCGTCAACGCCGGGATGAGCCGCGAAGAGGCTTTCAGTTTCCCCGGTTTTGTACCGGCCTATATTCGCCCGCTCTTCTGTGAAGGAAAAGGTCCCTTCCGCTGGGTGGCGCTCTCCGGTGATCCCGCCGATATTCTCCGTACGGATCAACTGGCCCGCGAACTCTTTCCCGAAAAAAAGGCCCTGCACCGCTGGCTGGATATGGCTGAAGAACGAATCGCTTTCCAGGGTCTGCCTGCTCGTATCTGCTGGTTGGGATACGGCGAACGCGCCCGCTTCGGGCTGGCGATTAATGAACTGGTGGCCAGGGGCGAGCTAAAAGGCCCGATTGTAATTGGCCGCGACCATCTCGATGCCGGGTCGGTGGCTTCGCCTAACCGGGAGACAGAAGCCATGCGAGATGGAAGCGACGCAATCGGTGACTGGCCCATTCTTAATGCCCTGGTTAATACGGCGGCAGGTGCCAGTTGGATTTCGGTACATCACGGTGGAGGTGTGGGTATCGGCTACAGCCTGCACGCTGGAATGGTGGTAGTGGCGGACGGCAGTGAAAAAGCCGCTCGTAAGTTGGAGCGCGTACTTACCACCGACCCGGGGATGGGTATTGTCCGACACGTAGATGCCGGCTATCCCGAAGCAATTGCTAATGCGCGTGAAAAGGGACTCAAAATACCGATGCTGGAGGAGACTGAAAATGGCAGATAAGAAATTCTTTTTAGACTTTGAGGCTTTTCAAGCTATGAATGAGCTTTTATCGGATGAAAATGATCTAGCTGTACCTCCAAGCCGTGATTACTATACCTACTTTCCCTCCGTTTCAAAAGTGATTGATGCGGCCACTCTGTTTGCCAAAAATGGTTTTCGTACCTCTGTCACTCGTGCGCCTGATAGTCTCGAATGGCTGTGTCTGGTTACTATGGACGTTTTACCGGATGAGAATATGGATGAGGTGATTGCTTTAGTACAATCGCTGACCGATAAAATGGGCGGAGAGTTTGACGGCTGGCAAACAACCAGTCAGGTAATCGAGGTGAAGGAGTGATGCCGGTAGCAGATTTGCTGGTCGAGAATATCGGGCAACTGGTGACGCTCACCGGACCAGAGCGCGCCAGGCGAGGCCCGGAGATGAACGATTTGGGCATTATTCCAGAAGCTGCCCTGGCGGTGGTAGCTGGCAAAGTTGCTGCGGTTGGAACTCTGCCTGAGGTACTTGAGGCGGTACAAACCGGGCCGGAGACTCAACGCATAGATGCGGCAGGCATGGCAGTTATACCCGGCTTTGTTGATCCTCACACCCACAGCGTTTTTGCCGGAGACCGCGCCGAAGAGTTCGGGCGGCGCCTGGCAGGCGCTTCTTACCTGGAAATTCTGGCAGCAGGCGGCGGGATTTTAGATACTGTGCGCCGCACCCGGGCGGCTTCTTTTGAAAAGTTGTTGGAGCAGGGCCGGGTGGCTCTTCGTACTATGCTTGAGAACGGCACGACCACGGTTGAGGTAAAAAGCGGTTATGGTCTCGAAGCGGAAAGCGAGCTAAAGCAGTTACGGGTAATAAAAGCCCTGGCGGCGGAAATCGAAATGCCGCACATTATAGCCACTTTTCTGGGAGCGCACGCCTTGCCGCCAGAATATACCAACCAGCGCGAAGCTTACCTTTCGTTACTATGTGACGAGCTTATTCCGCAGGTAGCGGCGCAAAACCTGGCTGAGTTTTGTGATGTTTTTTGTGAAGAGGGCGTATTTACGATTGAGGAGTCGCGCCGCATACTTGATGCCGGGCAGCGTTATGGCCTCAGGCCGAAAATACATGCCGATGAAATTGTGCCGCTGGGTGGGGCAGGCCTGGCAGCCAGCCTTAAGGCTGTTTCAGCCGACCACCTCTGCTATGCCTGTGAAAAAGATCTTGCAGCCATGGCTGGCGCAGGCACAGTTGCGGTGTTACTGCCCGGCACTTCCTTTATGCTGCGTCACCAGGAGGATGCTCCGGCCCGCCGGATGATTGACCTGGGTCTTCCGGTGGCGCTGGCGACAGACTATAACCCCGGAACCTGCCCGGTTCCCTCGATGGCCATTATGATCGGGCTGGCCTGCCTGCGCATGCGCCTCACGCCAGCGGAGGCTCTTTGTGCCGCTACCGTCAACGCGGCCTGGGCATTAGGGCGCGGTGAGCAAGCAGGTAGCCTGGTTCCCGGCAAGCAGGCTGACTTCCTGATCCTGAACGCTCCTTCTTTTTTGCATATTCCTTACTGTTTTGGGCAGAACCTGGTAAAAACAGTCGTAAAAGATGGTACAGTCTTGAAATTTGCGGAACAATCAGAACTTAACATAACAATTTAAATAACTATTCTTTATGCAAAACAACAATGGAAACGGGTTTACTTTAATAAGCTCTTCTCGCCTGTTTGATGGTACGGAATGGCTACAGGCAGGCACTATGGTAGTGGGTCCCAACGGCATTATTGTAGAGGTTGGTTCAACTGAGGCACTAATTCAAAAATATCCGGCAGCTCAGGTCGAAAACTTAGGTAACTTGCTGGTAGTGCCGGGCACGGTTAACGCCCACAACCACTCTTTTCAGTCATTGATGCGCGGACTGGGCGACGACAAGGATTTCTTTCGCTGGCGAGACGATGGTATCTATAAATACTCGCTTGATTTTGGACCGGAGGAAGTATACACCGGGGCGTTACTGGCTTTTGGTGAGATGGCTTTGCGCGGCGTTACCACCGTCTGCGATTTCTTCTACCTGCACAACCATTCCAACGATAGCGACCGTGCTGTAATCAGAGCAGCGCAGGATGTAGGTATTCGGCTCGTACTGGCCCGCTGCATGATGGACTGGATGATCTCACCGCCAATCTACCGGGAGACGCCGGACGAAGCTTCCAGCCATTTTCGTGAGCTGGCCAGTGAGTATAAAAATCACCCGATGGTTAAAGTGATTCCTGCGCCGCATAGTCCGCACGCCGCCTCAGCCGCTATGGTTCAGGCGGGCGCTGCCCTGGCGGAGGAATTTGATACTCCCTGGCATATTCATGTGGCCGAAGCTCCTTACGAAGGGGAAATGACCCGCAAAGAATACGGCCTGGCGCCCCTAGAATGGTTGCAATCTCTAGAGGTGCTTTCAAAGCGAACCTGTATCGTCCATGGAGTCTGGCTGGAAGATAGCGAGATCAACGCGCTTGGTGAAGCAGGTGGCTCTTTAATTTATAACCCTTCCAGCAATATGTTCCTGGGAGATGGCATTACCCCTCTGCCAAAGTACCGCGAGGCAGGCGTCAATATCGCTCTGGCGACTGACGGCGGGTGCAGTAATAATCGGGTATCGGTCTTTGGCGAGATGCGCCAGGCTGCCCTGTTGCAGAAAGTAGCCAGGCTCGAACCTGAAATCTTTACCGCAGAAGAAGTCTTTCAATGGGGAACTGCTGGCGGGGGAAAAGCTCTTGGCTTGCCGTTAGGACGCCTGGAGACAGGAGCGCCTGCCGATTTTGTTGCGCTTGATCCGGCAGATCTTTCATTACAGCCTCTCTTGCTGCCCCTCAAGAATGTTGTCTACGCTATGGAGTCTACGGCCATTCATTCAGTTTATGTTAGTGGCCGGGCGATTGTCAGACAGGGACAGGCAACGGTTACCTGGAAAGAGGAGCTGTATAGCCGTTTAACTAAACTGGCTAAAAAATGGGGTTATTAACTAATTTAGATTGAGTATTTTATAACAATCATTTGCAAGTTAACACCCAAAAGAAATAAATTGTTTAATTTATAACAAATTTCTACTCTTACAGGGCTAAAGGAAAAAGAGATGTGGACCTTAGAAAACCGGGAAAATCAGCTAAAGAATAAAAGCGATGCAAACGGCAAAGTTGTGACGCTTGACGGAGAGAGCCTCTCGCTAGAAGAAGTGGAATGGGTAGCCGACGGGCAGGCTACCGTAGCCCTTAATTTAGGGCCACGCTTCTACGCCTCTCGCAAACAGATCGAAAATCGGATGGAAGGAGAGGCGGCAGTGTATGGAGTCAATACGGGTTTCGGCAACCTGGCTACAGTTCGTATCCCTCATGATAAACTGGCTATCCTGCAACGCAATCTCTTAATCAGCCATGCTACCGGCGTAGGCGCTCCTTTGCCGCGCCGGGTAGTGCGTTCTATGTTGTTATTGAGAGCCAACTCTCTGGCGAAAGGCTATAGCGGTGTCAGAGCGGAACTGGTGCAACTGCTGGTAGACATGCTAAACCACGGGGTGCATCCTGTCGTACCTTCACAGGGTTCAGTCGGTGCCAGCGGCGACCTTGCTCCACTGGCACATATCGCCTGCGTGCTGATAGGCGAAGGTCGTGCCGAATATAATGGAGAGGTTTTACCGGCGAAGGAAGCTCTAAGCCTGGCGGGGCTAAACCCTGTCCAATTGGCTCCGAAGGAAGGCTTAGCCCTTATCAATGGTACCCAAATGATGGCCTCGCTCGGCGCTCTGGCACTGGCTCGCGCTTTACGGCTGGTAGAAGTAGCCGAAATTGCCGGGGCGTTGAGCCTGGAAGCTTTCAAAGGTACCGATGCCGCCTTCCACCCCGCCATTCAGGCTGTTCGACCCCATCCCGGTCAGGTTGCAGCGGCGGCGCATTTACGAGAACTGTTGGCAGGAAGTGAAGTTATGGAGTCGCATCGGGGATGCTCCAAGGTACAGGACCCCTATTCGTTGCGCTGTATGCCCCAGGTTTTTGGCGCTATTCGAGATGCCCTCGATTATTGTCGCCGGGTGATCGAGGTAGAGTTAAACTCGGCCACCGATAACCCGCTCTGTTTCCCGGAAGAAGACCTGGTGCTCTCCGGCGGAAATTTCCATGGACAGCCTCTGGCTATTATGCTCGATACTATGGGCCTGGCCCTGGTGCAGTTAGGGAATTTTTCGGAACGGCGCAGCTACAAGTTACTAACTTCCTATGAAGCGGGTTTACCGGCTTTCCTGACCGCCTACCCCGGCCTCAATTCAGGCTTGATGGTGACACAGTACATAGCGGCGGCTCTAGCCAATGATAATAAAGTACTGTCTCATCCTGCCAGCGCCGATTCTATTCCAACTTCGGCGGGTACCGAAGACTTTAACTCGATGGGGGCAAATAGCGCCCTGAAGTTGAACTCAATTCTTGAAAACACTACTCGTATCATCGCGGTAGAATTGATGTGCGCCGCCCAGGGCGTCGAGTTTCACCTGCCATTACAGCCTGGCGAACCTTTACGCGAAATAATGGTTTCTTTAAGGGCGGTAGTACCGCACCTGGAAGAAGACCGTCTGCTCGATGGCGAGATAGAGAAAATCGCGCAATGGATATTGGATTATGGTTTGTAACTGCTTAATTGGGACGAAAGTGCAACTTAAAAATTGCGTGCTTCAGCTAAATAAATAAGGACTTATCACTAATGGAAGAGAACAACCCGATAGGCGAACTGCTGAACCTGAAAAAATGTGATCCGGCCAGGATAGGAGTGCAAATAGAAGAACTGGCTACAATTCGCAATCCGGCCATTCCTGGCTGGACACGGCGCTCTTTTACTCCCGAGTATTTGAAGGGACGCGAATATGTGAAGGCTCGTATGCAGGAAGCGGGTCTAGAGGTCCGCTTGGATGCTGGTGCAAATATGCTAGGACGCTGGGCGGGCAAAAATAGTCAGTTACCTCCGCTGATGCTTGGCTCCCATAGCGATACTGTCCAGGGCGGCGGGCGTTTTGATGGCATGGCCGGATTACTGGGGGCAATTGAAGCGGTGCGCTTGCTACGTGAGGCGGGCGTCAGGCTGGAACACCCGGTAGAAGTAGTTGATTTTCTGGCCGAGGAACCGAGTGAATTCGGGATTTCGACTGTCGGCAGTCGCGCCATGGTCGGCAATCTACAGCCTGAAATGCTGGAGGCTACCGACCCTGCTGGCCGGACTTTGCGCCGCGGAATAAGCGAGGTGGGTGGCGACCCTGAACGCATGAATAGCGAAGTCCGCCGCCCCGGTTCGGTCGCCGGTTATATTGAGATGCATATCGAGCAGGGCCGCAAACTATATGATGCCGCTATTCCTTTAGGAGTGGTGACCCGGATTGCCGGTATTCGGCGTTATGCCGTGACGGTTGAAGGGGAAACCGACCATGCGGGCGCGACAGAGATGAGCAGACGCCGTGATGCTTTAACTGCATCCTGTGAAATTATTCTGGCGCTGGAAGCGCTGGCTCGCCAGCGAGAGAGCCGAAACGTGGTAGCTACGGTTGGGCGATTAAACGTTGAGCCTAATTCTCCGAATGTGGTACCCGGCCGGACCAATTTTACGGCTGAAATGCGCAGTATCTGGCCGGAGGAACTGGTCGCTATAGCCGAACAATTTTCAAAAGAAGCGGAAGAAAAAGCGACAGCCCGAAACGTGGCTGCAATCCTGAAAATGCTTTCAAGCGGGGACCCGGTAGTTATTCCAGACCCTATGCAGGCTTTAATCGAAGAAGCATGCCACGCCAGCGGGCATTCTTACATGCGCCTGCCCAGTGGTGCAGGCCATGATACAAACCAACTGGCGCGGATTGCGCCAGTCGGAATGTTATTTATACCTAGTATTAACGGTAAAAGTCACTGCCCGGAAGAAGAGACGGCTCTTGAAGATGTAGCAGCAGGCGTAGATACGCTTGTCCAGGCTCTCCTTTTGATGGATAGTCAGTTAGACAGGTTATTGTAGTTAGCCTGGTACTGGTAATCTGGCTGTCTGCCGGTTATTTTAACGGCTTCAGGATGCATCTGGAACGCTGGAACCATCAAAACAGGGATGCCGCCTTTGCGTACCACCTCGTCAGCAATACTACCCAGCCTGAAACGGTTTTGTAGATTGCCTGCGCGTGTTGCCATAACTATCAGGCTGGCATTCTGCCGTCTGGCATACTCGTGTATACCTGTTGCCGGTCCGCCCTGTTCTACCGCCACCCTTGTAAACAGGCCATTTGTTTCTATCTTATGTGCCACACTTTGCAGATATAAATGGACATCCACCATGCGGTGCATACTTTCTTGCTCCGGGTTAGAGGTATATCGGGCAAATTTGATATCCACTTCGGCCAGTTTTTTAGCGCTATAACCGCCGGTATAAGGGTCAATTACAGCTACAAGATCAAGCTCGGCGCCAAGTTGTTGAGCTATTTCTACCGCTTCCGGTATCGCTCCCTCAGATAGTTCGCTCCCATCAAGCGCCAGCACTACTCGATTGGCCATACTGGTAGACGACCATAAGTTGGCCCTGTGGACTCTCTCTATCATTGTTCGCTCGTCTGCGGAAGTAGTAGCTTTGAAAACAATCAAAGGGCAACAGTTCCTTTGTAAGAGTTTGGAAGCAACACTACCCAGGACCAGTTTGCTCATGGGATTTCGTCCATGAGTGGTCATCATTACCAGGCTGGCTTGCTCAAACTCGCTGTTCTCTCCTATTTCTTCTCCTGGCGAACCATAAACCACTTTGATTTTAACCTGATTCTCCGACAAGCCTCCTTTGTTTTCGAGCGTAGTTATACACTCTCTGACAGAGTCAAGGTAATCGTAAGCTTCAGCTTCACTTTTATGCGCGTCAAGTAACGCGAAACGATTGAAAACAGTAAGAAGCGTTAAAGTAGAATTAGTATTTCGTGTGAAAATCTGAGCTAGGGGTAGGACAGTTTCAGCTTGTGGCGAACCGTCTAATGGCACTATTATATTACCCATCATCGTTCCGCCTCCTCAATCAGTCTTATTTTTCCAGGGTTGCCAGCAATAAACCGCTCTCATCCTTAGATGATTCTCTTCATTATACGAGAAGATAGTATAAAAAATTCTCACAGTTGGTAAAAACGAGCTTAACAACTTATGGGAAAATTAGATTTGTAAGGCAGAAATCAGAACAGTAGAGCAGGTTAGATGGCATCTTCTCTTATATTAACTTTACCTTTATTGTAGCAGATAATACAATTAACAATCACAACAGTTAGCCTGCCTAATGGATTTCATTAGTTACTCGGGCGAAGCGAAGATTTAGCCAAAAAGTTCAATCTGACACTCTTATATATTTATGATATGATACGCTGCAACCTGATGATGCAGCAACGCGTTATACAATAACGTAAAGCTAATACACTTAACTAAGGTTTGTCTTGTTGATTTGAGGTATTTGTTTTTGAAGGTCTTGAACGCCCCTGCTGCCGGGCTAGAACCTGCTTTAAAATCTTCTCAACCGTTAGCACGGTATAAAGAATACATTTATATTGTTCCTTTTCTAGCTGCTCTGCTTGGCCTGAAGCTTGGCCTGGCTTTGTTTATCTGGCGCAATGGTTTTCTGGAGTATGATGCGGATGGCTTCACCCGGTCAGTCATAGCCTGGGAGTTGCACAACCACGAAAAAACTTTACAGGTAGATGCCTGGCTGCCCCTTCAGTTCTGGCTTAATAGCTGGTTGATGAATTTCTGGCCCGACTTGCTGCATCTGCCACGAGCCGTTAATACCGTCGCTTCCCTGGTTACTACCGTTAACTTTTTCTTTATCGGTCGCACCCTGTTTGGCCGCTTAAACGGCTATTTAACCGCGATACTGGCAGCGCTGTTTCCCTGGGAGATTCTATTTGGCCTGAGCGGCATGTCGGAAAGTCTCACCCATGTTTTCTTGAGTACAGGGGTACTTTTTTTCTGTCGCTGGTTGGCGAAGGAAGATGCGAGGCCTTTGTGGTTAGTGCCCGCCAGTCTGGGTTTCCTGGGAGCTACCATGCTGCGCTACGAAGCCTGGTTTTATAGCGCCGTATATGCCCTGATTGTTCTGTATGTAGCCTGGAAACGCCGTTCCAGGCTTAATATTCATGCCCGCGTCCAGACGGTCCTGGCACTTGCCCCGGCTTTTGTTTTCATCCTGGCCTGGATGTATTTAAGCTGGATTGATCCGAGGTTACATTCGCCACTTGGCTTTGCCACCCTGACCAGTGAGATTAACCAGCGCATTTATGGCGATAAAAATGATAACGCCAGCTTTCTATACAAGCTTTTCTTTTATCCCAAAACTTTTCTGAAGTTGCTGCCTCCCTTGTCGCTGGCGGCTATAGCCTCGTCGCTCTGGCTAATCTTCCGTCCTGCCGGTGTTATCCGCCAGTACTTATTTCTGGTGTGGGGCGAGTTTGCAATATTTATTCTGACTACGCTTCCTTACAACAATATTGCGCCGGGTAGCGCTCGTTATCCTGTCTCTAATTTGTTGCTGCTGCTGCCTTTAGTAGCCTACGTATTTCAATATGCTATTCAGCGCCCTGAACCGCTCTTGCGTTATGCTGGTGGGGGACTTTTTGCGGTCCTGGTAATGTTGCAGGTAAACGCCACGCTCGATCATCCCCGCAATTTTCCGGATGGAGATACCCGGCAAGTGGCGCAATGGCTGGAAGATCGCTGGAACGACGGTTCTTTGCAGTCGGATGATAAAGTAGTTCTGCACTTGCCTTTTGCCGATGGACCGGAGGCCAACGATTTTACGCGGGCCTACTATGCCTTGAAAGTGTTGACCAACCATCCTGATAATTTTGAAATTTTATCGGATTATGGTGACTTCAGTGCGGCGGTGCAGGACCAAAGTGGAAAATCACCCCGCGTCTGGGTTCATATGAAATCCGCCGGAGGTTCCATAGAGCCTTTCAAGTTTAACTACCGGGTTGTGAAAGATATGGGCGATTATGTGGTCGCCGAAGAACCCTACTATAAACCCGCTGTTGTAACACCTGCCCGGGGAACGGCCGGCCAGAATTTCGAGTTTAAGAGTAGCGATTGGCGTACTAAAGAAACAACTTCTTCCTGGATTACCAGGCCGGATGGTAAGGCTATAAACCTGGGTAATAAAGATGCCGATGAAAAAGGCAATCTGGTCTTTAACTATACTATCACCGACACTATGCCGGGCCGTTGGTCGGTTACAATTGTCGGAATGCAAACCGGCAGGCGGTCGGTAGCTTCTTTCGACGTGGTTGGAGGCTAAAATCTAAATCTGGTGGAAGGCCAGCTTATATTAGTGTGAAATGCCTTTGAAAAAAGTTGCGAAAAAGTTAACAGATATACCGGCAGGTGAGGAAATTTTGGCGGAACCCGCCCGGCCTGTGGTTACAAAAGAATCTGCGCAGCGCCAGTTTGAAGTGCTTTACCCGCTATTACAGGCGCTTTACCCGGTGCCGCGCTGCGGGCTAAATTTCGAAAATCCCTTTCAATTGCTGGTAGCGACGATATTATCGGCTCAATGTACTGATGAGCGAGTTAATAAAATCACGCCTGACCTTTTTGAACGCTTTCCCGACGCTTATGCCATGTCCGAAGCTGACCCGGTTGAACTTGAAAAGCTTATCTATACGGCGGGCTTTTACCATAACAAGGCTAAGAGTATTCTCGGCGCTTCTAAAATGATCGTGGAAAAGTATGGCGGTCACGTTCCTGATAATATGCCTGATCTGCTAAAACTGCCGGGGGTAGCGCGTAAGACTGCCAGTGTAGTGCTGGGTAATGCCTATGGTAAGAATGAGGGGATTGCCGTAGATACTCACGTAACACGTCTTGTAGGTCGCTTGGGCCTGTCTTCGGCCACTACTCCCGAGAAAATAGAGCAAGATTTAATGGAGTTAACTCCCCGCGAAGAATGGACCGATGTATCGCATCGCCTGATCTGGCACGGGCGATTAGTCTGTGAAGCGCGTAATCCGAAATGCGCGATATGCAAACTGGCACCTCATTGCCCCTCCAACCGGTTTAAGCCATAATCTTGAATCATACATGAATTACCTACTATAATCCTATACAATACTTGCATCAGTATAGTATATTTCTTATATCTAACTTTCATAATATGGTCTTCTAAGATACTATTTAACGGTTTTGCAAAAGTAAAATTCCTTTGAAAAAATTGTAGAAAATGCCAGGTACTTATGCTTGATCTCCTTTACCATACATTTAATTTCACCATCTCCGGGTGTTACTTTATAATCTTCTTGCTGATTTTTAGCGGACTATTGCATGAGAAGGCTTTTGGCCGAAATGAACTGGGTACTGCTACCAGCGGGATCTTTCTGACCTGCTCCCTGGGCCATCTTGTACACGCTGCAACAACTCATGCCAGCGGGGCAGCCTGGGAAGTTGGCTTGCAGGTAATAGTAGATGGATGGACCGTTCTTCCGGCAATTGTTTATTTGATTTTGCGGCGCAAGTACGGCCTGCTTATTCGTGGGCCGGACATGATTAACGAATTTCGTGTTCAAATCGCCCGGCAGCAGGCGGAAATAAAGTTAATGCGAGAATTTGAGAAATTAAAAGACGATTTCCTGGCAATGGCCAGCCATGAACTGCGAACTCCTTTAACCACTATTAAAGGGTATGCCCAGATTCTCAGCAAAAATATTGAAAAATTTAGTGACCCAAAAATGGGTGTGGCTGTTAGAGCTATTAATCAACAGTCAGATCGCATGGCAAAATTAATCAATCAGTTGCTTGATGTCAGTCGTATACAAAATCATAAGCTTCAAATTCAACCCGTGGCGCTCAATCTTAATCCGTTCATGACTGCCCTGGTAAGCCGGTTGCAGATTACCAGCCCTAATCATGAGCTTCAAGTCTCAGTAAAGAATGAGCCTCTTTGGGTAAAAGTAGATGAAGATCTTCTGGAACAGGTTATCTCAAATCTGGTCAGTAACGCCACCAAATATAGTCCGGATAATGAACCTGTAGAAATAACAATTGATCAGGCAGGACCAAATGCCGTCATTAAAGTTCGCGATCATGGTAACGGGATAGCATTAGAGGAACAACCTAAAATTTTTGATCGTTTTTACCGTTCCCCTCAGGTCAAAAATTCTACCAAAGAAGGGTTAGGCCTGGGTCTTTTTATTACCTCAGAGCTTGTAAAAGCCAGCGGTGGGGAAATTTCAGTCGAAAGCGCTCCCGGCAAGGGAAGTATCTTTACGGTCCTTTTACCTGCCATACCGGCCCCTTCTAAAATGGCGGAAGTTGTGCTGGAAAGCCAGAGTTGATTTCAGACTAATGCTAGTCTGCCTTCAAGTTTTGTAAATCGTCCTGCGTATCCACGTCCTCGTGGATAGCAGGGTCGTTAACTTCTACTTCCTGGGCGGCCTGAGGATGCGCGCGCATCACTGTTCTGCCGCCCGTGTCTCCTTCTAACTGGGCCAACTCTTCGAAAAAATACCGCCCAAACAAAACCGGATTCCCGCGTTTACCGTTGAAAACCGGAAAGAAGATAGCCTGCTCTGCGGCTTGCCCGGCTTCTTCAAAACGGCTTATGAGTAGTTCCAGGGTCGTTACCTGTAGGCGAGGTTGGTCGGCCAGCATGAATAGAATGCCTGCACAGGCCGGGCGCTCGGTCACAACTGTTCTTACTCCTGCCGCAACTGAAAAACCCTGGCCGTCCTGCCAGCGAGGATTGAAAACCGGTTTAACCGGTTTTGTCCAGGCATTTTGACTGAGCACTCGGTTTACTTCAGTGCTCTGGTTGCCGGTTACTACGTAAACAGCGGATACTTGAGCCTCGCTGGCGATTTTCACCGCTCGCTCTACCAGGGTAGGGCCCTCCGGGGCAGGCCAGCGCTCCAGTTGTTTAGGCCTCCCAAAACGACGGGCCGCCCCTGCCGCCAGTATTACAACAACTACTTCATTTTCATTCAAGGTTTTAGTAAGCTTTCCAGCAGTTTTTGCATAGTGGTGAGCTTTAATTTACCCATTCTAGCCTATCCACCGAGTAAGCCCGGCTGACGATTTCCGGTTTTAGTTGGCTGGCCCGGGGATTTACCAGGAAAATAGTATTATTCTGGTAATAAGCCAGACCCTTGTTGTTGGGTTCCCAGGTATAAAACCGCGCTTTATAGGCGTAGTAGGGGGGATATTCCAGGTTCACGCTCCGCGCTGCCCCATTAGAAAAATTGGTAATCATCAAGCGTTGCGGCCCATCGCTGGTATTTTCCGAGTTATCCAACTGGCTATCGGAGACGCGATTGAGATAAACCAGAATGCTGCTATCGGGCGAAGTCTCTGGCCCGGACCCGAGGTCATAAGAGCGCCAACCGCTTCGACCACTGTTGCTATCGCCTATGGTCAATGCCTGAATGGTAGTACGCTGGTTCGAGGAGGCCATGGTGACAATCAGGCGCGAACTATCCGGTGTAAAATTGGAGATACGGTTGATGTAGTAACCGGGATACTCATTTACCTTACCTTCGGGAGTGATTAACCAGAGTTGCCAGGTAGTAGTGGTGAAATAAGAAACATCACCGGCCCCGCTCATAGCAATATAACGGCCATCCGGCGACCAGGCCAGCCCGCGTCCCAGGGAACTATAGCGGTAATCAAAACGTCCCAGGCTGGCAACCCGCCTGGGTTGGCTGCTTCCGTCTGCGGCGGTGATAAATAGCTGGTAATTGCCGAAGTCAACTTTGTACGCCAGTTGCTTACCGTCCGGTGACCAGGCAAAAGCTGAAACACTCCGGTCGGTGATCAAACGCGGTCCGTTTAGCATGTTGCCAGCGTCATCAAAAGAAACTACATAAAGTCCGCTTTTGAGTTTCGAGTCCCCGTTAAGGGCCTGGAAAGCCAGTTGTTTGCCGTCTCGCGACCAGGCTGTTACGTAAGCCAGGTCTTCAGGATTGCCGCCCCCTTCGGTTAACTTGTACTTCTGTTTGCCGTCCATACTGCTGGCAAAGAGTGACGCGTTAAATTTATCACCAACTTCAATGTACACCATCCGGTTATCGGTCGGTGCGATATTAAAATCTATCAGCTTGAACTGGCCAGAGGTAATAACTGTGCGTGCCCCGTTCGACAGGTCATTTACAATCAACTGGCGTTGACCTATGCCGCTGGTGTAAACCAGTTTCCCGGCGTTTACGCCGCTGACTGCCGGATTGACGCTGGGTGTAGAGGGAGCTTTAGATCTGGCAGGTTCGGGCGCAACGGTAGCGTCCGGACTACCCGCTCCTAAAAGGTCCATTCCGCAGCAAGTGGGCGAGAAGGTGCCGCCCGGTCCACTCATCAAAGTGGCAGTATTTTTGTTGACGGTATCCAGCGTTTCAAGCGTTTCATCGAAGAAGTCGTAGATGAAACTGCCGGCCTGCGAAGAAAGAGTATTTCGCCCGGCGCTGGCCCGGTCATACAGTAACCGGCGATTGTCCGGCATCCAGCTAACGCTCAAGACCGAGTCTTTATCCTGTCCCAGGGTAGCCGAGCCAACCGGGTAGTAACGGGTATTGCCATTTGAAGCATTGACCACCACCAGGCGAGCGCTGCCATCACTGAAAGCAATCTGCTGGCTATTGGGCGACCAGGCGGGGCCGAGACGCAGGCGCGGCGCAGGGTTAAGATAATCGGCGTAGGCCCAGATCAGACCCATAATTTCACGGGCGCTGCCATCATAATCGGCCAGTTTGCGAGCCTGGTTACTATCCGGGCTGAGCCGGTAGAGGCTGATTTTATCTTTTTGTGGGTCGCTCGCAGTAACAGCCAGGGTCGTGCCATCCGGCGACCATGCCACATAAAGCATATCAAGGTCTGTCATTTTGGCTTTGTCGCTGAGCGATACGCGGTTACTGCCGTCGGCATTTACCAGATAGAGATTTCTTTTCTGGCTTACTACATTGGTACCGCCTATGTAGGCAATCCGTTTGCCGTCAGGAGACCAAACTCCGGCCAGGGCATCAGGAATAGTGGCGACCTGCTGCAAGCTATCGACAATAACCGCTATCAGTGTGGATGGCTGCGCCCGGCTACCGGAGTTTGCTGGGACTGGTGTGGGTACTTCCTCACTTTGAACGGGAATGCCGGTTTGATTGCCGGAGGTACCATCTGTCGCAGACGGCGTAGCGGTCTGGTCGTGCGTTGAGTTGGCGGTAGGCTTTACCTGCTGAGGATCAGCCATTATATTGGCAACCTTCAAATTTTGAGGAGCTGTTTCTCCTACCGCTGTGGATGCCCTGGTAAATAATAATTGCTGGCTATCGGGTGACCAGACCGGGTTGAATCCATCCTGAACGACTACTCGCCGGTTTTGCCCGCTGGCGTCCATCACTACTATTTTGCGGCCTTTATTGTAATCGCCGGCAGCCTGGTCGCCATTCAGCTCGGTAAAGGCCACTTTTCGCCCATCAGGGGACCAGCTAGCGCCATATTCCGCTGCGGCGCTCTCGGTTAACCGGCCACTAATTTTGCCGCTTTGATCTACAGTATAAAGGTCAGGCCAGCCGTCTTTGTTGCTCAACAACAGCACCCGGTCTTTAGGTAGGTTGGCATCTTTATTGTCAGCGGTAGGTGTTTTTTCTTCGCCGCAGGCGCTCAACACGAGGCTCATCAGCAAAATTAAAACGCCTGACCAGCTTAAATAAACTGGTCTTTTGCTCCCACTTGCTATTTTGTTCATTCTTACTACCCGGAATAGCTATGATAATAGATAAAATTTCAGCTTTCATTGTCTGAAATTTTACCTTATATAAGCAGTTAAGTCTATAGTAATTAGTTCCTCAAGTGCGGCGGTATCAGGGGAGCTTTTCAAATTTTTTAGAAAAATAGTGAGGCTCAGGGAATCAAACTGAGCCTCTAGTATTGAATGGTGGGGAAGGAAAAAATACGTCAGAGGGTAAGTATAGTAACTATTTTCAAGCTTGCCCACTTACCATCTATCATTACTCAAATGTAATACTAAGCTGTTATAAAGATTATAACTCTGAGAGTCAAGGCCTGTCAAAAGCTGGCAGGTTGTCTCCTTCTATGAAACACAGGCGTTTATTGGAGCGTTTTGCATTTATATCGTCGGCAAAAGTTTAAAAGCAGTTTATGCAGGGGGCCTTCTTGTTAAATTATGTTTTCAACCTGTTCAGCCTCAATATCTGGTTACAATTACAATTACTTTCTCCTGTTTTAGCCCTGGGCGCAGGTTTTACCCTACTGGCTGTATTAGGTCTAAGGCAGCAGCTAAAACAGTACCGCTTGTTACTGGGCCGGTATATTATGATTTCCCTGGTGGCTTATGGCCTTTTTTGCCTGTTAATGTTGGCGCTTCAGCCTTTAGGGATAAGTTATGGCGCCGCCCAACCGGTTATTGTAGTCTTTGGGGCGCTTTATTTCCTGGCTTTTGGTTCGAGCCTGCTGGTAACAGTTGTTCTTTTCAATTTTATAGCGCTGCGGAAACGCTGGCGGCGGGCTTCAAGCGCTTATGCTTTAGTTCATCTGGCTATTATAGGCCTGCTTTTCTATGCGTTTTACATTGAGCCTTTCTGGATTGATGTAACCTATACCACTATTCAATCCGCAAAGCTTCCTTCAGGAGCGCAGCCTGTCAGGATTGCTCTTATCAGCGATATTCACATGGAAAAGTGGACCAGGCGTGAAGATGCAGCAGTGGCTAAACTGGCAGAAATAAAGCCTGATTTGATCTTAATCAGCGGGGATCATATCAATATTGATCATTACCATACTCCCGAAACTTATACCGACATGCACAGGTTCTTTAAAAGTCTACACGCAGGTTATGGCGTTTATGCGGTAGCCGGTACGGTAGATAACATAGAAGTTACCAGAAGTGTAATGGCTTCTACCGAAGTGCGTTTGTTGGATGACGAAGCTACTACGATTGAAGTACATGGCCAGCGCCTCTCGCTGGTTGGAGTCAAGAGTACTTTTTTTGATAAGCAAGAAGATGTCGAAATCTTGAAGAGAGTAACCGGCGCTTTACCCTCCGATAGTCTTCATGTACTGCTGTACCATATGCCTGATATTGTCCCGGAAGCCGTAGATTCAGGGATAGATCTTTATTTGGCCGGGCATACCCACGGCGGGCAGATAGCCCTGCCTTTCTTTGGCGCCTTATTTACAGCCAGCGCATCCGGTCGCCAGTACGCTGCCGGGCTGTATGACTTGAAAGGTCTTCAGCAGGCCAAACTGTATGTAACGCGCGGTTTAGGCATGGAGGGCGTCAATACTCCCCGCGCCCGGCTTTTTGCGCGGCCAGAATTATCGGTGATTACGCTTGCCGGGGCAAAATAAAAGGGCTTTTCTCCGTTGAGCAGAACAGAGAAAAGCCCTTTTACCAGGCACTCATAGCACAGAGCCGGATTTGTTGCTTTAAGAGGTTGTTACACCGTAAGCAACAGGTTGGTTATACTCCTGCAAAATTGGCTGAACGCTTTTCCAGGAAAGCGCTGACTCCTTCTTCATAGTCGTTGCTTTGATAAACCTTACGCCGCAGTTCCTGAATGTACTCCCAGGTTTCGGGGTTGCTCGGGAACGAGTCGGTAATAATGCGCATTTGTTCCTTCATTACCGTTATGCTACAGGGAGAAAGGGTGCTAATCCGGCGAGCCATGTTGTAGGTGTATTCTTCCAGTTCCTCGACCGGAAGCAGGTGGTTCAAAATATTGACATGTAAAGCCCGCTCGGCGTCCAGCGCTTGCGCGGTGAAGAACATTTCCTTCGCCACATTCAGAGGTACCCGGTTAATAAAATGGAGAATACCGCTGGGATTGTAGGGTACGCCCAGTTTGGCCGGAGTAATGGCGAAAGAACTGGTTGTGTCACCAACAATCAAATCGCAGTTTAATACAAGGTCACAGGCTCCGCCCCATACCGTCCCGTGGATCATGGCAATAATCGGCGCAGGGAAACGCCGCAAGGCCCGGATGCCTTCTTCCAGCGGATCACTGTAGCGCAATGGATCGGCTTTGCAATTCCTGGGTAATTCAGCTACATCATGTCCGGCTGACCAGACCTTAACGTTATTTGAAGCACGCAGCACCACAGCCCGTACTCTGGCCTGCTTTAATTCTTCCAACCCTTCAATTAAATCAACAATTAAATCATGACTCAACGCGTTCCGTTTATCTTCCCGATTTAGAGTAACCACCCCAAATTGTTCAATTACTTCAGTACGAACGTAGCGCATATCAATTCCTCTTGCTCTCTAAGTGCCTCTTGCAACTTAATTTATTCACTTGATTACGAAAATGATTTTACTTATTAAAGGTAAAAGAAAGAGTAAATAATGGTAAAAATCCGGCAAGAATATTTGTGAAATTTTTAACTTGGTTATTTGCCCTCCTAAATTGATATAGCAAAGGCCTTCCCCTGGTACTTAAATTGCTTTAGAGGTGGAAGGATGGATAAAGAATTACTGATTGGAGTAAGTTGGCTAAAATAAATGGCAGATGTAATAGTATGGAGGTAAGTAATGGACGCGATTGAACTATTGAAAAAGGATCACGATAAGGTTAAAAAGCTTTTCCAGCAAATTATGGAAGGAGCTACTCCCACAAAATCAAAAACCCTGTTCAACCAGATTTATCATGAAATGACTATTCATTCCATAATCGAGGAACAGGTTTTTTATCCTGCTTTGAATAAGTTTAATGGTTTTACCGGTCTGTTAAAGGATGCTTATAAAGAGCATGCCGATGCCAAGCTGGAAATGGGCCAGATTTCAATGATGGATAGCTCTTCCGAAGAATGGAAAAAGAAGGTGGAAAAACTGTTCGGAGAGATCCAGCACCATATCAAGGATGAAGAGGAAAAGCTCTTTCCCAAAGTTGAAGAGGCTATGGCTCAGAAAGAGTTGAACGACCTGGGTCTGGCCCTGAAACAGGCCAAGACCAGCAATTTGAGCGACTCTCTGCTAAGCCAGCCCTTGCCTGAGTCGTTGACTCAGCAACCTGCCCAGTAGCTTTAGACAACTACAGGGTTATAAATAGGGTTTCCCACGGTGCCGTATCTTGCCTGCTAATGGCTGTACAGCGAATGGAGATGACTTTTCAGAAAACTGGTCCCTTGTGCGGAAGCGCAAAGGGACCAGTTTAGATTTGATAACTAAATGAATTCAGCTTCTAACACCTAAAAAGTATTACAAAACTCCTCCCAGATAATACTGGCTGAATTTAAGGATTATTTCCTGCACTACTTTCAGCAGGTTGGGCCGCTGTTTTGACTGAATAAAGTACGCCCGGTTGGGTATTAAAAGCAATCGAACTATCGCCGCGTGGTTCAAAGTTAACCGGAGCGCCGTTATCCGAGACGATATTAGGCCGCATGCCAGTTTTCCAGTCCGGAAAAATAACTTTCAAATCCAGTACTACCTGGGCGGGAATAGTAGTGTTTATTAACACCTGGCCCTCACCGGTATTCGGCCACCAGACGCTCCAGGGGCCTGCATCTGACTGCGTTAATTGCAGGCGCGCATCGCGGAATTGCTGGCTATTGCCAAAAAGAGCATTACTTCCCGCCCAGTTATAGCTGATGGTCCTGCCATCGAAAGACTCCAGGCGGGAAAAATCCCCTCCGCTCATACCGGTAGAGTTCGCCAGGCGCAGGGCCGAGCGAGCGGCGAAGAAGGCCGGTTTTGGCTGGGTATTGTCGTCTGTTACGCCAAAATTATTTTCATAAGGATTCGCGCCGATGGTGAAGTTATTTAGCATCCATTTAAAACCACCGGCGTAACCTCGCCCGTAGAGAAAGAGCCAGATAGCGGTTTCATAGGAGGCGGTTTTAAGCAGCGGGATGCTGTTCTTTCCATCCGAATTGCTGTAACCGAACTCTTCCAGGGCAACCGGTTTATCGTTATAGTAATTCTTCAGGTTATTGAGCATGGAAAGCGTTCCGGCCAGACCTCCGGCACTGTCACCCGGAAAGCGGTGCAGTGAGATAAAGCCCAGCGAGTGATTAGCGGGCATCCTGGCCAGATCGGGGCGGTTCCAGCCGATAGTCACCAGGCGACCAGGATCATACTGGAAAATAGCTCCTTGCCGCAGGTCGATGTACTTCTGGATAGTGCCATTTAGGGCGTCAATAAAGGGCTTCCATTTGGCAGAGGCTGGCGAGTCGAGGTAATCCATAGCCGAGGCGCGCTCGGTTTGTAGCACCCAACTGCCCATGTCGTTTTGAAACTCCTGGTACAGGTGGATCATGTTCTGGTAAATATACGCCTGGCGGGAGTTCAGGTAGCCGGGCGCGTTACCTCTCTGGCGGTCACTGTCAGCCTGGCTGATGCGCTCTCCATAAACTTTTATCATCGCATCGGTCTGGAGGGGCGGTTGCTGACCGGCAGGATAAATCAGCGAAATCAACTCGCCGAACTGGGGTTCATTCCGCAAATCGTATCCCAGGATAGCGCTGGAATTGGCAAAGTGGCGCGCTACGGCAGAGTCAATTTCAATCAGCTTGTTCAGGTCGTTTTCGTAGTAATCGCCAAAAGTAACCAGCAGGCGTAAATTATGTTTTTCGGCCAGTTCCGCAATTTTATCGAATTTTTCCCAGTAATTAGCCCGTATATCGTCACGCAACTGGGTTTGCACAAAGATACGAACGCTGTTGTATCCGCCCGCTTCAGCCTGGCCAAAGTTCTGGTCAATTAATTTGGGGTCCCACTTATCGTTTTGCCACATTAACCAGGCGCGGTCGGTATGCCCTTCGTAATTAATGCCTGCTACAAAATAAGGCACTCCCCTGGCATCTATCAGTTGGTTACCTCGTGCCATAACGCGTCCTACCGGAGGGCCACTCAAATTAACCGGAGGTTGGCTATTCTTTAAATCCTGACTTTTTCCGGCCTGCAAAGAATTAAGATTTTTATTACCACTAACTTCCGGTTGGATAACCTGTGCTATGCCGGGTGTCGGCGGCAAAACCTGTCCATTGAGCAGAGTATAAGGATTCTCCGGCACAGCAGCATTATAACCAGGCGCGCTCGCTTGGTTCTGGCTGCCGTTTACAACAATAGGAGTAGGGGCAAAACGCGAGTCGCCGGAAACGAGCTTGCCTGAAGGCAGGGACGGGTAGGTCGCCGGTAGGAGGCTCTGGCTGTTGCCGGTTTTAGTGGAAAAACTATCAAAATTATAAGCCGCGTTGTAGTCGTACGGTGAGAGACTGGCTTGATATTCTCCGGCCGGTTTAAGTTTTGGAGCCGCCGAAAGATTCCAGGCAACCAGACCGGAGATCAAAAGGCAACAGATCAGGAGAGAGGCCAGGGCTAAAATTCGCCTGGAGTGCAGCGAGCCGCGACGATTAGGCACCATTATGTCGAATCCTAGAAATAGTTATAGTAGTAAGCCACGCAAACAGTGGTCCCATCCGATTTGGTATAGATACTTTTTAAGAAAGGGTCCCGTTAGGAAAATGGTATCATTAGAAAATAGTTTAACATAACAAAATTGTAAAGACAAGAAAAGGTTTATAAGAGGGGTAGAAAGTACCAAAAATTAGAACACAATTTAACATAACATATCCCCTACTATTTAACATATCCCTTGACACTACTTTTTTTCTATGTTATTGTTCTAATGCTAAAACAATTGCTCTCTTTAATTTTGTTTTTATTAGTTCCACCGGGTCTCTTTTTCTTCGATTTCAGCGGGTCCCCAACTTTAAACTTTATTATTCTACCGGCCTGAACAAACTGGCCGGTTTGATAGCGGGCAGTTTAAGCCCTCTTTCCTGGCTTGCGCCGCTATCAGGAGGAATTAGCTATGACCAATCCAACCACCAGTCCCTCTGCCGATGAAGAGACAAGAAAGCGGCTTGAAGCGCTGGGCTTATATGTTGATATGACGAACGCCACGCCGATGAGTGACCCGGCCAAAGGCAATAGTCCGAGCGCTTCTAACAGTGCAGGTAGCGTCAGTGCTGCTGTTTCTGCTGTAACCGGTAGCGCCAGTAATGCGCCTTCTACTGCTACCAGTCCTGCTTCTGGAGGGCAATTAGTTTCAGTATATACCCCTAATGTTCCAGGTACACCGCCTGATACTTTGGCGCCTTCTACTCCTACTCCGGAACCCGCTCCGCCTGCGCCACAGGCCGGGCCTTCTTATGATCCTAATGCTTATAAGATAGTCTGGATGGGTAGCCCGAACTTCTGGAACGGGCGAGACGGGCAGGCCGTTGTTGCGATTTGCGATCACATAATGGAAGGAACAATGGAGTCGAGTAACGGCTGGTTCAAAAATCGCCGAAGCGATGCCAGCGCCCACTTTGGAGTAGGCCGCGATGGGCGGATCTGGCAGTGGGTGAAAGTAGAGGACGCTGCCTGGACCAACGGCATTATGGAGTCGCCTGATATGTCTATTCCCTGGCTGGCCGAATGTGCCCGGCGTAACATCAATCCCAATAATCGCACTATCGGTATTGAACACGAAGGCAACACCGGCAATCCCTTTCCGGAAGAACAATACAAGGCTACCCTGTGGCTTCACCGCTATCTCTGTTCTACCTATAACATTTCCACCGACCGCCAGCATATTGTGGGACACTACCAGATTACCGCTCATTCGCGTGCGCGCTGTCCTGGCACTGGTTTTCCCTGGCAGCGCCTGATGCAAGACCTGGCCAGCAGTATTCCGCAGGGGCAGCCTGGTAATGGCGGATCAAATAACTGGACCGATGGAGTCAGTGGTTTGGTGAAGAGCAACTTTGGGCCGGGCACGGTCAACAGCAACAACGCTTACGTGCGTACAAAACCTTCGCTATCCGGCCAGGATGGTACACTCGTGCGGGTACTACCCAAAGGTAAGACTTTGCGCTTTAGCGGCTATACTGATGCCGGCCCGGCTTTTCGGGGAGGTTCGCGCTGGTACCTGATCTCGGATGCGGACGGCGGCGGTTGGATACATTCTTCAATGATCAGTTATTTTCCAGCCTAGTTTCTCAGGTCGGATTACAGGAAATTAATCCGACCTGAGAAAGAAGTCCTGAAAGAGAGTTTTAATTCTTTAACATATCCCACTAATTACAACATATCCCTTGACAGATATTATGTCATGTGTTAAAATTAAAACACTCTCATCTCTAGAGCGGGTTTCAGTTGGCTGTTATTGCCTGACGCTACTCGCTGATGAAAGCTGCTGACTACTTCTTAGAAGTTTAGATAGCTGACCTAAACTTCCGGGTCCTCTAAATTTATTGATTGAGGCAACAGCCTCATACAGTTATTTACAGCTTCTTTAGCAATTATTCGGAAAATCTTTTAATCATCTATAAGATTTCAGAAGCTGTAAACTTGCTTCAAATCGGGTCTCCACGGGTCTAAAAATCGAATAAAGTGAATATAACCGTTTCCCACGGTCAAGCTTTAAGGCAAAGCTTAGTTATGGGCATGAAGGCACGCAAGCAGTGCCATTTTTAGCCTTTTCTGAATTATTGCTATGTCTTAAAAACTAAGAGTAATACTATGCAGATTGTAAAGATAATCATGGGCTGCATCTTTTTCTTGATGGGTTTTTTCACAGTTGCAAGCGGCCTTTATATTATTTTACGTAAAGAGTACCAGGAAGCCCTCAAAACCCTGGCTCAACAAAGTCCCAAGCTCGCCGGGAAATCACCGATTGAAGATGTGGTTACTCCTCTTGCTCAATCTTCTGTGCAGTTGATGGAGACAGTCAATAAATTAATACAGACAGCGGTAGGTGTGGGAGCCTTCCTGTGTATGCTGGGTTCCGGACTATGTATACTCGCCTACTGGATGATTGCTAACTAACCTTTTGTTATTTGAGCTCATATTATATTTGTGGCTTATCTAGACTCACACTGCCGAGGGTTTCTTAAATGCCAGACACATTAGAAAAAGATGTTACAGCCGTGAATACAACAGCCAGTGGAATTTCACTTCAAACTTTGAGCTGGTTAAACAGTTACTGTCTGGCCGTTATTGGGACTGAGAGCCTGACTACGCCTAATTCTTTACCTGCCAGTCTGCGCCCCCGCCTTTCAGCGCTTCAGCCTGATGCTGATGGAGAATATTCCGAACAAATCGAAGATTTGCAGGTCAGCCACGCAAACCAGGAGGCCGGTCTAACCCTGGATACTTTAACGCGCAAATATCGCTGTAACATTCTCCTGGGGAAAACAGGTAGCGGTAAAACTTACCAGTTGCAGGATATTTTGCACCGCCGTAGCCGCCAGACGCTCGCTCGCCTGGAGCAGAGCAGTTTGCAGGCAATGGATGACCTGGCCAAAAATCCACTGGTTTTGCCGGTTTACATAAGCCTATCGGAAATAAAGGCTGCCTCTCTCCAAACTTCGGGCAAGGCTAATCCTTTTCAGCAGATTTTGAAGAGTACTTTAGAGCGAACCGCTGGAATGTCTGCGCCCGCTAATCTTCTGGCCGAAGTTACGCCCCTGGTTTTGCTGGATAACCTGGAGTTGTTAGAACCTTCGCTGGCTCCCATTTTCCTCTATAAATTCAACCAGTGGGTCAGCCTGGAAGCTCCCCATGCACAGGTCGTTTTGAGTTGCCAACACCTGAACTTCTCGCTCTACCACCCGTGGTTCAAGACCGGGCAGGAGTGGCAGATTTTTGCTCTGCATGGTTTTGACTGGAATGCCCTGAAAGCCTTGCTGTCCGGGAAGCTATCAAGCGTCCTTTTATCTCAGATCGAAGCCTCCGGTTTAGCCGGGCTTTTCACCCACCCGGCTCTGGGAAAGATGCTTTACCCGCTGGCCTATAATGCCGGTGAAACGCAGATTGTTACCCTTTTCCAGTCAATTCTTGGCGCTATTTCAGAGAACCGGCCTGAACTTATCACCTTTCTGGCCCAGTACTCACGCCTGCTGCACCCTGATTTGCTGGCTCAAAGCAAGGTTGCGCCCGACCAGGCGCAGGCCACCCAGTTGCTCGTACAGGCTTCCAAACAGGGTCTGGTCGAAGAACATCCCGCCCTGGGCTGGACGCGCCTGGTGGACCCGGCGCTTGACCAGTTATTAGGGGCCTGGTTCTACCTGCAACTGGATAAACAGAATCTGCCCGCCGCGCTAAGTCTATGCCTCTCTGCTAACGAAAGCGCCGGGCAAAATCATAAACAGGCTTTTCTGAAACTGCTTTATCTCTTATATGAACCGGGTAATCGCTCCGGTTTAATCTCAGCCTTGCTGGGCCAGCCACCGGATGAAAAGCGCTTAAATTTGCTGATTGAAACCGGCAAAGTTGATCCAGCTTTTATCGAGGTCTGGCGCGAATTCTTGAAAGGGCTGCTGGCGGATACTTCCAGCCGGTTCTATGGACAGCAGGTTCTCGAACTGAGCGCCCGCTTAGCTCAATCGTTCACTGGCGCTGAAGCCGCCCCTAAAAGGGAACATGCCCTGCTGGCGGAAGTAGCCCTGGAGCAACTGCTGGGGCAGGGCCGCGGTGAACCGCAGATCCACTTGAGCCTGGGCCGAGTGCGGGAGCAACTGGGTAAAACTTCTGCCGCGCTCGAAAGTTACCGGCAAGCCCACCAGGATAATAATTTGCCAGTCATTGAAAGCGCCCTGGGATTGTCCCGCCTTTTATCTCAAAGTGGCAATTTTGAGGAAGCCTTCGGGGCGCTATCCAGTTTACAGGAAAGATTGCAGCACTTTGAGGCTGAAATAAACAACCAGCTTTCCCAGGTCAAACGCCGCCAGGGCGCAGGTAGTCAGGCTCTCGAATATGCCCGTAAAGCCGTCCAGTTAAGTAACCGGCCTACCTACCGGCACAACCTGGCTCTGGCTTTACACGAGCAGGGCGCAAGCGCGGAGGCTGAGCAGGAGCTATTGAAGCTGACCGGCGAGCACCCTGATTTTGCCGAGGGATATTATGACCTGGGCAGGATTCAGACCGAACGGGGCGACGGCAACAAAGCGATGGCTAACCTGCGCCGGGCGGTCGAACTCAGTTCCAATACCGCTCGCTACCTCAGCGACCTGGCCCGCACACTTTTAACCCGTGGTCGCCATGAAGAAGCTTATACCTATATGAAGGCGGCTGTAACCCAGGGAGCAGATGAGCCCGAACAGCAGACTACGCTGGGTCTGATTTCACTCAAGCTGAACAAGCTGGATGAAGCGCGATCCGCTTTCCAGCGCACCCTGGAACTAAACGGCAATAAAGCAGCACCGTCTACTCTGGTTTACCTGGCTGCGACGGAACACGCCGCTGGCGAATATGGAGCGGCCAATAGCGCCCTGCTGCGCGCTTTGAACAATGACCCTCAAAACCCGCACCTGCATTTGCTGGCCGGGAAAGTGGCCGAGGCCGATAATAAGCCGCTAGTAGCCCTCTCGCAGTATCGCCAGGCTGTAGCTTATGGCGAGGCTTCTCCCAATTTACCTGAGAAGGTGAAACTGGCCGGAAAGCTAGGGCTGGCCCGGGCATTACGCCTTTCCAACAATCTTGATGAGGCCGACCAGCATGTGCAAGCGGCTTTACAGGCGCAGCCCGGCGCGCCGGAAGTGCTTTATGAAGCCGGTCAGCTTGCGCTTGAGCGTAAGAACTACAGCCAGGCAGCTACTTTTCTGGGTCAGGGCGTTAAAGTTATGCCAGTCGGGAATCCCGGGCAGATTAACCTCGTTACCAGCGAAAACAGGGAGAATGACTGGCTGGCCCTTTTTGAAAAAGATAATCACCTCAACTTTGAACTACCTTTCAAGTATGCCCAGGCTCTACGCCACACTGGCCGGCATGAGGAGGCCGCCCATGCTCTTAACCGGCAGCTCAACCAGGCTGAACTGTTCACCCCGGATAAAGCTGAAGAGCGCAAAGCGGCTATTCACCATGAACTGGGCCTGAACCTGCTAGCGCTCGGCAAGCACAAGGAGAGCCTGAGCTTCCTTGAAGAAGCCAGCAGCAAAGAGTCTACAAATGCCCATTACCGGCTGGGCCTGGCTAAAGCTTTACTGGCCAGCGGCAACCGGGAGCGAGCCCTGCACGAGCTTCATCAGGCGCGGGAACTTGATCCGAATGTGGCTGAGATTTACGCGCAGCAGGCTGAAGCGCAGCTTTCGGCTCCTAGCGGTCAGCTTGACCAGACCTTGCTGCTCAGTAATCTCAATCTCTATCTGAAGGCGCTGGATAACGATGCTAACCACCCGGGCTATCTTTACCGGGCGGCCTTGCTGGCCTATCACCTGCGCCACCAGAACCAGACTACCGAGTTGATTAATAAACTGCTGAAACTCTCACCTGAAATGCCGGAAGGGCATCTGCTGGCGGCCTGTAACCTGGAGCGGAGCGGTTCGCTAGAGCAGGCCCGCTCTGAAGTTGAAGCCGCCCTGAAGAGCGCCGAACCGTTAAAGTCTGCCGCCTGTGCTGTGGCTATCCGGTTAGCTCGCAAAGCGGGTGCGTTAGATCAAGTGGAGCAACTGCTGAATACAGTAGACCAGAAAGAGGCGCTACCCAAAGATTTACAGGCAGTTTTCCAGGCCGAACAGGGTTGGCTGGCTCAAGCCCGCTCGCAACACCAGGCGGCAGCCCAGGCCTACCGAGAGGCTATCACTCTCTACAAGCAGTTTATGGAGACCGGCGCAACCCGGCAGCTTGAAAAGCTTTATTTCGAGGATACTGTTTCTAATATTGATAATCCCGGTTCTTTTGAGCAAAACCTGATTGCCGCTTATAAAGTGGAGTACGCCCGCGCTCTGCGCAATACCGGGCAGGTCGAGATGGCTCTAAGCCAGACCGAGGAAGCGGCTAAACTCAATCCCAGGAACGCCCGGGCCTATTTCTTAAAAGCGGAATTGCTACAGGAACGGGGAACCCCGCGAGCGGCCCTGGAAGCGCTCAAGCGGGCCACCGAACTGGAACCGACTCCAGCGCGCTGTTACGAACTCGGGTTGCTGCATTTGCAGCTTGAGGAGCCTGAAGCCGCTATCGAAGCCCTCAAACAGGCCGGAAATAGCCGCGAAATCAGCAGCCAGAGTATCTATCACGCTCACCTGGGTCAGGCTTACCAGAAAGCCGGTAATAACCATGAAGCGCGAGCGGCTTATACTCGTGGCCTTCAGATCAACCCGGATGACCCTGAACTGCACCAGGCCCTGGCTCGCTGCTACCTGAATGATGGCGAAAAGCTGGCAGCCGTGCAGCCGCTCCAGGGTGCCGTGGTCAGCGAGCCGCATAACCCGCGTTACCACTTTGAGCTGGCTAATCTTTATGAAGAGCTGGGCTGGTTGCAGGAAGCCGCTGCCGAGTACCAGCAGGTTACCGGCCTGACGCCACAAGAGCCTAAAGCCTGGCTTAAGAACGGGCAGACCCTGACCCGGATTGGACAGGTTGCCCAGGGGAAAGCGGCTTTAGAGCAGGCCATTCAGCTTGATGACAACCTGTCTGAAGCTCACTACGAGATGGGTATGCTACACCTGAATGCGTTTCTGAAAAATCAGAAGCAGGTAGATAGTCTTCCACCCGATTTGAGCGGTATATTCTGGCCGGTGAATGAGGAAAATAATCGCCCGGTGGCAAGCGCCGGGTAGAGCCTGCCGGTAATTCAAGTACTTTTTTCGAATTAGTTTGTGATAGAGAGTTATTGTGAAATTATCAGGTATCTTTTTGAAATTTGAAAGAAGCGAGCGGGAATAAAACTATGACCAGTAAAGTTTCAGAACTTTCGGACCTGTCCGGTTCTCAGGATAACGAAACTGCTAACCACCTGGAACTGGCCCGCAAGCATTTGCGTAAAGCGGCTACTTCGCAGGCTGCTACCGCGCCTTATCTTTTCGCCCTGGCTCGGGCTGAATTTATGGCCGGTGAGCTTGAAGCCGCCCAGGAAGCCTGCCTCAAGAATATCGAACTTGATGCTGCCGGTTATGATACTTTACTGCTGCTGGCCGAAATTCAATTGCGGCTGAAGAATCCGCGTGAAAGCTGGAAGACTGCCACCCAGGCGATCAAGCTGCAAAAACGGCGCGAAGAAGGCTGGTTGCTGGCGGCGCGTTCCGCTATGCAGGCAGGGGAGAATCAGAAAGCGGTAGAATGCCTGGAACTATATCTGAAAGTAAATAAAGATCAGTTGATTGGGCCGTTAGTCTACGTGCTTTTAGCCCGCGTTTACCTCGAATCAGGCCAACCCCAGCAGGCTCTTGAGCAATTGGAGCAGGCGCAGGCTCGTTTGAAAGCCCTCTTTACCGCTCCCGGCCCCCACTTTATGGCCCTGCGCGCTCGCATTCTGCGCGGCTTGAATCGCCACCAGGAAGGCCTTGATTACTACCAGCAGGCCATCCAGATGACGCCGGAAGAACCGGCCCTGCATAGCGAGATGGGCGAAACTTTGCTGGAGATCGAAAAACCGGAAGAGGCGCTACGCTCTTTTCGGGAGGCGCTGCAATTGGCTCCTTCCAATTCCGAGTATTACTGCAACGCTGGCCGAGCGGCCTTGAAGGGCGCCCAGATACCCGGCCAGTTCTCCAAGCGTGCCGAGTCGTATCGCCAGCAGGCAGTCGAATTACTCGGTAAAGCCACGCAACTTAACCCGATTGTTGCTCGTTACTGGTACGAACTGGGACAGGCTTACTCCGCCACCCACAATTACAAGCAGATGAAGCAGGCGTTGCAGAATGCTATCGCGCAATCCGCCGCTTTTGCGGATAACGAAGCGCCCCAGGTGCAGTATTTGCGGCTTTACGCCACCGCCTGCCAGAAGCTTGGCGATTTCGATGGAGCGCATGACGCTCTCAAACAGGTGCTATCTATTGCGCCGGAAGACCATGAGACTTTCAACGCTATCGGTGAGCTATCCTACCGGCAGGGTCGTTTTGGCAAGGCCTTTAATAACTTCCGGAAAGCGGAAACGCTTGACTATGATAACCCGCGCTACCTGGCGAACATGTCCCGAGTGCTGATGCGCATGGAACGGCTGGAAGAAGCGCGTGAATTGATCGAAGAAGCTGCCAAAACTCAATCCGGCAACTATTTTGTACGCCACCAGTTAGGCGCTGTGTTGCTGGAAAGCGGCAGCCCGGAAATGGCGGTGGAGCATCTGCGCGAGGCGGCCAGTATGGAACCGGATAACGCTGAGTTCCGCTACTACCTGGGCCGCGCCCATCTCCAACTGGGCCAGGTGAGCGAAGCCATTCAGGAGTACCAGGAAGCGGTAGCTAACGCTCCTTTACAACATACCTGGCACGCCGAACTGGGCGAAATCTACCTTCGTGAGAAACTTTTCCTCCCGGCGCTGGAAAGCTTACGCCTGGCCTCACAACTGGCTCCCGAAGAAGCCAACTATCGCTATAACCTGGCAATTGCGCTGGCCGCGAACGGTGATGTGCTGGGGGCAATCCAGACTATGCGACAGGCTATGGAGACGCAGGATAACAATGTCGGCGCAGACTGGCATTATCTATTGGGCCGCTTGCTGATCGAACTCGGTCGCATGGATGACGCTCTCGATAGCTTCGCCCAGGCCCATGAAATGGAACCGGCTAATCCGCACTATAAGGTGGACTTTGCCAAAGTGCTTCGGCTTAAAGGCGAGCCGATTGAGCAAGTCAAAGCCCTGTTAGAAGAAGCTATTGCGGAAGACCCGCATAGTTTACGCTCTTATGATGAGCTGGCTTACGCTTATGAAGCCGAACAAGATACCGAAGCTGCTATTCGGACACTGGAGTCACGTATCAACGAGGTTTTAGTTACTGTTCGTTCAGTTTAAGCCTGGCTGTAGGCTAAACCATATTTTCTGCTCACTATAATTTTATTGAATGGGACACAAATTAGGGGTAAGGGGTCTTCAGGTTTTCGTCTCTCGAACTGCTTTATTGAGGAGCTATCAGATGATTCTCGACTTTTCTGACCTTGCTAAACTATACAGAACTGCTTCTTTCACCAACACTAACTATGCCGCTACCAGCACCGCTTCTGATAATCTTGAGCGCTCGCAGCCGGAATGGTGGGCTGCTGATAAACCTCAGCCTGCCCCTTTCTCCGGCTACAGCCGCGACTACCTGTTAGATTATCTGTTGCATTACTGCCGACTGTGCCAGCAAGCTAAACGGCAGGGCAGTCTACCCGTGTTGCAGGCTTTAGTGGAACTTGAACCGGATAATGGTGAAATTCATTTTCTGCTGGGTTACCAGTATGAACTGATGGATGAACGCTACGAGGCCTTGCTTTGCTACGAAAGGGCCGCCGCGCTGCGCCCCGACCTGCCAAACTATATGCTGGCGGCGGTTCGGATGGCCTGCCTGTTAGGCGACTACAACAAGGGCCTGGGAATGGTCGGGAGCGTTATTTCGGCCTATCCTACTATGGCCGAAGCCTATTACGAACGTGGCCTGATTTACGAAGTCGATGAGAACTGGGGACGGGCTTTGCGCGATTACGAAATGTGTTCCCGACTGGAGCCGCAAAATCCGATTTACATGTGTTCCATGGCGAGTATGTACCGGCAGCAAAAACTTTACAAAATGGCCCGGCGTTGCGCGGTGAAAGCTCTCAAGCTTGACCCGCATTGTTCCCAGGCTCACGAGGAGTTGCGCCAGTTACCACTTTTTGACCAGGTGGTTGATTTTCTGCGACCGGGCGACCGTGATACTGCCGTGTATCAAGATGAACAGCTTACCGCTACTTATAACTAATCGTTAACAACTAACGGTCTTTCCTGTCGTGTTGTTCCAACTCTTTAACCACAACAGGGTGTCTCTCCGGCACCCTGGTTTTACTAATCTCTTTTTTACAGAAACGAAGTGATGGAATCACATTCAAACAGGAATAAGCCTGGAAATGAAAATAAACCAATGTCAAACATCCAGAGCAGCAAGAACATCTTAGAAACCACTCTCTATGACGGCGCTACCCTGGTTAGTATGCTCTTGCGCATCGGAAATTATGCCGAGGCGGCGAGCCTGGCCAGCCAACTCCTGATTCATTTCCCCCAGGCTCTGCCTTTGCACGTTGGTGTAGGCCGCGCTCTTTCCGCTGAACCGGACCAGGGCAATAATACTTTAAGGGCCCTCGGACATCTTCGCCGGGTACTCGACTCCGATCCTGAAAACTGGCGTATCCGGCTGGAAACGGCTTTGTTGTATCTACGAGGCGGCGAGAGCCAGCTCGAAAAAGCCGGGCAAGAACTCTGGCTGGCTGTTATGACCGCACCTGATAATCTCTGGCTGCGTGAAATGGTGGATCGCCTGCCCGATTACCCTTATTTCAGGCGCATCCAGCAGTGGAACAAAGCCCTGAGCGGAGGCGAACAGGATTTAAATGCTCTCAATCCGCGCCAGATGAACCAGGATGAGGGTGGTCTGGCCCGGCTCTACCTGCGCAGGAAAATGCCCTGGATGGCCGTGCAGTATTTTGAAGCGGCCTCAAAAAGAGTGCCTGCCAACCCTCCTCGCCTCGATCTAAAAACCGGCCTGTTGCTGGCGCTCTGGCTAAACGGTGAGGCCAAACGAGCCAGCGCTCTCGCCAGCGATATGCTGTTGGATCAACCTCAGCTTTTGCTGCCGCGCTTGCTTCTGACCGGCCACCTGGCGGCGGAGGCCTTGAAGAAAAAACCTGAAGCGCTCACTCGCCTGATTGAGCCTGTCTGGGTGCTGGACCCTTTTCTGGAGCGCTCGGCGGAACTGGTTCACGCCGCAAAGCTGTCTATTCCTGTTTCGCTCTGGCCACGTTCCGCCCAACCGGCTACCCTGGCAAATATGCCCGGCAATCTCCGGCCCTACCCCAATACCGGCCAACCGGTCCAGTTGCGCCTGGGCAAGCTCGACCATGCCTGGCTGGAAAGCCTGCTGGCTGCCAGTCACTCGGAGGACACTCAGGCCCTGGCCAGCGGCGGCAGGCAGCGCGTTTATCACCCGCTCAGTGAAATCAGTTATGCCCTCTCCGACCTGGATGGCCTGCTGGTGGACATTGCCAACCGCAAGCCGGGAGAAAACTCCTCACAGGATGAGAAGCTGATCCTGCCGAAAGGCCGCCCTACTGCGCCCCGCCAGCCCGACCCGGAACTGGATAAAATAGCCGAGAGTATCGCCCAGGTAGAAGAACTGCTGTTCGGCATATCCCCTACCCGCCGTAAACCAGCTCGCCCGCCTGCCCGCAAAAATCAGTCAGGTGCGGCCAGAAGGCCACAGCCCAAAGGAGGCTTCTTAAACCGGTCGTCCGCCAAGTCAGCCGAGAAAATAGCCCCGGTTACGCCTTCCCCTGACCCGGCTAACGAATATCCTATTTCGGCCAGCCTCTTCAATACCAAACAGGTTTCGCCAGGCAAGGACGACTTGCGACAGGCCTTTGCCCTGGTTATCAGTAGCGAAAAGGCTCTGATTTCCAAGTATGGCCAGGAAGGGTTCCGGCGGATTAAAACCCTCTTGAGTGAACTGGTAGGGTTGATCGGAACGCAGGGTTATAACGCCCGCCTGTTACTGGTAGATAGTGCCGAGGCTCTGCGCCAGAATGGTTTTGGCCGTCTGGACCCTGTTTCGGCTGGCAGCCCCGAACAAATCCGCGAGCTAATTAACGCCGCCCTGCCACAGGAAAGTGCCGAACCCTCGACACTCTACCCTGATACGGTTTTTATTGTAGGTGGGCCGGAAATTATTCCTTTCTGGAAATTGCCCAATCCAAGCTTCGATTCAGATCGCGAGCTTCTGAGCGATAATCCTTATGGCGCTCGCGACCAGACTTACCTGTTGCCGGAACGAATTGTGGGTCGCCTGCCTGATGATGGCGGCGCTCGCGGTGCGGCTAACCTGGGGTTCTTTCTCAAAAGGCTGGAAGAGGTGGTGCAACGCCAGCGTGAAAGGTTGTTGCCGCACTCGGTGTTATCCTCGCTACCCCTGCGGCTCATGGAAACGGTACTACCTGCGGCCTTGAGATTGGATCGCTACGCGGTAGACGACCGGATGCGTTTCGAGCAAGAATGGCTCTACCAGACACAGTCTTCCGGCGAGATTTTTCTTGATAAGGCTCGCGCTTCTTACTTTACGCCTTTTTTCTACAGTGCGGAGGCCTGGAAGCAGAGCAGCGAAACCCTGCGCAATTTTATGAGCGGGCAGGCTAACCTGGTTTTTTCACCTCCGGCCCGCAATGACAGCCTGGATAGTGGCCTGCTCCAGCAGTCTCGCCTGTTGCATTTCAATTTGCACGGCTTCAGGGACTCTCCCAACTGGTACGGGCAGAGCCATGCCAGTCGCCTGGTTACTACTCCTTCACTCTCGGCCTTGCCTCTGGCCTTTACCCCTAAACAGGCCGGACAGGTCCGTAAATCGGGCTCCGTTGTTTTCTCGGAAGCCTGCTATGGTGGTTACCTGGCAGGTAAAAGCGTTGATGAAAGCATCGCCTTATCTTTACTGGGGCAAGGCGCGGCGGCAGTGGTGGGTTCCAGCGCTATCAGCTATGGCGCCGCCGGGCCGGAGCTGACCTGTGCCGGTCATCTCTCTTACTATTTCTGGCGGGAAGCGCTGGTCAACGGTAGTTCCTTTGGACGAGCTTTACAGGCCGCCAAAATTACTTACGCTCGCGAGAGGTTGGCGGCAGGCCATAACTTAACCGGGGATGATGCCAAGACACTGCTGGAATTTATGCTTTTGGGCGACCCGACTATCGGTATCGCTAATGCCAGCCCGGCAGTTACAGCAACTGCTCCCGGCGTTGACCGCCAGGCGATTTTATCAGCGGGTGTTTCAGGCAATCTTCAAAAAGGTGGTCTCCGGCTACCCGGGCAGATTGACTGGGAGGAACTGGGGAAACTACACGGCATGATGCGGCGTTTCTGGAATCGCCTGGTCCAGCCGAAGGCGCAATACCAGCCGGTGGAATATAGTAAATTGCCGCCCGATTTGCAGGAAAAGATTGAAAGAATCCTGGCATGGTTGCTGCCCGATCCCGTTCCACCCGAAGGCCCTTACCTGCAAGCCTTGATTGACATGGGCAGCGATTACCAGTCGGCAGGTCAGTCATTTTCATCCGGTAACAACAGGCGCCATCGCAAGGGTGGCGATAGCTCGGGTTTTGCCGATTGGTTCCTGGAAGAACCGGAGCACGGCGAGAAAAGCGGTGGAGAACTTTCCCAGTCAGCCGCTTTCCGAGGGGGAGAGGCTCAATTACTGCTTTCCGGACAGCGTCTCTTGCGCACCAGTGATGGCTTGCCCTGCCCGCAAACCTTCCACCTGACGACCGATTTCAGCGGGGAGGCCATAGAAGTCAAACTTACCAGGGGAATTGGATAATAAAAAGGGAGAACTGCCCGAAAGCTGTTCTCCCTTTTTATTATCTCTTAACTCGGATTAGCCCATATCGTCAATGCGGCGGTCCTCAACATTATTCTTGTCGCGGTCCTCGACCAGAGCGCCTCCGGTACTGGCATCCCCGATAAAGGTCTCGCGATGCTCCTGGATCTCTTTAGCCACATCATGATCACCAGGATACTCAGTGGCGGCTTCCATACCGCTGTTCTCCTGGTTTCCGGCCTTCTGGCCTTGCTTTTCGCCTCTGGCTCGGGCCTCTTCAGCGGCCTGTATAGCCTTTTCACTCAGTGGCCCGGTTGACTTTTGAAGTCTCTCGGTAGCATGCTGAATGCGTTCGTGAACAGAGTTGGCGGCATCCTGGGCCTTGTCGGCTGCTTTAGAGTCTTCGGCTTTATCGGATACTTTGTCCTTCAACTCCTGAGCTTTGTCTGAAGCCTGGGATGCAACCTGTTGAGCCTTATCGGCTAACGGTTTAGCCGTCTGTTCGGCCTTATCCGCTACTTTTTCGGCTTTACCGGCTACCTGCCCGGCCACTTGCTGCGCTTTCTCGGCTACATCCTGCGCAGGGGAAGATTTAGCCTCGGCGACCGCATCAGGATGCTTTTGATGTGTCCCGGTCTGTCCCAGGCCAACCCCGGTTTTATCGCTGGGCTTCAGGGCAGCCTGATTGGCAGTGGTATTCGCCTGGGCCATAAAGTCCAGGGCCATGTGGTTAAAGTCATCAGCCCGTTCCCACTGAACCAGCAACCGGGCCATATCCAGGCTTTCCAGGCGAGCGCGGGGGTTGTGACGGCGTAAAGCTTCAGCCTCCCACATGGGCGTGATACGCGATTCTTTGCCGTAGACCATCAGTATAGGTTGTTGAATCCGGCCTAAAGTCTGGCCGATTTCAGCATCCAGCAGCCCGGTAAAGAAAGAAGGCGGCGCAAACTGAGCGCCTTGCTGGTGCCCGGAAACGTAATACTGCTCTACCATATCATCCTTAACCAGGTTCTTATTATAGAACATCTGGTTCTCCATGAAGGAGCGAATGTACTGGTGAGAAGCGATACCGCTGTAGATAGCTTTACCCAGGACCGGCGAGCGAAGGATATAGTAAGCTCCACTCGGCAAAATCTGGACGGACTTCTTGCCGCCTTCAGGGTTAATGCCGGTCGGCGAAACCAATACCAGCTTATTAATCAGCTCCGGACGGCGGAAAGCCACCTGCACAGCGTAAGCTGCCGAGAGCGAACTGGCTACCACAATCGCTGGTTGTTTGACTACTTCGTCCAAAAATTCGGTCAACTGCTTGATGTAAACTTCAGCAGTGTAACGAATTTCTGGCTTGTCGGAACTACCAAAACCAAGCAGATCAAAGGCGTAGCTGTGGTACTGTTCGGAAATCGGGCCAAAGTTCTCTAACCATTCGTAACTGTGATTACCCGCGCCGATACCGTGTACAAAAACTACCGGGGATTTTCCCTGGTCGCTTTGCCCGGCCTCTTTATAGAAGATAATACCCTGGCGCGAGCGGTAATAGCGGCTTTCGCCCGGCAATTTACTTTCAAGGGGCGGCACAGAATTCCAGATACGGGCATTATTAAACGCCAGTCCGCCGTAAATGGCGCCAATCGCTCCCAGGATGGTAAGAGTATTCTTGCCCCAGGAAGATTTTTTCTTTGGCTCTACAAAAGGAAGCTGGATTTTACCCTTCTCAATATCCTTCTGACGAGCTTTGACATATTTTGCCGCTTCTTTCTGGCGAGCGGCCAGGTATTTGGTAAGTTCCGCCTGCTGCTTGTTGACTGTCTTGAGTACCTGGGCGCGCTGCTTGCGGAACTGTTTGGCCGCTTTCTTCGGGTTTTTGATGGTTACGCCTGGAATGAGGGCGGCAGCGGTTAACAATTTCTCCGGCAACTGAGCCTCTCCCAGGGCCTTGTTGGCGGTATTCAGCTTTTTATCCAGTTCGACTTCTTTGAGAGCAACTGCGGCCTTACCGGTTGCGCCGGTAAGCAAGGTTCCGGCGGTAGCTACCGTTTCCAGGGCCTTCTTGTCCAGCTTGTTCTCTTTGATAAAGTCGCTAACATTCTCGGCCAGTTCTCCGGCCAGGGTTCCGGCATTTTCCAGCACGTTTGCGGCTACGGGCGCTACATTCTCGGCTACTCCTGCCAGTTTTTTATCGAGCCTGGCATCCTTGACTGCCCCGCTCAGGCTTTCGGTAAGGTCAGCCAGCTTTTTATCGAGTTTCGCATCTCTGGCCGAAGTTGTGACAGCAGTGGAAAGGCTCGCCAGTTTTTTATCGAGTTTGGCGTCCTTTACTGAACTGCTAATAGTATCGCTCAGGTTTGCCAACTTTTTATCGAGTTTGGCGTCTTTAACTGAACTGCTCAGAGTATCATTCAGGCTTGCCAGCTTTTTGTCGAGTTTGGCATCCTTAATCGAACTGCTTACGGTGTCACTTACACTTGCCAGCTTTTTGTCGAGTTTGGCATCTTTAAGCGCACTACTACCGCTGGACACTGCTCCGCTCAATACTCCGCTGGCGGTATCCACGGCCCCGCTCAACTTCTTGTCCAGTTTGGCGTTCTTAACCGCTTCCTGGGCTCTGGTTGCGCTATCTCCGGCCATACCCATTAACAGGGCTGACTTTTTAGTGGCATCTTCTTTTAAGTTCCTGGCTGACTGGCCCGCTTTACTCGCAAATTTATCCAGGCCTGCCTGTTTGAGCTGTTCGCCAACACTCGGCTGCGTTTCCTCAGCCGTGTTTATACGGTTACTGTTTTTATCAAGGGCATCTGCGGCGGCCTTGAAGAACAGACTGGCGCTCTGCTGCAAATTTCCGCTAGCTTGCTGGTCATACTTCTTTTTGTAAGGCTCGTATTTGTTGACCGCATCAACCAGTTGATCCGCAGCGGATGACACATCCTCACGGTAGGAGTCAAAATCGAACTCCTGCTGGTCCTTTCCAAAAATCATATGTCTTTACTCCTTTCCTCGTAACTAGCTGTATTCGCAATTCCAGTGCCACGATATGAGTTTTAGACTAGTATATTTCCCTAAAGTGTGAGTTTCTTCAATTTTATCAAGTAAACAGCAATAATTTGATTAGAAATTCGAAAAAAGACCTTGATATAAATCTTTTTTTATGTCATGATATAGGCATAGTTTACATTAGCTGGGTAGTTCCTTGATCACTGGTAATTGTAACTCGATCAAAAGCTCTTTCCCAAATCAACGGCTTATTTTTATGGTTTAACTCTTGGCCCGGTTTCGCTAAAGAGTTAATTTCAAATGCAGGCCTTTTTCTTTTTTTTGCTTTTGGCTTTGCGCACTTATCCCTATCTTTCAGGCAGTTACAAGCTCCTTTATCTTAGCGGCGACATTTATAGAGGCGGTTAGGATAACAGTACCGTTGCTGACGAAGTTTGAGGCTAGAGTTCGATACGTTACAGTTAATCAGAGACAAGCAGAAAGGAGGATATGCGCTTTAAGGCCTACCCCTGAAGGTTTTTTCAGTGCGCATACTCAGAATGAAGCAAAGATTAAGGTTATTCTTTTTTATAATGGCACTTTTGTTGGTGCCGTTAGGAAACACTGCCCTGGCGGCTGAAGTACCACCCGCCAACAATCCTTACTTTATCCAGACAAATGGACCTGATGCGCCCATTACACAAGGTGACTGGTACACCGGCAGCACCAATGGTGTAAACGGTGGTTATCATTATGTTGCTATGTTTGTCCCCTGCGGTTGGCCCTCCAGTTTGCCCATAGCGGTTGATTTGTTCAGCGCAGCTATGAATAGTACGGGTAACCAGTTTGATGAACTGTTTGGCAATAATGTAGCTTTTAATACCACCTTTGAACTTTATGGCCCCTATCCCAAAGTAACTCCGTCTACGGCTTTACCCGGTCCAAATGGCCCTAATAGCCTTATTCAGAAAACCTACGTGCCTACGGCTAATTCTGAAGTCTGGGATCGCCTTTACACCATTACTACACCCGTACCTTGTAGCACTTACCTTGTACGTGCTGAAACCGGCGGTCCTAATAACAATGGCTGGCGTATCAGGGTCGGTACTGATAATGATAATAATCCTAATAACGCCCCCCCGGCTAACTATGATAATCCAGACGGTAAGGCAGGTACCAATGACGAAATTACTATTGGTTTTATGCAGATTGCCTACCAGCATGAGCAAACTAACGTTACCTGTCTGACCCTTTACCAGTTTGTTGCACCCGGCAGTCCTTTTGTTTCTTTCCATAACTTTGATATGGACAGCGATGCCAATATAGACCCGCTGGCCCGTGTGCGCTATTACGGCCCGAACGATGCTTATGATCCTAACGGGCTTACCGGTGGTACCGCTGGCGTACCGTCAACTAACGGCGTCTGGAATGGCGGAACCCTTACCAATCGTGGTACAGGTGATGTAATTAATAATCCTGCTGGCGGTTGGTGGCGAATTGTAACCTGCGTTAGCAAACACAATCAGATCATCCAGGAAGGTCAGAAGGGTGTTCCTACTTTCTATTCACAGCCGCCGACGCCCGTAATGACCTTAACCAAAGATGATGGTGTAACAGTTACCGCTCCCAACGACCAGTTGACTTACACCCTTACCTTCAAAAATACTTCCAGTGGCGCAACTGCCGGCGCTGCCACTAATGTCGTTCTGACCGATACACTTCCGGCAAATGTTGCCTATGTAAGCTGCGCGATTAATGCTCCTTATACCGGAACCTGTACCCCGGCGGGTGGTACGGTTACTTATAAGCTTGACCAGGCGGTTAACGCCGGGGCTACCGGTACTTTCAGCCTGACGGTTAAAGTAAATCCGAACGCTACCGGCACCGTAGTAAATACCGCTCGCCTGAATTATTCCGACTCTTTAGGCAACCAGTTCCCGCCGGTGGATGCTTCGGATACCGATACCATTCCGGTTGAGGGTATTCCTGTTATGACCATCTCTAAAGATGATCACAGGCGCGTGACTGACCCCGGAACAATCCAGACTTATACCCTGACCTTTAAGAATACTTCTACCGGCGCAACCGCCGGAACGGCTTACAATGTTAAGCTCACCGATACTTTGCCTTCTAACGCTACTTACCAGGGCTGCGCGATTAATGCGCCTTTTACCGGAACCTGTACCCAGACCGGTAATACCGTTGTATATAACATTACTGAACCTGTAGACCCGGGTGTATCAGGCACGGCTTCCGTTACCGTAAAGGTTAACTCGAATGCTACCGGAACCGTGGTCAATACTGTTCAGGTAACTTATACCGATAAAAAGGGTAATCCTCAGACTCCCGCTTCTGCGACGGATGTTGATACCCTGCCTACGCCAACCCCGGCGACTACGCCACCCGCGACTACACCGCCGGTAACCACTCCTCCGGCGACTACACCGCCTGTATCAACTCCCCCGGCATCGGCAACTCCGACACCTACTTCGCCTAGCGCAGTACTGGGCAAAGTTGACCCGGTGATTACTAAAGTTAGCGATGTCAGCGCGGCTTCCAGGGGTCAGACCGTGAAGTGGACCCTTACTGTAACTAACCCTGGCAGTGAGCCTATGACCAATACTGTCATCACGGACAATGTACCACAGCCTTTCGTGGTGCAGGGGGCCACTTCCAGCAAAGGCACCGTAACTGTCAACGGGCAGTCTGTGAGGGTTAATGTGGGCACTTTGAATGGAAACGAAGTGGTGACAGTGGTGATTACAACGGTAGTAGGGGATGGCCCGGGTGGGACTATTCCCAATACGGGTGTTGTAACCACCAATAACGGTAGCGGCCAGTCTGTCAGTATGAGCAGCGTGGCAGCAGTGCTGGTAGCAGCCATGCCGAACACCGGGCGGGCTGAAATCAATGGCGGCTTTGGTGACGGTAACACCGCTTACTGGTGGACTCTCTCCATGCTGGCGATCTTTGGCGCGGCCCTGGTTTACTGGAACTGGTGGCGGCGGGCCGGTATTCTGGCCTGGCGGGCTATGTCTGCCCCGGCAAAGCGCAAACGCCTGACCGGCGGCTTCCTGGTAATGTCAATGGGCCTGGCCCTGGCTCTGCAACCATTCCCTATTGGCGGTTCGGACGAATTCGGCGATGGTCGCCAGGAACGCACTTCCAGCGTCCGTGCAGACTCTACTGATATGGAGATGTTTGGCAAACGCATCAGCACTGAGCGTAGCCCTCTGGCTAATGCATTGTCGAGCAACTTGCAGCAGGGAACCGGCCCGGTCGTGCCTTACCGCATTCGTATCCCCGCCCTCGGCATTGATACGTTTGTGGAAGACCTGGGTATGCGCGGCGCTCAGATGGATGTTCCGTCTAACATCTGGAACGCGGGCTGGATAAATAGCAGCGTGCGTCCGGGTGCTGTCGGTAACGCGGTAATTGATGGCCATAAAGACAGCGTGAGCGGCACTGCGGTCTTCTGGAACCTCAAAAACCTTAAGCCCGGCGATAGGATCTACGTTTCGGATGTCTACGGCTATGAACTGGCCTTCGAAGTAACCGATGTACAGGCTTATGCCACCGATCAAACGCCAATGTCGCGGGTGATTGGCACTTCCGACAAACGCAATCTGAACCTGGTTACCTGTGACGGTAATTTCTTACCGTCGCAACACACCTATGATCAGCGCGTGGTAGTTTACACTGAAATGCTGATTGACGGTTAATCAACGGTTCTAAATAAAAATAAAAGGCCTTCCGGCATGTCGCTGGAAGGCCTTTTATTTTGTCTTTGTTTAAACTTCACAAGAAACTCTCTGCTCCTGAGCGCAATATTACCGCTTGTTTATCCCTTTAAACCTGGCTATTAACTTACCCTTATTAAAATGGATAGAGATACCGTGCTTATTTAACGGCTTAACTGTAGATTTAAGGTACGGTTTGAGAAAGGGAGGGTTACGATGAAAGTCTCTGGCTATTCTGGTAATCATGCTCATTCCAATCGGCTTACAGTGATGTGGGTGGCGGTTGGACTGGCAATGGTCGCGGCCCTTAGCTACATGCTGATTGCCTGGAGAGTGCTGGGAGTAGGCAGTTTGCAGGACTCTGACGCACCGGCAGCCATTGTATATGTCTGTGCTGCTTGCTATTTTGTAGGTGGCCTGCTGATTCTGCTACAGAAGCGCTGGCTTTTGATGACCGGGGCCGTCATTAATGCCCTGGTTATGTTCTTCTTCTTTAGCGCTTACACAAACAAACTGGATGTCATGTTTTCAGCGGGCGGGTTGGCTACCAAGGCGGCCCAACTGTTGCTTGAGATCGCCCTGCTCTACCTCATCCTGGCAGAGGGACATCTACACATGCCGCGCTTGCAGGGTCACTAGAATTTTTAAAAGAACCGGATGATTTTAGCCAGCCCTGGCTTTATATTCATCACCATTTGTTTATCGGCCTGGCTGAGCGGTTTAACCAGCCAGAAGAAGAGCAGCAGGTAACTAGCAAAAAGGCTGCCTTCCAGCGCCAATCCTGCTAAACTTTCACCCCGGATTAGCCACGCCAGTAATCCGCCGCTCAAGACTCCGGTCACTACTTTGAGGGTATAAGCCAAACCAAGCTTTGCAAACAGCTCTCTTACCAGCCAGGCTTCAATGGCACACAATAAAATATTGGCTGTGACCGTGGCGATAACCACTCCGGTTGCTCCCCACAGTGGCGCAAGCAGAATATCCAGCCCGATATTCAGTAGGCTGCAACAGGTGCGCCATCTTAAATCCAGCTTCTGCCGCCCCAGTGTGTTGATAAAACTGGCGCAAATACTGGAGCCCAGCATGGCGGCAAAAACCTGTTGAATCGTGAAAATAGCCAGTAGTCCTGCTACTGCCCGGTAGGACTCACCAAAGACGAAGCTTACCAGGGCTGGACTGAGAGCAGCGAGCGCTACCATCGGAATGAGGTGGACAGGCAGGCTGAAGCGGTAGTAATAGACGAAATACCGCTCCAGGCCTGCCCTCTTTTTTTCGATAAAGACGGTTGAGATTATTGAACCCAGAGAACCGGACCATGCTATCGCCAGTAGATACAGGCGGCCAATTAAGAGGCTCGCCAGGCTGTAGTGCGCCACTGCCAGGGGATCTTTTGCCAGTAGCGCCAGCACTATAATGTCTATCTGGCCCATCAGCCCGATAGTTGCAAAGTTAATCAACCACAGGTCGCGGCTGTACGAGAGAACCTGCTTTAGCTGCTTTTGGAAGCCGCTCCTACCTGCCAGTAACTTTTGAAACAGTCCGGCTCTGGCGAGCAGGCCTAATGCCGTAAACAACATCAGTAGGTTGCTGATACAAAGGCTCAGTAACAGCAGAGGTAGCGAAGGAGCGTTAAACAGAAAAAGCGTAACCAGCAGGATAATATTGAGCAGTTGTCCACCCAGCCTGATTAGTACAATATTGGAAACCCACAGCATGGAGGAAAAAAAACTGACCACCAGGTCAAGCAGGTTGTAAAGCAGGAAGAGCAACAGAATCAACCAGATTGTCGTCTCGAAGGCGGGTTGGTTGAACCAGAGCGCCAGCCACACTCGCCCCACCCCGATGATGGTGGTGGCTATCAGGCTGATTAGGAGGCGCAGCAACAGAAAGCGCCTGAACAACCAGAGGGGAGCCTGCGCCTGAGTAGCTCTTGCCAGCGGTACGTAACGGTACAGCCCATCCGAAAGACCCAGGCTGGTTAGAATTCCGGCAATATTCAGGAAGTTAATAATAGTGCTGTAAGCTCCAAAGGTGAGAGAACTGAGGGTTCGTACCACCAGGACGGTAAAAAGCAGGCTAAGGCCTACTTCGCCTACTCGTCCCAATTGATTCCATAGCATAGAACCCAGAAAGCGGGAGCGCGAGTCCGTATGTTTGGTTTCAGGAACAATGTCGGTTTCTGGCTGCATAGGTCTATTGTAATGCAGTTGAGGACCAAGAACAAATTTGATTTTAGTTTTTGGGTTCCTGCTCTTCCAGGTAGAAAACTAAATCTTTCAAGGTTTCGCGTAATTGTTGAAAACGTGCTTCACCAAGATAGGTGGACCAATCCTCTTCTATTCGCAGCATTATACGCCGGGCCTCGCGCTCCAAAGTTTTCCCTTTCTCGCTCCACAAGATCAGGCTAGCTCGGCCATCAGCAGGGTCAGGTACGCGGCGGATATAACCACATTCTTCCAGGTACTCGATAAGATATCCCATTGACTGCTTGGTGATCTGGGCTTTTTCTGCGAGTTCAGTCAGCCTGGCACCTTCCGGGGGTAAATGCTGAAAGACTGTGAAGTGAGAGGGGCGCAGATCGCTATAACCGGCTTTGGTCAGTCCCTCATAAATCTGGCTAACCGTAGCCTGAAAGGGAACTCTCAGTAAAGCTCCTATCATTCGAGATGTTGTCTCTTTTTTTTCAGCTTTATCCAGACTCAATTCCGTCCTTCCTTTGAATAATATTAATACTATTTAGTGCATACTTCAAAATAGTACTTGACAGATTAGTAAGAATATCTTACTATCTTAATTAGTCAGATATTCTTACTAATTATACCATATGAATCCTTGATTAAAGTAAGGAGAAAACAATGTCTAACGAAAAATTTTTTGCTCTTCTACAAGGAGAAGGCAAAGCCCTCTGGTTTCTTGGCACACTCATGACCGTTAAAGCTGATGGAAAAGCTACAAACGGCGCTTTTACTCTGATTGAACAGGTTTTGCCGCCAGGATTTGCAACACCTCCTCATATTCATCATGCGGATGAGGAGGCTTTTTATCTGATAGAAGGTGAGTTGCGCGGGTTTTGCGGAGATAATTCCTGGGAGGCCAGGTCGGGCTCCTTTATCTACCTGCCACGAGCGGTAAAACATGGTTTCGAGGTTTCGAGTTCTTCTCCTGCTCGCCTGTTACAGCTTACCACCCCTGCCGGTTTTGAGCATTTTGCGGAAGCAATGGGCGAACCGGCCCAATCGCTCGAATTGCCACCACCCGGTGCGCCTGATATCCCCCGGTTACTCTCTGAAGCTGCCAGACATAATTACGAAATTATAGTTCCTTCTAACCTTGATAGATAAGTCGGCAGCGAGGAGCGCGACCAGATGGAAGATAAACTAAATAAACCAAAACTTTGCGGTTTGCATCATCTTAAATTGCCGGTAAGCGATATTTCAAGGAGCCGGGACTGGTACTGCGAGGTGCTGGGGTTTAAGGTGGATATTGAATTTGTAGAAGAGGGCAGGCTACGAGGAGTAGCTTTAACACACCCTGGAATAGAATTCTGGCTCGCCTTGCGGGAAGAACCTGAGCGAGTAGACGCTCTATCCGGTTTTGATCCGGTAGCTTTAGCCGTTTCAACCCTTAGCGAGTTGGAAAAGTGGGTGACGCATTTAGATCGCCTAGGCATCGAGCATGGACAGGTGCAAGGCGGACACGTTGGCTGGTTAATGTCCTTAAAAGATCCTGACGGACTGGAAATGCGCCTTTATACCCTGGAGCGCCCAAATTAAATAATTGCAAATTCTGCTTTTTAGCCAAATGTAATAAAGTTTGTGCCAGGTGTTCGACCCCTGGCACAAACTTTATGTGAACAGCCTTTGAAAAGTACTGCTACTGGTGCAGGATTTGTCTGCACTTCCTCGTTCTGGCTTTAGTTCTAAAGGCGCACCTCTTCTGGAATCCTGACTGCTACACCGCCTAGCCGGATATCGCTAATTCGACCCTGGTCAGTGCTGATAAAAATCTCGGCCCGCCCATTTCTGCCCATGGCGTGACCCTGTTCAAAAGTCAGGCGGGTTACGGGAGGTGTGGCAGCGATAACTCCGCTCTGTAGCAGCCAACCCGCCAGCGCTCCCATTGCTACTCCTGTCACCGGGTCTTCCAGCAGGCCGATACCGTAAGGAAACTGGCGCGCTTCGGCTGTGACGTCTTCTGCGGTGTTGCGCGGCTCTAAGGTATAGGGGTAAAGCCCGGTCAGGCCGTGCCGCTGGCAGAGCAGGGTATGGGCCTCTTGCTCCAGCCTGATAGCATCTAGCGTGTTGTAATCCGCGAGTGGAATCAGCAGTTTGGGCCGACCAGTAGAGGCCGCTACCAGCGGCTCGCCAATTTGAGATACATCGAGACCGAGCGCCTGGGCAACCAGATTTCTATCGAAATTGCTTTCCTCAAAAACGGGCACAGGCTGGCTCATTACAGCCCTGGCCAGTTTCCCCGCTTCAAACTCGATTTCGCAATCTAATACTCCTGCCTCTGTCTCAACCGCAAGCTCTCCCTTGCCCAGACCTTGCTCACCCAGCAGCCAGAGCGCTCCGATAGTAGCATGGCCGCAGAGATTCATTTCGGCGGCGGGCGAGAAGTAGCGCAGCCTGTTATTCGCGCCGGGCCGGGTGGGTGGTAGTACAAAGGCTGCTTCCACCTCTAAGCGGGTTGAGAGGGCCTGCATTTCAGCTTGAGATAGTTCTTCGTCATCAATTATAACGGCGGTAGGATTACCACCCCCAGGTACACTCGTAAAAACGTCCAGCCGGTAAATTTCCAACTCTTATTTCTCTCCTTAGTCTGTTTTTCAATCCGTGCAGGAAATTGAAATGCTGCTCGTGTTTAGATTATAATGACTGGAGCTAAAAAGCTATTGTCTTATTTACCTACCTTAAAAATTATTCGCTAGGGGTGCCCGGAAGGCCGGGCTGAGATATGGTCAGCATCAACCATAGACCCTTGAACCTGATCTGGGTAATACCAGCGTAGGAAAGCAATCAACCTGTTGAAGGCAAATTGCCTTTAACTGTAACTGGAATTGAGCCGCTTCCTTACGAGAAGCGGTTTTTTATTTTTGAAATAACGATGCCGGGAGGGCTATGACTTCTACAAACAGCGCTTTACACCTGGCTACGGGAGCAATCGCCGACCTTCGCCTGTACCTGGTGACCGATTATGAACTGGCGACTCGCGCTGACCGGACAGAATTAGCTGTGGTGAAAGCTGCCATCGAAGGGGGCGTGACGGCTGTACAGTTCCGGGATAAGAGCCGGGATGGGCGGATTCTCTACGAGACAGGGCGTGAACTGCGGACCTTTTGCCGGGAGGCAGGCGTGGCTTTTATAGTAAACGACCGGCTAGACCTGGCGCTGGCATTAGAGGCCGATGGATTGCACCTGGGACAGAGCGATCTGCCGGTTGAAGTAGCGCGCCGGATCGCTGGTGACCGCCTCTTTATTGGCTTGAGTGTACTGGATGAACAAGAAACTTTAAGAGCTTTGCAAGAGGAAGCCGATTACCTGGGAGCCAGCCCGGTTTTTACGAGCAGCACCAAGCCCGATGCCGGGGTGGGTATGGGCCTGACCGGGCTGGCAAAACTGACCGGGCTGGCCGGTTCATTGCCGGTGGTTGGAATTGGCGCGATCAACGAAACCAATGCTGCTGCTGTTATGCAAGCCGGGGCGGCGGGGATAGCGGTGGTTTCAGCTCTTGTGGCTGCGCCGGATGTTAAAAAAGCCGCTCAAAGGCTGCGGGACCTCGTGGATAGTTGTTTATAGTTGAATTGGGAGGATGATGAGCATGTCTGAAATAAACCAGATTTTGGAACCGAGTAATGAAAACTGGGCTGCGCTGGTAGCCGAAACTTTACAGCAGTTGCGGCAGCAGCGACCCCTGGTTTACTGTCTGACCAATTTTGTCACTGTCAACGATGTGGCGAACGGGCTGGCGGCGATTGGCGCTTCGCCGGTAATGAGCGCCGCTCCGGAAGAAGCGGAAGAGTTGATCGGTTATGCCGGGGCCTTACTGCTCAATCCCGGCACTCTTAACCAGGAGTTTAACCAGCTCATGTTTGAAGCAGTAGGGATTGCCAACCGGCGCGGCATACCATGTGTGCTGGACCCGGTCGGTTCGGGTGCTACACGCCTGCGCACTACCACCTGCGCCGACATCAGTCACCAGCCTGCCGTAAAATTGGTACGCGGCAACCTGGGAGAAATAGTATCCCTGGCCGGAATCAGCGCCCAGGCCCAGACCAAGGGGGTCGACAGTGTGAGCGGCGGTGACGAAACAACCGAGGATTCTGAGGCAACCCGCGCTACCCTGGCCTTACAGCAGAAATTAGGGCGTGGCGCAGTGTGCGCTACCGGCGCTCGCGATACCGCTACCGATGGTATCCGACTGGTGAGAGTATCGAACGGCCACGCCTGGCTGCCGGGTATCAGTGGCAGTGGTTGCACGCTGGGCGGCATTTGCGCCGGTTTCCTGGCGGTAGCCGAACCTTTGACTGCCGCGGTAAGCGGCTTGGTTTGTTACGGTGTAGCCGCCGAAATTGCCTCCGAGAAATCAAGCGGGCCAGGCAGCCTGAAAGTGAATATTTTTGACGCGTTGTACAATCTGACTCCCGAAGCGGTGCTGGAACGTGCCCGCGTAACCGGCTATACTCTTGCCGGAGTTACTCAGGAGGCATAATAATGCCAGGCAATAAAATCTACAAAGCCCTGACCATTGCCGGGTCTGACTCAGGTGGTGGCGCGGGAATTCAGGCGGACCTTAAAACCTTTTCGGCCCTGGGCGCTTACGGTAGTTCGGTGATTACTGCTCTGACGGCCCAGAACACGGTGGGTGTCCAGGCTGTTTTCCAGGTATTACCCGAATTTGTCGCTCAACAGTTAGATAGCGTCCTGAGCGATATTGGAACGGACGCAGCCAAGACCGGCATGCTCTTTAACGCGGCTATTATCAGTACGGTTAGCGAAAAAGTTAAACAATACAGGCTGGAAAAGCTGGTAGTTGACCCGGTAATGGTAGCGAAAAGCGGAGACAGGTTACTCTTGCCGGAAGCGGTAAAAGCTTTACAGGAGCAGCTTTTGCCGCTATCTTACCTGGTTACGCCCAACATTCCCGAAGCGGAAGTGCTGGCCGGTATCACCATCAATAGTGAGGAACAGATCCGAGAAGGCGCCCGGCGCATCCATGCGCTGGGCGTTCGCCACGTCTTGATTAAAGGCGGGCACCTGTCAGGAGAGCGCAGCCCTGATTTGCTCTTTGACGGAAAGTCTTTTGCTATTTTTGACGGGCTACGCGTGCCTACCCAGCATTCCCATGGGACTGGCTGCACCCTTTCAGCGGCAATTACAGCTTTGCTAGCGCGGGGATTTTCAATTTCAGAGGCAATCGCTGAGGCAAAAGCATATCTAACCGGCGCTTTACAGGCCGCCCTTCCAATCGGTAGCGGTCACAGCCCGGTAGCTCACTTTCACCATTTACAAGCGGTGATAGAAGAACAGTTAAATTCCGGCGCTTTTGTCGGAAAGGAGTAATAAACGTGACCGAATCCATAGCGAAAACAGTAGTGGGGGCTGAACCGGGTACTCTCAGCCACCATTTGTACGAACTGGCAGCGCCTATCTGGAAAGCTCAGTTTGAGCAGCCTTTTGTAAAAGCGCTGGGCGATGGCAGCCTGCCACGCGCTACCTTTGAGTTTTATATTCGCCAGGATGCCCGCTTTCTGGAGGAGCTAACTCGCATCTTTGCTTACGGGGCCATTAAGAGCACTAATCCGGCCATTATGGAACAGATGGGAAGTTTCCTGCTTGATACTATTAAGGTAGAGCGCGAATTACACCAGAGTTTTGCTCGTGAATTCGGGCTGACTGTTGCCGAGATGGAGCAGACTCCCCTCGCTCCTACCAATTACGCCTACACTCGCCATTTGCTGAGCGTGGCTGCTACCGGGACACTGGCGGAAATCATAACAGCTATGTTACCATGCGCCTGGATTTACGCCGAGGTAGGGCGGTACTTCACCGCTGAGGGTGAAGTGCCATCTGACCATCCTTACGCTGCCTGGATTGTCACTTACGCCGATCCCGGCTTTGAGGAAGTAGGCGCATGGCTGCGCACTACCCTCAACGACCTGATGAAAGACGCTCGTCCGGAGGAAATCGCCCGGCTCGAACAGATTTTTGTTACCAGCAGTCGCTATGAGTGGATGTTCTGGGACATGGCATGGCGGCGTGAAAGCTGGCCGGTTTAATTTCGTTCAAGAGGGCCGGCCAGTAGAGTAAAGTGATATTACCTTGAGAGTTTTGATTGTTACAACTGACCGGCCCTCTTTAGAGCCATCAAGACCTCTTGACCGGATAGCGGCCCTTTTGGGCTACTTTCCGCCGCGCCATGCGGTTACGCTGGCCTGTTTGAATGATGAGACAGAACCTTCCTCCGCATGGCCCTGGCCAGAAGTTAAGCTCGTTACTGCACCTGCATCTGCCGTTAAGCCGGGCCTTTTTAAGCCTGTTACGACTTTTCTCAAGCGCTATAACACTTTTACGCGCTTGAAGGAAGCGATCCTGGCGCAACCCGGTTCCTTTGAACTTATCCAGGGGGATGGCCTTGCCACCTACAATCTTGTAGCGGATTTGGTCAAGGCTAGCGGGGTTAAAGGTCTGGTCTGGGCGCGACCGGGTGAAATTGCAACTGATTCTTCTTCTGATCTTCAGGTTTTACCCGCCAACCGGGTAGACAACCAGCCCTGGCTGCCCGATGGAATCGACCTTGATTATTTTCGCCGCAACAGCCCGATCAATATTCTCTCGCAGGAAGTAATTTTCCGGCTAGCTCCCCACGACCCGGCGGCGCTCGAAGCTTTAGCATTTATGCTGGAAGAAATCTGGCCGCGAGTGCGCGAACTTAACTCCCAGGCTCGCCTGCTGCTGGCTACCCCCGCCGGAAGTCCCCTTCTTTCTCAAGTCGCCGGAAAACTTTCCTCCGTTTTTGATGAGACGCACGGTCTTAGCATAATCGAAGGAGTGACCGACCTGCGCCCCTTATATGAGCGCTGCCGCCTGGCAGTCCTGCCGTATTTGGGTTCGCCTGCCGATACCAAGCCTATCCTGGAAGCCTGGGCCATGCAACTGCCGTTTGTGACCATGCAACCGGGAGCGGACGCTTTGCCTGGCGCCCAGATTGGCGATCAGTACGTGCGCGGCGAGGACCCTAAAAGTTACAGTTCCCTGGTAGCGCGCCTGCTCGAAATTCGCGGCCCGGGGCTGCACCTGGCTGAGTTTGGCCGCCCCCTGGCTGAAAGCCGCTATAGTTGGCCTCTCATCGTATCCCAGCTTGAGACATTCTGGCAGCAACCGTAAGAGCCGTAGCGTTAACCACTCCGGTAAAACCATCACAATAAGCCGATCCCAAATTTTACTCCCTTTATCCCGCTTTTTTACCTGAATTTGCTACCATGTGATTGGGATAACTAAAGCTTTCACCTGCAAATGGCAGGTGAAAGGAATCCCGGAAGACTGGTGCTAACTCTGCTGGCATCTGGCTGGCAGGGTGGTTCCAGGCAGGAGGTGTTATATGGAAAAACTGGTGCGCCCTCCCTATGAAGCCGCTATTGACCCGCTGGCTCTATTGTTCCCGAGTGATGTATACATCAAGATTGTTGAGATGCTTCACCCGCATGTGCCACTGATTGCAGTGGTTGAAGAGGTGGTCAAAAGCCTGCCGGTGGAAGAAAAGAAAGCCGTAATTAACCGGGCAAAACGGCTAATTGAATACGGTGATGCGGTCCAAAAAGTCGTTGCTAAAACGATGTAGTAGAACCAGAATTGCCACAGGCTAACTTTTCCAGCTAATCTCTATCCTTGCTGGTAGCGACCAACGGCGCGAGACTCCCGGGTTATGGCACTGGAGTTTTGCGCTGCTGGTTTTTTATACGATTAGAGGAAAAGAAAATGTAACGGCTTCTTCATTCCTCTGTAGTGCTTGCCATGCTTCAGGAAAGCTCTAAAATCCCTTTCCTGGTGTATTTAGCATATAATGTTTATAGCCATGGGATGGCAAAATAAAAATCCAATCATCTGGGAAAGGGAGGCAATATTAATGACAGAGTGGTCCAGGAGCTTTGTACAGCCCAATAATCTCAAAATTTCTTATCACCGCAGCGGTGCTGGCAGCAACAAACCCGCTATTGTGCTTTTGCACGGCTTTACCGATAATGGCCTGTGCTGGTCGCCAGTGGCACGGGACCTTGAAGAGACTTACGATGTTATAATGCCCGACGCGCGCGGGCACGGCCAATCGGAAGGGCCAGGCAGTAGTTTAGCTACGGGCGTGCTGGCCGACGATGCCGCTGCCGTTATTCGGGAACTGGGTCTGGATAAACCTTACCTGTTCGGCCATTCGATGGGCGCTATCACAGCCCTGGCGGTAGCCGCAAAATATCCTGAACTGGTAAGAGCCATTATAATGGAAGACCCACCCCTGATAGATCCCCGGCCCATTACGCCTGAGGAAGAGCAGCAACTTCGGCAGAGGATGCAGGAAGGCAAAGCCTTCCATGACCTGCCCCTGGCGGAGCGTATCGAGCGAGGTAAGGCTCAAAACCCCGGCTGGTCCGAGGCGGAAATTCTGCCCTGGGCCACCTCTAAAGGAGAGTACAATCCGGAAATCCTGGAGCGGCGGGAAGGTATCCGCGACTTCCCCTGGCGTGAGGGTTTATCCACAGTGAAGTGCCCGGCTCTGCTGATTACGGCTGAAACGGCTAAAGGGGCGATTGTCAGTCCTGAAATAGCGCGGGAAGCGGCCCAACTAAACCCGCAGTGCCAGGTGGCCTTTATCAGCGGCGCGGGCCACTCCATCCACCGCGACCGCTACTCTGAAACAATGCAGGCCGTCCTGAACTTTCTCGGCAAGCATTAAGAAATATTGAGCCTCTAGCGCAACGCCGGAGGCTGCACCTCGTAAACTCCGCTGGGCGCGGCGATAACCACCCGCCCGGCAATCCCGCTAAAGATGCCGTGCTCGACCACTCCGGTCAGGTTCTTGATGGATAATGAGAGGCCTGCCGGGTCGGAGGTGGGCGCGAACTGGCAATCCAGGATGTAATTGCCACTATCGGTCAGGTAGGGCTTTTCATTTTGAAGGCGTAAAATCGGGTCGCAATTCAAAGCGCGCAGGCGGGCTGCGGTGTGATGCCAGCCGAAGGGAATTACTTCCACCGGGATAGGCATTTTTTCGCCCAGGCGGGTTACGAGCTTACTTTCATCAGCGATAATCACTTCCAGTTTACTGGCAACCGCCACCAGTTTCTCGCGCAAGAGGGCTCCGCCACCTCCTTTAACCACGCTGAAGGTAAGCGGATCAATTTCATCCGCGCCATCAATCGTAACATCCAGGTGCGCTACATCATCAAGTCCGATCACATTCAGGCCGAAAGTGCGGGCCAGTTCGGCTACTTTCTCCGAGGTGGAGACTGTAATAAGGTTTTCCAGTTGCCCTGCCGCTACCCGGCGGCCCACTTCTTTTACAAATAGTTCCGAGGTGCTGCCACTGCCCAGACCCAGGTACATACCGGAGTGAACAAAAGTGTCTGCTGCGTAGACCGCAGCGGCCTGTTTCAGTTGTTGTTGGGTCATAGGTTGTTGCGCTTCACTCATCACCTTCTCCTCTTTAATTTGGTACTTTCTCAAGGCTAACTTATCATACTTATGGTTATTATAACCTATATTGCTATCGCGCAAACCCCTTGTTATAATTCTCTGGTAAAGTATATGTCAACTACCCTATCGGTACTTTCGAGCGAAAGTTTTTTAGCTAATGCAAGATAACCCCAATATTTCGCCCCATTCAGATAATGGCAACCTGATTTTTGGCCGCTATCGTTTGCTAAAGTCGCTGGGAAAAGGTTCGTTCGGTGAAGTTTTTCAGGCCGAAGATATTCAATTTGACCCGCCCCGCTCCGTGGCGCTCAAACTCTTGCGCTCCGATTATGTCAGCGAGGCCCAGGTGCGAGCTGATCTCAAACGCGAAGCCAGTATTTTGGCTCGCTTCAACCATCCAAACATCCTGCGCGTAATAGATTTTGGCATCAGCCAAGAACTGGCTTTTATCGTTACCGACCTGGCTCCCGGTGGCTCGCTGGCTCAAAAGCTGCGACCTGACCCGGGTCGTCCGCCTGTGCCGCTGCCCCTCGAAGCGGTCAGCCGCTACCTTGACCAGATTGCCGATGCCCTAGATGATGCCCACGCGCAGGGTCTGGTACACCGTGATATCAAGCCCCAGAATATTTTGCTAGACCAGCGCGACCGACCGCTGCTGGCCGATTTTGGCCTTGCTGCCGCCGTAAACAGTTCGGCTTCTTCGGTCATGATCGTCACCGGCACCAGCGGTACTCCGCTCTATATGGCACCCGAACAGTGGCAGGGTCAGGCCGGGCGAGCCAGCGACATCTATGCTCTCGGCGCACTGACCTACCAGTTGGTAACAGGGCAACCGCCTTTCCTGGGCAGCCAGTATGAATTGATGGGCCAGCACCTGACCGCCCCGGTTCCGACTCTTTCTTTGCGCGCTCCCGGCCTGACTTATCCGCCTGCCCTGGATGAAATTATCTCGGCTGCTATGGCCAAAGACCCGCGTAATCGCCTGAAACCGGCTAAAGAACTGGCGGCCCGCTTTAAGGCTGCCATCGACAATGCGCCCTTAATCTCATCCACAGTTCCTTTTACTGGTTCCTCTGAGGATACCGCTGCCCTGCTGCCCGAAATTACCGCTTCTATTGCGCCCATGCCAATGGCTGTTACCCAGCCTGCCTCGACTGTGCCTTTTGAAAGCGAGACCAGCGGAGAGATAAGCCCTGCCGAACCATTGATGGAAAGCGCCGCGAAAGAGAAAGCCACAAGCAGTACTCAACCAAACTTCCAACCGGTAGACCAGTCGGCTTCCACCCGCCACAGTGGGCCACCTATTATGATAGTTGCGGGCCAGCCGAGCCGGAAAGGTTTTTATGGCATTGCAGTGGCTTTAGCGCTTCTGGTTACGCTGGTGGTGGTAGTGTTACTGTTGACGGGTAAACCGGGTTCCGGCCCTGCTCTTATTACGGTGCAATCCGGCGTAGTACAGGCGGCTACGGTAAGTGTAACTGGTGGACCTTTACCCGCCACTGTTCAAGGTGCGCCTGCCGTCACCTTCAGCCCTACCGCGTCTGCGACCTTTAGCCCTACTGCGCCTGTCACGCCTGCCGCCACCCTTACCGCTACGACTACTCCTGCATTGACACCAACCAGCGCAGCGGCTACCGCTACCAGCGCTCCGGTCCGTACCGCCAGCAGTAATCCTCTTTCCAACCAGGGTTCAGGCGGGGTTAATCCTCCTCCGGTACCTGCCGCGCCTACCACTGTCGCGCCCTTACCGACCGCTACTTTTACGCCAGTACCTGTGCCAAAGCCTACAAATACGCCTGTACCCTGCGCATTTTCTACCCGGCGTGGCTTTGGTCAGGTTTATGCCACCCACGCCACCCTGGTTCAGAAGTTGGGCTGTCCTACCGAAGATGAGCAGCAGGCTACCCTGGCTTATCAGCCTTTTGAAAACGGCGCGATGCTCTACGTCCAGGCTTCCGACCAGATACTGGTACTATTCGGTAAGGGCGATAATGGTTCCTGGCAGATCTATCCCAATAGCTTCCGCTTTAGCGACCCGACACCCACGCCTTTTCCCAATCCTTTTGGCTGTACCATTGCACCGATTAATGGTTTCAATAAACTCTGGGCGAATGATAGCTCGGTTCGCAGCAAACTCGGTTGCGCGACCGCGCCGGAAAATAGCAGCGGATTCGGGGCTTCGCAACGCTTCGAACGCGGCACCATGTTCTACTACCCGACCGCTCGAAATGGGCAGCGTATTTATGTCCTGACTTCCGATGGACAATTCGTGGACCTGCCGAATACATATGTAGGCTAATTGGATTAACCGGAGAGCCTTTGATAATTTAAGCTAAGAAGTAGGTTTATGTCATTAGCTGCTGCCTTCCCTAAACCAACCCTTGAGTTGGAACGCGCTCTTTTGTTAGAAGGTAAACACCACATTGCCGGTGTGGACGAAGTTGGAGTCGGCGCAATCGCCGGGCCTTTGATTGCTGTGGCCGTCGCCTTACCTTTACCCGATTTAGGCTCTGATTTTGAAGTGCGCTTGAAAGAATTGGCTGACAGGCTAAGAGAGGTGCGCGACAGCCATCACTTATATAAAGACCAGAGAGAAAGACTCTTTACCCTTGTGCAAGAAGTTGCTCAAAGCCAAATTGGTTTTGGTGTCATAGAAGTGGCGGAACTAGGCCAGATTAATAATCAGGAACAGGCGGCGATTTTAGCCAGAACCCGAGCAGTTGACGCTTTATCAACAACCCCTGATTTTGCTTTACTGGATGGTAAAGTGCGGATTGAAAGCGCGATCCCTTATGCACAGATCCCGAAGGTAGGGCATGGTACACCTAGCCTGACGATAGCGGCGGCATCCATCATTGCTGGGGTCACGCATCAGCATTTGATGCAAGCGCAAGATAAACTTTATCCGCAATATGGCTTTGTTCGACATACTGGCAATATCAGCCCTAAACATCTGGAGGCTCTAGCCCAATATGGGCCCTCCCCAATTCATCATTTACACAATCGGATTGTGAAAGATATTCTTGGGGTTGTCTGACAATTATTTGGCTGAAAGCCTCTTTTGCGGGTATTCTAGGCAGGAGATGACACTTCCTCGTCCTTATTTGAATGGCATTGGGGCTAATTGTTCCCCTTTAACCTGGCAGATATGTTAAAATATAGTGGATTTTTACCCTGGCCTTACTGTCTCTACTTTTAGTGGTGGGCAGAAGCCTTGACAATCAACTAAACATAATCTAAAATTTGAGGTAGCTTAACGCGGGCTACCCTGAGGAGACTTGGTTTTTTATGCGCAGTCGCGACGTTCGACAAACATTTGTCGATTATTTTATAAAGAATAACCACCTTCAACTGCCTTCTTCTTCCCTGATACCACCGGCGGGCGATAAGACTGTGCTTTTAACCACAGCCGGTATGCAGCAGATGACCCCATTTTTCCTGGGCCTGCAAACTCCACCCCAGCGCCGGTTGACTACCGTTCAAAAGTGCTTTCGTACCCCGGATATAGATGAAGTAGGCGATTTAAGCCATCTTACTTTCTTTGAAATGCTTGGCAACTTCTCGGTTGGCGATTATTTCAAAGAAGGCGCGATCAATTTTGCCTGGGAACTCTTAACTAAAGTATACGGCCTTGAGCCGAACAGGCTTTACCCCAGCATCCACCCTAGCGATGATGAAGCTTACGGCATCTGGACCAAGCAAATTGGCGTGCCTGATAACCGGATTGTGCGCCTGGAAGATAACTGGTGGATTGCGGGCGAAACCGGCCCCTGTGGCCCTGATAGCGAAATTTATTACGACCTCGGCCCGGCCTTTGACCCTGACCCTAATGCCCAGGTCAGTATTTCGCCGCGCTATCTGGAAATCTGGAACCTGGTCTTTATGCAGTTCAACCGCAATCAGGACGGCAAGGATATCCCGCTGACCCAGAAGAATATTGATACCGGCATGGGCCTGGAGCGCCTCTCGATGATCTTGCAGGGCAAGAGCACCATTCACGAAACCGACCTCTTCTGGCCTATTATCGAGCGGGCTGCCGAGATCGCCGGGAAAAATTACGGTCAGAACGTCAAAAATGATTACTCGATGCGAGTAATTGCCGACCATAGTCGGGCCGTCACCTTCCTGATCGGGGATGGGGTGTTACCTGGCACGGAAGGTCGCTCCTATGTACTGCGCCGCATTCTGCGCCGGGCCATTCGCCACGGGCGCTTGCTTGGTCTTGAAAAACCGTTCCTGACTAAAACGGCCCAGGTAGCGATTGATACGCTGGGTGATTTCTACCCTGAAATTCGGCAGCGCCAGAATCATATCTTCCGGGTCATTGAGATGGAAGAAGAAAGCTTTGGCCGCACTCTTCAGTCTGGCTTGAATCGCCTGGAAGTGCTGATGAGTGTCAATCCGCTGGCTCCTACGAGCGCTCAGGGCAATGTCGAACCGATTGAAGAAGCTCTGGATGAGGCTACTCATGGTTCGCGCCAGATTAGCGGTGAAGATGCTTTCGATCTGGTAACTTCGCACGGTTTCCCGATTGACTTGATTGTAGAACTGGCTGCCGAGCGTGGCTACAGCGTTGATTTACACGGCTACCGGGCGGCGATGGAGCGCCACCGCGATATCAGCCGGACTGATCGCTTTAAGGCTGCCGGGTTAAACCTGGATCTTTACAAGTCTCTGAAAATTACCTCTACCCCTTTCCGGGGCTATGAGGGCGTGGTTTTTGAGGCTCCGGTGCTGGCCATTATGGTCAACGGCGAGCGCGTCAAGCAGGCTGAAGCCGGGCAGGATGCCGAGATTGTCCTGGCTGAGACGCCCTTCTACGTGGAGAGTGGTGGTCAGGTCAGCGATACGGGATACATCAAGACTGAAGCCGGCTACTTCCAGGTAGAGAATACTTTCAAACCGCTGGGCAACATGGTAGTGCACCAGGGCCGCATGGCTGAAGGCTATATCGCGGAAGGAGATAGCGCCACGGCTGTGGTAGAGGAAGACCGCCGCCTGGATACCGCCCGCAACCATACCGGCACTCACATTCTTCACCAGGCTCTCAAGGACGTGCTGGGCAACGAAGTGGGCCAGGCCGGTTCGCTGGTCGCGCCTGAACGCCTGCGCTTTGACTTCACTTACCTGAATCCGGTAACAGAAGAGCAACTGAGCCAGATCCAGGAAATTGTAAATACTAAAATTCGGGCTGACTTGCCGGTTTTCGTCCAGGAAATGCCCCTGGAAGAAGCTCGCAAGAGTGGCGCGGTCATGATGTTTGGCGAAAAGTACGGCGACCAGGTGCGCGTTATTACCATCGGTGACTATTCGAAAGAACTCTGCGGTGGGACACACCTGAGCCGGAGCGGCCAGATCGGACTGATGGTTATCACCGCTGAAAGCAGCGTCGGTAGCGGTTTGCGCCGGATTGAAGCCGTCACCGGGCGAGTAGCTGAAAAATATGTCAGTGAGCGCCTGAAGGCGGTTACGCAAGCGGCTGGCATATTAAACACGCGGCCTGAGAGCGTGGCTGATGAGGCCGCCGAATTGAAAAGGCGTATGCGGGAGCTTGAACGTGAACTGGCTAATCTGCAACAAAAACAGGCCCAGTCCGAGTCAGGCGATTTGCTAAACCGCGCACAGGAAGTTGACGGCATAAAAGTGCTGGCGACTCAGGTAAATGCGCCAACTGTAGATATTTTACGTAGTGTGGGTGATAAACTACGCGATAGCCTGAAATCCGGTGTTGTGGCAATCGGTTCGGTTATTGAAGATGCCCCTCGCATTTTAGTGATGGTCACGCCTGATCTGGTTAAAGAGCGTGGCCTGAAAGCGGGTAGCCTGATCGGCCCGATGGTGGCTGAAGTAGGTGGTCGCGGCGGTGGGCGCCCTGATAAAGCCGAGGGCGGTGGTAAGAACACCGAGAAACTGGCCAGCGCGCTTGCGCTTGCTCCTGAACTGGTGCGTAGTAGTTTAAGCCAGTAGTTAGAGACCCGTAATTATACCTGGGGGCAATTCAGGCCGAAAGATTGCCTCTGCTACCTATCAAGGGCGGGACCTGGCCCCGTCCGGCGTTTTAAACATTTCACTCTAAACGGGCCGCAAGGGCAAAGGAGACGGTCATGGCTGTACGACTAGCAGTTGACCCAAACGAAGATCTACAACATTTAATCTCAAACATCAAATCTCAGTCTCAAGCATCCCGAGATATTGTTCTTATGCTGCCGCCCAAAGCGCGGGCCTTGCAAACCCTGGATGACTTCCAGATTCTACGCAAGGAAATCAGCAATTCTGGGGTCAACCTGAGCTTTGTCGGTGGGGGTAAAACTACCCGAGGCCTGGCTAAGATGCTCGGTTTTAGTACCGAACGTGGCGATGGCGAGGATCAGGATAGCGGGCAACTGCCTTTAACCGGGCCTGCCGCACCGCCTCCGGTCAGTGCTCCTGCACAGCCTTCCGGCTTTAATGATCTGCCTCCCGGCTTTGTAGTGGCTAACCAGGCTCCGGGGCCCCAGCCTCAGACAGGACCCAACTCTTTCCCATTTGAAACCGGCCGTTCGCCCTTCCGGGAAGACATGACCCCACCGCCGCCCCAGAATCGCAGGCGACAGGACATGATTAACGAATTAATGGATTTTGACCCGGGTATGCCCAGCACACCGCTTCAGCCGCCTCCACCTGCCGGTAATCCATCTATTAATGGCAACGGCTTTGGTGGCGACCAGGTCTTGACGCGGGAAAATGCCAACCAGTTCTTTACGCCACCGCCTTCTGCCAAATCTCCGTTTGGAGATGACTTTAACCAGAACGGTAATGTTACCTCCGCACCGGCCACCCGGCCTCCGCAGCCTCGGGCTGAGTTTGATTTCGGCGGCGGCGGGCGTACTATGAACCTTGAAGAGGCCGCCCGTAGCGGCTTGATTAACGGTAGCAGCCTGGGTGCCGAGTTTAATCCCACTGACTTTAATTCGACTAATTTTAATGCCTCTAATACGGTAATAGACGATACAGCCGGGCTGGATGAGGATGTGCCTGTCGGCATTGATGATCGCAATGATACCGTAGCTGACCGGGTACGCGGATCGCGTTCAGGTGTGCGGAATCCGGACGAAGTAGGTGGAGCAGGCGCTGGACGTGGTCGCCGCACTCCTTTGCAGCGTCCCACCAGAGCGCCTCGTACCAACCGGGCGACTGCTGCCAGGGTGGCCGGAGTAGCACCCTCCGATAGTAATATCCTGAACCGGGTCAGGCGTATCCTGGTGCCCGTGCAGCCGGCGGCTCCGGGTGGTATTCGCATGTCCGCTCCTACCCTCTCACCTGAGAAATTGATGGAACGGAATGCCCAGCGCCGCCAGGCTACTACTTTCACCATCATAGGCGTTCTTGTTATAGTGTTGGCGCTCATCTTCCTGCTCTGGCTGGTTCTGCCAAAATCTGGTGGTGAGCAGAATGGTGAAAATGTTGTGCCCCCTGTGGCTCTAACTATTCCGCTGAGAACCGAAGTGCGTACCGAAACTGTCCGGCTGCAACTGGTGCCGGGCGGTTCTACCAATGGCGTTTCTGGCCTGGCCCAGGCTACCAGCGCCACTCCGGGAGGTGCGGCTACTACAGCGCCTGCTGCTACGGCTGGCCCGGCTACCAGCGCAACCGCTGCTGCTTCAACCAGTGGCGCTGCTTCGACCGGCCTGCTGCCTGTCACTATGGTTAATACGGGTGATTTGAAAAAGACAGCCGAACACCCTGCGACCGGTGTACGCAATGTGCCGGACCAGAGCGCCAGGGGCCCGGTTACTATCTTCAATAGTGGCAGTTCTCCCAAGAGCTATGGCGCGGGTGCGGTGCTTTACATTTCACCTAGCGGCGTTTCTTACAGGTTGGTTCAGGGTATTACCGTCAATGGTGGTAATGTATTCAGCGGCAAACCGGCGACTGCCAGTGGTACGGTAGTAGCGGATAAAGCTGGCCCTGTAGGCAACCTCGATAAACCGGTTACTCGCCTGCTCAGCGATGCTGTCGGCGTGCAAATTGGGCCTATATCGGGTGGCACGGAAAAACAGGAGAAAATTATTCAGCAGTCCGACGTGGACGACCTCTATCGTCAGTTACAGTCTCAGGTGCGAGGCGATGCCGCTAGCAAGCTTCAGTACGACTCAGCTACCCAGGCTCCTTTAATCCTGAAGTCGAGCGATCCGAAATGCAGCTTGAATAACAAGAATGTAGGCGATGTTGCGGATAGTTTCAGCGCTACCTGTAGCATGAGCGTGGAAGCGGCCATCTATAATACCCAGAATCTGACCCAGACTGTTCGCTCGCAGATGGTTAAGGACCCCGGGTTTAAGCTGGACGAAAATACGAAAGTAGAATTAGTTGGCGAGCCAAAACTGACTCAGAACGGCAACCAGAATTTTGTAGATGTACAGGCTAAAGGCCGCCTCATTCCAGTGGTAGACCCCGAAGCTATCAAACAAGCGATTGCCGGCAAACCGCTCTCCTCAACACCCACTCAGTCTTTAACTCCGGGGGCGACTGTCAGTAGCACTGTTACTGCTCCAAGAGAGGATGTCAGGTCAATTCTGATCAAGAATTTCCCCCAGGTGGATACTACTCTCTTGAACCTGGATAGCATTAAGCAGGATGCCTTACCCGAAGCGTCGAAACTGACTATCAATCTGGTTCCTGATTACCAGGTGATAGAGAATGCCCGGACAACACCTGGTTCTAGCGCGTCACCGGGCGCTCCGACTGATGCCAGCGGCACTGCACCTACCGGGGCTACCACCCAGGCGAGCAGTGCTTCCACTACACCAGCGCCTGCCGGTTCACCAAAATCCTGATGTTCCTCAGCCCGGTCAGTCTGCAACTGGCCGGGCTAACTACTTTTAAAGGAGTTTTGTTTTCTGTGCGTTACTTGTGTCTTGATCCGGGTAGAAAGCGGATTGGTGTGGCTGTCAGTGACGAAACCGGCCTGATCGCTACTCCGCTCGGCGTAATTAATGTGACCAGCCGCGATCAGGTCATTAAAGAAATCTTGCGCTACCTGGAACAGGAGAACGCCGGGCGCCTTATAATGGGGCTTCCCCTGCGGATGAACGGTGAAGAAGGGATTGAATCGGCCCGTGCCCGCGATTTCGCCGCCCAGATTGCCAGGCATACCACGGTGCCGATTGATTTTATGGATGAGCGCCTGACCAGCGTGGAAGCTGAACGCATCATGCAAGAGTCAGGAGGTCGCAAACGCAAAAACGCCCGCCAGCGCATCCCCATTGACGCGCACGCCGCCGCTATTATCCTCCAGACTTACCTGGACGCCGAGCGAGAGCGTCTCCGCCCCCGCCCATACTAAATTAACCGATAATAAACCGAAAAATACCCGTTACAGGTTGCATCTGGAAGGCTGGAAGCGTATAATTCCACCGCCTGAGCTTAACCAAGCTAATTCTGAAAGTGCAGTATTAGCCCGGGTTGTTGTACTCCCTTGAGCCTGGCAACGCGGAGGCGGTTGTGGTCCGGTGGCTGCCGCAGTCTTCAAAACTGTCCGTGCGCCGTTAGGAGCGGCGCAGGTGGGTTCGACTCCCATGCGCCTCCGCCACCTCTTTTTACCTCACTGACCTGTTACTATCCTTAATACTAAAAATAAATATAAGCAGGAGAGTTAATATGGATGAGCAAGCCAAGTCTACCAGCCTGAACCAGATCGGTTACGGTCTTTATGTTATTGGGAGTAAAGCTGGCGATGAACTGAACGGCATGACCGCGAACTGGGTTAGCCAGGTTTCTTTTGACCCGCCTCTTGTCGTGGTCGCTATCGAGAACGACTCGCATACCCGCAAGTTGATTGATGAGGGAAAAGTCTTTTCGGTTAACCTGATCGAGGATAGTGAAGAAGGTCGCGCCATGATCGAGCGCATGGTCAAACCGCAACGCCGTATTCACAATAAGCTGGGTGATGATGACTTTACGACCGGCGAAACCGGCGCACCTCTCCTGACTGCCGCCTTAAGCTGGTTCGAGTGTCGAGTGGTCCAGACTATCGAAACCGGCGACCATCAACTTTACATTGGAGAGGTAGTGGGCGCGGGTGTGCAGAAAGAAGGTACTCCACTGGCCCTCCGCGCCCTTGGCTGGCACTACGGCGGCTAAATTAGTCAGGCGGGTTTTACTAAAGGAGATGAGGGACGTTCCCCGGGCAGCGATGGTAAGCTACCCCCACCTATGCTTGATTATTTTATCCCACGGAAAGTATAATAAAAAGAACCGGCCCACGGCCGGTTTTTTCTTTAACATCAGTCTCCATTGTTCCAGCGTTCGGGATTTTTAAGATCAAAGGCGGGCTGATAATGCCCTACCACTATCCCGCGTACATTTTTTAGCAGGCCGGATTGCCTTGATTCGAAAGTAGCGATCACCTGTTGGTCCAGCAACCTGGCCTGTCGCAAGGCTTCTACCGCAATTACCGGCTCGGCACGGGTTGCGCCATCCTCAATTTTTAGGGCCATGCCCAGCTTTTTCTGCGGAAAGCCCAGGCACCAGACAGCCTCTGCCCCGGCTTTGCAAAAGACTTGCCCTTTTGGCGCGATTTCCATTAAATCCGTATCGTTACGGCCGGTTCCTCCTACGTTGAAAGGGTAACTCCACATGGCGTAGGTTATACGCTCAACTGCTTCTGCTCGTTCCGGGCGGCCTACTTCACGCCAGTAATCGGGGTCCGCCAGCCTGGCAAAACTGGTTGCCATCTGCACCGTAGTCATACCAAAACATACTACCGAGCAGCCATCACGGCCTGTCGCCACTTCTTGCGGACGTAGCCCGGCAAACTCGGCTACCGTTTTCAGGATAAGCTGCTGCAACGGATGTTCGGGCTCGGTATAAGTCTCGGTCGGCCAGCCCATATGCTTGCAGACCAGTAACATACCGGTATGCTTGCCTGAGCAGTTACTATTCAAATTGGTTGGTTTTTCGCCTGCGCGCAGCATACGTTCCTGGGTAGGAATATGGTAAGGGTAATGTGCTCCGCACAACAGTTGATCAAGGCTTAGCCCGCCCTTTTCCAGCATAACGCTTACCTGCCGAACATGCTCATCCTGGCCGCTATGAGAGGCGCAGGCTAAAGCAATTTCCGCCGGGGTCAGGCCGAAATGGTCCGCCGCGCCGGTTTCAATCAGGGGAATAGCCTGAATCGGCTTGGCCGACGAACGCAAAAAGGAAACGCGGTCCTCATCTAAAGGACCGGAGGTTAACAGGGGATGGCCGGTAGAATCCGCAACTGCAACAAACCCGGCGTGGCGACTTTCGCTGATATCGCCTCTGACAACGTGAGCTAGTGTATTCATAAGCGAATAATATCACAAACTATTCTAGTGGTACAAATTACTTAAGTACCCTTTAACTGTGAGCTTTAAGTGAGTAGCAAAATCAGGTTTAACGGATAAAATAACCAAAAATATCAGGCCAGAATAACTGGTACCAGACAGTTCCCAGAAAGTTCATTACTACAGAAATGACTACCATGATGCCAGCAAGATTAAAGAACATTTTCTTTGTGGGCCACGCTAACGCTACCAGGATTATCATGAAAGGCAGACAGTCCTGGATAAAGCGATAACCTAACTGCGCCTCCCCGGTATTATAGTAAAGCAGAACCATAAATAAGACGGCAATTGTACTAAGAAACGCGCCCAGAGTCAGCACTGAAGCCCAATCAGACAGCCATTTGCTGAAAGGTTTTCTGAGATAACGCAGGGCAAACGGAACAAGTAAAAAGGCCGGGGTGATCGCAAAGATGCTGTTTCCAACCTGGTCGAACTTTATAAAGGGCTGGGTAAATTGAATATTTGGCAGATTTAGAAAAGCGTAATAAAAGTTTTTGCCAAAATAGTGAAAGCTGAACTGCCCATAACGATTGAGATCCGCCTTTAGCCACTCATTAACCGACATGTTCATGTAGCCAAAATCGCTGAAAGAACCGAATCGCAGCCAGTTGTAGAAAAACATAAAGAATAAACAAGCTACCGGCCCTATTATGAGATAAATGAAGCCGGGAGCGTATTTTTTGAGAAAAGAGGCTGCTCTTATTAGTCGGGACTCGGGATTCCTGACACTTTCCACTGGCAATTTATCACTGTAAATTTTGCAGAAGAATATGACCCAGAATAGCAAAGTTAACCAGCATGTAGGCCTGGCCAGCCCGGCTAACCCTACCAATAAACCTGTAAAGAACGGGTTTTTGGTGCTGAAACCTACCAGCAGGGATAGTAACAGTAAAGTCAGCGCGCACACCTGGGCGAAATACCAGACTGTACCCTGGACACTACTCTGCCAGGCTACCGTACCAAAGCCAAACAAGAGGGTTAACCAGTTCCTGACATTTATACTCAAGAAGTAGTAGTCTGAAAGTTTATTTAGTACCAGTCGTGCCAGTAAAACATTGACAATTCCCAGGCCTACTGATACTGCAACCTGGTTGGCATCCAGGCCCCAGACCAGCACAAAAGGCAACATCACTACGCCTGGAAGTGGTGGAAAAGCATTGTACCAGTGACCTGAATAGAAGGTTAAATCCAGCTTATATTCGGTTACATTTGGTAACCATAGTTTACCCTGCGTCCAGCCATAAGCCAGCCAGCTATAGTAATTGGAAAGAATGCCGGTTCGCAAAAAGATTCCGGCGCTCCATAAATAAGCCAGGAACGCCATAGCAACCCAGAAATAGGATTGGTTGACAATGCCGGCAAGTGAGCTGCGCTTATTTTTGGTGGGTGGAAAAGATTTTATACCTTTGTTTGGAGCAAACTCTTGTTCAGGGTCCCTATTCTCTAAAAGATTTTTCTGCATTGTAGAAATGACAAGTATTAAAGTTATGATAAAAAGGTAGTTCAAGTGTATAAGAGATTTATACTACTGTAAAGAGTACTTTTAGCGTAGATCAAAGTACTCTTGATGGTAGATAGCCACCTGCTATCCTGTTGTCTCCTGCTCGCCCCTGTACCCTTATAAGAAAGTGATACTGTTTACATGCTGACAAAATGTGGTATTATAGGAAAAGATTAACATAACAAGAATTTAGCAGTGACAATAGTTTGTACAGGCAAGACTTTTTGCCACTAATACCTGGATGCAGGGCAACATGGCGGACTTTCAACCACCGGCAGCACCCAAAAAGGCTGAGAAACCTGAAGAATATCTTGTTGTTCAGGCTAATCTCGAACAGCTCGAAAAACTGGCTAGCCTGGGAGTGCTAACTGCCGAACAGGTGGAAGCCGGGAAAAGGCACGGCGGATTGGAAGTGCGCTTACCGGCGCACCTGGTAGCTCAGTTTGTGACACCCGAACAGTATGACCGACTGGAAATCCAGCAGTTTGCCCGGCAACTCGATCGAGCTGGTTTAAATCCAGCAGCACGTCTTTTTCTCAGCGCGGGGCGTCCTTTAAGCTTCTTTGGCAGCCAGCTTTTATTGCTGGCTCAACCACTTTCGCAAATAGCTTACGGAGAGAAAGACCCGGCAGGTCGCTTTAGCCGCTTACTTGAAGACCGGCGTAATGTTGATTACCTGCTTACAGAGTTAGAAGCGTTAGAAAAAGAGCGGCGCTCGCTCAGAACGTCTAAAACTGGTCTCACCGGGCGTAACTCCAGGCGCTCGACCGTTAGTAGTACGGACAATAAGGATCGCAAAAACCTATGAACATTTCACTGGCGCTTGGCCCCTCAACGGTCTTTGTACTGATTGCCCTGCTGGCCTTCCTGATTTTCTTCTTTGCTGCCTGGGCACCTATTGAGCGTGGACGCCGCCCTCTCTTGCGCCCTTTGCGCCCTTTTGGACGGCTGCAACGCATTATAGGCCAGAGCGCTGAAACAGGGCAGACTGTCCATTACTCACCGGGTAATGCCGCCCTGAACGGTCAGCCCGGCTCTCCTGAAACCCTGAATGGCCTGACCACTCTCTCATCGGTAGCGCGTGGGGCCAGTCGCACTCGCGCCAACCTGTTAGTTTCGGCCGATGACAGCCTGGCTTATACTACCGCCGCCGATATCACCAGGGCTGAATATGGACAGGCAGGGCGTTCGGAAGATTACAATCCATCCCAGGTTCGCTTTATCACTCAGCAAGACCGGCTGGCCTATATTACTGGCGTTAGTAGCTTGCTTAAAGAGCAGCCCATGGCCGGGAATGTAATGATAGGGCAATTTGGTTCCGAGTATTTACTGGCAGGTGACCGAGCGAATCGCTCTGGCATTCCGCAGGTAGTGGGCAGCAGCCGCTATGAAGCGATGCCCCTGATGATAGCCAGCGCCGGAGCTGACAATACCCTCCTGGGAGAGGAAATTTTTGCTGCTCCCGCTTATCTTGACCGCCAGCCTGCTCACCTGGCAAGTGTGGTAGCTCAAGATCGTATCCGGGTGATAGTTATCCTGCTCATTATTGCCGGGGTAATAGCTGCTACTCTTGGCGTTAATATTGGCGATTACTTCTTGCGTTAGAGGCTCGAATGCGACGAATCGGCTTGTACATACCCCTGGTAATAATATATCTGGTAGCCTTACTGGTTCTGCTTGATTTCTTCACCCAGGGCCTGGTGGATGGTGTTGGACGTTTACTGGCTCTCTGGGTTTCGATTATTACCGCTTTCCTGCTGCTGCTAGGGCTGTTTAATATCCTGCGCGTACATCTTGGTCGCATCCGCAGCCGGCACCCCTCTGCCCCTTACAGCGCCGTTTTGTTGGTCAGCGTAGTTGTAGTGCTGGTTGTAGGCGTGATTGGCCATAACCAGGGCTACCAGAACTGGATTTTCCAGTATGTTTACCAGCCCCTGACGACTACCATGTTTTCTCTGCTGGCTTTCCTGATGATTTCGGCAGCGGTGCGCGCTTTGCGAATTGGTACGGTCGAATCCACTCTTTTAGTGATTGGCGCTTTAATCGTCCTGGTCGGGCAAGTTGCGATCAGCCCGATTAGCGGGTTGGCCGGACTGACTCAGTGGTTTCTAGATTACCCGGTATTAGGAGTTATTCGAGGTATTTTAATAGGTACGGCTTTAGGAGCGATTGCCACCAGCCTGCGCTACTTGCTGGGTGTGGATAATAGCTATTTACGCTAGAAGATATTTGAACAGATGAGATAAAGTTGGGATACCCTGTGGGATTTTAGCCTTTTCTGGAACGGGAGATGTAACCTTTGCAACAGGTGTGGTGTACAAAGTGCGGTAATAACAATTTAGCCGGTTGTCGGTGGTGCAGCCATTGTGGACAATGGCTAACTTCGCTGTTATTGAACAGTCGTATGGAGCATAGCGGGCGCAAGAAGTGTCCTAATTGCGGTTTGTCGAATGCTCCTGACGCCGAAACTTGCGCTCGTTGCGACCTGCCCCTTTCGGAGAATACTGCCGGTGCTAACGAGGGTACACAACGCGGCGGCCGTCTCTCGCTCAATCCCGACGAAGTAGCCAAACCGAGTTCTTCAGCCTCTTCCGGTGGCGGTGGCCGTTTATCGCGCCTGGCAGAAGCCCGCCGCAAAAAAGAAGCCGAAAGCGGCCACGCAACCGATAGCGGTTCCGACTGGTTAGGTAGCCTGCGCTCAGACGCGCCTTTGCCCCTTGATTACAGTACGGGCATGAGCGAAGAAGATGATGTAGACGAGTCTATGAGCGCGGCCTTGCAACAACTGCGGGTAGAGGAAGGGGTAGAACCTGCTACCGAAGCGCCGGCTCCTTTTGATTCTGTTGGTCCGGCTTCCTTTGAAACAAGTGAAACAGGGGCTTCTTCCCCACCTATGCCTGATCTTTCCGCTTCTGCCGAGGAAACCAATCCGGCGTTAGGGGAATTTGCCGATGAAAGCTTGCCAGACTGGCTCCGAAATATGCACTCCGGCCAGTCCAGCCCTGCCACGCCTATCCATGAAGAACCACCTTCAGGTAGCCCTGACTCACGGCCTGATCTCAATGATGCCAGCCTGCCTGATTGGTTGCGCCAGCTTGGCAATTCTCCTGAAGCGCCTCAACCTGCTTCTGAAGAGCTTTATCCTGAAGCGCCCTTGATCGGTTTTGCTGGAGGCAACGATACAACCGATCTTCCTGATTGGCTCCGTGAGATGAATCAATCTCCTGGCTCGGAAGCAAAACCGTCCAGTGGTGGTGCAGGCCCCGATGATATTCCTGCCTGGCTGCGCTCTACTACTGATTCGCTGCCCGTTCCCTCGCATCCGACCTTCGGAGACGTAGATGTAGAGCAAAAACTCAGGTTTGCTTTTGACGAGCCTCCCGAACGTAGCGAACAGTCTAACCCCGACCTCTCAGAGAATGCCAATATTTCACCCATCAGTGGGGGCCGGGCCCATACCGGTCTTACAGACCTGCTGGGGTTGCCACCTGCTGACCCGAATGAGGAAGTCTCAGCCGAGTTGCCTGATCTTCCCCCCTTCCTCTTTGATGAAGAGGTTATCACTGGAGGAGGAAACGAGCATACAGGCTTGCCAGAACTGCCGGACTTCCTGATGTCAGACCTGCCCCCATTGGAGGCGGACTCGGCTGAAAACAACCCTGATTTTAACAGTCCTTTGCGACCCTGGCTGGAGGGGTTGCAGCCCCCTGTTATGGAGCCGGAGACTTTTGCGCTCCCGGATATTGCGTTTGAAGCTGGGCAGCCTGCTCATGAGGTTGCAAATTTACAGGAGCTTTCTGCTGATACTACAGAACTGCGCCCCTGGTTGCAGGGTCTGGAGCCACCTGTACTTGAGCCTGCTACTCAGACTGCACCTGCAATAACCCCGTTTGCTTCTGAGGCTGCTACTGGTGCTCCAGCCGAGGCTCTCGCAGAAGAAAATCCCTTAATAGGCTCAGCCGAGCTTCCAACTGATACGACTCGCTCATTTTCGATGCGCGATATGCTCAGTTCGACCGGTAGTCTGCCTCCCAATTATACTGACTCTCTGAACCAGCCCTACCAGGAGCCGGCTTTGTCCTTTGACCAGGGGTCTGTAGCCGCCCAGGAAGGGCCTGCTGCGGATGTAGGAGAAGACTTACCGCCCTGGCTTGCGTTCGCGGCTTCTACCGAAACACCTTCGGCTAAAGCTGCACCTCAGCCGTTCTCCTTTGAGCCGGAGGAGACTATACAGGGCGAAATGCTGCCTTTTGTACCACCTCCTTTTGAAGGTATCGAGGTTAAAGGCGAAGAAGGAGGCGAGCATCTTTCCCTGTCACAGGTTACCGGGGAGCAGCAGCCCGAAATAGAATTCAACGATTTCCTGAATGAACCCGCTTCATCATCAGTTGAACCGGTTAGAAATGAGCCTTACACCCCGGTTGAGAACACTTCTCTTCCACGCTTTGGCGCTACAGGAGATTTACCTGATTTCTTGCGTGATATGGGGATGTCTTCCGGTTCTGGCACTAAGTCCGCTGCTCAACCGGAAGGGCAATCTACGAGTCCGGCCCCGGCGCCCCAGGCTCCTTTTGATATTAGCTCATCCGCCGCTGCCGGTACGGGTGATATACCTGATTTCTTCAGAGAACCGGGCGTAAACTCGGTACCATTTGAAAACGCAAAAGCCGAACCTGAATTGCCAGCCTTCTTTGATGAGGCAGGAACTACTACAGGCCGCGAGCAATCTGGCATTGAAAATTCGCTCGATTTCTTGCGCGATGAAGCATCTGGTCTGGAAGCCACTCAGGCTGAAGAAGAAGAACTGCCTTCCTGGTTGAAATCTCTTACCGGCAGCGCTGCCCCAGAGGCGAGTAGCGAACCAGCCCAGCCTAAGTCTGGCGGTTATTCTCCCATGATGATGGGGGTAAGCCGGGCTGATGAGCAACACGCCGAGCTGCCGGAGTGGTTGCGCGAAGAGCCGGAGGAAGCGAGTGCTGCCCAACCTCCTGTCGAGGAAGTACCATCCTGGCTTGATCAGCGTACCTCTACCGAGGAAACGCCCTCCTGGCTGAACCAGAGCACTTCTACTGAGGAAATGCCCTCCTGGCTTTCGCAGAATCAACCTTCACAGGCGCAGCCTGGGTTTGAGCAGACATCAGCCGAGCCTGAACCGGCCTTTGATTTTGCTGTTCCTTCTACTCATCCTGCCGAGATTTCTTTCGACAATTTCCTGGAGAATGTTGAAGCTACCACACCTGAAGGGAATGAAGAAACCAGCTTGCCTGAATGGTTGCGCGAGTCGCAGGGCGGTACTAATGCTGAAACTGATTTCGCGTTACCGGCGGAATTGCCCGAATGGTTGAACGAGTCAACCTCGAATGAGGTGGATCTCGGCCTGGACGATTTAATTGAAGAAAAGCCGGTTGAAGCAGTTTCAGATAGACCGGAAGCGGCTTCTGAGTTTAACAGCCTGTTAGAAGATGTTGGCACCAGTGGCTCAGGTCGAGCGATTGGTCCTAACTTCCTTAGCGATATTGATGGACCGGCCTGGTTGCGTAATGCTACTCAGACCACTCGCCCGGAACAGGCGCCGCCTGCCACCGGGCCTGCCATCCCACCGGCCAGCCTTGAAAGTGGAGCAACCCTTCCCGGGTGGCTACGAGCAGTCGCGCCCTCCCAGGTTGAAGAAGTACCAACCACAACTGAACTTGTACCTTCTGGTGAGTCTGAAACAGCCCTGGCTCTTCCACAGGTAACCCTGCCGCCTAAACTTGCCAGCGCCGCCGTGCTTTCCACTCTACTGGCCCCGGCGGTTATAGCGCCGGCTGTAGTGCAGGAAGTGGCTGAAAGAAGAAAAACAGTTTCACGCGGGCCGGTGCTGGTGCGGTACGGCCTTTATCTGTTGCTCCTGGCTGTGGCCCTGTTCGGCCTCTTGCGCCCACTCACTATGGCTCCCCTGGCGATTGCCGCGCCCGTCCAGAACTTCTACGATACGGTAGCCGCGCTCAGTCCCAATTCAAAAGTCCTGATTGCCTACGATTGGGAAGCTGACCGCAGCGGCGAAATGCTACCCATGTCGCAAGCTGTTACAGAGCATGTGATGTCCCGCCGCGCTCGTGTGGTAAACATCAGTCTAAACCCGCAGGGTCCTGCTCTCGCTTCACAGGTGACCGACTCTCTGGCTACTAACCCGGATTACGGCAACAGCAACTTTTACCAGTATGGCCATAACTATCTGAACCTGGGCTGGCGTCCTGGCAACGAAGTGGCTCTGCGCAGTCTTTTCGACCGTATGGGCGATTTGTACGATTATAAGAACAATCAGCAGGCTGCTACTACCCCGGTTATGCAGGGTATCAATTCGCTGGCGGACTTTGATCTAATCATTGTCCTGGCCGGAGACGAGGGCAGTGTGCGAACCTGGGTTGAACAACTTGGTATCCAGCCCGGCGCTCGCCTGCTCTTCGGCGTGCCTTCCGCTGTAGAGCCGCTGGCCCGGCCTTACGCTCAAGGTCTGAGTACTGCCAGCCAGGAAATTCGCAGTACCGAACACCAGCCGCGGGCTGCCAGTCTGCTGGCAGGGTTAAGCCAGACCAGCCAGTACGAGCAGCTTCTGCGTGACCAGCTCAATCTCAAAACCGACCAGCGCACCAGCCTTGAAGGGCGCTTGAGCGCTCAATCACTGGCAGCCTTGTTACTGGCGCTGATCGTGATTGGCGTTAATGTTTACTTCTTTGTACGAAAACGGCGTGAATAGAGGCACCAAACATGTTGCTCGTCGCTTGATGTAAAAGGAACAGGACCGGATGGACCCGAATCTGATTGGCACAATCATAGCTATCATATTGACGATAATGGTATACACTTACCTGATCGGCGAAAATGTTATTTTCCGGATTGCCGAGCATATTCTGGTAGGTGTTAGCGTGGGCTGGGCTATTCTCCAGATTTATTACAACTTGCTGGTTCCAGGCTGGAACAATATCAATGCTGGTATCAGTAGCGGGCAGTTGGGTGAAACTTTAGCCTTTCTGATACCCGCTATTCTTGGAATAATCATGTTGACACGCCCATTTCGCGCCTCTAAGTCGCTCACCAACCTGATAATGGCGCTGGTGATAGGTACCGTTGCCGCGCTATCGCTGGCCGGAGCCCTTTCCGGTACGCTACTGCCTCAAATCGGCGCTTCCATGCTACCGTTGAATGGTGGCGATGTTTTTGGCCGGGTGATACTGCTGATCGGTACGCTGGTTTCCCTCTGGTATTTCCAGTTTACTCTTTTCAAAACGAAGCGAGGTGACGCAGAGGTAACCTCCGGTTCGGCCCTGGCCGGACTTAACGAACGGGTCAGAGTCTTTGGTCGCTGGAGCATAATGCTGGCTTTCGGGGCAATTTTTGCCTCGGTCTTTTTGACCTACTTTGCCGCCCTGCTGGATCGCCTTTTATTCCTGATAAATCTGAAATTCTAACAATATGACTTTACCCGTAAACAGAGGACAATCTAACAACGGCTTCTCCAACATCGAGTCGGTGCTGGTAGCCGACTGCGGCAGTAATATTACCCGCGTAGCCCTGGTAGAAGTGGTGGACCAGGCTTATCGCTTTGTAGCGCGTGGAGAAGCCCCTTCTACCCTGGAAGCGCCCTTCGGCGATGTTACCATCGGGGTTATTAACGCTATTGGAGCAATAGAAGCCAGCACGGGTCGCCGCCTTTTACTGGGTGGTAAATTGATCGTGCCTCAGCAGGAGGATGGCAGTGGCGTAGATGCTTTCGTGGCCAGCAGCAGCGCGGCAGAACCCTTACGGGTGGTAGCCGCCGGTCTGGTAGGCGGTCTTTCGGCAGCCAGCGCCGCTCGCGCCAGTCACGCTACCTACACTGATGTCCTCGATACGATGAGCCTGGATGATTATGGCGATGCGCAAGAGGGCGAGCCCCTGGCAGGCGGAGTTCAGTATGACCCGGAAGATCCCGAAGCGGAATTTTCACCCTTTGCAGGCCGCAAAGACCGGCCCGAAATTTTCCCGCCTGATCCCAATGCCCCCATACCTTCTCGGAAAGAAAAAAACAAAAATGGGCCACGCCTTTTTAGCGATAACCCTCGCCGGTTCTGGAAAGAGCGGCAGGTGGCCAAACTTCGCCGCCTCGCGCCCAATGTGATTGTGATGTCAGGTGGTAGCGATGGTGCTCCGGTGGACTCGCTACTGCGCCTGGTAGACGTTATTCTCGAAGCGAACCGCCAGGAGTCCGTACTGGCCCTGGCCACGGGCGAAAACCGAAGACCTACTACCTTTATTTTTGCCGGGAATCGCGGCGCCCAGGACAAAATAGTTGAGAAAGTGGGTGGGCAAATCGAAGTATTTATGGTGGATAACATCCGGCCTACCGCCGAGGTAGAAAACCTGCTTCCTTTGCAGCGCCAGCTTTCAGCTCTTTACCAGGAACGCCTCTTGCCTGGTTTGCCCGGTTACCGCCGCCTGAATGAACTTAGCACCGTACCGGTCAATACCACCTGCAACTCGGTTGGCCTGATTACTCAGTTCCTGGCGCGAGACGTAACCGCCAACCGGGTGCTGACGGTAGACCTCGGTGGCGCAAACTCGGCTCTCTTTTATGCCAGCGCCACGGATTACGCCTCGATGGTGCGAGGTGGTTTTGGCCTTAGCTTTGGCCTCAGCAATGTGCTGGCTGAAACCAATCCCGAAGATATCCGGCGCTGGTTGCCGTTTGAAGCCTCAGAGGATGAGCTAATCCACTACGCCCTGAACAAAACGTTGCGGCCTCATATACTGCCCGCCACCGAACGCGAACTTTTCATTGAGGGCGCTTTTGCTCGGGAGGCCTTGCGACATCTCATGGAAGAACTGAAACGCGAATCTACCACCGGCTATGATTATAATCGTCTGATCGGCGCGGGTGGTCCCCTGGTGAACGCCCCTCTCTGGCAGGCGGCATTGCTGCTCCTGGATGGACTCCAACCGCCGGGCGCAGCGGATACCGGCCTGGTAGAAATGGACCTTGATTCGACCATGTTAATGGCTGCTGCCGGAACTCTCGCGGCGCTCAATCCTAACGCTGCTGCTTACCTTTTCCGCTATGATTGCCTGCACCGTTATGGTCCGGTAGTGGTGGTGCACGGTGACGGACAACTCGGTTCGCTGGCGGCTACGGTAACTATGCGGCGCAGCGATGGGCGGGTGCGCGAAGCGCAGGTAACCTATGGTTCGATTGCCCTTTTACCCTTGCGCTCCGATGAAAAGGCCTCGCTTGAAATCAATTTAGGTTCGGCTTTCCGTATTGGAAACTCAGAACGGGGCGCGGTAGTCAGCACAACTCCAGGACGCGAAATCGTGGGTGGCGCGCTGGGCCTGATTATTGACGCGCGCGGCAGGCCAATCAAGTTTGCCTCCGATCCCAAAGCGCGAATGGAGCAGGTTGCCGGTTGGTACAATGTTTACCGGAACGCTTTGCAGCAGGCCGAAGAGGAGGGCTCGAACGATTTTGCGACTACTTCCGGTCCTTCTCAGCCTCAGCAACCAGCGGCAGCCCTGGTTCCAAACGGTAGCAGTAGCAGCAGTAATGAACCGGTTGAAGCGGAACAAAAACCGGCCCGCCGCGGCCTCTCACTGGGCAGGAAAAAGTAAAGAGACGAGCAGAATTTACAGAAACGGTTGAACGATGACTCTGTATTCAGATAGCGCAACTTCATCGCCCGGCAGTATTTTACGCCAGCAAAGCGGTAGCGGTGTAAAAGCCACCACTATGCAGCCTGGCGAAAATCAATACTTGCCTTCGCTGGTCCAGAATATTTCAATTACCATCGAGCGCCAGTTACCGGCCCTCGGAGAAGTGCTGGTTGCGCCCGGGCAGCGTGTGGATAGTGATACGATTGTAGCTCGCACTCTTCTGCCGGGTCGCCCTCGCGTTTACAACCTGGCTGATTACTTTGAGTTACCGGCCTCCGATATTTCAAAACTGGTAGAAAAAAAAGTAGGAGCCAAGCTCAGCAAAGGCGAAGTAATAGCCTCTACTAAAAGCCTTATTTTTAGTCGCCAGTTTAAAGCACCCTATGACGCGATTCTCTCAGCCGTAGATGCAAACAGCGGCTATATCAGCCTGACACCCCAACCCCAGCCCTACAACCTGGAGGCCTTTGTGCGTGGTAATATTGCCTCTACCATGCCTGGCTACGGCGTGAATGTGGAGTTGCAGGCAAATTATGCGCGAGGTGCTTTTGGCTTTGGCGGCGAGCGGCATGGCGTGTTGCGAGTGCTGGCTACTCGTCCTACCGACCCGATTGATCCTCTTTCGGTAGACTCGCGCACCACTAACTTTATTCTTTTAGGTGGCTCTTATATCACCGCTGAGACACTGCGCCGGGCGGTTGAAATGAAAGTGCGAGGCATAATTACCGGCAGTATTCGTGAGGAAGAAATAACAAAGTTTCTCGAATACCGCAACCGCAAAACTTTTTACCAGGTAGGGCAGCACGGCTGGCGTTTTCCGGCTGATCTGAGCGGGCAGGATAGCCCACTCACCCTGATTATTACGGAAGGCTTTGGTATGCGCCCGATGGCCAGTCGCCTCTTCGAAATGTTACTGGCCCACGATAGCGAGGAACTTTCGATCAATGGAGTAACCCGTTTGCGCCGGGGCTGGCAGCGGCCAGAAATTATCGTTCCGGTATTGACCAGCCTGGAAGCTAACCGTGCCTCCACGCGCCTGGGTGCTGCTGAGCAACTACCTCGCCCCGGCGCAACGGTGCGCCTGATTAATCCAACTTATCTTGGCGCGGTCGGTACTGTTATTAGCCTGCCGCCTTCGCGCCGGAATAGCGCGCACGGGCATCTCGACAGGCTGGCTGAAGTTGAAGTTTCCGGCACACGACTGGTTCTGCCCTTTGCTGACCTGGAAGTGCTGGAGCAGCGCTACTAAAAGCTGGTCTGGTACCAATAGGCTAAAATTTTAGCTTCGTTAACTAGTACTTTACTCTTTAGATTAGCTATATTTTCAATTAAAAGCGCTAAATTAGCTGAAAATTTGTTATAATTATCCTGTTGTAAAGTAACATATTCTTCTCAAGGTCTGGCAAATGCAAGATTTAGTAAGAAGCCCTCGCAGGAGAATAGCCAACTACTTTTGTTCCACTCGGAGCTTGCTCTATTTGGTAACTGCCTGTCTTCGTGATAAAATCAGTTCAAACCTTGAAGACACAGCCAGAATATAAACACTAACATGCAGTTATACCGTTACAATAACCGAAAATGGTTTGGCGCGGCAGTCGGCGTTCTTATTATAGGTACGCTGTTCTTTTCGTTCGCCCTTATTTTCAACTGGTTGCCCAAAGGGGGTAGCCTCAATGTTATCTGGGAAGTAATCAGGTTTGTCCTGGCCGCCCTGGTACTGATAGTCTGGGGCATTTTAAATGTTAACCCTGCTCGTCCCAACGGCTTTATAATTGCCTTTGCCGAGTTCGGTCAGGAACGCTCCGCCGATGGCGCCTCTTATGGTCTACTGCGTCCTGAGCGTAAACGCCTTTCCATTCTTTCCCGCGACAATTACGATCCTACCGAGGATGATGCAGAGCTTTCCCCGGCAGATAGCCGCTTCCTTCGAGAATTAAAGCGTATACGCAACTCCAGTCCTACGGCAGAATTGCCCGGTGGTTCTCCCGGCGTGAAAGGCCGCGCTTTGCCCGGACCGTCTTCCAATGGGGGCGGTGGCAATCCCTTGATAAGCGGCAAAGATAAAACTTCTTCCGGTAACCTGGTACTGGCCGGGCGCGCACCTGCCTATACTGCTTCCCAAAATTACGCAGCGGACGGTAACAGCAATACGCCTGCCCAGCGAATTCCAGCCACTATGACCCGCCAGGGAGAGCAAGTATTCCTGAGTGAGTTTGGCGATGATGATACTCGCCCTTCCGCCCGGATTAAGTTCACTCCTCCGCATTCGCTTTTTGCCTGGCTGGAAGTAGCCGGGGCTAAAGCTATCACCAGCTTTTTGCAGGAGCGTGTTACTGCCGAGATCAATGAGGCTGAACTTAAAGATAATGTTTTTATCAAACCCCTCGTTTTCGTGAAAAGCCGTAGCGCCGCTCTGCGCGAAGCGGATGTTTACAAAGCTAATGCCGCTATCTGGGGCTGGAACGTCTACGGCAAACGGCGCGATTTTATTCCCGTTTTTGAATTCAAGGAAGCCCTGGAAAGTACGCGCCCGGCGCGTGGCCTGATGCAAGTCCTGGGCCTGAAAAGCTTTGACCTTGGCATGCAGTCGGCTCATCATAACAGCGTTTTCAGTGCCTTTGTAGCCGGTATCGGGGCGTATGGCTATGCCGGTGAAACGCGCAATAAAGATGAGCAACTTTACTATCAGAAGGCTAAAACCGAATTTAACCAGGCCTTAATCGCATCCTATATGTATCGGGACCGTGACCATTATCAGGGTTCCGGCGACCGGGCAATTATGTATTTTTTCCTGGGCAATACTTACTACTATCTCAACGAACTGGATAAAGCTATCACCGCCTACCGGGAAGCACTGGCGATAGACTCTGAGATGATCGAGGCTCGCCATAATATGGGCGTAGTTTTCTACCAGCAGCGTAAGTATGATTTTGCCCAGAAGAGCCTGGTTAAGGTTATTCAGCTAAACCCGCAGTTGCCGATTGCCCGCCTTAACCTGGGCGTCGCCTTCCTGGCTAAAAAGCAATACGGCCCCGCCCGCCGAGAATTGCAAAACGCTATCAAGCTCGACTCGCACTATTCGGCGGCCTACCGCATCCTGGGTATCAGCTACCGGGAAGAAGGTGACTTTGAAAAAGCTGTCGGCCAACTGGAAGAAGCCCTGAATGTCCGGCCAGATGGCAAATATCCCGAAGCGCGGGTAGACCTGGCCCTGGTCTATCTTGATATGGCGGCCTCCGGCCTTTACGACCAGGATACCGCTATCCACTGTTTTGATCGCGCCAGCCAGGAACTACAGAAAGCGATCTCGGAAAGTCCCAACCTGCCAGATGCCCATTATCACCTCGCCCGCTTGCTATTTGAACGTGGCCAGGAAGACGAAGCCGTAGCCGAATTGCTCGAAGCAGTGCGTATCAGGCCCGGTTACAGCGAAGCACATGAAGCCCTGGCCGGAATTTATGAAAAACGCGGTCGCCTCGATTTGCGTGACAGACACCTCGAATTGATGATGCGGGCCCGGCAGGCCAGTTCCGCCACCACGCCCGAGGAACATATTCGCCAGGGTATCGGGGCGCGCCTTAATAAGGACTATACCACCGCTCGCGAGGAGCTGGAAAAAGCGCTTAAAATGGAACCGCGCAATACCCAGGCTCTCTTTGAACTGGGCGTGGTCTACCAGGAGATGGATGAACTGGATCGCGCGCTGGGTACTTTCCAGGCGGTCTTGAAGTTACCTAATACGCCTGTAGACGCCTATAACCGGATTGCCAATATCAAATTCCAGCTTGACGACCGCCAGGGCGCCCTCGATCTGTTGCGCGATGCTGTGGCGCATAACCCTGATAATCCTAATCTGCACTACTTCCTGGGAAATGCCTATCGCAAGCAGAAGACCGATGGCAAGGCGATTGAAAGTTACATCAAGGCCATCCAGCTTGACCCTGAGATGGCCGAGCCGCACTTCAACCTGGGCATGATTTATCTCAATCGCAGGCAGTTCAACGATGCTATTTTGCAGTTCCGCGAGGTAGTGCGTATTCGCCCCGAAGACCATGTTACCTATCTCTTCCTTGGTCGGGCTTATATGCGGGCTAACCAGGTTGAGCAGGCGGTAGCGGCTATTGAAGAAGCGGTCAGCCTGAAGTCGGATTACCTCGAAGCTCGTCTCCTGCTGGGTGAAATCTACCTGCGGCAGGCCGAACCTGAACGAGCTATTGAACAACTTTTGATGGTGCAGACCTACAATCCGAGCGATTTGCGAGCGCGCGAACTGATGGGCAAAGCTTACGCCCAGGCCGGGCAGCTCGAACGCGCTATCGAGACTTTTATGGATATTATTGCCGTAGCGCCGGATAGTGTTTCCGCGCACTACAACCTGGGCGTCTCTTATGTTTCGCAGCGTCGTTATCGCGACGCAATCAGTGAATTTGTAGCAGTAGTCCAGAATAAACCTGACGATGCGGACGCTTATTTCAATATGGGCGTAGCCATTCACGAACTGCTCAACGGCCCTGACCAGATAAACCTGGAAGCCCAGCAGGTCGATAACTATTTCAACCAGGAGGTGGAAGCCTTCCGCCGGGCAATTCAGCTTCGCCCGACTAACCCGGAACCATACCGTTATCTCGGACAGCTTTACAGCCGTATTAATAATATGGAACTGGCGATGAAGTACCTGAACGAATATCAGCGGCTGAAGAAACAGGCCTGAGGAAAAGCCTGTTTCTCTCAAAATCTTTGCTTTTTAGAATAGTTAAGCAGCTCAACTAATTCTTCACGTCAAATAGAAAAAGTATATTTACAAGAGCCGGGACCGTGCTATAATTAAAATTAATATATGCGGCAGGTTTATTTGTGAGGATCTCTATGACTACCAACCCAACAACAGAACAGGCAACCTACTTCAATTACAACCCGGCCGAATGCACCATTATGGTGGTTGATGATAACTCAATCGTAGTAGAACTGGTAACGGCTCTGCTCGAAATGCAGCAGTATCATGTCGAAACTTTTGACTCCGGCGCAGATGCCCTGGCCTGGTTGCGCTCGAATCAGCCCGACCTGATCATCACGGACCTTATGATGCCTGATATGGACGGCTTTGATTTTATCGCCCAGATTCGCCAGAGCTACCAGCGCTTTATTCCTATCATCATGTTTACGGCCAGTAATAATGAGAATGACCGTATAAAAGCCCTCACCAATGGCGCAGATGATTTCCTGACCAAGCCGGTCAACCGCTACGAATTGCAGGCCCGTGTTCATAACCTGCTGCGTCTGAAGAAAAGTCAGGATTACCTGACCGGGGAATTGGTTGACCGCAATCGCCTGCTGCGCGAAGTGACCAACCGCTACCTGGAACTGGAAGCCAGCACCGAGGATGGCTTTACCCAGCAACCGGTCGAAACCATGCTGGCGACTATCAAGGCCATTTACAGGCAGCTACAGCAGCCCATTGAGCGCGCCAGCGCCTACCTCGAACTGGCTTCTCGAAACTATATCTCGCCAGGTCGGGAATTGGACCTGGCAAAAGGGGAACTGGATCGCATCACGCGCACCTTGCAAGGCCTGGAAGAAGTGGCTAAAAGCGGAAATCTGGGCTAAAGACCTATCAAAAACCCCTTGACCTGAAAGGGGTTTTTTGATATTCTTAAAACAGACCAACCGGTCGGTCTTTTTTGTAGTAAGAAGAAGGTAATTATTGTGAGCAAAGGCGAACAGACCCGCGAAATGATTCTGGAAAGGGCGGCCAAGCTTTTCAACCGCCAGGGCTATTTTGGTTCATCCCTTTCCGATATAATGCGCGAAACCGGTCTCGAAAAGGGCGGTATTTATAACCATTTCCACAGTAAGGAAGATTTAGCCCTGGAAGCCTTCGATTACGCCATCGAAGTGACCGGCGCCCGCTTTCGCACTGCGCTTGAAGGTAAAATCAATGCGATTGAACGGCTTAACGCGGTTATCAGTGTCTTTCTGGATTACCTCGAAAACTCACCTGTGCCGGGTGGTTGCCCTATCTTGAATACCGCTGTCGAAAGCGATGATACCCAACCGGCCCTGCGTGAACGCGCCCAAAAAGCCATGGATGGTTTATTCCGGACTTTTCGGAGCATAGTGCGCAAAGGGTTAGAGTGCGGCGAAATTCGTTCCGGAGTGAACGCCGAGGAACTGGCTTCCCTGATTATCTCCCAGGTTGAAGGCGCCCTGATGCTGAGCAAGCTCTATGGAGATGATACTCACCTGCGCCGCGCCGTGCAACACCTTAACTGGTACTTCGAAAATTACGTCCGAGCCTGATTTTTATTCTCCTTTACCGGCCCGGATTTTTTATTGAGTGGAAACAGACCAATCGGTCTGAAATAAATGAGGTAATAATATGTGGCGACATTATGTAGCTCTTGGTGACAGTTTGACTGAAGGTGTGGGCGATTATGTGGACGGTATTGACCGGTTAGGCTGGGTTGATCAGTTTTATGAAATGCTGAGGACACACAATCCGGGCCTGCTTTATACCAACCTGGGACAGCGCGATTTGATGGCCCATGAGGTACGCTATAGCCAGCTTGAAGTGGCCCTGGCTATCAAGCCGGACCTGGTTAGCGTGATCGCCGGCGCAAATGATATTTTCAAGCGCCAGTGGCATCCCGAACGTTACGAGCATATGATGGCCGATATGTTTGAGCAGTTGTTAGCTTCCGGTGCGACTGTCATTACGGCAACTATGCCTGATCTGCGCTATCTGCCGGTCGCACCCGGTACTCGCGAGAAACTGCTACCTAAAATCATGCAACTAAATGAAGTTGTGCGGAGATTGGCTTTTCGCTATGACCTGGCACTGGCGGAGACCTGGTATCATCCGATTACTCTGGAGAAGGCCAACTGGAGCAAGGATGGTCTGCACCTGAACGCTTTTGGTTATACCGGCCTTGCTCGCAATGTTTACGAAGCCCTGGAAGCAAAGACCCGGAATGTTCTACCATTGGCCGGTTAAAGTATCAGGCGGCTTCTTCGATGGTCTGGATAGGCAGGAGCGGTAGCACTACTGCTTCTTCCAGCAGGTCGAGCGGGTTGGCCGGTTCGCGGAACAGGCCTGCGGTCATAACGTGCAAAGCGCCCAGGGTCTGGCCTCCTTTGCGCGAGAGCAGACGGGTCAATTCCTCCTGAGTCCTGCCCGGTATGCCCAGCATTTCACCAACAATTTCAGCCGAGAGCAATTGTTTGGTCGCTCCGCTTTCCGGGCTCTTTTCTAGAAGGCCTACCGCCAGGGCACAGAGCTGAAACAGGGCAGCACTCTGTTCATATTCGCTACTGACTTCATTGCGCTGCCAGTGCCATAGCGCCTCCTGGTACTTTACTTTAGAGCGCTGCCCGTTAAAGACTGCAATCGCCCGGCTAATTTCGCGCAGGGCTATTTCAAACTCGCCCTGGTGCAAATAACAAATGACGAGGACTGCGCGGGCCGCCATGTTGGTTGGGTCTACCTGTAAGGCCGATTTATAAAAAGACAGCGCCTTATCCCAGAGTTTTGTCGGGATGAGACGATGCCCCTGGAAGGTATAGGCCCAGCCAAGATAGAAAGCCAGATCTTGACGTTCATCCGGGTCTTTAGAAAGCAGCAACCGCATTTCCATTTGCTGCGCGGTTGCCTCCAGTTCCTGCATTTTACGCACTTTATCATAAAGAGGGGAAAGAGCGGTGGGGGCGGTAGCCGTTAAATCTCTGAAAAAGCGTTTGAAATTCAAGTAGAGAAAGGCGCCGAAGAGAACGGGCAGAACCGGCAAAAAGAGCGGAAGTGCCAGCCAGAGCGGTAAAAAGCTAAACAAGATCCAGGCTACAACTCCGAAAATGGCAGCCAGTCCCAGTCTTTCGCGGTTAATGCTATACGTCCGTTTGCGCGTAAACCCTTCCTGAAGCTGTTCATGAGATCCCCAGGAAGCCCAAACTAACTCCGTGCCTGCCCATATTAAAAGAGCCAGCCACAGAAACCCAGTTAGGGTGGCCGGAACCATTAGCGCCAGGAAAAACAGTTTCGGTATTAAAAAACTGCGTGCCGACCGGTTTTTCCAGGTGAAAGCGTTAAAGATGATTCGCCCCTGGCGGGTAAAGAAACTTAACATGCCTGCTTACTGCGCCTGTCCTATTATTGTTAAATTACCGCCTAAGAATTGTACAATAATCCTATGGATTAAAGCAATCCCTGGCCGTAGCTTCTTTGCAAACAATCTTCGTACTAACTCGCAAGAAACGGACCCGGCAGTAAGCAAGTAATAAGTTAATCCAGAACTTCGGCGCAGCCCAGCTCGAAATAAGCGCTCATAACCCTTTCCAGTTGTTTGGTCCACAGCCAGCGCATTTCGCGGCGTTCCCTGGCGTCTACACACCAGTTAGCCGGAACATAAAGACTCTGGATAACACACAACCTGTAGTCGTGAAGCAAGGCTTCCCAGGAGTAATCCTGTAGTCCTCTTGTCTGTAAAGTCGCGTGATACTGGCGGAGCACCTTAAATTCTAGCTCGCGGCGCTGCTCAGGCTCCCACCAGGGTACCATCAGGTAAGCAAGGTCGTTTGCTCCCAGCCAGTTGGTTAGCGACCAGTCGAAAGGCTGGCGGTCTATCAAATAAACAGGCTTGTCACCTTCATTTGGAGCAAGGATATTGCCGGGATTATTGTCTCCATGAACGAGTGTAAAGCCCACTGGATTATTAATCCGTTCAAAAAGCCTGTCAGGATGCCGCTGGTATATCAGCTTGATAGCTTCAACCCACTCCGGCTTAATTTCACCTTCTATATCTGCCAGCATCGGTTCAAAGCCGGGCAGGACATGTTCAAGGTATCTTTCCAGTTTAGGCCTGTCAGTGATTGGTTCGCCTGACAATTCCAGCCGTTCCTTACCCCACCAGTGCGAATGCAGTACTGCCAATGCTTCGGCTACCGCCAGGGCATAACCCTCGTAAGGTACGGTTTCCCAGTTAATATGATGAGTGTCGGTCAGGTCCGCCAGCAAAAGGTGATAGCGGCGCTGTTCTGGCGAATAAGCCACGTCATAGCAACGAGGAAGAGGGGCATCCGCTAGATTTACATAATCACGAGCATAGTAATCTACTTCGGAGGTGCCAAAGAAAGAGCCGATAATGGCACTTTCGTTAGGGCAGATTTTAATCAACAATTTTTCCGGTTTCTCGCCCGTAGCATCAGCGCTGTAGCGCAGCTTAATCCTTAAAATCAGGGCGTGATTGCTGGGAGTGCCTTCCAGCGCTACCTCCCGCACAGAGCCGCTCCGCAGGCTGCTGTTTCTGGTCAAAGTCTCGGTGAACCAGGCAGGGGTAAGCTGCTCACGCGAGGTAACAGGGTTATTGTTCAAACGTCTATCCTTTTCGCAAAATCCTTGTTGTAGCTATTAAAAAAGTGCCTTACCGAGTTTATAGTAAGAAAAAGCGGGTAGCTGTAAACTGCTTTACAGTGTCTAGCTCAAGCTTTGGGCTGGCGCTAACAGCATCCAAATAAGCCGGAACAGGTCTTACATTAGCTATCACCGGGCTTTTCTTTGGTATTCAGTAGCTTCCGTTGCTGGAGTCCGTCCAGGGGTAACACCTTCCCAGCAAGGTAAATAACACGGCAATCCTCTTAGCCAGCGATACTCCCAATCTTCTTCCAGGATAGTGGTTGTTGGGGTAGGTGCTTTAGAAACAGTATTGGTGGCAGGTATGGAGGTAGCAGCAACTTTAGAAAAATTAGTTGTAGCCTGAGAAATCGCTGTACCAGTAGTTGGCTGCTCTGAACCACAGGCGGTTAACACAGGCGCGATGCCAACAGGAGCAAACCCAGCAAGTTGCCGGGTTTGCTCCTCGCACTGTTATACCGGCAAAAGGCAGTAACGAGAAGTTCGAGCATAACTAATCCTTGTAAGACCTAAGACTATCCTAATCACTTCAAAAAGATATACTGCTTTTAAGCCGATCTAACTTACTGTGTTTGCGCTAATGGTTTATTAGCTTCGGCAGGCTGAATGGCAGACACTACGGGCGCTTCGGCGGGGAGCGGATGCCAGAGCAACCAGAGGCTCATGGCCCAGAGTGCCAGGTTCGCCAGGAAGCGATAACTGGAACTGAAACGAGCCAGCCCGACGGCATCGGTATAGAAGAAATCGTTGCGCCCACCGTAAGCCAGGGCCGCGTAAGCCAGCGCGAACAGGATGAGCATCCATTTCGGGGTGGCGCGCTGTCCGCGACTGAGGCACACCAGCAAGGCCAACACCGCCACCAGGCAAGGGACGATGTAGTGCATCCAGACGAAGGGAGGAATAATCACACCCAGCAGGGCCAGCGAGCCCAGCTTTAACTGGCGCGTATCGTCATCACCGCCACGTCGCCGGGCTAATACCAGACAGTTTAAGGCAGTCAGGAGAACTACACAGGCGTAGCTCAACCATGTCACCCAGCCAGGAAACTCGCCTTTATAATCGGCCATTACTCGCGGTACGGCCAGCCTGCTCCAGAAACCCCACAACGACTGGTTTGAAATATCTATCTCAGGCCGATTAACACCGAAAACCACCTGCGTAGCGTAGAACCAGAGCTGGTCAAAGCCTACCGTCATGCCTACCAGCAAGGCTACTATCGCCCCACCCGCTACCAGCCCGGCCAGACCTTTCCAAGCCCGTTTGAGATTGTCCTCAAAAAAGAAATAGAGAGTCGAAACTACCGGGTAAAGTTTCAGACTGACCGGCAGCGCCAGGATGGCACCTGCCCGGTATAGCTTGTTCTCCTTTATCCACAGCGCCATGAGTGATAAGCCGAGCAGCACAAACACATTCCACTGGCCGTAACCCAGGCTTTCTGAAATCTGGCCGAAATTGAGGGCGAAGAACCAGACCGCCGAGGCATACTTCAAGCCCTGGCGTTCTCCGCCGAAAACTCTTAGCAGAATTAAGAGGCACGGCACCAGCAGAAGTTCCGAGAATATACGCCAGACCAACAGGGCCGAATTTACATCGTTGCCGAATAACTGGACCAGCGGCCAGAGCAGGAAGGTAAATCCTGGCGGCATGCGGGCAGCCTGTCCCGGCATAGTAGCGATTTCCTGGAGGTTATAGAGGGAATTACCAGCCGCAAAGCGTTCCATCGCCTGGTAATAGACCTTGAAATCCGCTCCCCGGTAGAGATTTTGCTGGAATACATTGAAATGGTTAAACCCAAAGGAAATCACGGAGGCTACCAGCATCACTCTTACAAAGTAGCGTTCAAAAACAGATGAGTTTTGCCTGCCGATGCTGATATAGATCGCACCCATAAAGAAGAGCGCTCCCACATATATTCCGATAATGATCGAGGCCGGGTTGAGGCTGTAGAGGTCCAGGCGACCGACGCCGAATTGAAAGAGCGGCAGTAACGGGAAGATAGTGGCGGCGTAGACGAAAGGCGCAGGTAAATTAGGAGCGCGCTGCCGGAAGAGTTCGGCCAGCGCCAGCAGTATCCAGGTTATGGGCAGAATAAAGGCCCAGGAAGCGTAAAGCGGTTCGGCGGCTTGCGGCCAGTAAAGGATACTTAATAATAATAACAATCCGGCGCTGGCTTCAAAGGAAAGAGCCAGCCAGGCACGCCTCCGGGGGAATACACACCGTCCCAGGCCCCAGCAGCAGAAAGCAATTGCGGCCAGCAGAAATGGTCGGGCCAGGCTGGCTATCCAGCCTTTCCAGCCAAAGGCAGCGTAGTCCGGTTCTATCCGCACCGAGAAGAAGAGCAAGGATAGACCGCGTACATCTCCGTTGCCGGGCTGGAAGGCGTTATCAGCCGTGAAGGTTATTTCGTAAGAAGCAAGATTGGGCCGTAAATGCTCCGGAATCTTAAACTCGTAATAATTGCCCTGGAAAGTACCGTCTACCTGCACTGTGCCGAGGTCCTGTTCGGTCCATTCCAGTTTACCCTGTGCTTTGACAGTCGCGCTGGTCTGGTTGGCTGGGACATCTTTACGGGGAGCGGTTACGCGAATGTAGACCTTGAGCGGTACTCCGTCCAGCGGCCAGGGTAGTTTAATCCGCGAAGTGCGCCCGGCCCAGCGATAAGTGGTATCGGCCTGCGGGAAGTCCGGGTTATAACTCCGTGACTCAGGAGCAAAGAACCCATCACTGATAGGAGTCAGGTAGAGCATGTCGAGCTGATTGTCAGCTCCGATATCAACTGTGAGCGGGCCACGCCATAATGCCAGGGCCCATGCCAGCACAAAGATGAGCAGCGCCAGGGCCAGTGGCGGCGGGCACATCCCGGCCAGATAGCGCCAGAGCGACCTTGCACCGTTGGGCCTCTCAGCAGGCCTACCGGTTTTTGGTTGAACTGGCGATTTGGTAAGGAACAAAGATTCACCTCAAAGAATAATAGCCAGTAGTTCCTGCCTCTAAATGCGGCAGGCTAAAGGCATTTTATCATAACTGGCTGCATATTTTGGCCGGACTAGAGCAGCAAATGGCTGGAGGGTAATTTTACTGACCCAGATGTGCGCCGTTGATATTGCGATAGCCACGAATGAAATCTTCGACCGGCAGCATTTTTTTACCGGGCATCTGGAGACTGCGCGGTGCAAGATAGCTATCACCGGTCTTGATAATCAGTCTCTCCCCGTTGCCCTTGACCTTAGAGATAAGTACCGTACCCGACAGAGGTTCTGCCTCGTTCAATTCCAGTTGTTCGTCGTGGAACACATCGGCCCGGCCCAGCTTGAGGGGCTGGCCGGGAGCCTGGGCGGTCCAATAGGTGTAAACTCCTGGCCAGGGATCGTAAGCCCGAATTTTACGTTCTATGCTGGCGGCGCTTTCCTGCCAGTTGACCAGCCCATCTTCTTTTTTAATAATTCCGGTATGGCTGGCCTGGCTGGAGTCCTGTGGTTCAGGAATGATTTCCGCACTGGCCCATTTAGGCAGCGTGGCTACCAGCAGGGCTGCGCCCGCTTCGGCTAATTTATCCATCAACGTAGGCTGAGTATCATCAGGGGTAATCGCTACGGTTACTTTAGCTAACATTGGACCCGTATCCAGCCCTTTTTCCATCTGCATGATAGTTACGCCGGTTTCAGCTAAGCCATCCAGGATAGCCTGTGCCACCGGTGAGGCTCCCCGGTAGGCCGGTAGTAACGAAGCATGGACATTAATACACTTGAGCGGTGGCATATCCAGGACCACCTGCGGCAAGATCATACCGAAAGAGGCCACCACAAAGACATCTGCGCCATTCGCGAAGCGGCGCAACTCCTCCTGTACCTCAGGAGTGCGCAGTTTCTCGACCTGCATAACCGGCAAGCCCAGTTCCTGGGCCATCACTTTGACGGCAGGAGGTGTGAGCGTATTTTTACGCCCGGCGGGACGGTCCGGTTGTGTTACCACTCCTACAACCTCAAAAGCGGAAGCCAGGTGCTTTAAGACAGTGGCCCCGAACTGGGGCGTACCCATAAAAAGAATTTTAAGACTTTTATCCAAAATACCTTCCTTTTAATGGTCAGGGTTAAGTGGTCGGGGTTGCCTCGGCCAGTGTTTCAGCCTGGACGTACTCATTACCACGTGCCTTGCGATTAGTGACCGGTACACGCTGGTGCAGAATATAACCGATAACGATCAGCACGAAAAGTGCCCCTACCGCGAACTGGTAGCCCGTTTTGCCCCAGCCACTGGCAGGGTCAAAGATGAAGAGGGTTATGCCCCAGACCAGCGGGCCAAGTACCGCTGCGAATTTGCCCGTCAGGTTATAAATTCCCATGAATTCGCCCAACCTTTCGGGCGGAGTCAATTCGATCATAAGGGTACGGGCGGCAACCCATGTGCTACCGAGGGCAACTCCGGCCAGCGGTCCACCCAACCAGAAGAAAAGACCGGCAGGCGGGGCCGTAATGGCGAAAATAAAGACGAAAGCCCATATATAAAGGGTTATATTGAGACTGCGCTTGGGGCCGAAACGGTCCGTCACATAGCCAAAGGCGAACGAGCCCAACACCGCGAAAATGGTCGAGAAAGCCAGGAAGCCGTTGCGCTCGCTGTTGCTCAAGCCGATTACTTCCTTTGAATAAACCCCCATTGCTACCACCACAGTGTTAACCGCGTCTGAATAGAAAAAATTGGAGACAAGGAAGATGAACAATCCGTGATAGCGGCGAGCTTCCAGTAGAGTGCGCCAGGTCTGGGAAAGCGACTCGCGGAAAGTGATTTTAACCGCTTCCTGTTTGACGGTGTAGCGCTTCTCCTTTACAAAAAGGAAGCAGGGCAACGACAGCAAGCCGTACATGACAGCCGTCACCAGGAAGGTGTTAGAATTGACGACATCGCCGCTGGCATTCTTACCAAAGATTAACCCGGTTACGAGCGGCACCAGCAGGAAACCGACAATTCCGCCAAAGTAGCCCAGTCCTACGCCTAACCCGCTGACTTTACCCCAGTTTTTAGGAGTGCTGACACTTGGTAAAAGCGCATCGTAGAACATCAGGGCCGCCTGGTAGGCGCTGTTGGCTACCACAAAAAAACCAACCGCCAGGCCCAGCACCGGAAAGACACCCATCAGAAAGAGCGCGCCCACACTTAGAACAGTGCTCCACAGCAACCAGGTCATTCGATTTCCGCCCCGGTCCGAAATGCGTCCCATCAGCGGGCTAAAAATACCGACCAACAGGGCTGCCAGTGAACTGGGCAGGGCATACCAGATGTCATTGACCTGTAAATCGTCCTTGATAAAGGCCGGGAAGTAGATGCTAACGATGGCGGCGCTATAGATTGTGTTTGATAGGTCGTACAAAGCCCACGAGAAAGTGGACAAAAAGCCGGGTCGCTGCTGCGCTTCGGCCTCAACCAAGGCGCTGGTATCCACCGGCCTTACTGCATGAGAAGAATTACCATCTTGCTCGCGGGTGGCGCTATCCATAATGGGTCGCTCCTTATACTCTTGCTACTGACTGGCTACAGGTTGTAACTGGTATCGCTTTCTCAAAGTCTAACACGCCTAAATAACCCGTGCAAGCTTAAAACTTGTCGGGGTGATTGCAGTTGTAATCTACCAGCAATTAATAATTGTTATGGACTCTAGGGGTAGTTTCCAGCAAATTTTCCATTTCGGGAGCGGCCAGAGGTTTAGAAAAGAGGTAGCCTTGCACCCCATCGCAGCCAATTTTTTGTAAAAATTCCAGTTGATTCAGGGTTTCTACCCCTTCCGCAATTACCTGCATTCCCAGGCTGTGCGCTACTGTTGTGATGGCCTGTACGATTACACCGTCATTAACCGGAGGTTGACTGTAAATCGTACCGTGGTATGGCAATTTGTTGTCATTATGATTGCGATACATTTCGATGTTGCGCACGAAAGACTGGTCAATTTTTAAGGTATCAATGGGTAGGCGTTGCAGGTAGCTCAGGGAGGAATAGCCCGTCCCAAAATCGTCAATGGCGATTACCACTCCCAGGTTGCGCAATTCCATTAATTTCTGGGCGGCCTCATCATCCTGGCTGTTGTGCAGAAGAATGCTTTCGGTAATTTCCAGTTCCAGCCATTCAGGGTCCAGCCCATTACTGGTTAAAGCATTGATGACTGTCTCTACAAAATCAGGCCGGGCAAATTGTAGCACGGATACGTTGACTCCTATTCTGGCCGGTTTATAACCGGCCAGTTGCCAGGCTTTATTCTGGCGGCATGCCTCGTTCAAGACCCATTTGCCAATTGGTACTATCAGGCCGTTATCTTCCGCTAGTTGTATATAATCAGCCTGACCGGGCGAAATTAATCCTAATTCAGGGTGTCGCCAGCGCAGCAGGGCTTCCATACCGGTCAGTTTATAAGCTCGCGGTAGATTCGAAGTCTCATAGGTAATAATCTGGTTTGGCGACAGGCTATACTGAGGATGGTAGTAAAGTTCGAACTCATTCCGTTCCAGCGCTTTATGCAGCTTGCTCTCCAGTTGCAGGCGCTCCAGGCTGCTATTATATTGACTGTTGCTGGTGCGGTTAGGACCTGTTTTATAGGCCTGGCCAAACCCGGCGCTGCTATTATAAAACTCGAAGTGGTTGCGCCCGTTCTTTTTAGCCAGAAACATGGCAATATCAGCTTTTCGGACCAGTTCTTCTCCGGTTGTACCATCTTGCGGGTACATGCTGATACCGATACTGGCTGTCACGAATAACTCATGATTGCGCACCACAAAAGGCTGTTTGACTGCGTTAAGTACCTTGAGGGCAAAAAGCTCAAGGTAAGACTTATCCGGCACGAGGTTTAGCAGCAGAATAAACTCATCTCCGCCCATTCTGATTACGGAATCAGGTTCCTGTACCAGGTCTTTCAAACGCTGCGCCACCTCGAACAACAGAAGATCCCCGGCGTTATGGCCCAGGGAATCGTTTATTTGTTTAAAGCGGTCCAGGTCTACAAATAGAACTGCCAGCGAGCCGGAGCGCACCTGGTCAAAAATTGGCGGCTGAAACCTGACGATAGCTTTTTGTAATTTATCCTGTAAGAGTAAGCGGTTAGGCAGACCGGTCAATAAATCGTGGTGAGCCTGGTAGACCAGTTGATCGCTCAACCGGCGCTGTTCGATCGCAATCGACGCCATACTGGCCGCCGCTTGCATCAACTGAAGCTCATCATAGCCTGGCGCGACCTTTTGGTGAAGGTAAACGCTAAAAATGCCCAGCGCTTCGCCTTCGTTTGCCAGGATAGGATTAGACCAGCAGGCCTTTACCCCTTGCCTTAAAGCTTCCTGGCGTAAATTGCCTTCTGCGTAATCCCAGCCCGGGTCTTCTGCAATATCGGTGGTAATAACCAGCTTTTTGGTGGCCGCTGCTGCCCCGGCGGTAGTGGCTTCCGGTAAAACGGGTAAGCCTTCAAATAGTACCATCAGGCTCTCCGGCAGGCTTGGAGCAGCACAATTTTGCAGCTTACCTTGTTTGAGCAGCATAATCGAGCAACTGATGCCTTGATCCAGCCAGTGCCGTTCGATCATCAGTACAATTTGCTCCAGAATCAAGGGTATCGGTTGGTTCCGGGCCACCATTTCAAGTATCAGGCTGCGATCTCGCTCCAGCAACTGCGCCTGTTTACGGACTGTAACATCGTTGAGCCTGCCAAAATAGCCGGTTATTTTGCCCCGACTGTCCCGTTTAGCGCTAAAGTAAAGCTCAATCCAGCGCCAGCGTTTATCAGCGGTGGTGTAACGCACTTCCTGGCGCACTACATCGGCCTTGCCTTTCCACACCGGTTTAAGCTGATTCAGTACCTCACGACGGTCTTCTTCCTGGATATACTCTATGCCGGGAGTGCCAATAGCCTCTTCTACCGAGTAACCCAGAAGGTCTGTCCAGACCGGATTAATGAAGGTCAGGTAACCCTTTTCGTCAGCCTGAAAAATGACCTCTTTAATATTATTGACCACATCGCGGTACTTCTCTTCGCTTTTGCTGATCTGCTCAAAAAGCCGCGCATTTTCGATGGCTAAAGCTGCCAGTTGGGCAAACCGGTTCAGTAGTTCTATTTCACTCTCATCAAAGCTGCGCTCTTGATTCAAAAAGGCCAGCCCAAAGACGCCCACCAACTGCGTACCGCTATGTAGAGGCATTCCGATTATTGCTTTAACCTGGTCATAATCGGGATGGTTCAGTCGCCCCTTCCAATGGCGGTAATCGTGGACTACTACGGGCCGGCCTTGCTTCCAGACATACCCTACCAGTCCTTCGCCATACTTCACATCGATGGTGGTTTTATCCTTGAAGATGCCTGAGCCTACCACGATAGTAATTTCCTCCTGAGAGGCGTTTAGCATAGAAATAAAGCCGTGCGGAGTTTCCATCAGGGCGGCAGCTCTTACCACAATAATGTTAAGCAAATCATTGAGGTTAAGATGATTAATCAGGGATAGGGCAGTGTCGTGGAGCGCAGCTAAAAATTCGTTCTGGCGGCGTATCTTGATTTCGGCCTGTTTGTTGTTGGTAATCTCTCGCACTATAACCAGGGCTTCATTCAGGCCTGCCAGGGCCATCCGCGCCTCAAAATTTCGCTGAGTATAGTTCAGCTCCAGCATGTATTCCAGAAGTTGAACCTCACCGGTCTGAAACAGTCTCTCCAGGCAGTTCATATGTTTTTGCGCCAGTTCAGGAGGTAATACCTCACTGATTTTCCTACCACGTAACTGTTCTGGCGGTTGTATTAATCCACTTAGATCGTCTGCCTTTAAATCCAGGTACACGCCTTCCCGGTTAACTCTTAGAATTATGTCTGGAATAGCCTCAAGCAGAGCCCGCTGCTTGGTTTCGCTCTCGCGCAAGGCTTTTTCAACCTGGATGCGTTCGGCCAGTTGCCGTTGCGACTCTTCGAAGAGCCTGGCATTACTGAGCGCCAGCGCCGCCAGATTAGCAAAGCGCTCCAGCAAGCGCATTTGTCCCGCGGTAAAGGTCCGGCCCTCTTCGGTGTAGGCTACGCCCAGCACTCCCATAAACTCCTGACCACTAAACAGCGGTAACCCGGCTACCGCTCTCAGGTTTAGGTAATCCAGGTCAGCTAAACGCTGAGGCCATTCCTTGTAGTTGTCAATTTTTTCAGGCCTGCCGCTGTTCCAGACTAAACCACCGATGCCCTGGCCCTTTTTAAGGCGGTATCTCGGGTCGTGGGAAAACATCCCGGTGGAGTATTTATTCTCAAGCTCGTCTGCTACTTCTGTTGTAAGGAAAAGAAAAGCGTGTTGTGTTTTGACCAGTTCGTTAGCGCATTTCACGATCTGCTCTAAAACGGTGTTGAGATCAAGACCATTTAAGAGACCTTCTACAGTCTGGTAGTAAGCTTCAAACTGTTGATCGGCGTAGTAATCGAGGGAAGGAGGCTGAGCAACACTAAGCTCACTCTGATTACTGTTGTGCGAAGTTTCTTTCAGATGGGTAAGCTTATTAAAGCCGCTTGCGAGGGCAGGTTTCAGTAATTTGTATAGCCGGGAGCTAATAGTTTTAAGCAAATTTGAACTGTTAGGCTGCGTCATATAGCTGCAACTTAATTGTGTACCTGACTCTGCTCTTAGCGTTTTAAAAACTTTTTAGATTAGAATGCGCTCAAACGTAGTCCTGCTTACAATACTTTTAATGCTAGCATAAAAGTATTACAAAAGATATTACGAAATTAACCAAAACTCTTACTACGACCTGAATTTAACAGCGCACCAGGATTCCTCCTGCGGATACTTCCGTGGTAAGATTACAACCTGTTTTTATTAGCGGGTAGTTAGAGCTTGTGGTTCTGCTAAATTAACTGATTCTGGTAAATTAAAATGAGTGAAACAAGTAGCAAGCCGCTTGAAGTTGCGGCAGATGTAAGCACAGTTGCAGCCAGACATGTTACAGTTGGTTTGCTTGGAGCGGCCGCTTTTGTTGTTACCGCCGATGTTCGAGTGGTTAATCCACTTTTGCATATCATCGCCCAGGAGTTTAAGACCGACGTAGGCAGCACCGGTTTTATTGTGACGGCTTATACTATTCCCTATGGCCTCTTTCAACTGGTTTACGGTCCGCTGGGCGACAGGCTGGGCAAGCTTAGAGTTATGACCGTGGCATTAGCCCTGTTCGCTTTTGGCACAGCCGCTTGCGCTATCGCTCCTTCGCTGGCGATCCTCGATTTGCTGCGCTTTCTGACCGGCGTAGCGGCTGCCGCTATTATTCCCATGTCGTTGGCCTATATAGGAGATAATTTCCCCTACCAGGAGCGCCAGGCCGCTATTGGACAATTTCTGGCGGCGGTGGCCCTGGGGAATATTCTCAGCACCAGCCTGGGCGGTATCGCCGGGGACTTCTTAAACTGGCGTTTTATTTTCCTGCTTTACGGTCTAGCCTCGCTTGTGGTGCTAGTGTTCGTGGCGCGGGCCGCCCGAAAGCAGCCTCCTGTACCTGCGCCAGCCGAACCCTGGCGCTTCAGCCAGACAATCAAACCTTACTTTAGCCTGATAAGGCAGCCTGGCCCGCGCCTGCTTTATATCGCCGTCTTCTTGGAAGGCTTTTTCTTCTTCGGCGGTTTTTCTTACCTGGGCGCATTCTTACGCGATACTTATAACCTGCTTTACCTGGTGATAGGTTTCATGCTCAGCGGCTTTGGTGTGGGCAGCCTGATTTACAGCCGCTCGGTTAAGTGGCTGGTAAAGCGCTTTGGCGAAAACGGCCTGATTATGCTGGGTGGCGGTGTCACCTTTGCTTCTTACCTGTTGATTGCTCTTTTGCAACTCTGGCCGCTTTTTATCCCTCTCAATATCACGATGGGCCTGGGTTATTACATGTGCCACAGCACTCTTCAAACTAAAGCGACCGAACTGGCTCCCGGCATGCGCGGCACTGCCGTTTCGCTCTTTGCCTTCAACCTCTTCCTGGGGCAGGGTATCGGCGCATGGTTGCTCGGCGCCATCGTGGATGGTCCGGGCTATGTACCGGCTTTCCTGATTTCCGGTATAGGTATGGGAGCGCTGGGTGTCTGGATAGTCAGCCGGACCAGGAAATTAGCGGCAGCCGCTTGAAGAAGGCTTGAAAACTCTGGTTCAGCTTGCCGATACATGCTAAAATAACCTGCGCCGGGTTAAAGCCCGGTAGTCCTGGAAGCGAACAAATAAGAAAGATTGCTACATGTTGAGAACGGTAACAGCGACCCGCTATGTAACGCCTTTGCGCGAGGGCGGGTCGCTCCCGGCCATTGTCGAGGCGGACGACGATGGCCTGTATGTACTAAAATTCAGGGGAGCCGGGCAGGGGCCGAAAGCGCTGGTGGCCGAAATGGTGGCCGGAGAGATCGGACGCGCTCTCGGCCTGCTGGTTCCCGAGATTGTCTTTGTTGAATTAGACCCCTCCCTGGGCCGCAACGAGCCGGATTTTGAGATTCAGGCTCTGGTTAAAGCCAGCGCCGGATTGAACCTGGCCCTGGACTATCTACCCGGCTCGCTCGCCTACGATCCGGTAGCACCTCCGCCGGTTGACCCGCTGCTGGCTTCCGAGATAGTCTGGTTTGACGCTTATGTGACCAATGTTGACCGCACTCCGCGCAATACCAATATGCTGGTCTGGCACAAGCGGCTCTGGTTAATAGATCATGGAGCTTCGCTCTATTTTCACCATACCTGGACCCAATACATGGAACGCGCCCTCACCCCCTTCACACCGATTAAGGAGCATGTCCTGTTGCCCTTCGCGGCAGCCCTGCCGGAAGCCGACGCTCGTTTGAAATCGCGCCTGACGCCCGAGGTTCTGGAAAATATTGTGAATGCTATTCCCGAGTCCTGGCTGGATAACGAACCCGCTTTCGCTAACCCGGCGGAACAACGCGCTGCCTACGTAACTTATTTGCTCAAGCGGCTGGAAGCATCAAGCGTCTTTGTGGAGGAGGCCCAGCGTGCCAGAGCAAACCTCGTTTGATTATGGCATCATCCGGGTAGTGCCCCGGGTGGAGCGTGGTGAATTTATCAACGCCGGGATTATTCTCTTTTGCCGAACCCGCCGCTACCTGGCGGCCCGAGTCGAATTAAATCTCCAACGACTGGCTTTACTGGCTCCCGAGGCTGATGTTGAAGAAATTCAGAGCCACCTGGCAGTTATACCGCTGATTTGCGCCGGAGGTAAAGAGGCTGGTCCCATCGGGCAACTCTCCCTCGCCGAGCGGTTTCACTGGCTGGTTGCTCCGCGTAGCACCGTCATTCAGGTTTCCCCGGTTCATTCCGGCTTATGTGCCGACCCTCAAAAAGCGCTGGAAGATTTAATGGCGAGATTGGTCCTTTAACAGCGGACCAAATCGCCATGCTCTCCGGGTATGCTGTATAATCATTTCGCCAGCTATATTTTATTACCAGAAAACTTGTGTTGACTATTTGAATAAGGAGGTTCCCTCACATGACGTTGATGTCGGAGGAGGAGCAGGCCACTCAGAACGAGGCTTTTAGAGCTGAGTTGCGGGCCTGGCTGGATGCGAATGTCAGTGATGAATTCCGCGAAAAGCGCACTATGACCTTCCACGAGAAAATGGCCGTGCGGCGGGCCTGGCAAAAAAAGCTTTTTGATGCCGGGTGGATTGGCATTGGCTGGCCAAAGAAGTACGGTGGGAGAGGTGGCACTCTCATGCAGGAGGCTATTTATAACGAAGAAATGGCCCGCGCTCGTGCCCCTATTACCGCCAATGTGATCGGGCTGGGTATGGCCGGACCTACCATTATGTCGGTTGGCACACCGGAGCAAAAAGCCCGTTACCTGCCTAAAATCCTGAGTGGTGAGGAAATCTGGTGCCAGGGCTTCAGCGAACCGAACGCCGGGTCCGATGTGGCGGCTCTTCAAACTCGTGCCGTCCGTGAGGGCGATCACTTCGTTGTAAACGGCCAGAAAGTCTGGACCAGTTACGGCTATGTAGCCGATTTCTGTATCTTGCTGGTGCGCACCGATTTTGAAGCCCCCAAGCACAAAGGTTTGAGCTACCTGATAGTGGATATGAAGTCGCCCGGCGTCAGCGCCAAACCACTGGTGCAACTGACCGGAGAGGCTGAATTTGCCGAGCTTTTCTTTGAAAATGTCAAAGTGCCGGTCGAGAACCTGGTGGGCGCGCTGAACAAAGGCTGGATGGTGGCGATTACCACCCTGATGCACGAGCGGGGTAGCTTCTCCTTCAATATTGTGGTTACTTTCGAACAGCGCCTGCAACGCCTGCTTGACCTGGCTCGCCAGACTGAGCGCGATGGTCAGTCCATTATCCAGAACGCTGAAATCCGGCAGCGCCTGGCTAAAATCTACACCGAGATTAAGACCTTTAAGATCAACACAGTGCGGCAAATGTCCACGGTTAAAGAGGGTCAGATACCAGGCCCGGAAGGTTCGCTGCTTAAGCTACAGTGGAGCGAATTGAACCAGCGCCTGGCCGAATTAGCCTTTGAGATTCTCGGCCCTTACTCCGGCCTGGCTCCCGATTCGCCAGAGTCGCCCTTTGAAGGTAGCTGGCAGTACGAGTACCTGCGGGCGCGTGGCAACACCATTGAAGCCGGGACCAGCGAAGTGCAGCGCAATATTGTCGCCGAGCGTGTTTTAGGGCTGCCTCACTACTAGAGAAGAAAAGGGAAAGAATATGTATCTCGATCTCAATGACGAGCAGAAGATGCTGGCGCAGACGGTCCGGCGCTTTGTTGAAAAAGAATGCCCTTCCAGCCGTGTGCGCCAGATTATCGAAACCGAGCATGCTTACGATGAACAACTGTGGGCGCATATGGCCGAGCAGGGCTGGATGGGCCTGACCGTCTCGGAGGAGTACGGTGGCCTGCACGAATCGTGGCTGACTGTGGCAGCGCTCTTCGAGGAACTGGGGCGCGGTGTGGTGCCCGGACCGTTCCTGGCCACCGTAGCCCTGGCCGCACCTTTGTTAGACAGGGCAGGCAACTCCGACCAGAAAGCCCGCTGGCTTCCTGCTATTGTGGAAGGGACGTGCCGGGCGACTGTGGCCTATCTTGAAGAGCAAAACAGTTATCGATATGACGCGCCTGCTACTACCGCCACTGCCAGTGGCACTGCGTTCAGCCTGAACGGCAGCAAGATGTTTGTGCTGGACGGAGCAGTGGCAGATTTTACGATAGTCTCTGCTCAGTTGAACGGCGAGTTGGGTCTCTTTCTGGTCGAGAAGGACGCGCCGGGCTTGCAGGTAGAAAGCCTCGAAAGCATGGACCTGACCCGCCGGTTGGCGCGAGTTAAGCTGGAAAATACTCCGGCTGTAGCTCTGGATGGCGCTGGAAACGCCGCGAAAGCTCTTGAATATGCCCTCAATTGCGCCGCATTTGCTCTTAGCGCCGAAAGCCTCGGCGGGATGCAGTGGGTGCTCGAAACCAGCGTGGCTTTTGCCAAAAACCGCGAGCAGTATGGCCGCCTGATAGGCAGTTACCAGGCGGTGGCGCATCCTCTGGCGGACCGTGCCCTGGACCTCAATAGCGCTCGATCTGCCATCTATAACGCTGCTGATGCTCTCGATCATAACGAAGCAGAAGCGACCGAGGCAGCCAGTATGGCCAAAGCCCTGACCGGGGATGGCTATCGCCAGGCCGGGTATACCGGCATTCAGACCCACGGCGGTATCGGCTTTACCTGGGAACACGATATACAACTCTATTTCCGGCGGGCCAGCGGTTCGTGGGCGCTCTTCGGTGATCCGCGCTGGCACCGCGAACGCATGCTCCAGGCGGCGGGTATTTAGCCTGTATTAACCAGCTTCCCGGTAAGAAAATCTTCTTTTATAAAGATGCAGGGATATTTGTTATGAATATTCCTGCTTTTTCTTTGAGTAACTTTTGAACTTACTCCGCACCTATCGAGGATGGTTACTTAACCTGTACAGAACAGGCCTTGTTATATTATTCCACTTTACTCTGGCGGCTCTGGCAGGTTGACGTTACAAAGCCTTACATAGATAATAACCAGGGTTTTTGAGCCAGGATTTGTTTTATAACATTATTCGCCAATCTTCATACTGACCAGAAAGAAAATTGCCAAGTGCGTATCGCCATCAATGCTAACCTTGTATCGTTTAGCGGAACATACCGCCAGGCTGGGGTTAGCAAATACACCGAACTTTTGATTAATCACCTGGGAAAAGTAGATTCTGAGAATGAGTATCTAATCTATTTTGGCAACGGGCCGCACCCTGCTCACTTCGCTTCGGCGCCTAATTTCCACCTCAGAGCCAGCCGGTTCAATACCGAAAAACCGCTTACCCGGATTGCCTGGGAACAGGCAGTCGCGCCTGGCGTACTCTTGTGGGATCACCCTGATGTACTGCACTGCCCGGTAAACGTGGTGCCCCTGGCCTCGTTCTCTCCTGCCGTCCTGACTATTCACGACCTCGGTTTTATGCGCTTTCCGGAGCGCTACAAAGCCGCCAAACGCCGCTACCTGCACGTCATGACAAGCCTTAGCGCCAGAAAAGCAAGCCATATCATCACTCCTTCCGAGAGTGTGCGCCAGGAAGTAATTGATTTGCTCAAGATCAGACCTGATAAAGTGACCGCTGTTGCCGAAGGGGCGGGCCAGAGTTTCAGGGTTTATCCCGAGCAGGAAGTAGCAGAATGGCGGAAGGCTAATAATGTGCCGGACCGCTTTGTATTGTATTTAGGGACGCTGGAACCACGCAAAAACTTGCCGCTGCTGCTGCGCGCTTTCGCTCGCTGGCGCCAGGAACAACCTTCTCAAGCCAGGGATGTGGTGCTGGTGCTGGGCGGAGCGAAGGGCTGGCTTTATGAAGAAATCTTCCGTCTGGTCAAGGAACTGGACCTGGAGAGTGTCACGCGTTTTCAAGGTTACATAAGTGAGAACGACCTGCCGTTATGGTATAATAGTGCGCGATGTTTCGTCTATCCCAGCGTATACGAAGGATTTGGCTTACCGCCGTTAGAAGCAATGGCCAGCGGTTGCCCGGTCATAACCAGCAACACCAGTAGTCTGCCTGAGGTGGTGGGGGAAGCCGGAATAATGGTTGGACCGGATGATGTAGATGCGTTGACTGCCGGATTAGCCTCTCTCCTGACCGATGAGGCTGAATATAGCCGCAGGCGCAAGGCTTGCCTGGAACGTGCGGCTGGTTTTACCTGGACCCAGGCGGCCCGGCAAACTCTTGATATTTATCGGCAGGTAGCCTCAAAAAAGTGAGCTTGAAATGGACCAGAGCTTCATATTTATAGTTTTAATGGTGGTAGCTGTTATTGTCTTTATGGTTTTCTCCAACCGCAGCCGGCAAGGAGGCCGCAATATCTGTACACGTTGCAGCGGCACCGGCGAAGTGAACGAGAAATGGCCTGATCCAAACGAACCGAGTGGCTGGCACCGGGTTGAGGGTGTTTGCCCCAAATGCAAAGGTAAGGGCCGGGTTTAGCAGGTCGGTTAATGGAGCAGAACGAACAGCGCCAGCCTACAGTCAAAAATTCAACAGTTATCCCGCCTTCCGCTATTGTAGATTTTATCAGCCATTCCACGGCGCAAACTCAGCGAGCAGGCGTTAGTCTGGCGCGCCTCCTGGGGCCTGGCGATGTTATCTTACTGGAAGGTGATCTTGGCGCGGGTAAAACTACCTTTACCAAAGGCCTGGCACAGGGCCTGGGGGTAGAAGGCTATGTTAACTCTCCCACTTTTACCCTGGTGAATGAGTACGAAGGACGTATCCCTGTCTACCACATGGATTGCTACCGGATAGAGAGTGCCGCTGAAGCCTTCGACCTGGGTATTGAAGAATACCTCTATGGAGACGGTGTGACAGTGATTGAGTGGCCCGAACGTATCCGTGAGGTATTGCCGCCCGATTTTGTAAGGGTTAAACTGAGTTACTTAAGCGATACCAAGCGGGCTTTAAGGTTGGAACCTTCCGGGGCACGGTACATCAAGCTTTTACAGGAGTTTAAGAAAAACGCCTTTGGCGGCTCATTATGATACTGGCATTAGATAGTTCTACGGCTACAGCAGGTGTGGCGCTTTACGGACCAGGCGGGATTGTCAGCGAATTTACCTGGCTTTCGCACCGTGACCATACGGTTCAGATTATGCCGATGGTACAGAAAATGATGGACCTGGAGCAGAGTAACCCCGACCAACTCACCGGCGTGGCCGTAGCCACAGGGCCTGGCTCCTTTAACGGCTTGCGAGTAGCGGTTAGCGCTGCTAAAGGTATTGCTCTTTCGTTGGACCTTCCCATTTACGGTATCACCAGCCTGGATCTGATTGCTGCCGGGAACGCTTATCTGAGCGGTAACCTTTGCGCCGTAGTAGAGGCCGGGCGGGGCAGGGTTGGCGCAGGTTTCTACAGGGTAAAAGGCGGCAAGTGGAAACAGGAAGGCGACTACCTGAACCTCAATATGGCTGAACTGGTAGAAAAAATAAGCCAGCCAACCTTTATTGCCGGAGAGTTGAAACCCGAACAACGCACCGATCTGGCCGAAAAGCTGGGAAAGCAAGCTATCATTCTGCCGCCAGCCGCCAGCCTGCGCCGTCCGGGATTTTTAGCTGAACTGGCCTGGCAGCGCCAGCAATCCGGGATTCCGGGGGATGACCTGGCAAATTTGCAGCCAATTTATTTACACCAACCAGCGGCGGTGCGTTCGTAAGCAAAGAAGCTTAAAATAATATCTGCGAGTGAGGAAGAAATGCCTACCGGGTTTGCAATTGAACCTATGCGGATGGAAGATATTCCAGAAGTAGTCGAAATTGAGCGAGTCTGTTTCAGTATGCCCTGGCCTGCCAGCGCTTACAAACGGGAGCTGAAAAATCCTAATTCCACGCGCTACCTGGTAGCCCGGCACTACCTGACCGAACCACCTGCCCTGACGCCGCCTCCTATCCAGAAGAAACCCGGCCTGATCGAGCGAGTCTTGCCTTTCCTTAAAAATGGCTCCGATAGTATTGTTGAAAATGGGCCGAAAAATCCTAATCCGATAATAGGTTATGGCGGCCTCTGGTTGATGATGGATGAGGCACATATAACTACCCTGGGAGTCTCGCCTGAATACCGGGGACGTGGCCTGGGTGAGTTTTTGCTTGTCGGCCTGATAGACGTGGCAATGGCCCTGGGCGCAAGCTGGCTGACGCTCGAAGTACGTGTTTCTAATACCGTGGCCCAGAACCTCTATAACAAATACACATTTAAAGAAGCAGGGGTTCGCCGGAAATACTATACCGATAATAACGAAGATGCCTATATCATGTGGTCGGATGAACTGACCAAGCCGGCCTTCAAGGAAAAATACAAAACACTCAAAGCCGAGTTGCTGCAACGTATGGCTAAAAATGGCGACCTTGCCGCCCCTGCCGGTAGCGCGGTTCAGACTGACCCGGCTCAACCCCTGGTAGAGCATGATTTTGAGGTGGAGAAGCCTCTTACCCCTCCTGATCCTCCCACAGAGATTGCTACCGAGCAGAATATGTACAAAAAGGACGAATAAGTAGAACACTGAGGAGAAGTAATTGACCGGAACCGAGACTCAATCCACCACTAACACCACTTCAAACTCGCTACAGCATACCGTAGCGGAACACTATGACAAAGTCTGGACCGAACAGGAGAGCGAAAGCTGGGAAAGCTGGCCTTTCTTCCAGCAATCGCCCAGCGCTCTCACTACCGCCCTGGATAGTCTCGGTAAGGTCAGGGGCAAGCGAGTACTCGATCTGGCCTGTGGGGTTGGTTACAGTAGCAAAGCGCTGGCTGAGCGCGGTGCACAGGTCTTTTCGGTGGATTTATCTTCGCAGGGCTTGCTCAAAACCCTGACCCGTGCCCGGCAAGCTAAACTTGCAGGCCAGGTTATAGCCACTCGTTCCAGTGTGGAGCAATTGCCCTTCGCTGATGAAAGCTTTGATGCGGTTTTTGCCCAGAACTTTTTGATGCACGTTTCGGCGGAATCAGTCGGGCGAGAAGTCTGGCGAGTCTTGAAACCGGGCGGAAAAGCCGTTTTTGTAGAGCCTCTGGCGCACCATCCTCTGGTCAAGCTCTATCGCACCCTCTTTTCCAGTTACAAAGGCACAAAGCCGCGCTGGTCCAGTCGCGACGATCTTAAAACACTGGCCACTCCCTTCCGGCAGGTCGAGACGCGGGGCTTTTACCTCTCTTCGGCTCTCGCCAGCGTCAACTTTGTGCAGCAGCGCCCTTTCCTGCTCAAACCGGCCTTTGCCACTCTCAATGGCCTTGATACCTTGCTGGTAAAAATCGCTCCCCGGGCTGAACGTTATAGCTGGGTAGCCGTAACAATCCTGAGCAAGTAACATTCTCAAAAGTAAAAAGCCCCGGCTCAACCGGGGCTTGTGTTATTCATTGATATTGTGACCGTTACTTACAGGACGATATTGACCAGCTTTCCGGCAACGTAAATCACCTTTTTGGGCTTGTTGTCGCCTACGGCAGCGGCCACTTTGGGAGAAGCCAGCACGGTAGCTTTTACTTCGTCCTCGCTCATCCCGGCGGCTACTTCCAGCTTATCGCGGACTTTGCCGTTGATCTGCACCACCACCGTAATAACCTCGTCTACCGCCAGGGCCGGGTCGAAGACCGGCATGCGCTGGAAGTGAATGCTATCCTCGTGACCAACCTGGTGCCACAGTTCTTCAGTAATGTGCGGCGCCAGAGGTGCCAGCAGCAACAGCATGGTATCAATAGCCTGTTTCCAGGTTTGTGAGCCGTAAATGCCAGGGTTCTTACCCGCAATATCCGTCAGAGAGTTGCTGAATTCCATCAAACCGCTCAAAGCCGTGTTGAAAGACCAGCTACCCAGGTCATGCTCAACCCGCTCGATAGTTTTGTGCGTGGTCCGCAGCAGCGCTCTTTCGGCTGCCTGGTCGGTTTGACCTCCCGCAGCGGCCTCTTTGGATTCTTGCACCAGGTTCCAGACCCGGTTCAAGAAGCGGCTTACGCCGACCAGCAACTGTTCGGTCTTGTCGTTCCATTCCGCGCCCTGGTCGAAGGGGCCCAGGAACATCAGGAAGGAGCGCACCGCATCGGCCCCGAACTGCTCTACCAGGCGGTCCGGCGCGACCGTTTTGCCGCGCGACTTGCTCATCTTCTTGCCTTCGCTGCGGATCATGCCCTGGTGGAACAATTTGCGGAAAGGCTCCTCAAAGTCCAGCAGGCCCATGTCGTGTAAAGCTTTGGTAAAGAAGCGAGCGTACAGCAGGTGCATAGTGGCGTGTTCCGGGCCGCCGGTATACTGGTCTACCGGCATCCAGTGATTTACTTTGCTCTTATCCCAGGCCTTTTCCTCGTCATGCGGATCGCAGTAGCGCAGGAAGTACCAGGAGGAACACATAAAGGTGTCCATCGTATCCGTTTCGCGCCGGGCCGGACCTCCACACTTGGGACAGGTGGTATCAACAAATTCGGGCAAGTACTTCAATGGTGACACGCCATCGGGCCGGAAGTTGACTTCCTCCGGCAATATTACCGGCAACTGGTCTTCAGGCACCGGCACAATGCCGTCTTTGTCACAGTAAACCATCGGGATGGGTGCGCCCCAGTAGCGCTGGCGGCTGATCAACCAGTCGCGCAGGCGGTAGGTCACTTCGGCTTTGCCCAGGCCTTTTTCTTCCAGGTATTTGATAAACTGGTTGATGGTATCCTGGCTGTCCGGCAGGCCATTGAAAGGACCACTGTTAACCACGTGTCCTTCGTGTACCAGCGCTTCGGTCATTTCATTCGCGTTGATTTCACGGTCGTCCGGTTGGTAAACCAGTTGGACCGGCAGGCTCATGGTGCGGGCAAACTCGAAGTCGCGCTGGTCGTGAGCAGGCACGCCCATTACAGCGCCGGTTCCATAACCCATCAACACATAATCCGTAACCCAGACCGGCACTTTTTCACCATTAATCGGGTTAGTGGCGTAGCTGCCGGTAAAGACGCCGGTTTTTTTCTTTTCGGTGCTCTGGCGTTCAATTTCGGTTTCGTTGCGGGCGGCTGCTATATAAGCCTCCATCTCGGCTTTCTTATCCGGGGTGGTCATTTTTTCAACCAGCGGATGCTCCGGCGCCAGCAGGAAGAAAGTCACACCGTACAGGGTATCGGGCCGGGTAGTGAAAACCGGTACATCGATTTCTTCACCGTCTGCGGCGGTCAGCTTAAAGGTTACGCGCGCGCCCTCGCTACGGCCGATCCAGTTTTTCTGCATCAGCATGGTCTTTTCCGGCCACTCAATATCTTTGAACTCCAGCAGCCGGTCAGCGTAGGCTGTAATCTTGAAGAACCACTGTTCCAGGTCGCGTTTAATTACTGTCGCGCCACAGCGTTCGCAGGTGCCATCAGACAGCACCTGTTCATTGGCCAGCACGGTCTGGTCATTCGGACACCAGTTGACCGGGGCCTTGGCGCGATAAGCCAATCCGGCTTCGTACAGCTTCAGGAACAGCCACTCGGTCCACTTGTAGTAGTCTGGCAGACAGGTAACCACCTCACGGTCCCAGTCCCAAATGCCGCCCATGCTTCTAAACTGGCGGCGCATATTATCAATATTGCTCAGAGTCCACTTGCGAGCCTGTACGCCGCGTTTAATGGCGGCATTTTCGGCGGGCAGACCAAAAGCATCAAAGCCCAAAGGCTGCATAACATTGTAGCCGTTCATACGCTGGTAGCGCCCGTAAACGTCTACGCCGGTAAAGTTGTACCAGTGGCCGATATGCAAATCGCCACTGGGGTAGGGGAACATCACCAGGTTATAAAACCGGGGCCGGGGGTCCTTATCATCGGCGTGATTCTGCCCGGTCTCTTCCCAGACTTTTTGCCATTTCTGCTCGATGTCGGCGGGATTATAGCGATTGATATCGGCCCGCTCCGAGGCAGCTTTCGTGTTACCCGCTCCGGTATTGGTTTGAGTTTCGGTAGTCATATCAGGTAGCCTCTTAAATATCTAATACATATTCCTGCATGTCGAGTAATTGCATAGGCAGGCTTGCTTGAAAATCACGATTATGCCGGAAGCCCCGCTGCTCGTAGAAGGCAATAGCCTGGCGATTGTGCGCCGCTACTGACAAATAGAGCCGGGGCGGTCTAAGCTCGGGCCGGAGCGCCCTAAGCTCAGCCAGCAAAGCATCTATCAGGGCTTTTCCCACGCCCTGGCGCTGCCACTCAGGCAGGACATAAATTCGAGTTAGTTCGGCATGAGGTTGCGCACCGGGTCGCACGGCAATGTCGGCGAATCCGACTATCTGGCTGGGCTGGTCGGGATTTCCTGGCGTTTCCGCTACCCAGAACCAGTTATCGCGACCCTCGCGACTGAAGGAACGCCGTAGAGAGCTATCGGAATAACTGGATGCAATCACGCGTTCCCGGTTGGAAGGTGAAACGCTATGGGCATAGGTAATATTCCAGGTGATACGAGCCACTTCACGAATGGCTTTGATATCAGAGGTTCGAGCGGGGCGCAGTATGAACTTTTGCTGGCCGGTTTCGGCTTCATTGGAAATGGTATCCATAGCTGATCTACGCTCTTTGCGCTGGGTATAAACTAAAAAACCTCTCGTCAATCTGGCTTATCCAACCCTATCCATAGAAGGGGAGAAGAACCAGGGACGAAAGGCTTACTTGAGTTCCTTGCGCGGTACCACCCTGCTTGACAAACGGTAACAACCTTTGACCGCAGAAATGAAATGGTGGAGATGAGGGGGCTCGAACCCCTGACCCCAACACTGCCAGTGTTGTGCTCTCCCAGCTGAGCTACATCCCCATTAATTTTGCGGCAGGTCATAATTGTCCGCTTTGTTACAGCTATAACGGGCTTTCCCGTCACCGGCTAACCTGTTGGCTCACCAGCACAACTCCCAGGCGAGTTCAGCCTTGTTGTCACCTTTCCACCTCCGGTGACTCTCTATACAGGCAGGCTTACTACTCCTGTTCGCAGTCTTTCAGGCTTTTAACCTGTTAACTACCGGCGCGCTTCTTATTTCCGTTCCGGCGAGTGGTATATTATCACAAACGGTTACAAAAAGCAAGTCCATGACAGCCAAAATTAGCAAAATTTCAGGAAAATAACGGCTTTATCATCAACATGCGCTCGGTGTCTCGTTCGATCAAACCCAGGTTGCGGGTAAACTGCAAAGCGGCGCGATGATGCGGCGTGGTTCCTAGCATCAGGCCTAACTGGGTGTAACTGCGTGACTGGTGTAAAAGGGTTTCAAAGAGGGCCCGTTCCTGGCCGGTTCCCCAGAGGGAAGGCTCTACATAGATGCGCCAGCGCCCACGCCCGTTCCAGTCAAAAAAATCAGCGTGTCCCTGTGGCTTATCCATACCTTCAAAGTGCAGGGCAAAGCTGAAACCCTGACCCCTGCCGGGTAAACCTGGCTGGTAAAGTTTCTTCCAGACCGGCGCAGTTAACGGCTCGCCTACTTCTGTTTCAAGTTCAAAAAAGTAGCGCAGGTTACGGCGAGCGGCTCTCGGGTCAAGGGCGGCCAGTTTTACGCCTCGGCTCGACCCGGGCGGAAGGCCATCTTTGGCTTCGCTCCACCAGGGCCGCGAGAGATAGAAATAGCGGTGATGCTGTTCCAGGTAGCCGCTGGCGCGGTAGAGATTGGCGGCACGGGAATTTGAAAGAGTGACTGCCAGGGTCATAAAATCTTTTTTGCGCAGGTGAGCCTGCTTTTCGGCCCAGTCGAGTAAAACGTGGCTGAGTCCCAGTCCTTGATAGGTCCGGTTGACCTCAATATCATTGATATGGGTGACCATCTGGCGATACTGTAAGTAGATTTGTCCGGCCAGGCTGCCGTCTTCCAGCCATAAGCCATAGCCGTCATTCACGGTCCAGAAGTAGAACGGCATACCTACCCAGCGCAGGAAATTTCGTTTTAGCCTGCCGGTCAGTACCTGTTCAAAGTAGCTATCAACCCCCGGATAGTTAATAAACATATGACCGACCGTACTCCAATGATCAATGCCTCTTAGCGGCCTGATAGAATACTTGCCGGCCTTTATTTTCAGGTTATCCGGTTGCTCGGCGGTGAGAGGATCTTTTGCCGAGGAGGGTTTTTTTCGAGTAAACATTACATAACTGCCTGGGTCTGCTTATTAAAGAGTCAGCGCGAGGCCGGTCAGCGGTTTTTCACTGGCCGGGACGTTTTTGGCCTGAATTAGTACGCCGAAGTTACCTAACCCGCTCGGATTTAGCAGGCGTTGTAAAGCTTCTCTTTCGGCCAGTAACTGGCGGGTGGTTATCCCGGCCTGTTCGCGGTAGTTGGGGTTGCTCATCTCGGCCAACTTATCGCCCAGGCCCAGGCTTGCCAGAAAGAGGGCCTGCCGGGTGAACCCGATATTGTCCAATCCCAGTTCCTTACCGCGCTGCATCAGGCTGGTAAAGTCTACGTGAACCGTCATATCCTGGCGGCCAATATTGATATAAGGGTCGGCATGTACCTGGTGCTGAAAATAGCACTGAAGGGTGCCGCTACTCCGCAAAGGATGATAGCGCTGCGCGGCAGGATAGCCGTAATCAATGGTTAAAACATAGCCCTGGTGCAGACTCTCCGCGACTTTTTCCAGCCATTGCAGCGCTCTAAGGTTAACCTCCGTCCGATAGCCATCCGCATATTCGTGCAGATTTAAGCCCACTTTCTCGAAGTACGTAGTAATCGCCGGGTTCGATAGTGGTCCGCGCTCTTCTTCGAAGCCGCTCTTGTCCTCATCTAACTTTACATAAATTTCGTAAAGGTTGCCCTGATCTACTTCAATTAGATGTACCGGAAAGGCATCCAGCAACTCATTAGAAAGAAAGCAACCGGTGACTTCACCCGGTTTGAAATCTTCAAGACTGCGCCAGCGCGTCTTGGCCAGTAACTCAGCACCATCTGGTAAAGCTTCCAGGCGGCGGCGTTGGCCCAGGCGCAGCGACTCGCTTACTTCAACCATGGTATAGCTTAAGGCTTGCCAGAAAGCGGGATTGTTCTTGCGCTGGCTACTCAAAATATCGCCCGCCAGTAACCCCTGCCCGGCCCCGATTTCAACGATTTCGAAAGAGGAGGGGCGTCCCTGACGTTCCCAGAATTCCGCTATTTGCTTGCCTATGAGTTCGCCAAAAACAGGTGACAGGTGAGGTGAGGTGAAAAAATCGCCGCGCGCGCCGATCAGGCCAACCCGGTGGGTATAATAACCTTCGCCCGGATAATAGAGCGCCATTTCCATAAAGCGTTCAAAGGTAATTAGCTGGTTGGGCGCATTCCGAATCTCATGCGCAATGGCGGCAATTAGTTGAACGTTGTCACTATTGTTTCCAGGTGCTATCATATAACCAAATTGTACTCTATGTAGTTACAATTTACAAATCAGTTTTAATAAAGAAGTTTTATCTTATGGGCTTCCGTTCAAAACTTATACTGTCTTATGCGGTAGTAATTCTGGTCACCCTGGGCCTGGGCGTCATTCTATTTGCCCTCATTTTTAGCCAGATTCAGCAAAGTGTTACCGACAAAAATAAGCAGCGCCTGCTATCTGTTACAAAAGAAGTCAGTGATGATTTAGCCCGGCCTCCCGGCGGAGTTACCCTGACATGGTATCAAAGCAGGCTTGAGAGTTATGCCAATCTGCTGAACGTCAGAGTTTTGCTGGTAGACAGCCAGGGCCAGGTCAGGGTGGATACGGGGGCGGAAAACGGTTCAACTTTACTCGATCAGAAAATAAATTATAAACTGGTTCCGCGCGACAACCAGGCCTACCAGGGCTCGATTGTGTTACAGGGAGTGACTTACTTCTACTATGCCCGGCCCGGCCCAAATATCGGTCCTATTCCTTCCCAGCTTCCTTCTGAAAGAATTACCCAGCCTTTTAATTCTCAACTTGGTCAGGCGATAACCCAGACTGATCTTCTTTTATCCGTACCTGAGGAGACTTTAAGCGCCGGTTGGAATGACTTTGCCAGGGGTATGTTGCTGGCAGCAGCGCTGGCCCTGGCAGTTTCTATCGCCCTGGCCCTGCTAATCGCGCGCAGTATTTCTCGGCCGCTTACTCGCATGACAGAGGCCAGTGTTGCTATCGCCCATGGCCGGTATAACGAGCATTTGCGGGTAGATAGCCGGGATGAGTTTGGCCGCCTGGCCATGAGTTTTAACCAGATGGCGCATGAAGTAGCCCGTTCTCAGCAGACCATGCGCGATTTTGTGGCAAATGTTTCGCATGAGCTTAAAACTCCCCTTACCAGTATTCAGGGTTTTTCACAGGCCATCGCGGAAGGCGTGGCGGATGACCCGGAACTGTTAAAGCATTCCGCCGATGTTATTTATGAGGAAGCCGCTCGCATGCGCCGCTTGGTTGACGAACTGTTAGACCTCAGCCGAATAGAATCAGGACAGGTGGAACTTAACCGGCGCGAGTTGAATTTAAGGGGAATGCTGGAGCGCGTCATTATCAAGTTAGGGCCACTGGCCGATGATAAGCATCTGCATATCGAACATCACCTGGAAACTCTAGAAACGCCTGTCGTCATGGGTGATGCGGACCGTCTTGAGCAAATATTTACCAATATCCTTGATAATGCCATTAAATACAGCCGCGAGTACGGCACTATCTGGCTTCAGATGCAGACTGGCCAGCCCAGGTCGCCGGAGCAAACGCAATCTGTTGAGAGTGGGCGTAACGGCAAAAGTAACAGGCCTAATTTTATCAGCGTTACAATCGGCAACACCGGGCCGATGATTCCGCCCGAGAAGCTACCCCGCATTTTCGAGCGTTTTTATAAGCTGGATCCCTCTCGAAAACGCAAGGGGGAAAGCACCGGCCTGGGCCTGGCGATTGCCAAAGAACTGGTCGAGGCCCACCAGGGTAGTATTACAGTAACCAGCCAGCCTTTGCCGGAAGGACAGGGCCAGCCAGGAGATGGCTATACCTTTTTCACCATTCGCCTGCCGCTGGTTACAAACGCTATAACCACTCCAAATAGTCTGAACCTGTTGAAAGAAGCCGGAAAAAAAGCCTAAACTGAAGTAACAGACTCTTTCTGCTGTTGTACAGGAGCAATTACCTCATAATAAAAGCCCTCTGGATCGAGACGGGTTACCGGTAAACCGCAGCGATAACAAAAGGTTTGGATGGTGCGGGAGAACAATATAACTTTAGAAGTGCAGCCGGGACATGCGGCCTCATTGATTATAATGTCGCCGATAGTATCAGGATTGACGGGCTCTATATTATCCGGGGTCTCAAGTTCTGTAGCCATAAGGGTATATCCTGTCTAAAGATTCACTTTTACTGCCTGCGAATGCTATAAAAACGAATCAAGTATTGAGCTATATACTTACATTATAGGTCGGCAGTTTAGCTTGTCAAGAAACAAGCATTGGTGGCTGATTGTGAAAATAGCTGTTTACATTTCCTGCTGTAAATAAAATTCAGAGTTAAAACGGTAGCCGTGCTTACAATTCTTAGTATATTCTAGCGTTACTCTATCAAGGTTGGAGTATGGCTTGTGGTAGAATATCGGAAAGGTTCTGTTAACTTTTGAAAAGTAGGTCAAATTGCTCTATCAGGTGTAAAGTGAACCTATTATAATAATGTAAAGTCCTTGAAGTTTACTTACAGGGCTTACGAGCAGGCGTAGGAGTAGAAAAGTGGCAAAGGAACCATCGCGCAGGCCGGGTACAACCAACCGACCGGATTATCGGACTTCTAAGAAGAACGATAATGAAATGCCGGGCATTCTGGGCTTTATGGCCCGTAATTCCCAGTTATTAGGCTGGATTAATCTTGTGGCCGCTATCTTGCTGTTGTATTTTACGCTTCAAGGCTTTCTGGAGGGCCTCGTATTTTTGCCTTTTGGCTTTGGCCTGATGGGTATTTATTTTTTCTATTCCTACGTGCGAAATTCTTTGCGAGTTAACTTCGGTAAACTGACTGTACCATTTAATTTAGTGCTGCTTCTGGGGGCGTTAATTTGCCTCATAATTGGTGTAACCGGGCCTAGTTTAAGATAACAAAAACCCGTTATTTAAAAGCAGGCGACCTGGGAGGGTCGCTCTTATATAGTAAAGGAGAGATTCCAGTTATGGAGACCGCTTGTAAGGTGACCACGCTGGGACGCCGTAATAAGCTGTGTCAGCTAGGGCGTGTCACGTGGGAGCAACAATATTATACCTGCTATAGATTTAGAAAAGCCTTAGTATCAGTTCAACTAGAGGCGGTGCTATAGGTGAAAAAGAATACTGGCGCCTATAAGATCGCCATGCTTAGCGTACATACCTGCCCCCAGGCGGTGCTGGGCGGTAAAGAAGCCGGGGGAATGAACGTTTATGTTAGAGAACTGAGCAAGGAACTGGGACGGCGCGGCCTGGATGTTGATATTTTTACGCGTTCCCAGAATCCTATCACTACCTTTACCCATACTCTTGGTGAGAATGTCCGGGTTATTCATCTTCCTGCCGGGCCGCTAAAGCCTTACAATAAAAATGATGTTTTCCGGCATCTGCCTGAATTTGTAGAGAATATTCGCCTCTTTCAATCTCACTCTTCGGAAGGCCGCTCCTACGATCTCATTCACGGCCACTACTGGCTCAGTGGTTGGGCCGGGTTGATGCTGCGTAAGAAATGGCGTATTCCGGTCGTTCAAATGTTTCATACCCTGGCTCATCTTAAAAACGATATAGCGCGTTCCGAGGATGAGCGCGAACCACTCTTCCGGGCCGAGCGCGAAGGGGAAATTATGCGCCATGTAGACCGCATCATCGCGGCTACCACAGTCGAAAAAGCCCAGCTAAACTGGCGTTACGGAGCGCCCGCTGAGAAGATTGATACTATCCCCTGTGGAGTTGATCTCCGCTTGTTTCGTCCCGTGAACCGGGCAAGCGCCAGAGCGCTGGTTAGCGAACGAGTGCCTGGGCTGAAAGCGAAACATCTTGTTTTGCTGGTGGGCCGCATCGAGCCGATCAAAGGGGTAGATGTGCTGATCGAAGCGGTCAGGCAGTTGAAGGCCAGCCGAGAACTGAGCGGTCGCCCGGTAGGACCTGAAGATTTGCAGGTGCTGGTAGTGGGTGGCGGCGCCAGTAATGGTCCAACTACTAAGAGCGGGCGCTCACTCGCTTTGCCTGGCGTGCAGCAGGATAACCCCGAAGCAGTCCGGCTACATAAACAGGTGCAGGATCTGGGATTGGCCGAACAAGTCCTCTTTGTACCCTCGCAACCCCAGGAACTGATGCCTTATTTTTATAGCGCCGCTGATATCGTTGTGATGTCCAGCCGCTATGAAAGTTTTGGTATGGCGGCCCTGGAGGCGCAGGCCTGTGGCACACCTGTCATAGCCAGCAATGTAGGCGGATTACCCTCCGCCGTGCAGGATGGTTACAGCGGCATTCTGGTTGAACCGGGCGTACCCGAAGAACTGGCCGGAGGGCTGGCACAGCTTCTGGAGAAACCTGAACTGCGTTTGCAACTGGGACAACAGGCCGCTCTGCGGGCGGAACAGTTTGGCTGGCGCGCCATTGCCGATAACGTAATTGAGGTTTATCGTGAACTTACCGCTCCTGCCAGGGATGAAAAGCTGGCCGGAGGAGTGGGTTTGCTTTAGCTCTTAACCCTTTTCCTCGTAGACAGAGGAGAAGACGGCGTAAGTCGTACCAGTATTGCCCTGGCATAGTACAATACTGGTAAGTTTTACGCCGTCTTTTATTTTCAGGCTCATTTTCCGGTTATCCTCTCTCATTACCATTTTTGAGAACCCTTCAGATT
>DATAKM010000124.1:0-8125 GCA_036261665.1 Chloroflexia bacterium
TCTCAGGAAAAGGCTTTAGATAATTTTGTTTCCAATTTAGGTGGCAAAGACAATTGTCCAGTCAAATATGCTCGTTACACTGGTCAAGAAAGCGATTCTAGAAAACGAGAACTTCAAGAAAACCCTCCACATATTCTTCTAACGAATTATGTCATGCTAGAGTTGATGTTGACTAGACCTGAAGAACAGCCTTTCGTAGGAGAAGCCAGCAGCGATCTACATTTTCTAGTACTCGATGAATTGCACACATACCGTGGAAGGCAAGGGGCAGATGTTGCAATGTTAGTCCGCCGTCTGCGTGAACGCTCGGGCAAATCCCATTTGCAATGTGTAGGCACTAGTGCAACTATGTCCACGGGTGCTACAAGAGCTGAGAGAGCAGAGGCAGTAGCAGAGGTTGCAAGTAAAATCTTTGGGGTTGTAGTTTCTCCGGAAAATGTAATAGATGAGACGTTAAGACGTAGTTTATCAAGTTCGAACTCACAACAATTTAATATTGCAGGTATAAGAGCGGCTATAAACAATGCAGAATCTCTTCCGGATATTATAAGTTGGGATACCTTTAAGAAAAATCCTTTAGCAGTCTGGATTGAAGAGACTTTTGGACTGGAAGTTGAGAGTGACGGTAGGCTTAAACGCCGCAATCCAATTACTCTCGTAGAGGGAGCAAGACAACTCGCAAAACTAACAAATTTATCCGAGGAAAGCTGCATTCGAGGTCTTCAACTCCTCTTTAATGCTGGCAGTAAAGTACGTAGTCCTGAGGATATTCCTGCCTTCGCATTTAAACTTCATCAATTTTTCTCGCAAGGGGGTTCTGTTTATTCTACTGTTGAACCACCAAGTACTCGTTATCTGACTCTAGAAGGTCAACGCTACGCTCCAATCGGTGACAGTGATAAACTTCTTTTTCCGCTTGTTTTCTGCCGAGAGTGCGGTCAAGAACACTATCTTTGTATATATAATGAAAAGCAAAAAACCGTAATACCGCGTCCCCCGTTTTCTCGAGAAGAATTAAGTGATCGAGATGCTTTAGAGGGCTATTTATTAGTAGATACAGAAGGTTTTTGGTCGGATGATCAGATAGATCTGCTTCCTGAGAACTGGTTTAAAGAATTAAAAAGAGGGCGAGAACTTAAACCAGAATATGCCCAATTTAGGCCGCGTCAATTGTGGTTGCGACCAGACGGAAGTTTAACTGATTACCAGACCACCAACCAACTCCAGGAAACAGTCACTCCTTGCTGGTTTATTCCAGTTCCTTTTCTTACATGCCTGAGATGTGGAGAGGTATATACCAAAAGACAATCTGGAGATTTTGGGAAGTTGACCCGCTTGAGTAGTGAAGGACGTAGTACTGCTACTACTCTGCTCTCACTCTCTACAATAACTCAAATGCGAAATGACAACTCTGTAAAAGCTGAAGCCAAGAAGTTATTGAGTTTTACCGATAATCGGCAGGACGCGTCTTTACAGGCCGGCCACTTTAATGATTTTGTTGAAGTAGGATTAATCAGAGCGGCTATTTATAAAGCTCTTACAAAAGCACCGCAAGGGCTCGATTATACCCAAATTGCCGAAAGAACTGTTGCAGAATTACAGTTATCAGAAGATGATTATGCCATTGAACCAAGTCCTAATCCCCGTTCATTGGCGGCTGAGAGTAATCTTAAAGCCCTACAGAGTTTGATTGAGTACCGAATATTCGAAGATTTACGCAGAGGCTGGCGTGTAACTCAGCCTAATCTTGAGCAAAGCGGATTACTTGAACTTAATTACAAAAATTTAGAGGAAGTTTGTGCTGATGAAATGATTTGGCAGGAACATCCTTTACTTGCTCAAACTTTAGTGCCTGACCGGGCAAATATCATTCGAGTATTCCTCGACTACATGCGACGTGAATTAGCAATAAATGCAGGCAGTCTCGATCGCAAGAATCAAGATGTCTTGTTTAAAAGGGTGCGAGATACTCTAAAATCACCGTGGACATTCGATCAAAACGAGTTTCTTTACAGTGCAACTTGTTTTGTACTGCCTGGATTGCAGGTAGCCAACCGGTTCGAGCGTAGCCTGGGTTTTAATACGTCGCTTGGCCGTTACCTACGCTCTAGCAAGACCTGGACAAGCCTGGATTCAAACCTTGGCCAGGAAGAATATGCTGATCTGATGACTGCTTTGATAAAAATACTTCGTGGACATGGCTTTTTAATAGGGGTAGAGACAGAAGCAGGTGATGCAATACAAGTTCGCAGTAATTGCATGTTATGGTGTGCAGGTAGTGGAGAAGCTTTGAGGCGAGATCCTATTCGTAGCCGCCAGATGAATATTCCTCACGAACAAATTAATAATCCTAACCAGTTTTTCGCCAATTTTTACAAAAGCACTGCTCTTAATCTTCAGGGTGTTGAAGGGAGAGAACACACTGGCCAGGTCGAACAAGCTAAGCGAGAAGATCGGGAGAAGCGGTTTAGAGAAGGTCAGCTTTCTGCTCTTTTTTGCTCTCCAACTATGGAGCTGGGTATTGATATTTCTGACCTGAATGTTGTTCATTTAAGAAATGTCCCTCCTACACCCGCAAATTATGCTCAACGCAGTGGCCGAGCAGGGCGCAGCGGACAGCCTGCTTTAGTAGGTACATATTGCTCGGTTGGTAGTGGTCATGATCAGTACTTCTTCCGGCGACCTGACCGCATGGTAGCCGGAGTTGTAGCACCCCCTCGTTTGGACCTGGGTAACCGAGAAATGCTGGAAGCTCACATTCACGCCGTATGGCTGGGTATAACAGGACTGGCCCTTGGCCGCTCAATGTTAGATATCGTGGATACAGCGGATTCAACGAACAACTACCCGTTACAGGAGAAAGTAAAGTTAGCGTTAGAGCTATCTACTGAGCGTGAAGCGGAATGCTTTGATATCTGTAAACGTTTATTTTCCAGCTCGAAAGAAGATTTGTCCAGGAATGGCTGGTTTTCTGAGAAGTGGCTGGCAGAGACAATTTCTAATGCTGCTATCCGCTTTAATCAGGCATGCAATCGCTGGAGAGAACTATTTGCCGCAGCTGAGCGCCAACTTCGAGATGCTCGCATGGCCGAAGATCGCCGCTATCAGAGTCGTGGGGCTAAAAATAATTACGAAGCAGAAGAAATCGCTCGCCTTCGTAATGAAGCCTTGCGCCAGATGGATCTACTCTGCAATCAGATGGGTAATAATCAATTAGGTGATAGCGATTTTTATCCGTATCGTTATTTTGCCAGCGAAGGCTTTTTGCCTGGTTACAACTTCCCACGTCTGCCTGTTCATGCTTACTTGAACACAGGGCGCGAAAATGGCACTTTTCTTTCACGTCCTCGCTTTTTGGCCCTGACCGAATTCGGGCCTCGTAATGTTATTTACCACGAGGGTGGTAAGTACCGGGTAGTCAAAGTTATGCTTCCGGGTGGCAACGCTGACTCTCGCATGGTAACGGCTAAACTCTGCCATCACTGTAATTTCTTTCACGAAGGTCAAAATGCTCTTTCGATTGAAATCTGCGAACATTGCGGTACACGCCTGGATACAAATACCAGCTTAACAACCAGTAAACTGTTCGAGATGACTACTGTTGCCACCCAGCGTATCGAGCGTATTACAAGCGAAGAAGAGGAGCGGGTTCGGGAGGGTTACTTTATTACAAGCCATTTCCGCTTTGCTGGTCCGAAGCGCATAATTGCTGCCCAGACTCGTTTAGAAAGTACTGAAGAGGATTTGCTTGACCTTTGCTATGCTCCGTCAGCTACGCTCTGGCGGATTAATCACCGCTGGAAACGAGCTAATCCTAATCATGAAGGTTATACACTTGACAAGAAAAAAGGTATCTGGGCAAAAAGGCCGAATGACGATGCTGATAATGCAATTGATGCGGATAGCTCTGAATTAATCAGCGGTGTACGCCTTCTGGTCCGAGATACTCGCAACATTCTCTTGCTCCAGCCAGATCAGACCGAAGATGAAGATCTTTTAGCCAGTTTACAATATGCGCTCCAACGCGGAATTGAAGCTGTTTTTCAGGTGGAAGAACAGGAGCTAGTTTCAGAGCGAGTAGGTGAAAAAGATCAACGCCGAATTTTGTTGTGGGAGGCAGCTGAAGGTGGTGTAGGAGTACTGACCCGTCTGGTAGAAGAACCGGAAGCGCTTGCCAAAGTAGCCCGTGAAGCGCTCGAAATTTGTCATTTTGATCCGGAAACAGGGGAAGACCTCGCCGATGAAAGTAATGATTGCGGCCAGGCCTGCTATCGTTGCTTGCTATCCTACTCTAATCAGCAAGATCATGCTCGATTGAAACGGCACCTGGTAAAAGAGATTCTGCTCAAACTGGCAAACAGTGAAACAAAATTAAAATCTGCGGGCAGCTCTGATAACGAAGATTCAGATCTTTCCAATTTGTCTTCTTTTGAACGGCTGAAGGCCAGAACGGCTGCTGGATCATTTGCGCGGGAAGTTCTAGAATACTTAAACTCTACAGGGCGTAACCTGCCGGATAAAGTAAGACCTGCTTTTGATGGAGTCACAATACAGCCTGATTTTTATTATCAGAACGAAGTTACCTGTATTTTCTGTGATGAAACCCGCCCTGAACCTGTTGAACTGGCTCAACGCGATGAGTTGGATGAAAAGGGTTACCGGGTTATAACCCTACGTAAAGGGCAAGATCTGGAAAAACAGTTAAAACGCTGGTCTGACGTCTTTGAAAGGTAAATGAGGATGACTAAATTTGAAGCCGGTACGCTGGTGCGTTGCCGGGAGCGAGATTGGATTGTATTACCTTCTGAGTCGCCCGACATTTTAATGCTGCGACCATTGGGAGGGCCGGAATACGAACAGATCGGCATCTATCTACCCGTAAACCAGTCTCTTCAAATTGATGAGGTCGAATCGGCTACTTTCCAGCTTCCCGACCCGGCCCAGTCAGGTGATAACACTTCGGCTCGCCTTTTGCGCGATGCCACCCGGCTAAATTTTAGAAGTGGCGCTGGCCCGTTCCGCTCACTGGGCAGGCTTAGCGTACGCCCGCGCCCTTTTCAGCTTGTACCACTGCTGATGGCCCTGCGGCTTGATCCAGTGCGCCTTTTAATCGCTGATGATGTTGGTATCGGCAAAACAGTAGAAGCCGGGCTGATTGCCAGGGAGTTGCTTGATCGCGGTGAAGCGCGCCGCCTGGCTGTTATCTGCCCGCCCCACCTGTGCGAGCAGTGGCAGCGCGAACTGGCGGATAAATTCGGACTAGAAGCGGCAGTTGTGCGTTCTGGTACTATCGCTCAGCTTGAGCGCGGCTTACCACCCGGTGATATTACTGTTTTTGAACATTACCCGGTCCTGGTTGTAAGCATTGACTTTGTAAAGTCCGAGCGACGTAAGGAGAGCTTTGTGAGGGGCTGTCCTGACCTGGTAATTGTAGATGAAGCGCACACGGCTGCTCGCTCAAGCAGCAACCGCAGTAACATGCAGCAACGCCACGAACTTTTGCGGGCTTTGGCAGCCGGCAAGGACCGCCATCTGCTTCTACTGACAGCCACTCCACATAGCGGAGTTGAGGATGCCTTCCTTTCTCTGCTGGAACTATTAAACCCTTATTTTGGTAATCTCGATCCTAACCGGCTAAGTGAGCAAGAGCGAAAGGCTTTAGCGCGCCAGTTTGTTCAAAGACGCCGGGCAGATGTGCAGCGCTGGCTGGGCGAGGATACTCCTTTCCCGGTGCGCGAAGCTAAAGAAACTACTTATCAACTCTCGCGTTCTCCCGAATACAGCAAACTATTCAATGACATCCTGGCGTTTGCCCATGAATTAGTCCGCGATGATACTGCAATTGGACAGAAGACCGGCTGGAAGCAACGTGTACGTTACTGGACAGCGCTGGCTCTGTTGCGCTGTGTTATGAGCAGTCCCGCTGCCGCTGAAACAGCGCTGCGTGCCAGACTGGGCAAGGTTACCGGGCAGGCCGGAGAAGAAGAACTCCTTTCTGTCGCAGAAACTGACCAACAACTTGCCCAGTATGTCCTGGACCTGGGTGACCAGGAAGTGGTGCAAGATTTTGATCCTACACCGGTAGTTGAGGAGGCTGAGCAGGTCCTGGGTAATAGCGAACGCGCTCGTTTGCAGAAATTTGTTCAACGTGCCGTTAATTTGCGAGGTGATGCTGATCCAAAGTTGCTCATAATAGCGCAGGAGGTAATTGGTTTACTACGTGAGAATTACCACCCCATAATCTATTGCCGCTACATTGCAACTGCCGAGTACCTGGCGGCTGAACTGAAAAGGCGTTTTACCAGACAATTCCCTGACTTACAGGTTATTGCCGTGACCGGGGCCAGTTCCGAAGAAGAACGCGAACAGCGGGTGGCCGAACTTTCCACCAGCCCGCGCCGGTTGCTGGTTGCCACTGACTGTTTGAGCGAAGGTATCAATCTCCAGGAGGCTTTTAACGCCGTCATTCACTATGATCTTCCCTGGAATCCCAATCGCCTGGAGCAGCGCGAAGGCCGCGTAGACCGCTATGGCCAGCCCAGCCCGATTGTCCGTACTCTCCTCCTTTATGGCAAGGATAATCCAATGGACAAGATTGTCTGGGAAGTTTTGATACGCAAAGCCGTCACTATTCACAAAACCCTGGGTATTACGGTTCCGTTACCGGTAGATAGTGAGAGCGTCGTAGAAACAGTGGTGCGCTCGCTCTTCCAGCAGACCCCGGTTGTCCAGCAGTTGAGTTTTTTTGATAGCGACCGTCAGCTCGATTTTGGCAGCATTGATGAAACCGGCATGACGGTGGAAGATTTGCATAGTAGCTGGGACAGGGCCGTGGAGCGCGAGAAACAGAGCCGTACCCGCTATGCTCAACACGCCATCAAGCCTGAAGAAGTTGCCCCGGAACTGGAAGAAAGCGATAAAGTGCTGGGTAACGCTGTTACAGTCGCCAATTTTGTGCGGAATGCCTGTGAACGTCTGGGCGCTCCTCTGGTTGCCACACGTAAGGCAGATCAAGTCGAGCGCACTATCTGGAGCTTACCACTGCTAAATCTTCCCCCGACTGTGCGAGAGCGGCTAAGCCCGGTTTTTACCTCCCCTAAGACCACTCAAAAGTCTAGAGGACAAGATGTGCTGATTACCTTTGAAACTCCGGTGCCTGAAGGAGTGCGCTTAATCCACCGGCTACACCCTCTGACCGAAGCGCTGGCCGAGCATCTACTCAGTAGCGCCCTGGAAAGAAATGGCAATGGCAACCTGCCTCCGGCCAGCCGTAGTGGTGCAATCCGCACCAGAGCGGTCAGCACCCGCACTACTCTTGCCCTGCTCAGGCTGCGCCTGTTAATCGAAACCGCCGGGAGAGCAGTGCCATTACTGGCGGAAGAACTGGTTGTGGTAGCCTTTGAGGGCAGTCCAGATGCCGGAAACGTGAAGTGGCTGCCGAGCGAAACAGCTATAAACCTCTTAGAAAACGCTTTGCCGGATGGCAATTTGACAACCGGTTACATTGAGGAGCGGGTTGCGGCAGCGGTGGGCTGGCTGAAGAATATGGGGAAGGATCTGGAAGAGATAGCCTACGGCAAAGCTGAAAAGCTGCTAGAGTCTCACCGGCGAGTGCGCCAGGCAACTCATACCGGCCGCGTTACCGTACGCCCTCAACTGCCCCCGGACGTGCTGGGAGTCTATGTTTATTTGCCGGTGGTAAGTTGAGGATTGATTCACCACGGAGACACAGAGACACGGAGATAAATTTATTGTGGGAATTAGTCCCACCACAGAGACACGGAGATGTTTTTTATTAGAGGGCTTATCACCGGCATGGAGAATAAACAGATATAAACTCTCTGTGTCTCCTTGCCTCTGTGGTGTAAATAAAAGAAAAAGTTTCCGTGCTTCTGAGGTGTAGGTTATAGTTAGCTTTGTGAATAAACGGCAATGGCAATCGTATTAGAGGATAGAAAATGAGTTTTTCGACAGTCGCAACCGAAGGTAATCTTATTCCCGCCGATCTGCTGGAACAAATCGCGGCAGGCGAGGTTTTTGGGCAGAAGCCGGAAGATTTTGGCTTCGACAAGAAGCGCCGCCTGACCGATGAAATCGCCGCCGCCTGGGCCGATGCCAAAGCTTT
>DATAKM010000010.1:0-70522 GCA_036261665.1 Chloroflexia bacterium
AGGATAGGCGCGCGAGATCGGGAAGCCTTAGAAAGTGCAATCGGGCAGTGTGCCGAACTGATAACTAAGCAAGATGCTCTTGGTTATTTCAAACATTGTGGTTATTCTTCATTGGTTCAATAACTTTGCTAACTGCTGTAGTAGTATTTAATTCAGAGGCAAATTCAGTAGTAAGACGCTCTTGCTCAACTTGAAGATTTGCCAGTTGTAGTACTAGTTCTTCCCGTGAGGGGCCCGGATTGAAAAGTTTCAGGTTAAGGGGATTGCGGATGCAGCAATTGATCTTATAAGACTTGATTTTCTCCCATTCTTCATCCGTATAGTCAGGCCGTGTAACCTGGGGCTTATCAATAAGGAAGGTTCTTAAGAGTGGATCTTTACTAAAAGCACCTTGAAGCTGGAATATACAATTTCCTGTTTGCTCTTGTACCGCATCAAACGAAAAACGCAGGACATCCCACCCATCAACCAGCAAATCATTATCCCGTGAGCGATCCCTGGTAAAAGCATACTTATTACTGTGTTCAGTGTAGCCATCCAGTTCAACAACAAATCGGCGTTCTTGCCCTATAAAAGCATAATCAATCTGATACTGTTTGCCTGAAACGCGAACCTCACATTGGGGAGAAATCCGGTCTATGATCTCGTATCGGGTCAGGGGAGTAAGAACCCAGCGCAGAAATAAGTATTCCAGGTATGAATCGGCATATAAATCTTCGTAAAGAATACCCGTCTTTTTGAAGGCTTTAGGCTGAGAGGAAACATGTGCAGAATTAGATCTGGTAACAACTGGCTGAGACGTGGTCATAACGTAATTCCTTTTGCAGTAGTAGAAGTTAAGAAGATAACAGGGGCGTAGTAATTTACCTCTCCAACGCGCCGAGAAACTGTATGTATTTAAGCAAATTAATATTACGAATAACCTTACATTTTCTGAGAAACTTTTTTATTGCTATTATAGCTTATTATAATGATATTATTAATATACCCTCTTTAAGTTACCTGTGTAAGTTTTTCATCAAAAGGAGAAAAGTTTTTAGGACCTTATTAGAGTAATAGCAGGCTGAAAAACTAAGCACAGGTACCATCCGGCGTACAGTAAAAGCTAAAATCCTTATAGCCTTGCCATTGAGGAGTGTTTTTAGGATTAAACAAATTGGTTTTTTTTGCTACCTCTTCTATTGTGACGGGTCTAATTAAAATTACTCCCCTAAAAGGGGTATTAGCATCTATAGCTAGTCGTTTTTCAAAACCATCATAAAGTAAAATACCTTTATCCTGGTAGAGAATCGCTATATTGTAGCTGTATATACTTTTGTCATCTCTGTAATCGACCGAAGTCTGAATATAATTAGGTTCCCCATAAATCCGATTTATATCACCTAAACGAAAACTTTTCGGAAGTATTAAAGTTATCGAATCAACCACTTCCGTAGGTGAATTAGTAGTAAAATGTATTGTAGGTCCCCCATTCCCTTCAGTCCAGTTCCAATTCAACTCGTGAGGACTATAAGGTGTAACAGATTGTTCTTGAACATTAGTCACAAATGCTAACTTCAGTAAGGTTGCTTTTGCCTGGTCCGCTGTAGTAATTCCTGGTCTGATACCTTCCCAGCAAGGCGCGCTACACGGCCCGCCCTCTAGCCAGCGGTATTCCCAGTCTGTATAAGAAGCTAAAGGCTTAAGCAATCGGGATGAAGTTGGCGTAGGATTGGCAGTTTTTACAGGCGTAGGGCTGGCAGTTTTAACCCCTGGCGTTATCGCCACGGGCGAGACAGTTGCAAAGGCGGTAGTAGCTGTAGTAACAGCAGTACCAACAGCCCGGGGGGTAGCAGGCTGCGTTTGAGAAGAAGAGGCTGATGGTGTACCAACCACTGCCTGTAAGGTATCAGAGACTTGAGTGGCAGAAGGGTCAGAACTGCAAGCTGTTAAAATCAGACTACAACTTACACTCACAATAGAAATATAGGTTAACAGGCTTCTTTGTTTTGTGATATTTAGCATCGTTTTAACCTTATGACCTGCTACCAGGCTATACTTTTTGCTTTCCTGATACCCTATATTATACAAGCTTTTTGCTTAAAGTTTACATCAAAAGAAAAAGCCCGCTCTCGTACAGAAACGCGGGCTTTTTGCTATGAAAACTAATGTTTAGTTGCGGAGGGGCTTGCCTTTCATGAGCATGTACTGCATGCGCTCCTGGGTCTTGGGCGTTCTGGCAAGCTGGATGAAGGCTTCGCGCTCAAGGTCGAGGATGTACTGCTCGCTGACTTCGCGGGTAGGGCTGGCTTCGCTACCGCCGGTCAGGATGTAGGCCAGTTTGTTGGCGACCACGGCATCATGCTCGCTGATGGTTTTGGTCAGAACCATACCTTCAATCATCTGCTCGATAGCCAGGCGGCCACCTTCGCCGGGCAGCTTGAGCATGGCAGGTTCGGGCGGTTTGTAGCCGCCAGAGGTGTTCGCCAGTTCGAGCGCGTCGGCTTTGGCGTCTTTGAGCAGGCTGTCACGAGAGAGCGAGATGCGGTCTTCCTTGCGGAGGAAGCCGAGCGAACGCGCTTCTTCGGCGCTGGTCGAGACTTTTGCGTAAGAGATAGTCTCGAAAGCCTTCTGGACAGGCGCAAAAGGCCCACCCATGCCCCGCAAGCGCTGGCTCTGGCGCAGCAGCAGCTCTTTGCAGCCGCCGCCGCCCGGTATCAAACCGACTCCGACTTCCACCAGACCCATATAGGTTTCGGCGTAAGCCCGCACACGCGCCCCGGCCAGTACAAATTCGGTGCCGCCGCCCAGGGTGCGCCCGAAGGGAGCCATCACTACCGGCTTGGGCGAGAACTTAATCGCCATGTTCAGGTCTTGCAGGGCTTTGGTGCTTTTTTCCAGTTCGCCCCACGCCTCCTGGCTGGCCGCCATCAGGGCCAGGAAGAGGTTCGCGCCGACTGAAAAGTCGTTGGCTTCGTTCGAGACGACCATGCTGTTGAATTTGTCGCTCCCGTTCAGGGTAGAAATAGCCCGGTAGCCCATATCTATCATATCGGGATCTATCGAGTTCATCTTGGCATGGAACTCGAACAGCAGCACGCCGTCGCCCAGGTTAATCAGGCTGGCGCTTTCGTTGGAGCGAATGACGTTGGCCTTATCCTGCTTCAACTTGGCAAGGCTGATGCGGTTGGGGTTCTCCGGCAGCAGCTTGTAGCGCTCGTCCTTGAAGTCCCAGTACTTCTTCTTGCCGTTCTGCTCAATATAGAAGAAGTCCTGGCCCTGGTTGATGAAGGTGATAATCCACTGGGGGACCTGGCGGCCTTCCTTACGCATGCGCTGGACACTCTTCAACGGGCCGATGGCGTCCCACATATCGAAGATGCCGAGATCCCAGTTGTAACCCCACTTCATGGCGTTATCAACCGTCAGGATGTCGTCGGCGATTTCAGGCAGTCGATTGGCGGTGTAGAGCAAGGTATCGACCATCAGGTTCCAGGCGAATTGCCCGGCGCGATCATCTAGATAGGCCAGGGTTTCCACGCGTTTGGCCGGGGAGGAGCGGCGAGCGGCTTCTTCCAGCTTGGTGTCGGCCAGCGGAGTTTCAATCTGGTCGCGGTAAGTCATGGTTTCAGGGTCTAGCACCTGAATCTTGGTCTGGCCGCCTTCTTTTACCTTCTTGTAAAAGCCCTGGCCGGTCTTGTCGCCCAGCCACTTGTTATCGGCCATCTTCTGAATCCAGTCCGGCACCTGGAAAATATCGCGCTCCTCATCGTTTGGGGCGTTGTCGTAAACATTGCGGGCCACATGAAGTGAAGTATCGAGGCCCACCAGGTCGCTGGTGCGGAAAGCGGCGCTCTTGGGGCGACCACTGGCCCGGCCCAGAACGGCGTCCACTTCCTCGACTTTAAGGCCGCTTTCGGCCATGCGCTTGAGAGTAGCCATCATGCCATAGATACCGATGCGGTTAGCCACGAAGTTAGGAGTATCTTTGGCGATAATCACGCCTTTGCCCAGGCGATCTTCAAAGAAAGAGCGCATGAAACTGACCAGTTCCTGGTCGGTCTTTTCACCGGCGACCAGTTCCATCAGCTTCATATAGCGGGGCGGGTTGAAGAAGTGGGTAATCAGGAAGCGGCGCTGGAAATCTTCCGGCATACCTTCCATCATAGAGGCCAGCGAGATACCGCTGGTGTTACTGGAAATAATCGTTTCCGGCCCGACCACCTCGGCCAGCCGTTTGAAAACATCGCGCTTGATGTCCAGCCGTTCGACCACCACTTCAATTACCCAGTCGCATTCGGCGAGTTTCGACCAGTCATCTTCAAAGTTACCCGTGGTAATACGTTCGGCAAATTTGGGGGAGTAGAAAGCGGCAGGGCTGGCTTTGAGAGCCGTTTGCAGACCACCCAGGGCGAATTTATCGCGGGCGGCTTTTGGCGCACCGTCAGGAGTACCGGGCGGTACAATATCGAGCAGGACTACCGAGAGACCGGCGTTCGCCAGGTGCGCAGCTATTCCCGCGCCCATTACGCCTGCGCCCAGCACCCCGACTTTTTCTATTTTATAAGCCATTTTTTCTTTACCTCGTCCTTGAAGTCTTGAGCGCCTCCCGGCAAAAACCTAGAGATTTTTGCGAAGGCGCTCAAACTGATTAGTCTAGCTCAGGCGCTCGAAAATGGTGGCGAGACCCATGCCGCCACCGATGCACATGGTTTCGATAGCCAGGGTCGCGTCATACTGGCGCATATCGTTCATCAGGGTAGCCAGGATGCGGGCGCCGCTGCAACCGAGCGGGTGGCCGATAGCAATCGCGCCGCCTTTGGGGTTAAGCTGCTTGTCCAGGCTGATGCCCAGTTCGCGAGTGACGACCAGGGCCTGGCTGGCAAAGGCTTCGTTTAGCTCGACGATATCGATATCCTGGATGGTCAGACCGGCCCGCTGCAAGGCTTTGCGGACGGCCGGGATGGGGCCGATACCCATGACTTCAGGGTCTACTCCGGCTACGGCCAGCGTGACGAAACGAGCCAGCGGCTTCAAGCCCAGTTCGCGGGCTTTACCCAGGCTCATAATGACGGCTGCCGCAGCGCCATCGTTAAGCGGGCTGCTGTTACCGGCAGTCACAGTGCCGCCGTCAATGAAAGCCGCTTTCAGGGTGGCCAGTTTCTCCAGGCTGGTATCGGCGCGCGGGCCATCATCTTTGTCCGCTATCGAGCCGTCCGGTAAAGTGACCGGTACAATCTCGTCCTTGAACATACCCTCCTGCTGCGCTTTGACGGCCAGCATATGCGAACGGAGAGCAAACTCGTCCTGTTCCTGGCGGCTGACGTTAAACTGTTTGGCAACGTTCTCGGCAGTCAGGCCCATCGGGATATAAACTTCGGGGAAACCGGCCTTGCCGCCTACCAGCTTCTTATTAAAGGAAGGATTGAAACCGCCCATGGGTACGCGGCTCATGCATTCCACACCACCGGATACGAAAACATCGCCCATACCCAGCAAGATATTCTGGGCTGCCATGTTGGCTGACTGCAACCCGCTGGCGCAGAACCGGTTGACGGTTACACCGGCAGAAGTGGTCGGGATGCCGGCCAATACGGAGATATTACGGCCGATATTGAGGCCCTGCTCACCTTCCGGCATGGCGCATCCGAAAATAACATCTTCAACCAGCGCCGGGTCGAGATTCCCGGCACGTTCCAGGGCGGCTTTCACCGCGAGCGCACCCAGGTCATCCGGGCGCATATCTTTGAGACTACCCTTAGAAGCGCGTCCGACCGGAGTACGCACGGCGCTTACAATTACCGCCTCGCGGTCACTCAGTTGATCGAGGGGGGTGCCTACTTTGCTCGGTTCTGCCATTGGCTTTGATCTCCTTTGATTCTGCTTTTGACGCTCAGATAACAAGTCTTAGCTTTGATCGCTCTCAATTTAAAGTACCCTGTTTTAGTTGCTTTCGGGTTTTATCTTTTGTTCCGTACAATTGTCTGACAAATAGACTAAATACAAGGATATGATGATTTTAGCATTTTCTATTAAAAATGCAAATTCACATCGAATAGTTATTTTCCGGCGCGGTGGGTAGAAGTGAGAGTGGTTAGTGGACACCCCTAAGTCCCCGTGCAGGTAGCGCCCGGCCAACCCCTTTTAACTTCCTGCCATAAATTCTGCTCTAGTTTTTGTTAGCGGTTGCAATCTGCTGACTTTCTGCTATACTGAGCCTAGACAGGCAAATCGCATTATGTAAATCTCAAATGCTAATAGCCTCGAATTGCAATAACTGTAGTAAAAAGGTGTATGCTTAGACTTTCTTTCTGGCGTAATTTCGAATTTCCCCTCTTTATCGCTACTATAGTAACCACCCTCTTTGGGGTGGCAATGATTCATAGCGCTATTCTCAACGACCCCGATTTAAGTGGTACAAACCTGGATTTTAGCCAGCTAACCCAGGGTATGGGAATTGGCCTGGTGCTTTTTTTTGTGCTGGCTCGCCTGGACTACCACTTTTTTGAAAGCTGGCAGTTACCTATATATATGGTAACGCTTGGCATGCTGGTGCTGGTAGAAATCCTCGGTATTACTACGCTCGGTTCTACCCGCTGGATTACAATAGGTAAAGTTCAATTCCAGCCTTCTGAGCCGGCCAAGCTCCTGATTATCCTGTTGCTGGCTCGCTTCTATGTTACTAACGAACACCGGGTCAAGCGCATCCCGGTCTTTATCTTTTCGCTGTTGCAAATTGCCCCAATTGCCTTCCTGGTCTTTATCGAGCCTGACCTCGGTACGACCCTGGTAATCATGGCCATCTGGCTCGGCATTACTTTCGTAGCCGGGGCCGACTGGCTGCATATTGCCACCCTCTTCATGATTGCCATTCCGCTGCTGATCTTGATCTGGAACCTGGGCGATCTAACCGGCGGAAAGATTAAAGTTTTCCAGGATTATCAGAAAACCCGTTTAGCTTCCTTCTTGAACCCTGAACAGGACCAGGCCGGAGAAGGCTATAACCTGATTCAGTCCCGTCTCTCGGTAGAAGGTGGCGGAATGCTCGGGCAGGGCTACACCCAGGGATACCGTAATAAAGGTAATTATCTCAAGATTCGGCAGGCCGACTTTATTTTCTCAGTCATTGCCGAGGAATTTGGCTTTGTCGGAAGCGTAGCGGTGCTGGCAGTCCTGTCGCTACTCCTGATGCGAGTAATCGCCGTAGCCAGGATAGCCGCCGACTCCTATGGAAGATACATCTGTATCGGAGTGGCGGCCATGATCTCCTTCCAGATTTTCGTAAACGTGGGTATGAACCTGGGCCTGATGCCGGTAACCGGTATCCCACTGCCCCTGATCAGCCACGGTAGTAGTTCGCTCTGGACTACTTTCATGGGCCTGGGGCTGGTGGAAAGTGTGGCTCTGCGCCACCGCCGCGAGCAAATGTGGTATTACCGTACCGGACCGGGCAAAGAGTAATTTTTACGGTGCCAGGTTTGCAGGCTCGAAATACCTGGCATCGCTGGTAGGTAATAAAGGGAGTTATGAGGCGAGCAGTTGAACTCCTCCAATCCCCTTTGCACCCCTACCAACTTCGCCAAATAGTGTTCACTGGCACGTCTTTTTAATAGCAGTAACTTAAATAGACTCGCACTTATCCAATAGTTTTATTTATCATTCCATAATCATGTGGGGTTTGGCTATGCTCAAACGCTGGCTGCTTAAAATTCGTGGACCTGTAATCTACCTGGCTTTGCTGGGCCTTTTGATTGCGGGGGCTTACAACGGCGCAGATTTGCTGCGGACTTCTCTGGAGAGTTACCAACCGATTCAAGTCAACGTGGGGCCCGCACAATCTCTGACTACCTTTAATGATAGCAGCGCTGTGGGTGACACCACCGGCACCGATACAACCGGAGATGGTGGCGCTGCGACTACCCAGACACGCAGACCGGGTACTACCGCGCCGCTGACTAACCGGGTAGTGCTGGTAGTGGTAAATGGCTTAAGCCAGAACGACGTTGAAACACTATCATCGCTGCAAAACGAAACTTTTAAAAAGATTAGCACCGGGGCCTATCTCTTTACCGGGCAGGTTGAACCGGCCGTACCCGGCCTTGTGACTTTGCTGACCGGAGCAAGCCAGGAATTGACGGCCGGCTTACAGTTTGACCAGGCTCGTGCGGCCCTAAACACGCCTACTCCTGCCGAGCAGCTATCCCAGTTCGATAATTTGTTTGCCTCGGTTAAACGCAGCAAATTCACGACAGCTCTCTTTGGCACACCGGACTGGTATAGCGCTTTGCCGCCCAACATGCTGGATTACTACACTACTTTTGACCCGCGCCAACCTGCCGGTGATATTGCCGATAACGCTCTGAACTTTTTGAAGAAAAAGTCTGCTAATTTCACCCTCATTCAAATTGCAGCACTACAGCAGGCCGAGCAGGATTACGGGACGGACAGCCCGCAGGTTTCGCAGGCACGCGAGAACCTGGACAAAGCCCTGACGCGGCTCACTTCCGATGAAATGGACCTGCGCCACACCACCCTGATTATAACGGGTGATTGGGATAACTCGGCCAAAGCGGGTGACCGCTGGACCGTACCGATGGTAATGGTCGGCCAGGCGGTACAGCCCGGCGACAAAATCTGGGCGCGCCAGGAAGATGTAACCAGCACTATTTCGGCCCTGCTGGGTGTGGAAGTGCCCCGCCATAACCAGGGCCGCTTTATGAGTAGCCTGCTCTCGATGCCGGCGATTGACCAGGGCGAGAAGTACCTGGCCCTGGTGGAACAACGCCAGACCCTCGATATTGCTTACCGGCAACGCCTGGATTTACCGCTGCCCCTGGCGACCAACGACCCGCAGGCGGTTGAAGCCGAAAAAAACGTGACCCTGGCTCGCCAGAATTACCGGCTTGGTTCCTATGAAGGAATTGAGCAGGAAGTAGACTGGGTGCTGCGCTATACCCGCGCCGATATGGACCAGGCCCGCCAGGACTGGTTTGCGCAGGCCCGCTGGCAGCGCGCCGCTCTCTCGGTAGTGTTGCTGCTACTCCCGCTGGTCCTCTTTCTGGTCTGGCGCTCGGCGCTCTCTCTCGTGGCGGCAAGCGGAGCCCTGCTTGCCACGCTCCTGCCTTTCGGCTTTTACCGGATACAGGGCAAAAGCTTTAACTTCAACTCAATTGCGTTACCGGATTTGCAGGAAATGGCACTCTGGCAGGCTGGATTGGCCCTGCTGTTGAGCCTTTTTGTGCCGCTGGTCTTTTTCGATTGGGCCGAGCGGCGGCGCATGCGCCACCGGGGAAGAGTAGACCTGGAGTATCAGCAGATAGCCGAACTACGCCGCCCGGCCTTCCCGTTTGCCCGGCTTTTGCAGTACTGCCTGCTTTTTATGGCGTGGCTGGTTTATTTCGGTGGTTTTGTCCTCTTTGTATGGTACTACTGGCGTTTTGGCTACTTTGGACCACTGATGGGCCAGCCGCCGCTTTTGCCCGACCATAGCGCCAGTTTCCTGGAATTTTTCTCGCTCTACCACCTCTTTGGTTTCGGTCTGGCCCTCATTCCAATGCCGCTCGTGCTGATAATCTTCTACTGGATTAAACGGCGCATCCGAGGCGATAAGTATGAGGAGGAAGAAGAGCAGGATATTCTCCAAAAACCGAGACCGGGCGCGGAAGCCGGTATTATCAAAGTTTAAGTTGTACTGAGTTAGACCCTGGAAAGGCGCAAGCAGGACCAAACTTCTCCTGTTTGCGCCTTTCCGGTTTCAAGTAGTTTGTTCTGTAATTAAAAGAATCTGTATAATTAAAACCCGGCAAATTTCTGTAAAATAGGGAGAAGAAAATGCGAACTAATCATATCAAGGCTGCCCTGGCACGCGGCGAAACCGTTTTTGGTGCATGGCTCTCGCTACCCAGCGTCTTTACCACGCGCCTGATTGCCCGGCATGGTTTTGATTGGCTGATGGTAGATATGGAACACGGCCCGATTGATTTCACCATCATGGCCCAGATGGTAGGGGTGATAGCCGATTCTGGCGGACCGGCCCCCTTCGTGCGAGTGCCTTCTAACAGCGTGGAAAACATCAAGCGAGTGCTGGACAGTGGCGCCTGGGGAGTGCTGGTGCCAATGGTAAACAGTCGCGCCGAGGCTGAGGCGGTAGTAATGGCTTCTAAATACCCACCGCAAGGAGGGCGCAGCCTGGGTGGGCCTTTTGGACCGCTCGGTTTTGGCACCACCCGCCCGGCCTATGCCGAAAAGGCCAACGATGAAATTATGGTCTGTATTCAAATTGAGAGCGCCGAGGCGGTTGAAAATTGCGAGGAAATTATTTCCACTCCCGGTATCGATGTCGCGTTCATCGGGCCAAACGACCTCTCAGCCTCACTTGGCCTGGTACCCAGTTCTGAAAATAGCGATCCGGTCTTTATAAAAGCGGTAGACCGGATTAAAGAGGCGGCCACCCGCCATAATGTCCCGCTGGGCATGTTCTCCACCAATGGCGAAGCGGCCCGCATCCGCGCCCAGGAAGGCTTCCGCTTCATTTCAGCCATTACCGATGCCGGGGCGCTGGAAACAGGCTTGAGAGCAAACCTGGATACCGCCCGTAACAAATAGAACTTCGTTTCACAAAATTTGAAAAATAAAAACTCCGGCCAAAATGCTGGCCGGAGTTTTTTTATACAGCTTCCGCCGCCTCGACAAGTTTGCGGGGTGGCGCGGTCATACCTTTCCTGGGTAAAGTGAAGCTCAGAAAAGCCGCTACCTCCAGCAATACCGCCCCCGCTATAAAAGGAACGGTGTAATTACCGGTAATAGTGTAGAGCAGACCGGGTATGTAAGCTCCGATTGAAGAACCTAACTGGTGGGACATGGATAACAGGCCAAATACTACGCCGACCGAATGGCCGTGGAAGTAGCGCGAAGCCAGCACCTGGGTAGGAGCGACCACCGCGAAATCGACCAGACCAAAGACAACCCCAAAGATGATTAGCCAGTAAGATTGATTAGTAATCAACAACAGTACGATGGTTAAAGCCCGCACGCCATACAGCGTACCTAAAATACGGCGGTTGTCCCAGCGGTCGGAAAGCGGGCCAGAGGCCAGGGTACCCAGGATATTGAAAGCCGCCAGCAAGCTTACGGTGGCGCTGGTTACGGTAGTAGTATAGCCATGGTCGTGGGCGAAGGGTATCAGGTGGGTATCAATCATGCCGGTAGTGGTGATACCACAGACGAAGAAAGGCAGCGCCAGGCCCCAGAAAGCGCGATTGGCAAATATATTCTTTTTAGAAAGATTCTGTTCGGCGGGTAAAGCTGTCTCGCTGTGCTTTTCCACTGGCCCGGACTCTTCTCCTCTGGAATAGGGCCGTAAACCCTTATCCTCGGGATGTGACCTCAGTAATAGTAGCAGCGGGAAGAACAATATTACCAGGAGCACGCCAAAAAGCAGAAAAGTCGAACGCCAACCCCAGGCATCAATTAAAAAGAGCGAAGACGGTACTAGAATAAACTGGCCTGCCCCAAAGCCGGCTTCAATCAGGCTAAAGGCCAGACCGCGGTTACTTTGAAACCATTTTGTGACCGCAACCGAGGCTACTACCCCGCTGGCCCCACTGAAACCCAACGAGGCTATTATGCCGTAGAGCAAAACCAGTTGCAGGGTGGACTGAACCATGCTTGCCACCAAAATACTGATACCCACCAGTAAAACGTTCAGTGAGAGCATTCGCCGCACGCCGTACTTATCGGTCAGGCGCCCGGCCAGGGGCTGAGTGACCCCATAAATGACAAAACTGACCAGCGATACCAGCGAGATAGTGCTGCGGTCTACTTTAAACTCTTTCTCCCAGGGATTAACGAAAGCCCCAAAAGAAAGACGTACTCCCTGGGTTGCCAGCAAACCCAGAAAACACAATATTAGAATAATCCAGGCATAATGCAGCTTTTTCATGCCGGCACCTCCACATTCCCCAGGTTCAAAAGCATGGCCTTTAACTTTTCAGCGTCAGCAGGCGTAAAACGGCTGTAGACCTCTACATTTATCTGGTCCATTACCTTTTCGAGCGGTTTTTGCAATTGCCTGCCCTGCGTGGTCAGGAAGAGGCGGTTAATGCGCCGGTCTTTAGGGTCGGGACGGCGCTCAATCAAACCGGCGTTTTGAAGGCGGTCGAGCATACCCGTGACGGTGGCGGCGTCCAGTTGCAAACGGCTGCCTAATTCGGCCCCGCTCTGCCCATCCTGGTCCCATAGCAACTTGAGTAAAGCGAATTGGACAGGAGTAACGCCATAGACTTCAAGACCGCGTTTGGCCGCCTGGTTTACCTGCTGGTAGGCTTTACCCAGCAAGAAACTGATACAATCCTCGATATGTTCCATTCAATTTTCTCAATTTTCTTCTAAATTATCTTCTTATTTGCTTGCCATAACAGTCTCAAATAGAAAAAGTTGTTAGATCAATATTTAGAAGTTAGCATAGCAAATAAAAAAGATTTGCGCAATAGATATTTGTGTACAAACCTTTTAGAATCTAATGAAATAAAAGATATTTATGAGATTTTCTTTTTTACTTGCCAGCTATTGACGAGATGAATAAAGAGAGTTACAATTTATCCAGTTAATTAACTAATCAGTCAATTAACTAATATTTAGAAAGGACTCTTCTGATGGCTCGTCCGGCAACCAACTATGCCGCTAAAAAAGCTGAGATTGTGGCAGCCGCTATTAAGAGTTTTGCCCGCTACGGCTACGAAGGTACAACCAATAAAACTATCGCTACCGAGGGTGGTTTCAAAAGCCCGGCTTTAATCTACCACTACTTTCCGGGTGGCAAAACCGAGCTTTTTATGGCCTGCCTGGAAGAGTTTCAACCCCTAAAAACAGTTCAGGAAGTTGCCACCAGCAACATGGACGCCCCACCGGAAGTCTATTTGCCAGATCTGGCCCGCGCTTATTTGAAACTGGTCAAGGATGAAACCACCGGGCGTATCTTTCAGATTATGCTGGCTGAAATGGTGCGCTTCCCGGAACTGGCTGAAGTAATTCCCCGGCGCATCTTTCCAGCGATTGTACTGCCTCTGTTTAACTACTTGAATAAGCAGGTCAAAGCCGGGAATATCGAGTTGGATAATGCCATGTCGGTAGCCCTGACCTTCTTTGGACCTTATTTTTTACGAGGGTTGATTTACCAGGTCCAGGCAGTAACCGATATACCGGTACCGGTGGCGGTGCCAACCGAACAACAACTGATAGAAACGGCCTGCAATATCTTTTTACATGGTATCTGGCGCGAACCAGTGAGTAATAAGCTTCCACAGGAGCAAGAAAATGAGCGAGAACAGCGCTAAAAGTTACTCGATAGAGATTGAGGGCATCAAGAAAAATTACGGCCATATCGAAGCCCTACGGGGCGTGGATATGCAGATTGAAAAAGGCTCTATCTTTGGATTGTTAGGGCCGAATGGAGCGGGAAAAACCACCCTGATCAAAATTCTGGTCGGTAGTTCCAGGCCGAATGCCGGAGTAGCCCGCGTCCTGGGGTTTGATCCTTTCAAAGATCCATACCATTTGCGCCGCTATATCGGTTACATGCCACAGGCCCCGGCTCTCTATGACGATCTTTCGGCTAGGGATAACATTCGATTCTTTGGGTCAGCCCATTACTTGCCAGATTTGGACCGGCGGGTAAACGAAGTGCTGGAATTTACCGCTCTGAGCACGCGAGGTAAAGACCCTGTCGGCGGCTACTCAGGTGGAATGAAGCAGCGAGTTTCGCTGGCCTGCGCCCTGGTACATCGTCCCCGGGCACTCTTCCTGGATGAACCGACAGCGGGAGTAGATCCCAAGCTCAAGGAGCTTTTCTGGCAACACTTCCGCGAGTTAGCCGCGCAGGGCATTACCCTCTTCATCAGCACCCACTTGATGGACGAAGCCCTGCTCTGCGATAAACTGGCGATTATGCAGGAGGGCAAAGTGCTGGTTTGCGATACCCCTCGTAATATTATGCTGCGCGGCAACACCCAGGTAAAAGTATGGCGCGGTAATACCCTGGATGAATATACCGTAACTGAATATCCGACGCAGTTGCCTGAAGTCCTGGCCCAATATCATCTCGACCGGAGTGTCACGCGCCTGGAACTGGAACAGGATACCCTGGAGACTATTTTGCTGCGGATAATCAACCACCAGCAGGAACAGCAGACCACCAGCGCCGAGTTAGAGAAAATGAATTCAAAGTAGCCTACAAAGAGTAAATTACAAAGAGTAGATCGCAAAGAGCGAGGTATAAATATGGCAAGCATAACTGCCCTTCCTCAGGCCGGTCACGTAAGATGGAACCCCCAGCGAACTATGATTGTCGCCCGGCGAGTGCTGAAACAACTGGCCCGCGACCGGCGCTTTCTGGGCCTCTCAATCATCGCACCCCTGTTCATTATCTACCTGCTAAAAATCTTTTTTGATAGCCTGGGTAACTTTGGGCCAAGCCGCTATATTGTCCCGGCGGGGGCCCTGATTGTCCACTTTCTGACTTATATCCTCTGTTCGATTGTGCTGGTGCGCGAGCGTAAAGCGCAGACTTTGCAACTCATGTTTATAAGCGGTTTCCGGCGCGGTGAAATCATTATGGGGTACCTGGCAGCTTACACCATCCTGGCCACCCTCCAGACTTTGATTGTCCTCTTTGAACTGGCCTGGGTTTTCAATCTCGATTACAATCTGGGCACGCAGCTTTCCATCTATCTTGTAATCTGGCTGCTGGCGGTCATTTCGATTGCGCTCGGCGTTTTTCTTTCTAACTTCTCTGAGAACGAAGGCCAGATGTTGCCGACCATTCCGATGGTTATTTTTCCATCGGTCTTTCTTTCCGGCTTCCTGATCCAGGTAGATAAACTGCCACTGTGGGCCCAGTATCTAAGCTGGCTTACTCCGCTCTACTATGCCAATAATATTCTTCAGACCATCATCAAGCCGGGAAAAGGTCTCGGTGATGAATTGCCCAGCCTCTTAGGCCTGTTGATCTACGGAATTCTGGTGCTAACACTGGCGACTTTCACCCTGCGCGAACAGGAATAAGCTCAAGCTTGTCCGGGCTGCTATAATAGTTGAGAAGAATGGTTAGAATTGTAGTCAGGTATATTTTAGTAGCATGCGGGAAAGTAAAACTCAATTAAACAAAGGGTATAACCGGGAGCGAGTTTCAAACAAGCTTCCGGTTATCCGACAAATCTCACGCTCGGTTGAACGCCGAACTACCGAGCAAAATGCCCAGCTTAAAGAGCAGGAAGAAGCGCTGCGCGTAGAAACAATCGAACATAACGGGCTGCGCTGGATTAATATTGAGCGACCCGGTAATGCCGAAATTGACTGGCTCCGGCACAATTTCGAGTTTAATCCTCTGCACCTGGAAGATATTACCAGTCGTTTACAGCGCCCCAAGATTGACGATTACGAAGATTACATCTTTCTGGTCTTGCATTTCCCGGTGCATAATAAAGCGGAACATACCACTACGCCTGCCGAAATTGACCTGGTCCTGGGCTCTGATTATTTTATTACCCTGCACGATGGGAAAATACGACCCCTGAACAGGCTCTTCGAACAATGTAAAAACAATTCAGGCAAACGCAATGGCGTGCTGGGACGCACACCCTCTTTCGCGCTCTACCGGATTATAGATGTGCTAGTAGACTATTGTTTCCCAATTATTAATAAAGTAGGGGAAAAGCTGGAAGATATTGACGATAAAATCTTTAGCTCCACCACTCGCGATACCATCTACGATATTTCAGTGGTGCGGCGCGATATAATCTCCATCCGGCGTATTATTAAGCCGCAGGTATCGGTAATCGCCAGCCTGGAACACCGCAAGCGGTTAGCGGACAACGAGGATATGGAAGCTTACTTTAGCGACTTGAGCGACCATATCGGCAAGATCTGGGACAGTCTTGAAGAATACAAAGATATTATTGAAGGTTTGAGCGCTACATACGACTCGCTGGCTACTCACCGCCTGAACCAGATCATTAAAACCCTGACTATTATTTCAGTTATCCTCATGCCCATGACGCTGATCAGCGGTATCTACGGCATGAATGTCAATCTCCCTCTGGCCGACCAGCCCTGGTCGTTCCTGCTGGTTCTGGCCTTACTTTTTATCTCCGCCGGGGGCATGCTGGTTTTCTTCCGCTGGCAAAAGTGGCTTTAGCTAGGGCCTGGGCGCGAAAACATTTAAGGCGGCAGGCATTATCTTAAACTCCAGCGGAGCGGTTACACAGATCTCGCCATCCATATTCACATCTTTAGGTCGGCGTGTTTCAATATAAACATTGGTGGTGGTGTAACGGTGAACTTTAGGGTGGCGTACATAGGTACCATCCCGCATGCCGGGTACCAGCCTTATAAGTTCCATTACGCTCATATTCTCAATCACTGTAACCGTCAACCGGCTATCGGTTATAGTTACGTTCGGAGCGGCTACCATTCCGCCGCCATAGTAACGACCGTTGGCTACAGCCACCTGTAGAGCTCTATACTCGACCGTCTCAAAACCATGCTCGGTAGGGCGGTCCTTAAAAACCAGGCGGACATGAACCGGGCGCATTTCGTTCAAAGTCTGTACAGCCGCCGCGCCGTAGGCCAGGGGTCCAATCAGTTTTTTGAGAGACTGATCTACATTCGAAGCCACTTCCACTCCCAATCCGATACTGGCGACATTCAAGAAATAGTGGTCTTTAGCGGCGCCGAGGTCAACAGGCAGCACATAACCCTGTTTCAAAACATCTACCGCCTCAGCAATATTCGGATTGATTTTAAGGTTGCGGGCGAAATCATTGGCGGTACCCATCGGAATAATTCCCAGGCAGGTATTATACTGGGCCAGCAGGTCGGCCAAAGCCGAAACCGTACCGTCGCCGCCGCCTACTATTACTGTGTCTATGCCGCCGCGTTCGAGGTACTTTTTTACCAGCGGTTTAATATAGCGTGGATTTGTTACGCCGTGCGCGTCTACAAGCTGAATACCCTGCTGTTGTAGCTGTAAAAGGGCCTCTCGAAAATTCTCCCGACCCTGCCGGGCTTTAGCGTTTACTACCAGCAAAGCCCGCCCTACCTGAGTTTCAAAAGGTTGCGCGTTATCCTGTTCCGAGCGCTTTTTCTGTTCCAACATTACCTGTTACCTATCTTTTTGCATAATTTACATTTAGTAGATTTAACATGAAACACTTGAATTGAGTTTTTTGTCTACACTATTAGAGTTAATGCAATTTTAGTGCCAACCGGGTTGAAAGAGACGAGCTGATATTATGTAAACTTACTGTTGGCTTGACACCCCCTGTCTGTAATGTATAATTGAGGGCACGGAAAGTGGCAGGCCAGCTAGTGAAAACGCGGTTCACAGGCAGAGAATGGTCTGAACTAATGGGATTTACCAAGGAGTGGTTATTTTGCCTGAAGATATTGCAGGGAGCGAAGCTGGACAGGAACAGCCCGGAATAGAAGCGAACGAGACAGATACCAAGCATCATTCTGAAGCTAAAAAACATAAGAAACGGTCAGGCAAGGCCGATTTACATATACACACTACCGCCAGCGATGGTATGGGAACGGTAGAAGAGGTGCTGGAACACGTTGAGTACCATACCGACCTGGATGTTATTGCTATCTCCGATCACGATGAGATACGTGGAGCATGGGCAGCACGCGAACTGGCGGCCAAGCGCAATTACCGCTTTGAAATAATGATGGCCCAGGAGATTACCAGCCGGCACGGCCATATTTTAATTTATGGCGTTGAAGAACCTTTCAAAATGTTCCAGTCGTTGGAGAAAACGGTCGAGTGGGCACACGAGCGAGGCGGTATCGTAATTGTGCCGCACCCTTTGAGCTATATGACTTTAAGTGTGGGTGAAAAGAAACTGCGCGGTCTTTTTGATAAGTCCATGGCTGTAGACGCTATCGAGGTGCTGAACCCCTCTATTGCAGGGTATGTGCGGCGAGAGCGTGTGAGCGAAGTAAACCGGGATGAATGGCACCTGGCTGAAATTGGCAATAGTGACGCCCACTTCCCTCGCCATATTGGCACAGCCTACACAACTTTTGAAGGGCATACCGCCGCAGATTTATTGAAAGCTATTCGAGAGCGAAAAACTACCGCGCATGGCCGTTACCTGACGATTAAAGAACAACTACAGGGAGCGGGCAAGCAAAATTTACGAAGCCTTGTGGTGCTTCCGGCTGATAAAATTCGGCGAGGAGTGGCCACAGTCAGCCGGCGCGGTAAAAAATAAATCGTCTTATCTTGAACAGCCGCCGGAAAGAGGAAGTCCCAATCATGAAGATTTGCCTGGTTTCGCCCTATGATTTTGCGCGCGAAGGGGGCGTAAACCAACATATCATGGCGCTGGCTGAAGAGTTTCGCTCTCAAGGCCATGTGGTCAAAATAATGGCCCCCTCCTCGGCGGATGAAAGTGATACTTTACAGGCCGACCCGAATATTTACCGGGTAGGGAATGTAGTACCGATCAAAGCCAACGGTAGTGTGGCTCGCATTACCCTTTCGCTCAACCTGGCAGGGCAGATCAAGCGGATACTGCAAGAAGAACAATTTGATGTAGTCCATATCCACGAACCTTTGATGCCCGCCTTGCCCTTAACTGTCCTGGCCTATTCCAAGGCCCTCAATATTGGCACCTTTCACGCCTTTTCACAGAGCAATATCGGCTACTACTACGGGCGCCCGGTGCTGCGCTACTTTGTCAGGCGACTGGATGGGCGGATCGCAGTCTCGCGCCCGGCGATGGATTTTATCAGCCAGTACTTTCCGGGTTACTACCGGATTATTCCAAATCCGATTGACCTCAACCGCTTCAAAGCGGATGCAGAACCGCTACCGGAGTTTAACGACGGAAAACTTAACATCCTGTTTGTAGGACGCTTCGGCGAGCGGCGCAAGGGCTTTAAGTATCTGCTACGAGCGTTCAACTATGTGCGGCAACAGGTACCCGATGTCCGGTTGATTATAGTCGGCAAAGGCGAAACTAAAGGTTATCAGCGCTATCTGCGAAATAATAATATAACGGATGTAATTTTTACCGGGTTTGTGCCGGATGAAATGTTACCCCGCTACTACAGCAGCGCGCATGTCTTCTGCGCCCCTTCCATTGGCGGGGAAAGTTTTGGAATTGTGCTGGTTGAAGCGATGGCCAGCGGCTTGCCGATTGTAGCCAGTGATATACCGGGCTACGCCAGTGTGCTGGAACACGGAAAGCAGGGTTTGCTGGTCGAACCCAAGAACACCGAAATGCTGGCCATGTCGCTCATCCGCTTGCTGGCAGACGCGGATTTACGGACTAAAATGGGCCAGGCGGGAAGAGCTAAAGTCGGGGAATATAGCTGGAAGAAGGTAGCCCAGCGTGTACTGGAATTCTACGCACGGAGTGAAAACCGCCGTCTGGCTAAACTACGCCTGAAAAGAATGCGCCTTAATCGCCGCACCCGAACCTATGGTTTGGGCTGGTTGCGCAAGCGCCGTTACGCCGGGGAAATTTCCGAAATAAACTCGCTTAGTAGTAGAGCGGAAGATGCTCAATTCGGCGCAAGCAATATTAAACGATCATAAAGTTGGTAGGTACTCTGGTAAGAATATATCGGAGCAAACCGGATCAAAAAACTTCCTTTATGCGGAGAAGCTAAAACTTCGAACTCGCATTATCAGTTGTAATTAATAGGGTACTCTTTGAAGAAGGAGAGCAGGATCAGCCTATGTTATCAAACCTCTTAGAAGATTGGGCGCGTGGTATTGCCCGGCAGGTGGGTAAGTTCGTAGCGAAAAGCGGACTTACACCCAACAGCCTGACGATACTGGGCTTTTTGCTCAATTTCCCGGCCGCATTCATCCTGGCCCAGGGCCAAAACTGGAGCTGGATCGCGGGTGGTCTGATGATCCTGTTCGCCGGGGTTTTTGATATGCTGGACGGCGCGGTAGCGAAAGTGACCGGGAAAGTTACCAAATTCGGCGCCTTCCTGGATAGTACGCTGGACCGCTACAGCGAAGTAGTGATGTTCCTGGGCTTAATCCTCTACTTCCGCAGCGGCCCGAACACCGACCAGTATGGCGGATCAATCCTGGTTTACGTGGCGATTGCCGGTTCCCTGATGGTCAGCTACGCCAAAGCTCGCGCCGAGGGTCTGAATATGGAATGCAAGGGCGTGGGTCTGCTACCCCGACCAGAGCGGGTCATCCTGGTGGCGCTCGGCTGTCTCATTCAGCCTTTCTGGAACCTGGGCCTGATTGTTATCCTGTGGATTCTGGCGATTTTCACCAACTTTACCGCTATACAGCGTATCTGGCACATCTGGATGACGGCTAAAGTAAAAGAGCCGGAGGCCTTCGTGCCGCAAGTCGCCCCCACCGCTCCCGTGACACCGGTAGTGCAGGCCAGCGCTAACGGCCACAAAGAGCCTGCCAAAGTGGAATTGGAAGAAGAAGAACCGCGCAAACGCTGGTCCTTCCGCCGGGTTGACGGCCGCTAATTAGATTTAGCTAAAGATTAGCAGGAATGAGTCTTTTAACGATTTTAACCGACGATAATCCTCGGGTACGCCTTAAATCGCAGAAGGTGACGAAGTTCGATAAAAACTTACGCAAGCTGTCCGAGGATATGCTGGAAACGATGCGAGAAGCCGACGGAGTGGGATTGGCTGCTCCCCAGGTGGGCATCTTACAGCGCCTGGTGGTTATTGAGTTTCCAGCCGATTACGAATACGAGGGCAGCCCGGCCCGTCACCTGGTAATTGCCAACCCGGAGCTTATCAAGAAGGGTGGAGGCGAGGAGTCAGGCATTGAAGGTTGCCTGAGCGTCCCGGGCTGGTACGGCGAAGTAGACCGTTTTCTTAAGGTAACGGTGCGCGGCCAGGATATTAATGGTAAACCCATCCGTTTTGAGGCGGAAGGCGAATATGCTCGCTGCCTCCAGCACGAAGTTGACCATCTCGATGGCATCCTTTACACCGACCGCATCAAAGATCCCAGGCTCTTACGCCGCGTTGAGGATGATGATGAAGAGGAAGAAGATGCCAGCCAGCAAGCCGCTCTGCAAAATTTGCTGAAGTCAAAGTAGAGTTAAAAACAGATTGATTAGACAAATCTCTTTGGAGTGGAATCACTATTCCAAAGGGCTTTTTGATTCCATATAATATGTCTAAGCGTGAAATTTTTATTACAAGGTTACTGAAGATCAACCTGCCCGAAAAGAAGGTGCTGCAAAATCAGGCGAGCGCCGGTTTTGCTTACGCTATCGCTGGCTTCGCGGCAGCGGGCTGATTGCACACACGCCGGGCAACCGGAAGTGCAGCGGCAGCTTTTGATGGTGCTGTAGGCCCGTTTCAGGAGTTCCTCGATGCGGTCGTAGCAGCCGTGAGCGAACCCCGCGCCACCTTCGCAGCTATCGAAGAAGTAGATGGTAGGCCGGGATTCGTAAAAGATGTGCGCGCCATCGGAGGTTGAGCCAATGTCGGTCGGGTCGCACATCACTTCCAGGGGAAAGAGGCCCAGCAAGAGGTGCTCCAGACCGTGCAGGCCGGAATCGAAAGCGGCTATACGCGAAAAGTGTTCGCGGGGCGGCAGTACCAGCCAGAGTAATTCCGTCCGCATCTGCACCATCAGGGGGTGTTCCAGGTTAATTACATCGGGCGGGCGGCGGCTGCGCTGGTAAAGCGGCTCTTCGCGGTAGCCGAAAATCTCCTCGACCACTTCGCCGGTGCCCATGCCTATATCGAGCTTCAGGCCGCCCGGCAGGCTAATCTGGCGTGTATCCAGGTTCTTTTCAAGCTTAATTTCGGTGCGCCCCACTGAGGATGTAACGTAGTTAGTGGTGATAGGCCGCACCAGCACCTTATGATTTTGCTCGTCAATATTCTCGACCCTAAAAGTCTCACCCGCATGAGTGTAAATCGCGCCGGGATGCGTTTCGGAATAAAGATTGGGCGGCTCGATCAGCCCGATTTCGCGCCCGCTGTTGTGGTTCACAATAGTGTATTTATGGGTGGTACTGGTACGCAGCGATAACTTGTTATGAGGGCTTTCGTTATGCGGGTAGTAACAGATGCCACGGCCGCGCGAAGCCAGGGTGCCTTCCGCGATCATTTTCAGCACCAGTTCGGTTAGAGAGGAAGAATAATATTTTTCCAGTTCAGCCCGGTTAAAGGGCAATTCCTGAGCCATACAGGCTAGGTGCTGGCGGGCGATATTCTCGTTCTCTACGTTCAGCAGAGCGCTCTCCGCCCGGCGGTTAAAAAGGTCTTCCGGGTTAGCCAGGAAATACTGGTCTACCGGGTTCTGAGAGGCTACCAGGAAAACCGCCGCGTCTTTGTCGCCGCGCCCGGCCCGCCCGGCCTGCTGCCAGACCGCCATCTGGCTGCCCGGATACCCGGCAATAATCACCGCATCAAGCCCGCCAATATCAATACCTAATTCGAGGGCGTTGGTGCTAAAGACCCCTTCAAGCTGGCCTTCTTTCAGACCGCGCTCAATCGCCACGCGCTCGTCTGCCCGCAACCCGGCCCGGTAAACCGTGATTTTCTCTATCGCCTGCGAACTGGTAGATTCGCGCACCATGCGGTACATGGTTTCGGCATAGCGGCGCAGGCGACTAAAGCAGAGGGTGCTGTACTTATGCTCTTGCAGCTTCTTGAAGAGATCGACTGTTTCTTCCAGGTAAGAGCGGGTAACCGGTTCGGCGTTAGGATTTTCGGAAGGAAAGGTCGGCGGCTTCCAGACCACAAAGTAGCGTTCATTTTTGCGCGCCCCATCGTTGGTAATTGCGGTAAAATCCTTCAAGCCGGTCAGCTTCTGGACCAGTTCAAGCGGGTTGCCGATGGTAGCGGAACAACAGATAAACTGGGGATTAGCACCATAATGAGCGCAGACTCGCCGCAAGCGGCGCAGCAGATGGGCGATATGCGAACCGAATACGCCCCGGTAGGTATGCACCTCGTCTATCACGATATAACGCAGGTTGCGCAGGAATTGCGGCCAGGCGCGGTGCCAGGCTGTTAGCGAGAGATGGACCAGTTCTGGGTTGGTGAGCAGGATATTGGGCTGGGAGCGGCGCACCTGTTTCTTTTCTTCGTCGCTCATCGCGCCGTTGTACTTGAAAGCTTTTATATGCTGGCCCGCCTCTCCCAGGTCTGAAAGCAGACCGGAAAGAGTCGCCAACTGGTCATTCATGAGGGCGTTGGTCGGGAAAAGATAGAGGGCGGTAGCCTGTGGTTCTCGCAGAATGGTTTCCAGCACAGGCAGGTTGAAGCTGAGGGTTTTGCCGCTGGCCGTGGCCGTGACCAGGGCCACATGCTGCCCGGCCCGTAAAGCTTCGACCGACTCGGCCTGGTGGCTGTAGAGTTGTGTAATGCCTCGTTTGAAGAGAGCCGCCCGCAGCGGTTCCGGTAGCGGGCGGCTCAATTCTCCAAAGACCGGGTCGCGGGCTTCCAGCTTTTCGACATGTACCAGGCTTTCCTCCTGGCCGTTCAAAAGGGTGGTAGCGCCGCGCCCGTTATAACTTTTTTTCAGTTCTTCCAGTAGCTGCGGGGCTGCCGGTCGAACATAAGGGATAGCGCGTGCTTTTTCCAAAAGTTATTCAGAAATCCATTTGTCGGTTTCGCGGTTCCAGCTATTAAGAGCCTCACCACCGAAGAAAAGATTGATCTCGTGTTCGGCGCTCTCCGGCGAGTCGGAGCCGTGAATCAGGTTGCGACCGATTTCTACCGCCAGGTCGCCGCGAATGGTGCCGGGAGCGGCATTTACAGGGTTGGTCGCGCCCATAGTATTGCGGACAGTTTCGATAGCCTTCTTGCCCTCTACCGCCATAACCACTACCGGGCCGCTGGTAATGTACTCGACCAGACCCGGAAAGAAGGGTTTGCCTTCGTGAACACCATAATGCTTGCGGGCCAGTTCGTCCGAAATAGTCATCATTTTGAGGCCAACAATCTTCAGACCACGGCGTTCCAGGCGGTTAGTAATATCGCCGATCAGCCCGCGCTGTACGCCGTCGGGCTTAATGATTACCAGAGTTCGTTCCACTCGGTTATTTCTCCTTAATTAGAATTTGAATAAAGCTACAGGCGGGAATAATCCGGCCCATTACACTCAAAAAGCCCAAAATGCGGAAGACCGCTTTTGGGCGTTCAGATACTCGCCAGGATAGAGAATAATACTTTTTAGCTAAAAGAGCAAGTGAAAATTAGCTCGGGTTAAGCGATCTAACCGGCAAATTCTTCCTCTACCAACCGGGCGGCACGGCTCATGGCCAGGCGCACTTCGCCGAGACGTATAGGATGCTGGCAAATCACCACCAGCACCAGGTCTCCCGCGCCCCGCATCTGTAGCGAGCCATCGCGAGCTTCTACAATGGCATCGTTAAGCGGGCCGATACCCAGGCGCTGGGTGGTTTTAGCGATAGTATCAAACATATTGGCAGCCAGCGCGCCCAGTACCTCGGCGTCCTCTTCTTCGACCATCAGGCTCTGCACCACCAGGCCATCACGGCCCACCAGCAAGCCACCTATAACTCCTTCAATCTTTACTAACTCGTCAAATATTCTACGCATCTTCGTTCCTTTTAACCACTTCTACTCTGTTGTGGTAGATAGTATTTCAGTGTAACCTGGCTACGTATAAAGTGTGACCTTGAGAGCTATAGCGCTCGAATATGGGATTCATTAGAGGAAGCCAGCGCTCGTACGCTTGCTTCCTCGTACTAACTAAGGTCGAACTTTCAATTGAGCTTTGCTCAGGGGCTTTAGAACTACTTTTTAGCTCCTGCGACCGGGGATAAAGCTTTGCTGTATTCAGCCAGCGCAGCCTGGAACTGGCCCTGCTTCTTGTAGACATCGCCCAGTACCCGGTGGTAACGCGGATTGGCATTGGGCGCTGCCAGGATTTGCTTCAGACGTGCAGCAATAGAGTTAAGGGAGTCCTTATCAGCTACCTTAAGGGCGCTGCTAAAGTAGCTGATTGACTGAGCATAATCACCTTGCTCATACAGCGCGGTCGCCTTTTGCAAGGTCGAGTCCAGGTCATTCGCTGGCTGAGCATTTCCAGTCGAAACCGGTTGGCTGACCTGGGAAGGCGCTGTAACCTTTTCGGTGACGGGCGCGACCGGCGCAGGCTGAACCACAGGTTTAGGAGGCTCAGCCTGCGTTGGAATTTCAATAACGGGAGGGGCAGCCTGCTCCACCGGAGTCGCAAAATTGAACTGTGGAACCGGAGGCGCCGGAGTCGGAGGAACTTCTTCCGTTTTGGGGCCTTGTTCGGCGCTGAGATCAAACAGGTCGACATCCGCGATAGGCGTAAAATCTTGCAGTTGATAATCGGAAGCCGTTTCTAACTCCTGCTGGCGCTCTTCTGAAGAAGCCCCGAGGTTTAGATTAACAGGTTTCTCCTCAAATGCAGGCAATTCAAAAGCCGGTTCCTGCTCGACAGGTTTATGCGCGGGAACTTCAACAGCAGGCGCGGCTGCTTGCTCAGAGCTAATATTACCCAGATCAAAAGGATCGAAATCAAACGACTGCGACGGAGTAGACGCGCTGCGCTCGGACGGCTGCACGCTCCCTAACGGGGGCGGAGGAGTCGGCAGAGCTTGATCCAGGGCATCCGTAAAATCTTTGGTAGCCAGGTTCTCATTCAACCCCAGGTCGGTTAGATCAAAAGCATCTGCTCTGAAGTCATGTAGCGGCGCTGGAGCAGGTTGTTCAGGCACGCTAGCTTGCGGCTGCTCGGTTTGAGGCCGTGTAGCGCGGCGTTCCAGCTCATCAAAGGAGAGCAAGTCTTCTTCGCGATAAGTTGGGCCTTGTGCGCCCAGGTTGCCTGTCGTTTGCTGGACGGGCCGCCCCAGGTGAATCTGGCTTTCCTCGTCCTGCTGGCGGCGTTTGGCCGTAAGGCGCTGGAAAATAGATTTTTCTTCTACCGGCCCGGTCTCTTTTTGCTGGCGCTGGCGTTCCTGAATATCTTTGCGCCATGCAAAGTTACGGAGTGGCCTTTCCTCACCGGGCGCAACTTCAATATCCGGTTCCATTGGTTCGGTTCCACGCCGTGGATTAAAAGGCTGCTCGTTAAGTGATTCCAGAGGATCAATCGCGCCAAAACCTAAACCGCGTGGTCCACTCGAAACGCCCCGATTATTAGAGTTACTTCCACCCAGGAAGCTCTGCAAATCATTGCTATCAAGGCCAAAAGGTTCAATATCACCGAAATCATCCGATTTACCGGAAGATTTAAAGGGTGACGGCTGCGCGGGTTGGGAATTGGCCTGCGCAGGCTGATTAAAGTTGAAATTCGCCGGGGCAGCCGATTCAAAACTAAAAGGCTGAGCCTGCGGAGGTTGGGCCTGGGGAGCAGGCGGAGTATTCCGGGGCTGCGGCTGAGCGGCAGGCGCTTCATCGAAACTAAAAGGCCTTAAATCGTCCAGGTCGGCTCCAAATCCACCTGCGCCAAAAGAATTAGACGGAGCGGCAGACGGAGGCGTGGCCGGGCGAGAGGGGGCCGGAGGCGGCGTCATAGTCGGCGTGCTATCAAAGCTAAAAGGCCGGAGATCATCCATGTCATCTGCGCCAGGAAAGCCGCCCGAGAAACCGGGCATCGCCGGCGGTCCCGAAAAAGCTTGGGGTTGAGGCGCAGGCGGTGTAGGCCGGGCAGGCGCGGACGGCTGAGACGGAGCGCTGGTGTTGGCTTCTTCAAAAGAGAAAGGCTCTATATCACCCATGTCAAAGCCGAAAGGTGCCGGTTCAGGAGCAGAAGGCCGGAAGGCCGGGTTGGCCGGTTCAAAACCACCTTGCCTACCACGTGCAGGCGGTGCAGGAGGCTCAAAACCGCCTGGCATCCCACGCGACGGGGCCGCAGGAGGCTCAAAACCGCCAAAGGCCTGGCGACCCTGGTTGGCGGCAGGCGGCGGGGGCATTGGCGACTCAAAACCACCGGTATTATCTTCAAAATGGAAAGGCGCCAGGTCATCCATGCCGCCGAAAGGCGAAGGCTGCTGAGCCTGGGGCTGTTCCCAGGGAGGCCGGTTAGCAGCTTGCGGAGGAGGCGGAGTAGACTGACGCATGGGCGGGGGCGGCGCACCAAAGCCACCTTCATTATCGTCAGTCAGGTTAAAGGGCTGAATATCTCCCATACCGCCTACGCCACCAAAAGCCGGAGGGGGAGTCGACTCAAGGTCAGCCGAGTCTAACCAGTTAGGTAAGGAACCTCCACCTGAACGGTTAGAAGAGCCCAGGTTAATCTGGTCGCCGCGCGGCGTAAAATTATCCTGGATCGCCGGGGTGGCATTACCCATTGGGTTCTGGCTCAACCATTCGGGAAGATCGCCGGGAGCGCCGGTATCATCGCGAGGGCGAATACGCGCCGGGGAAGTGTTTACATCCGTAACGACCGCCGGGTTAGGAGCAGCCAGGCCAGACCGGGCTACTTCATCCTCGTCCATCGCAAAGGCTTGAAGATAATCCGGAAGTTCTTCTTTCTCCCAATCGAATAATTCATTATCATCCTGAGGGCCACGTTTAATCGGCATGGCTTCGTTCTCCTGCTCTATTGATTGCTGCGGTTGCTGAGGCAGAGCGCCGGTAATAGCTTCGGTCGCATTTTCCATAGGGGTAGCAACAGCCGGAATAGCTTCGCCGGGTATGCTGGACGAAGCATTCAGAGACTCCGCAAATTGATTCTGAGTTCCTTCTTGCTCTTGGTCTGAATGAATAACCGAAGCCGCCTGTACAAAGTCAGGGAGGGGGCCCTGCTCGTGGCGTAAGTGGAAAGCGTGGGGAACACGTTCCGGCGACGACGGTGAAGTTTCAGTGGGTGCGGCCACAGAAGTAGCAGAGTTATCCGCTACGGCAGGCGCCGCGAGGTTTTCTTCGTGAGACCTTTCTTGATTTCCAGCCTGGCCAGATCTTGCCAGGCCCAGGTAGCTTAGCCCGGCCACTCCGGCAATCCCGGCTACCATCGGCAGGGCAGTATCGCGATCTCTGCCGGGTTCAGTTTCAGGTAGGCCAGGAGGGGCTTGCTCCGGTTCTGCCTCGGAATGATCAGTGCCAGCCTCTTCAGACTCGGAGGCTTCTTGAGCGCTTTCACCTTCCGCCGGGTGAGTAACCGGTATCGGAATAGGATGAGGCTCTGGTTCGGGTTCCAGGGGTAAAGAGGGGCCATCTTGCGATTCCTGTTCCGGAACAAAAACGGCATCGGAGAGCTCACCCAGGTTAAAAGCTTCCGGTTCTTCCGCAGGCTGCCCGGCTTCAGACGAAACAGCATCAACAACCGGTTCCTCTTTATCTTCTTTAAAGAGATCGAAGTGGGCCGCTTGCTGAGTATTATTATCTGAAGAAGCCTCTGCCGCACTCTCAGGAGTGGATTCGTCAAAGAAGTTTAGCGGTTCGAAAATAGATTTTACGGTTTGCTGCTCACTGAAGAAATCTAAAGCAGGCGCTTCTTCAGGCTTACCCTCCTCAAGGTTAAACCTGCTTTCTTCATCCGGTAACTGCTCTGTCGTAAAATTAAAGCCTTTTGGCTCCACGGAGGCCTGCGGCGCTTCGAAGTTAAAAGGCTCTACCGCAAAAGGAGTTGCCGCTTCTTCCGCCGGAGTCTCTTCATTGAAGTTGAAGTGTTCGGTACTGGCATCAAAAAGGTCGAAAGGCGTAGCCACTTCCGGTTTTTCAAAGTCATCCAGGCTAAAGGGAGCGGGAGCTTCTTCACCGGCCATTTCAGCCGGTTCAAACCGAGCAGGAGTAACCTCTACAGGCTGGTGCAGGCCAGGAGTCTCAACCTCATCAAAAAGGCTCAGGTTATCTTCGCTCTCAGCTCCAAAATCGAGGTCAAAGGCGCCGGGTAGTTCTTTATTTTGCTGTGCCTCAGAAGGCTTTTTATTGAGGTCAAAGGCGGGAGGGGAAGTATTTACTTCTTCAAAGAGATCAAAAACGGCCTCTTCGTTATCGTCTGCTGCTATCTGGCGCAGTTCATCCAACCCGGCCAGAGCCTCCTCGCGGTCCTGGCGTTCCACTTCTCGCTCGATAGCTTCCTGTTTCTCGGCCACGTGGCGCTCGGTATCAGCCAGCAAAGCAAAAATATCAATTCCGAGGTTGCTGGGTACATCTACCAGTGGAGTAGGCTCTCCGGGTCGCAGGCCCAGTTCCACATCGGTATCCTGGCGGGCATTAAGCCAATCTGGCACAAGGTCTTCCTGGTGCTCTCCTTCAGCGGAAGAGGCTGAAGTGGCAGCGCTACTGGGGGAAGGCAAGACCGGGGCGCCGAGCATAGCGATATAGTTCATAGCATCGTTGGAAACCAGTGGGTCTTCAAAGAGACGCTCGGCTACCAGATTGAGAGGATCAAGGGCGTGGGCTTTCTCCAGGTAAGTAGCGGCGCGGTCCTGGTTGCGGCGCACTCCATAAATGTGCCACAGAATAAGATTAGCCTTTACCAGGTCGGGATGGTTTGCCAGCAGATCGTTGGCGAGCTTTTCGGCGCGGGGATAATCGCGATTACGCCAGTAAGCTTCCATCAAGCTTACCTGCACATCCAGGCGATTAGGAGTTTCGCGCAGCACGTTGTTATATTCGTCAATCGCCTGGCCGTAAAATCCATCGCGCAGGCGGGCATTAGCCAGGCCTACTTTGGTCAGGCGGATTTTAGCGCGCCCGCCACCCATTTGCTCGCGGTAAATGCGAAGAAGTTCCTCACGCAACTGCTCGATACTGGGATCGAGTTCCAGGGCACGTTCATAGTACATGATGGCTTCATCAACCTTACCACGTTCGTGAGCGATAAAGCCGCGATCAACGTAGCCCAGCACATCTTGAGGGTCGGCGGAAAGCACGAAAATAAAAAGCTTTTCCGCTTCATCCAGTAAGCGTTTTTCCGTGTAAGCTTCGCCCAGAACCCGGCTTACTTCCAGGCAACGGGGGTAGTAATTGAAGACGTAGCGGCATAATGAAATTGTGTGATCGGAGTTACCAGCTTCAAGGGCCGACTTGGCATCATTAATGACGTCTTCAAGCTTAACCTGGTTGTTAGCCATGTGATGAATCCTGCAAATTAAAAGAAGAGGCGGTAATTATTTACATAATAAAAAATAACAGCCTAATTATAAAACAAAGCCTTTAGAATAGCAATAGCACTAAAGGGGGGCCAATTTGTCCCGGCTTTAATAAAAAATAGTACAAGCCGGGACCATGAGCAACCGGCGGTTAGAGCCTTAGAACAGCCAAAATAACCCTACCCATTATCAAAAATGCCAGAATTTATTCCAGCGGAATCAGGCTATCCTGCACCGTTTCCGGCATTTCTGGCAAAGCCTCGACAGGCGCACCATGCACCAGGGCATGGGCATACTTGAGCAATAATTCCCGGCGATCAGTCCTGACGCTCTTGGTCTCAAGATACTTTTCCAGCACCTGGATAGGATTTAAGCCTTCAACCGACTCTCCGGCCAATCGGATGCGGCGCGGTCGTTCTATTTCGCGGCCTATCCCGGCAATATGATAGACCCCAAACTCATTCAGGGCTCGCCGCAAATCCTCTTCGCGCAGGCCTGACTGCTGCTCGGGGCGCAACTTCAAACGTACCCGCACAATGGCATTACTGAGCCCGCCGTTTTTCAGGCGAGCCACTTCGCGCTGCATTGCCTGGATCGTAGCAGCAGTCGGATTTAGCAGACCATCGTCTTCCAGGTCTTCGATATTCAGGTCGAGCGTGCGGAAAGGCCGTACCAGGGGGTCTTTAATAAAATGCCACTCGGTCTGGCGAGTGATTCGCCCGCCGCCCGGATCATCAATCTCGACCAGCACGTAGCCTTTGTCTTCGCGTTCCTCGCCAAAATCAATTCTTTCGAGACTACCGGGATAGACAATCGGGGTATCTCCGGCCTGCAAATCCTGATGTTTGTGAATATGGCCTACCGCGATGTAATCGAAATTTTCTGCGCCGAGCAGGCTCTTCTGGAGCGCCAGGTCCTGACCCAGCATAATAGTTCGCTCGCTACCATAGGTCGCGCCGACAATCGAGGCATGGACCCCCAGTACAGCAGGATAGCGCGTATCGAGTTTAAGTATCTGGTCATGCAGCAGGGTTTCCATCTTTTGCAGCATAAGCTGATTGAGCTCTTCGAGGCTGCGACCGCGATACTCTTCTCTGGTAATCAGATTCTGACGTGTCAGCCAGGGTAGGGAGACGACCTGTAGCATACCCGATTTTGTCGGAATTTTAAAAAGTTCGATCCCGCGAGCTACATAAACACCCGGCACTGCCAGGGTCTCGAAAATCTCGATAGAATGGGCGCGAGTACTCATATTGGGCAGGTCGTGATTGCCGGTAAGCAAAAAGACCGGAATCTTTTGTTCAACCAGGCGCATAATGCGCTTGGCGAATTCGCGCTGTACGGTCGGGTTAGGGTCGCGATTCTTGTAGGCATCGCCTGTAAATAGCACCGCGTCCACCCCGGCTTCAATTCCGTGGTCTATCGCCCGGTCGAAAGCGTTCACAAAGTCCTGCAAGCGGGTAGGCAGGCCGGTTACCGGGTCAATCCTGGAATAACTTTCAATTCCAAAATGGATATCGGATACATGTAGTAGTCTCATAGTTAAATGACTTTAGCACCTTAAGCGTGTCCAGTCAACATGTTTGTTCGACTTTTCCTCATTTGTGGAAAAAACATGCTATTTTGTGGAAAACAAATGGCATTTGTGGAAACATGTGGACAATTTATGTGAATAACTCCCCATCACGCACAATAAAGAAAAAGCTTGAGCAAGTTTACTGTGCAAAGTTTATATCTGTCTTAACAAAAATAGAAGCCACCCTTTTCCAGCAGGAAGACTTCTATTCGAGGTATACGAAAATACCGGAGTTGTTATAACCGATACTGCAAATAATTACTACTAAAAAGAAAACCGGATACCAGTTTTAACCCTGAGCCTGGTGATGCGGGGGTAACTCGCCCTCCACCGGAAGGCGATTAGCTAAATCATTTAATTCTGCGGCACGCTCTTTAATTTGAAGCAATATAGCCGGTTTCTGGCGCCGCTCGTACTCCGTACGCAGGTCCAGCAGCAGATTGGCCAGCCGCGCAATCATGCGGACAGTCTCAATCGGATCGTCCGTTCGAATTGGTTCAGTAAAAGGCATTTTTCCCCCTACGAGTATTCTTCTAGCAGCCGCTTGAACTCCTCTTCGTCAATAGCCTTGACGCCAAGTTGTTGCGCTTTAGCCAACTTACTACCGGCTGCTTCACCTGCGATTACAAAATCGGTATTCTTTGAAACGCTACTTCCTATAGTAGCGCCCAGTTTTTTGAGCAATTCTTCAGCCTGTTTGCGTCCATAGTTTACCAGTGTTCCGGTTAAAACAAAAGTTTTGCCCGCCAGGGGTTTCGCCCCGCCGTCTTCTTCAACCGGATCAGCCGTCCGTACCCCGGCCGCTTCTATCTTCTGGATTACCCGGCGATTCTGCTCATCTGCAAAAAATTTTACAATGCTCTGCGCGGCTACCTGTCCCATGCCTTTTATCCCGGCGATAGACTCGGCGTCGGCATTCATCACGTTATCAAGGCTGTGGAAATGGTTAGCCAGCATTTCGGCTGATTTTTCACCTACTAAAGGAATACCTAAAGCCATCAGCAGGTTCGCCAGGGGGCGTTCCTTGCTGGCTTCAATCTGACTCAGCAATTTATCGGCCAGCTTGTCGCCGAAACGGTCCAGCTCAAGCAGTTTTTCCTTCTTTAAATAGTAGAGGTCGCCGTAGTCTTGCATCAGACCTTCATTATAGAAGCGGTGCGCGATGCGTTCGCCCATGCCGTCCACTCCGCGAATAGCCGCGAAATAGGCGATCCAGTCGCGCATCTGGCCCGGACAGTCATAAGGGCTGTTGGTGCAGTAAAGCCGGGGATCTTTTTCGCCATTTTCGTCCTCGCGGCGAGTGGTAGGCGCGCCACAGGCCGGACAATGCTGCGGCAACTCTACCGGCGTTTCCTGGCCAGTGCGGCGGTCCTCCATCACCTTGACCACGTTGGGGATAACGTCACCTGCTCGCTTGACCAGCACCGGGTCTTTGATTTTAAGGCCCAGCCGTTCAATCATATCTACATTAAACAGCGTAGCGCTCTTGACCGTAATCCCGCCGATATTGACCGGTTCAAGCATAGCCAGCGGATTGATGCTGCCTGTGCGGCGGATACTGCTCCAGTCAATATTATTGAGGATGGTAACAGCTTCTCGTGCCGGGAACTTGTAGGCGGTAGCCCAGCGCGGGTCGCGCCCGATGAAGCCGAGCTTTTCTTCAGTCTCAAAATCATTAATTTTGATTACCGCGCCGTCAATTTCGTAGTCCAGGCGGTCGCGCCGTTCCAGCCAGCTTTGCACGGCGTGGTAAACCTCATCCAGCGTTTGGAGTAGCTTGATATCGGGCGCAACCCGGAAGCCTAAACGCTCGAAGTACTTCAAGGCTTCCCACTGGGTCTTTACCTCTGGACCACCTTTATTCTGAGCCAGGGTATAGATGTAAATATTCAGAGGACGTTTGGCCGTAATACTGGGGTCTTTCTGGCGCAGGCTACCGGCAGCGGAGTTGCGCGGATTAGCAAAAAGCTTCTCGCCCCGAGCGGCCAGTTCCCGGTTCAACTTCTCAAAAGCCGAAATCGGCATGTAAACTTCGCCGCGCACTTCCAGCAAAGCAGGTACTTCTTCACCATCAATCTTGCGCAATTTCATCGGCACAGATTTGATGGTCTTAATATTGGAAGTAATATCTTCACCAATTACGCCATCGCCACGGGTGGCGCCGCGCACCAGTACGCCATTCTCGTAGAGCAAAGAAACGGATAAACCATCTATTTTAGGTTCGACAGTATAGTTAAAATCAAGACGACGGTCCAGGTGCTTGTAAGCGCGGTCGCGCCAGCCCTCCAGTTCTTGCGGGCTGAAGACGTTTGAGAGGCTGAGCATGGGTACTTCGTGTACCACTTTGGGAAACTCGGTAACAGCCGCCCCCACTGAAACGCGCTGGGTGGGCGAGTCGGGCGTAATCAACTCCGGGAAACGAGTTTCCAGGGCGCGTAACTCGCGGAAGAGAGCATCATATTCGGCGTCGGTAACTTGCGGGTCATCCAGGATATAGTACCGATAGTTATGGTATTCGATTTGATGGCGCAAATCGAGAACGCGGCGTTCGGCTTCTTCCGCGCTCAGATGTGACACGTCAGGCAGGGTAGTGGTGGGGGTGGACGCGATCTCGGAAACGTTGGTTTCCTTTTGTTCTTGTTCTTCCTGTTTTAGTTGTTCGTTAGACATAGTACCTTTTATATCTGAAGGGCTACACTCAAGAGCCGTCTGAGTCTTTGGAGAGATGAGGGAGCAAATGAAGCATACAAAAATAGATAAAAAGAGCGCCGCATCAAAAGCGGCGCTCAGGTATAGCGCCTTTGTGCGACTAGCGCGGCGCCAGGTGCATGGGCATAATCACATGCACATAATCATCTTTACCAACCGGTTTAATCACACCGGGATTGCTGGGGGTCTGCACTTCCAGGGCAACCTGCCCGGTGGTAATTACATTCAATACGTCGCTCATATACTTGGCATTAAAGGCAATCTGAGCGGCCTGCCCATCTACATTAGCATCAACCTCGTTACGGTTATCGCCAACTTCGGCGGCGTTAGCGGTCAGCAGCAGGCTACCGGGAGTGGTGTCCTCGCCCGGGGCGATTGAGATCCGTACGATATTGCCGCCGCTGTCTTTGGCAAAGATCCCGGCAGTCTTGACCGCCTGGCTGAGCGAACTGGTTTCGATCACGGCACGGGTATTGTAAGCCTTAGGGATAATCTGCTGGTAGGGCGGGAAGTTGCCCTCAATCAGGCTGCTGGTGAAGTTGACGTTTTCCGTTTTGAAAAGAGCCTGGCTTTTGTTGCCCGTGACGCTGATTTCAATCAGGCTTTCATCGTCCGGCACAATCCTGGCCAGTTCGGCCATGGCGCGGGCCGGTAGAATGACACTGAAGGCATTTTGAGCCACCCCTGCCAGCGGGGCGGTGCGCACAGCCAACCGGAAGCTATCGGCGGCGGCCAGTGTGACTTTATCTTCATTAAAGATGGCAAAAATGCCAGTCAGGACAGGGCGCGTTTCATCCGAAGAAGCGGCGAAAGCAACCTGGCTAACCGCCTCGCGGAAAACACCTGACTCCATTGAGACTACATTGCCGGTGTTGGAAACGGACGGCAGGCTCGGGAAATCTTCTGCGGCGATACCTTTAATATTAGCCTCGTTGCGGCCACCCTGCACATGCAAGGTTAGGGTCTGCTGGTCGAGGTTAAGCTGAACGGCGGTATCTTTGCCCTGGACACCCAGGCTGCTGACAAATTCGGTCAGCAGGCGAGCCGGAACAGTTACCTGGCCTTCTTCCTGTACCTGGGCCGGAACCCAGACCGTAATAGAAATTTCAAGGTTAGTAGCCGCCAGCTTTAAGCGCCCGCCTTCCGCAGTATTTTCAGTGGCAAGTAAGATATTATTGAGGACGGGCAAAGTTGTTTTAGTCGAGACAGCTCGCCCGACGATTGAAAGCCCCTTTGCAAGCTGTTCCTGCTGGCAACTTACCTTCATGACTGCTACGCTCCTTTTTAGTCCTTAACTTAACCGGATTGTACTGGTAGCACCCGGTAGACCGAAGAATTTTTGCTTATTTCTGAAATTTTAAGTTGGGTTTACTGCTAAAAATCAGGTCGTTACTGCTTTTGTTGGAAAAGGATTATAACATAAAGCCCATATATCCTCAAAGTTTACTTCAGACCCTTTTACTGAATTATCAGGGGATATGTCTAAAGGCTGCTATAATAGCAAAACAAGCTTATCCCGAATATTGCCCTTCTTTTATCTGGTGCAAAAATTAAACAGAGGAGGTTTCCTTCAAATGTCTGTTGAAAACAATAAAAGCATTATCAGAGACTTTATTGAGAAGGTCTGGAATAACGGGAACTATGAGCTCATTCCTCATTTTATTGCTGACAATTATATAGCCTGGGCACTGGGGAGTAAGAAAAATGTGAATGGCGTTGAGGGAGTTTTAGCGAATGTAAAGGGAGTACATAAGGCTTACGCTCAGTTTAAAATAACTATTGAGGATATGTTTGGCGAGAATGATAGGGTGGTTAGCAGGCTTATTCTTCACAGCTATAGAGACAGCAAAGAAATTACCATGCGTGAAATAATAATTCATCGCATCCAAATTGAGAAAATTGTAGAAGCGTGGTCACTGGGAAGCCAGTGGGACTAATGTTTTTAATAATGAAGTTATCCACTTTTTGTGGACAGCTCTGGATAACTTTCGTAGTTACTGTTACAAATACTTTTTAAGGCAAGTAACTCGCTGTAAGACTGAGTTTGACCTCCTGCAAACTGCACTTGCGGTAAGTAAAGCATCAGTAACAAAAAAGCCCTTTTGTACTTGCTTAGCAAATAGCTCTATGCTATAATCCGTGCTACCAAAGCGAACGCGGGGGCGATTAGCTCAGTTGGTCAGAGCGCACGGTTCACATCCGTGAGGTCATTGGTTCGAGCCCAATATCGCCCACCATCGCTTTTTTGCTTTCATAGCCTTTATAGCTCTTTTCTGCCACTCACCACTCTATAACCACCTGCAAGAACCGGGTCCCTCTGAATCCGTTATATAAATAGGAAATATTCCGCAATCTTACCTATTCAAGGTAGAAGCTGATTCTACCTGAGGAGTTCAGTGTGAAGAAATTATATCTGCTTTCGATATCATTCCTTATTATGTTGCTCATCCTGAGCGCCTGTGGAGAAGAGGCCACCCCGGTTCCGGCCGGTCCAAACCAGTCTATTGTGCCGCCAATTGCTACGGCGACAACTGCCCCCGCTACTCCCACGGAAGCCGCCACTATTGCTCCTACGGCCAATCCAACAACGGTAGCCTCTTTGCCGACGATTACGCCTCCGCCTGATACCGTAGTGGTCGCGCCAACCGAAACTCAGCCTGCCGATACTGCAACCCCGGTGCCTGCTACTACCGCACCGCCAACTAAAGCGCCTACCAGAACACCCACTCCGGTCAGGGCTACTACCGCTCCGCCGAAACCGACTGCTACAGCCACTTCTGCCCCGGCTAAAACCAACCCCCCGGCTACCAACCCGCCTGCCCAGGGCTTGAGCGAGGTAGTGCGCGGCAAAACCGGCAAAAAAGAGGTAGCCATCACCCTGGATGCGGGCGCCGGTAGCGATCCCTTCCCGCGCCTGATTACCGCTCTGCGCAAGGCTAACGTTAAAGTAACCTTCTTCCTGACCGGGCAGTGGGCGCAACAGAACCCGACCTATGTGCAACAGATCGTTGAAGAGGGTCATGAGATTGCCAACCATAGCTGGACGCACCCGGATTTTACCACTATCAGCGATCAGCAGATTCAGAACGAGCTGAACAAAACCGACGATTTCCTGGCAAAATTCACCGGGGAAAGCACCAAGCCGCTGATGCGTTTTCCTTATGGAGCGCGAAACTCTCATGCCACCCAGGTCGTAAATAGTATGGGTTATCGTTCCATCTTCTGGACTCTCGACAGCCTGGATTCTGTGGGCCAACCCAAAAGCGCTCAGTTCCTGATTGACCGCGTGACCAAGCAGACCGATGCGCAGCTTGACGGCAGCATTATCCTGATGCACATCGGTAACGCTACCACCGCCGAGGCTATGCCGACCATCCTTCAGAAACTTCAGGAGCGCGGGTTTAAGGTTGTTACAATCTCCGAACTGTTGAGTTAGATTACTGAAATGAGAAGAAAGATTAGTAGGAGTTTAAGAAATATTACGAAAGTTTTAAATATCACGAACTAACCTATTTAGCTATTGCATGTTCCGGCATGTTAGATTAAACTATGGATATCCTGGCGGGCTTGCAGCGCGGGCAAGAGTTTTATAGAAAATCGGCCAGGCGTGATATATGTTATATTGTTCGTAATGTTTTTATGCGATAATCCCTGTTAAGGCATAGTTCTTGCATTTTTAGAAATTGAAGCTAGAAATAGCACTGGGATTAGGTAGAAAGGTTTAGTGGTATGGAAATCTTAATTGCCGCTGTAGCCGCCGTTGCCGCTGCTGTAGCCGCCGCCAAGGCTATCGAGCAACAGAGGAAAGCTGAAGAAGAGAGCCGGGTCAAGATTCCCATTCGAGTCGAAGAACCTCGGATAGAGCGCCGGGAACGCTAAATAATATTCCCATCATAACCTCCCGGAATCGGGAAATCTGGAATTATTTTAGTCTTTTATTTGTTACTCCTGATTTGTTAGCATAAGCTAAAGAAGACGAACCGGGCTGCGTGATTGCGCTTGCCCGGTTTTTGATGTTAGAATAACTACATGCGAAAAAATCTACGCCTCACAGAGTTTCAACTCCTGATCATCCCGGCCCTGCTCTCAGTTGCGGGTATGTTGATGGTAATCCTCGTACCGCGCAAGCAGATTAACTGGGAAGCGCGGGATTTATGGATGACCTTCGTTTTTATCGGTTTGCTGATAATTACCCATACCATTTTGACCTTCGCCTTACCTCGCAGCGACCAACTGATGTTACCGCTGGTTTCGACCCTGACAGCTTTTGGCCTCATCATGGCCCACCGCCTGGAAAGTGGACGAACCGGTAACATCGCCAGCAAGCAAGTACTGTGGATAGCCCTGGGTTATGCCATTTTCATAGGGACAGTTCTTTTCTTGCGCAATCCCATGATTTTAAAGCGCTACAAATATACCTTCTTAATAGTGGGATTAGTGCTGACCGCGGCAGCGGCTGTTTTCGGGCAGGAAGTCAACGGAGCGCGCCTGTGGTTCAACTTTGGTTTCTTCAGCTTCCAGCCCGGCGAATTACTGAAGCTCTGCCTGGTAATCTTCCTGGCAGGCTATCTCGATGATAAGCGTGACCTGTTGCAAACACCTTTCAAGGTGCTCGGCATTCCGCTACCGCCGCTGCCTTACCTGCTGCCCCTGATCAGTATGTGGGCCATTTCGGTGTTGTTACTGGTCTTCCAGAAAGACCTGGGACCGGCCGAGCTTTTCTTCGGCGTCTTTCTGATTATGCTTTATATCGCCAGCGGACGGGCTACTTACGTAATTATTGGCCTGCTGGCTTTCGGCCTTGCCTCGGTGGTCTCTTACCAGCTTTTCGACCACGTCCAGACCCGTGTCTCCGCCTGGCTCAATCCCTGGCCAGAAGGACAGGGCCGCTCCTTCCAGATTGTGCAGGCGCTCTTCAGCTTTGCCCAGGGTGGAGTCTTCGGTAAAGGTCTTGGCAATGGAGCGCCCTACTACATTCCCGAGGTGCAAACCGACTACGTTTTTGCCGCTATCGGTGAAGAACTGGGACTGGCCGGGACGCTGGCTATTATCGGTCTGAATATGTTGCTGGTTTACCGTTGTTTCCACATCGCCCTGACTGCTCGCAACGGCTTTTACCAGTACCTGGCAATCGGTCTGGCTTCCCTGGTTGGTTTGCAAAGCTTTATAATTATCGGTGGCGTAACCAAGTTAATTCCCCTGACCGGTATGACCCTGCCTTTCGTCAGTTACGGCGGTAGTTCAATCCTGATTAACTTCCTTATTATGGGGATTCTGGTGCGTATATCAGCAGAACCGGCACGGACTTAAATAGATTATGGCTAGAACAGTTAGATTTATATGCGGACTGATTGCGGCGGGCGCTGTTATTTTTGGCCTGCTGTACCGTCCGGCCAATTATGAACAAACCCGCAATGATGACTACTGGTTGCTTGCACTACTGGTTGCCGGGCTTGCGTTGTTGGGAGTTTTCTGGGCAGGGCGCGGAGGCGTATTTAAAAGTAAGCGCAGTCTTCCGCCAGAAGAACGCCTGCGCCATAACGTGCAACGCGTTTCCAGCGTGATTATAGTGGCCTTCCTGCTCATCACGCTCCAACTGTTACGCGAGCAGGTTATTATGGCGGACGAAATTGAAAAACCTTTCAATAGCGTTAATGCCAAGGGTGAAGCGGTAACAGTGCAGGACCCGCGAGTCATTACCGAGCAACTGGCTAACCAGCGCGGTCGCATTTTTGACGCTAGCGGCAAGGAAGTAGCCGGTATTTCGATTTCCAAGTACGGTCTGGTTAAACGCACTTACGATCCCAATTCGCCCATCAAGCAGATTCTGGGTTATTATTCTCCGCTCCAGTTCGGCAATAGTGGCCTGGAAGCGAACTACGATGACTACCTGAGCGGCAAAGCAGGCAGCAATCCCTTCCTGACGCTCCAGCGCAAACTCTTAAACCAGCCGACCGTTGGCAACGATCTGTACCTGACGATTGATCCTAAACTCCAGCAAACGGCCGCCAATGCACTGGGTAGTGTACCGGGGGCGATTGTGCTGATGGACGCCAAGAGCGGCGCGGTGCTGGCTATGGTAGGCTATCCCAATTACAATCCGGCCGACCTGGTTTTCGACCCGACCCTGGACGATTCACAGTGGAACCAGGAAACGCAGGATATCCAGGCCCGCTGGAACAAGTTGAGAGATGATAAAACCAATCCGCTGCTGGTGCGCCCTACCCAGGGCCTTTACACTCCCGGCTCGATTTACAAAACCGTGACGCTCTCCGGGATGCTGGAGTTTGGCAAAACTACCCCGGACGCCACCTGGGACGACAAAGGATTTCTGGTAGTAAACGGCACACGCATCAATGATCCTAACCGGCCTAACCAGAATACTACCTGGACCAGCAAACAGGGCTATATGTTCTCGTTGAACGCTGTTTTCGCCCAGATGGGTTTGAAGCTCGGCAAGGATGATATTATCAATATTTCTGATAAATACGGCTTTGATCAGAAGCTACCGTTCGATATTTTTACTGAGACCAGCCGGGTACAGAACAGCGATAACTTTCTTGATAGCCAGACTGCCCAGGCTGAAACCGGTTTTGGACAGGGCCAGTTACAACTGACTCCCCTTAATGCCGCTCTGATTGCGGCCGCAGTCGGGCGCGGAGATGGCATTCTGCCAAAACCTTACATGGTGCAGCAAATCAAGACCCACGATGGGGCACTGGTCAAAGAAGCGCAGCCCGGCACTTGGTTGCAGGCAGTCCGGCCAGAAACGGCCAAAACTATGCACGATATCATGATTGCCTCGGCCACTGATGGCTGGGTCGGCCTGAACGGTGGCGGGTTGAAAGGCAGCGGGGCGGTCGTCGGTGGCAAAACCGGTACTGCCGAACTGGGTAACAACATCAATAATGCCTGGTACATCGCCTGGGCCAGTAAAGGAGACCGTTTATTCTCCATTGCGGTAGTAGTTGACCACAAGGCTGCGGGCGAAGGTCTGCGCGACGCCATGCCGCGAGCCAATCAGGTACTTTTACAGGCGCTGGCAGGAGTGAAATAAGTGCTGCTGGTCAGGTTTCTGCAAAGTGTGATTGTCCTATCCGTCCTGGGGATAGTGCTGGTGCTTTTTCAGGCCGGGGCAACTTCCTCAGGACAGGTAATCTTCGCCCAGGACTACCGGGCGCCCGGCGCGACCGAGGCTATTACTTTCGATAACCCGGAAACCTTGCGCGTCTTTCAGTCTTCTTTGCAGCCAAACCGGCCCGACTACTATGCCTTTCACGCTAACAAAGGCCAATTCCTGAAAGTAGTGCTGAATACCCTGCGCCTGCCCGGCTATGATAGTTTCCGCCCGGCCCTGCTCGTTTTCGGGCCGGGACTGCCTCCACCAACTCCTGACGAAACCAACAAAATCCCCTTTACTATTACACCGGGAGCGGGTCTGATTTTTTCCGAGCCGGATAAAAATGAAGCTACTCCACTCATGCGGAGTGATGAACCATGGACGCAGGCCTCTTACTGGGAGCGCCAGAGTATTGTAAACCAGATTCCTGAAACTGGCCTGTACTACCTGGCAGTCTTTGGCCAGAACGGCCAGAGTGGCAAATATGCCTTGACTGTTGGCGAAACCCCTGAAGCCGGTTTGCAGGAAACTATTACCTTTCCCGTAACCTGGGCACGCGTACACTACTGGTTCGATGACTACTGGTGGCCTACTTTCGCGGCAGTGGTAGTGGGATTACTTTTGCTTGGTTTAATTTTATGGTATCTGCGGGCGATAAGACGAGCTATAAAACGGATGGCGGTTGCCAGAGCCAGCGCCCGGCGTTCCACTTTACTAGCAAGGCAACGTCAGGATAGCTGGGATAAAAGGCGGGTGCGCCCTACAATCCGTACCGCTGAACCTTTTACCAGGCATAAAACAGCAAAACCTGTAGCAGAAAACACTTCGTTTGAAATTAAACCGGCTTTTGAAGAACCGGAACCGATCCAGGCAGAGGCAGAAGGTGACCTTCTGCTGGGTCCTAAATGGGAAATGCCCGGCGCTGAAATTTCTCCTGAAAGCATTAAAGCCGGCACAAACGGCCATATTCCTGTAAACCAGACAGCAGGTTTTTCAAGCAATGGCCACACTGAAAAGAAAGATAGGGAACCGGACGGCTTAACCCTGTGGGGACAGCGTTTAAGACCGGCTTCAAAAAGCGGCGAAGAAAAAAGCTCCAATTCCTGACTCCGGTTTATTATTTCTTCACCCTCATTTTGTGAAGGTCAGAGAAAACAGCTTCAAAAAGTTTCACGAACTGAGGTGGATGCCCTTCTTATCGCTGGAGAATGCTGAGTTTTGATTTAAAGATAACTGCATGTTAAAATATAATTAGCTTAAACTTATACAGAATGAGCGTGGAGTGCAGATTAATTCGGCGAAATGGCTACGTACTGGCTCGGTTCTAAAAATGTAAATGTCAAAGTTAACACCAGGCAGTAATTTCAACAGACGCCGTTGTCTTTCGACCAGGTCTTTTATGATCTTCGAAAGCTTATATAAGAACGGCGTTTTTTCGCGCCTTGATAAAGGCTATTGGCGGTAACAACGGTAAGCGGGAGAGCTGGCGCAATGACAGGGGAATCCAGTACATCTGATCAGAGAACAATGGACAGCCAACAGGACAACAAATCAAACAGGTTGAAGATTTTAATTGTAGCTGCGGAAGCCGCGCCTTTTGCCAAGGTGGGACATGTGGCGGAAGTAGTGGGTTCCCTTCCGCTGGCCCTGAGTAGCCTGGGCCACGATGTGCGCCTGGTCATGCCGCGCTACGGCCGAATAGAGCCAGCCAAATTCGACCTCAAGCCGGTCGCTGCCCTTCAAAACCTGGAGATTCAGGTTAACCGGGGAACTGAGAAAGTCTATATCAGCGAAGGTAAAATCAGCTACAATGGCGACTCTGTGCCGGTTTATTTCGTCAATAACGAACGTTATTTCAACCGGGATGGTATCTACAGCTACCCGGATGATGATGAACGCTTTATACTCTTCTGCCGGGCGGCCCTCGAAATGCTACCCGAACTGGAGTGGCAACCCGATATAATTCACTGCCACGACTGGCATACCGCTATCATCCCCAACTGGCTGAAAACGGTCTATGCGGATGATCCTTTCTACAAAAATATCGCCAGCGTTTTCACCATTCATAATCTCGCCTTTCAGGGTATCTTCGGGTATCGCGTGCTCGAAGTAGCCGGTATCGGGGAATACGGTTTTGTTTATCCCGAAGCGGATGACCCCTCCAGCATGGTTAACCTGATGAGCCTGGGTATTCGCTTTGCCGATGCCGTTAGCACGGTAAGCCCTACCTATGCTCAGGAGATTTTGCGCCCTGAGTTTGGCGAGCACATGGACAGGCTGCTAAACGAGCGTAAAGAGCATCTTTTCGGCATCCTCAACGGCATTGATGTAAATCATTTTAACCCCGCCGCTGACCGTTTCCTGGCGGCTAATTTTGATGAAAGCAGCCTGGAACAGCGCGTCCAGAACAAGCTGGATTTACAGCGTGAAGCAGGTCTGCCTTTGAATCCCGATGTACCGGTCATCGGTATGATTAGTCGCCTGGCGAACCAGAAAGGCTTTGACCTGATAGCCCAGATTATCGATCTGCTGATGCAACTCGATTTGCAATTTGTGCTGATGGGAACGGGCGACCATCTTTACCATGACCTCTTCCGGCAAATGCACGAGCGCTACCCGGAAAAAGCCGCTTACTTCATGACCTTCAATACGCCTATTGCTCAAAAGATTTATGGCGGCAGCGACATCTTTTTGATGCCCTCTCGCTCGGAACCCTGCGGTCTGGGCCAGATGATTGCCATGCGCTACGGCTCGATTCCGGTAGTACGCCAGACCGGCGGGCTGGCTGATACCGTCAAAGATTTCAATCCACGCACTAATACCGGCAACGGTTTCACTTTTACCGATTACGACTCGATGCTGCTCTATGGCGCAATTGTGCGCGCATTAGAAACTTACAAATATCCCGAAGTATGGCGCAAGCTTATGTGGCGCGATATGACTGCCGATTATAGCTGGCGCGCTTCGGCTGCTCAGTATGTCAGGCTTTATCATGATGCCCTGAAGTTCCATCAAGAGGGCCAAGTATAAGGAGAAATTTTGTCGAACTCTGTTTACCAGTTACCGCAACTTATAAACCAACTGGCAAAAGATGAGCGCCAGTTATTTGACCGAATTTTCAACTACGATGTAGCTCAATCCAGAATAACTGTTCCCCCCGGCATGCGGGCCTACTGCGAGCGTTACTTTGGTTCGGTAGAAGCGGTTGAAAAACAAAAACCGATCAAAATCAATAACAAGATTACTTTCGATACCGCTATCTTTAACCAGCTACGCGCCCGCCGTCCTCAACCCGTCATCAGCGGCCCCCTGGAAGAGTTAATCGCCGCCGAACGAAAATATGACCCTTTTGCCAATCCGCTGGAAGGCACCTCTGAAGATATTTTTGGGCGTTTAGAGGGAACCCATTGTATAACAGCCGCCAATATCGCCAAATTTGATACCTGGCATAGCGTGGTGATTTTCAACGAATACCACCCGCTGCACTTTAACGCTGAACAGGTGGTGGATTACCTGATGACGGCTCGCGAATGGGCAGAGAAGGTGCGGGAGGAGGATGCCGGAGCACGTTACTTCTTCTTTATGTGGAATTGCCTTTTCCGGGCAGGCGCCAGTATCATTCACGGCCACGCCCAGATGACCGTTACGCGCCAGCAGCACTACGGTAAAATTGAACGCCTGCGCCGGGATGCCATCGAGTACCGCCGCCTGCACCGCCGCAATTACTTTAACGACCTGGTACAGGTTCACCGCGCCCTCGGTTTGACCGTAGATGTAGCCGACCGGGTGGTAGCGTTGGCCTCGCTTACTCCTGTAGCCGAACGCGAAATCTGGTTAATTAGCGATTTATGGTCTCCCGAACTGGCGGTTGGGCTCTACAATGCCCTGGCTTTCTATAAGAGTGTAGGAGCCTGCGCTTTCGATGTAGGAGCCTACCTGCCGCCTATCGCGCCCCCACCTGCCGGTGAGGATTGGAACGAGTTCCCGGTCATTATCAGGCTGGTAGAACGAGGCGACCCTATGGCGCGTTCCAATGATATTGGCGCGCTTAACCTCTTCGCCGCTACCTCTCTGATCAACGATCCCTTTGAGGTAGCCAGGGGTTTACAGAACTGGCTGGATAAACCGCTGTAAAAGCAGCTCGAAATAACTTAAAAGTGGCCGCGCTTCTTATAACGCGGTCATTTTTTACCGGTTTTATTTTTGGGTAATGATGAATCTTGAGATTGCCACATTTCTGCTTTCTACCGAAGGACGCGCCACCCTGCATGAACTGACCGCTGACCCCGGTGACCTGACTGAAAGCGCCCGTCTGGCAACTGTTAGCCGCCTGCGCCGCCGTTTCAGCCCGGAAGAAGCGGCAGGGTTGCTGGAAGTTGCCACAGCCCGGGTACGCGCCGCGCAGCAGAACAAGTTTAGCCGCGCCTCAGAGATGTTCTTCACTAAAACCGGGCTGGAACAATCCAGTAGCGAAGCTATCTCTACCTACCGGGCCGAACGCTACACCCAAAACTTTCCACCCGGTAGCCGCATTGCCGACCTGGGTTGCGGTATTGGTGGCGATAGCCTGGGACTGGCCTACTATCAAAAGGTCACAGGTGTGGACCTCGACTCGGCTCGCCTCCTGTTCGCCAGGGCTAATGCCGCCGCTTACGGTATCTCACATAATTTCGACACGCTGGAAGCCGATATTACAGATCTTGACGTAGCATCATATGACGCGCTTTTCTTCGACCCGGCCAGGCGCACCGCCGAAGGCAGGCGTATTTTTTCGGTAGAAGATTATGCTCCTCCTCTTTCGATTATTAAAAAATGGCTGCCGCTGGTTCCGAATATCGGCGTAAAAATCGCGCCGGGTGTCAACTATGCCGAATTGAGCGATTATGACTGCGAGGTAGAGATTATTTCCGAGAACGGCGACGTAAAAGAGGCGGTACTGTGGTTTGGTCGCTTGCGATCAGAGGAAGCGGGAAAACCGGTTACCCGCCGCGCCACCCTGCTGCCAGAACGTCATAGCCTGACCGCCGCCCATGAAAGGCCCGAGATCGGCCTTGTAGAACCACAGGCTTACCTGTACGAACCGGACGGCGCGGTTATTCGAGCCGGAGTGGTGGAAGAACTGGCAGCCAGTCTTAACGCTAGTAAACTGGACGAGAATATCGCCTTTCTGACTTCGGTAGAATTTGTCGCTACGCCCTTCGCCCGCGCCTTCCGGGTGATTGAGAGTATGCCTTTCAACCTGAAAAAACTGAGCCGCCGCCTGAACGAGCTAAAGATAGGCCGGGTAACGGTCAAAAAGCGCGGCTCTCCCCTAGATCCCCAGGAGTTGGAGCGAGCCTTAAAACTGAAAGGTTCACCCGCAAATGCAGCAATTGTTGTCTTAACCCACGTTCTGGGAGTACACTACGCCATTATATGTGAGGCTTGTTAGCAAAAAAATGGTATTGAGATGAACAAAACTGACCGCCTGATGGCAATTGTCCTGAAACTACAGAGTAGCGGCACGGTACGGGCCGAAGACCTGGCTGCTATGTTTGAAACGAGCGTCAGAACAATTTATCGCGACGTGCAGGCTTTATGTGAGGCCGGAGTGCCGGTAATATCCACGCCGGGTAAAGGTTACTCTATCCTGGAAGGTTATTTTCTGCCGCCGCTCAGTTTTAGCACAGCAGAAGCCATGATGCTACTGCTAGGCGGGGAATACGTGGCCCAGAATTTTGACAGGCAGTACCGGGCCGCCGCCGAAAACGCCACCCTGAAAATAGAAGGGGTGCTGCCACAAACGGTCCGGGAAGAGGTGGCCCAGATTAAAGCCGGGGTAAAGCTGATTGCTCATCCTGCCGGAAACCTGCCCCTGCTTCAGGACCTACGCCGGGCCGTAATCGAGCGCAAATCCGTCACATTTGACTACTACCCTCGTCACCGCAGCGCCGGTAAGAACGGCGCAATTAGAAGAGAAGTCAACCCCTACGGGCTGGTTTACGTCAACGGCTCGTGGTATATGACGGGTTATTGCCATCTGCGCCAGGCCGTGCGTAATTTTAAGTTAGAGCGGATCGAAAACCTCGACATGTTAAGCGAAACTTTCGAGCGGCCTGATGATTTTAAGGTAGCCCGGCGTGATATCAGGCAAAACCGCCCTATCACGGCAAAAGTGCTTTTCAGTCCGCAAATAACTCGCTGGGTGCGAGAGAGCCGCTTTTTCTTCGTTACCGGGGAAGAGGAAACACCGGAGGGACTGCTGGTAACGTTACAATACCAGCAAGAACAGGAAGTTCTGAACTGGTTGCTCGGCTGGGGTAGCCAGATGAAAGTGCTGGAGCCAGACGCGCTACGCAAAGTGCTGGTAAGTGAAGCGCATCGAATTTTGCAAAATCACGAAAAGGTCGTTTCGCTCCTGACATAATGTTGTCACAGGGTTGCGGTAAGCTTATGTCATCGAACACTCGATAACATAAATAAAACTGAGCAATCTGAAAGGAGCAATTCCATGACTGCTGAAACTAAAACTAGCGCTATCGCCCTTGATTTTGTAGTCTTCTACGTGTCTGACCTGGACGCTTCGCAGGAACTTTTTGCCGGCAAGCTGGGCCTGACTCATTTTCCTCAAGGCGACGAAACGAACTTCCGCCAGTTCATTTCGCCGGAGGGCGGTATTAGCTACGGCCTGGCGCTGGGAGGGCCTCAGTCCCGCCCGGCAGGTGAAATAGCAATCTATTTCAAAGTAGCGGACATTGAGGCGGAAAGAGCTAAAATAGTAGCTAACGGCGTGGAGGCTACTCCGGTCGTACAGATGCCTTTCGGCAAAATCTTCTCGGTAAAATCGCCGGACGGCCATATTCTAACCATGTTGGAAGAACCAGTCCGGTAATGTAAAGTGGGTTACAAGGGGTAATCCCCTTGCCACAAACTTCGCGGGGTGATCAACTGGTTGCCCCGCGCCTTTCTTGCCATTTACCCGCGCCGCGGGCGGCGCGGGAGCAAAAGTTAAAAAGGAAAGCTAATAAATTTAATGGAATACTCTGCTAAAGGTCTGCTGAAACCAAAAGCGCCCTACAGCTTTGATAGAACCCTCGAATTTTTAGAGATGTTTGCTCCCACTCAGAACGAACAAACCCTGGTGAAAGGAGTGCTGACCAAAGCGGTACGGATAAACGGCCAGACTATCGCCTTCCAGATCGAGTCAAAGGGCAGCCTGCAAGCACCGGAACTGGCTTATACTCTCTTCGCGGATAAACCTGTAACGCCAGAACTACAGGCGGCAGCGGAAGAGCGCATTCGCTTTCACCTGAGCCTGGACGATGATTTAAACCCTTTTTATGAAATAGCCTCCCACGATCCCTATTTTGAGCCGGTCATAAAAGAGCTTTACGGCTACCACCAGGTAAAATTCGTCACGCCCTTTGAAAATGCCTGCTGGGCAATCATTTCGCAACGTAATATGATGGCTGTCTCTTCCAAAATGAAACGGGCCTTAAGCGATTATTTCAAAAACTGCATAGAAGTGAATGGCACTTTTTACAGTGCTTTTCCTGATGCAAAACAGGTGGCTAAACTGGGCGTAGATGGCCTGACCTTTGTAATTCATCACGAGCCGAAAGCAATTGGCCTACAGGCTGTAGCGGAAGCCTTCAGTAATGTCGATGAAGCTTTTCTGCGGCACGGCCCTTATGACGAGGTAGAGGCATGGCTAAAAAGTATTCACGGTATAGGGGATTGGTCGGCTAACTTCATTATGTTGCGGGGCCTGGGCCGGATGGAAAAAGCGCCGACCAGTTCCAGCGAAAAGAGGATTTACGAAGCGGCAGCGCGTATCTACGGGCGCGGTCAGGCCGTTACAGCCGACCAGCTAAAAAAGCTGGCAAGCCAGTATGGACCTTGCCAGGGCTACTGGGCGCACTATTTAAGAGTAATCTCTTGATAAGCACAAACTATTAACAAGATAAAAGGATACTCAGCATGAACAGGTGTTTTTTAACTAAAACCTGCCTATCCTGTGAAAAAAGCATTCACTGAGACTCATAATAAAAAAGCCGGTCTGAAAAACTCAAACCGGCTCTTTTATTACGAGAGTTCCAGTAACCCGCGCTTGTCGCTGCTGGTAAATTGCAGCCGTAGGGTCGAGAGATTGGTGTTGGACGGGACATTAAAGACCACATAGACGGCGCCCTGCTTACCGGCATCCAGAGGACCTGGCGGTGGGTCGGTCGAGGGCGGCGTTTTCAAAACATATAGAAGGGTAGCGGTAGGGTCTGCCGTATAGGAGGAACCGCGAGTATCTACCAGCAGCATCCCATCTCCGGGGAACAACCACATGCGACTATCAGACATATTTCTCAGAGCCACACGTACCACCAGGTACTGGCGATCCTTGCCGGCGTTAAAGCGTTGTCCCTCCAGAGCCAGGCTATCATAACGGTCCACGTTCTCGGTTACAACGGCCCAGTCGCCAATCTGAACAGGGGTCTTGAATTTATTCTGAACGCTAATGGATGGCACTTTAAGATCGTTGACACTGCCGGGCAGGGCGGCAACCAGAGTTTGAGCGATGCGATCTCCGCCGGTAGCGGCGCTGCCGTAAGCGGCGTGCGCCCAATCATCAGTCCCTATCTGGTTGAAAAGCTGCCGGTCTATCACTTTAACCGGTTTATCAGGAGCGGAAGAAGCGGTAATTTGCAGGCGGTCAAGCGACGGGAAGCGAGTGTAAAGAGTGTAAATAATCCGGGCAAAATCAACCGCCGTCTCTGCCTGGTTACGTACCTGAAAATAGTTGACGGACAGAATAGTGCTGTTAGTGACTGAAAAAGCCGAAAGGCCTGTGTTTTGCAGTTCCGCCTGTAAATTAGCGTCGCTGGGAGCGTTAATGTGGGCACGAGTATTATCGTCCAGGGTTGTGCCATAATGCTGCAAAATATGATCCTGGCGAGCCGCTTTCATGGCGTCGGCAGGATCACCGGGATTGAGATCGTTGTGCCAGGAATAGAAAGCGTAAGCGCCGGAACGAGGTACATCGGCCCGGTAGACCACTTTATCTTTCGGGTCGGTCAGGACCAGGTTAATACGATTGAGGTCGGCAAAGCGCCCGAAAAGGGTATAGACCAGGTTATAGGCAGTCGCTTCCGACTGGCGCAAAACATCCAGGTCATCCTGAGGGCGTCCGCTAGCCGGGCTATCCGAGTTCAGTACCGCGCCATTCCCGGCCAGTTTCAAGCGCAATTGCAAGACATCAGGCGAGGTCAGACCGGCATCGGTTACGCGCCCCTGGTAGAGGTCAGGATTGTTCAGGTAGGCAGTTACCTGCTCCCGGTTGGTAGGCTCAGCAGGTTGCGGCGTAGTCGCGGCCAGAGTAGGCCCAACGCTACGGGCAGGCGTAACCGAAACCGGCGAGGAATTAGCCTGTTTTAGAAAATTAGTCTTTAAGGGATTGCCAAAGAAAAGTTCGCTACCGAGCACCGCGCCTACGGCCAGAACCGCGATGGTAAAGAAAGTTAAGAGCCATAACCCGGCGCGGGACTTACGCGGCTTGCTTTCGTAAAAGTTAGGGCCGGAACTGACGCGGGTCGAACTGGATGGTACGGTATTGGTCTCGGCTGAACCGACCGTGGGATTCCCCTGGGGCCGGAACGAATTATTGTTAGCGGCACCGGCCGGTTTTGGCGGCGGTTTTGGAGCGGCCTGCTGGGTAGACGGGTTAAAACTTGAAGATGAGGCGGCAGTCGTCCCTGCCGGTTTCTTGCTGGACTGGTAAACGGGCGTAGCCGAAGCCGATGTCGTGGAAGTTGCGCGCGGAGAGGAAACTGCCGGTCGGACAGTGCCGCTCCGCAGGTAGTTATAATCACGCCGTTTACTAGGGTCGCTCAGAATATTATAAGCCGAGTTAATTTGCGCCATACGATCCATGGCGTCCGGCGCCCGGTTCACGTCAGGGTGGTATTTCTTGGAAAGGGCGCGATAAGCGGCTTCAATTACCTCCGGTTCAGCATCGGAGTCAACTTGAAGCACTTTATAGTAATCTACTTCGGGTTTGCGTCTTAGTTCTGTCAAAGTATCCTGGTTATGGATTAAAACTAATTAGGTCTAAAATCAGTAATTGAGTTGTCCGCGCCGCATACAGGTGATCCACAGGTCAATCTCAAATTTTGATAACGTTCCAATTATAGAGGTCAGGAGCGCCAGCGTCAAACCCTGAAAGGACAAGTCTATGAAGCTTGCAAAGTAGTTTGTAAGCTTCATAGAAGGTGAGAGTAGGGGATACCTCTACTACCCCGCACAGGAGGGCCCTGAGAACTCCTCTTGATTGCCTGGGTTGCCCCCTGGTAAAAGACTTATTCCAGCCCGGATTGCCTCCTGAGAAAAGCGGCTTCCTCTTCTTCCCCTGAGATTTCTCCATCCAGCGTGGCTCTGCGCAACTCAGCTAGTAAAGCGCCGATACGCGGCCCACGCGGTATACCCAGTTTTATCAAAAAATCGCCGTTCAGGACCGGCAGGCGGTGCCCTAATTCTTCCCGGTAACGTCGTACCAGCGTAATTTGAGCCGGATCGGTCAATAAAGCTTCAAAAACCCGCAGCGCCTCGGTTCTGTAACCGTGCAAGAGGTCATAAAGCTGGCTATTTTTCAAACTGAACTGTAGTTGAGGCCGTACCTGTTCCCAGAGGGTTGCCACTTCCAGCGGCACATCTGCTTCCAGACCGGCAAAACGTAAAGCTTGTAGCACCTTCCTGGCATAATTCGCGCCACTGTTATAAAGCAGGGCCGCTAAATACTGGTAGGGTTGCACCCGGTAATCCAGGTTAGCCGGCAGGCGAGCAAAAGCCTCCTCCTGCGAACTATCCCAGCGCAACAGGGGATGGATAGCTGACAGCAAGCCGTAGTGTTTGAGCAGGGCAAGCCCTTTTTCGGGTCGCAACTCCTTCAGGATTAACCTCAATTCGTTGCGCTTGCGTTCGGCGGAAAGTAAGTCAAAATAACCCTCACGCAAAGCCTCTTCCAGAAGGCGCTCGGTTTCCGGTTCAAAGCGGTAGCCGAAGCGGGCGGCAAAGCGCACTCCTCGTACCATCCGGGTAGGGTCGTCCTGGAAACTGGTCGGATGCAAAACCCTCAACCAGCCATCCTGCAAATCCTCCAGACCCTTAAAAGGGTCGTAAAGACCGCTCTCAGGAGAAAGCGCCAGGCTATTGATAGTAAAATCGCGGCGCTGCATGTCTTCCAGCAGGGAAGCCGGAAAATGGACAGTTGGCAAAGCGGCAGGATGGGCGTAGGTTTCGAGGCGAGCCGTGGCAAAGTCGAGATGTACAACCTGCCCTATATTAATGGTAGCTGTCCCGAAAGCCTCGTGGATGGTCAGGTTGACAGTTTCGGGCGCAAATGTGGCTTCAAAAGTGGGCAGCAGGCGGGTAGCAACCTGACCGGCATATTCCAGGCACACGAAATCCAGGTCGAAGTTCTCGCGGGTCAGCAGCAAATCGCGCACAATCCCGCCAACCAGATATAGCGGGGAGGTGGTCTGCTCAAGTACGAGGTTAAGGGCGGTGCGATGGGTTTCGGGTAATTCGCTCCGCAAGCGTTCCATCAAGACCCGGGGATTTTTATAGTCAAAAGCTGGAAATCTTGGATGCACCTGTCTTTTCCGTTTAATTCTTGACTGTCTAACTTACTGTGGGGCTATGGACCGGTTTTGGCCTTGCTCTCCAAAAGCTTCACTGCCGCATCCAGTTGCGGGTCGCGCCCGGCCAGAATATCAGCGGTAGAACGAGTAACCTGGATATCAGGCATAACGCCGATACCGTTCAGTTTCTCGCCTTTAGCCGTCTCATATTCCGAAGCAGTAACGCCCAGCATGGTACCGTCGCCGAGCGGCCAGTATTGAACAGTGCCTATCGCCCCGGCGGATTTACCACCGATCAAGGTACCGGCCTTATAATCGCGGACCGCCAGGCTAAATACTTCACTGGCGGAAGCGCTATTGCGGTCAATCAAGACCACCAGGGGTAAAGGAGGGTCTACCTGCTTACCATCGGAATGCGCTTTTAGCTGGCTGGTACCGCGCCGGTTAGTGAAAGTACCGAGGTCTTCACCATCCTTTACAAAGCGCCCGGCTACTTTATCAAAGTTGTAGCCACCACCATTATAACGCAGGTCTACTACCAGGCTATCGGCGCCCTGGACCTTCGCTGCCGCAATCGTTTCATCCAGGCGTGTAGCTACGTCCTGGTGAAAGGCATTGATCGTGATGAAGCCGATATGATTGCCGACCATATGCCATTCGATAGTCGGGACATTGTACCGCTTAAATTCCAGGTTAAGCTTCACGAGGCTGGCAACCCCCGGACGCTGAAAGACAAAGCTGTAGCTTTTGCCTTCCTGGGCGTTGGTCATACGGTTGATAGCATCCTGGCTGGCCGCCACGCCATCAAACTGTAACAGTTTATCGCCTACTTTGACGCCTGCCAGGTCCGCCGGGCTGCCTGTAGTCAGGCGCTGCACATAATACCCGTTTTGATAAAGTATGTAGAACGCTCCAAAACCGAGTGTGCTGTTATCGCCCCGCGCCATGCGATTAATGATGTCGGTACGCTTTTCATCCAGAAAGTAGGTGTGCAAATCGCCGGTAGCATGGGCCATCGCATCCACAACCTGGTGAGCCAGTTGGCCGCGCGGCAACTGCGTTTTAGAAGCGGCTATCAGCTTATTAAACTGCTGTTCAAACAATTTCCAGTTAGTAGTCGCGTCACTCCACTGCTGCGGACCGGGCGGGCTTACCCCCAGAGTACTAGCGGCTTGTTCCAGGGCTTTCTGAGCAATCGCGGCGGTGTCTGGCTGCTTATAAAAGTGTTTGTTGATAGCATCGTAAGCGGCCTTGATTACCTTCAGTTCGGCAGCGCCATCAATCGGACCGGGAACAGCGCTGATGGTTGGTGGAGCAGCGGTCGCAGCCGGGCTTGCGGCAGGCGTCTCCTCCGGTTCAGGCGTGCTGGTCGGCGCAGGCGCAGCGGTGGGAGGTTCAGGTGTAGCAGTCGGTTGTGGCGTCACGGTCGGGATAGGGCCGGTAGCAGGATTAGCGGTAGGCGTGGCCGGTACGGTGGTGGGTTGAGCGGTAGAAGTAGGGCCGGTGGGCACCAGCGCCGCGCCGGACTGGGCGGTAGGAATAGAGAGCGAGACTGTCTCGCTACCGCAGGCGGCCAGAAAAATTGATAAGACGATCAGCGCCGGGAGTAAGAAAGCAAGCTTTTTAGCCAGGCCTCTCCTACCGCGAACAGGGCTTCTCTTTTTATGCCACAACATCATGGTTCCTTACTAACTTATTGGTACAGCAGTAGAAGTATTATCAGACATTTGTAGAGAAGAATCAATGTTCGGTTGATTAATGTTTATTAGGAATTTAGTCTGGTGAAATAAGGGTTAGATAGTCATTCACAAAAACGCCAGATCGATCTGGCGTTTTTGTGAATGACTATTCTAGAGTTTCCAGCCGCTAAAAACTAGCGTCGGTTGGCTAAGAGGCGCTCTTTTTCCTCCTCGCCCACTTTTTCATCGAGCTTGTTGAAGAGAATTTCGGGCTTGCTCAGGGCTTGTCCGGCTGGAACTTCCTCGATGGCCCAGGTGGCAGTCGGCCAGGTGGCGAACACACCCTGCGAGGTGCGCCCGCTATAGCTGGACGACTCATCCAGCGCTCCCTGGAAGCCCAGCAGAGTGTTGAGCTTCTCGGCTGAGAATGGCAGGAAGGGGTAAGTCAGCACCTTGAGAGTGTTGATTACCTGCAACGCCACCCAGAAGGTCGTTCCGGCGGCAGCCTTATCGGTCTTGATGACCTTCCAGGGCGATTTCTCATCCAGATAGCGGTTGGCTGCGCTGGCCAGGGCCAGGGCTTCTTTGAGAGCGTCGCGCAGGTGAACACCTTCCAGCATTTCGGTCACGCGAGCGAAAGCGGCATCACGTTCCGCCAGCAAGGCGCGGTCGCTATCATCCAGTTCGCCCGGCTGAGGGACTTTTCCGTCATAATTCTTGTAGACATTGGTCAGCACCCGGTTGACCAGGTTGCCGTAAGTGCCTACCAGTTCATTATTGATGCGGCTGACGAAATCGGTCCAGCTCCAGTTGCTATCGCGGGTTTCGGGGGCAATAGCGGTCATGTAGTAGCGCAACTGGTCGGGCTGGTAGCGCTCTTCGATATCAGGCAGCCAGAGCGCCCAGTTCTGACTGGTGCTCATCTTCTCGCCTTCCAGGTTCAAAAATTCGGAGGCCGGCACATCGTAGGGCAGGGCCAGCCCACCGTAGCCCAGTAGGATCGAGGGCCAGATAATAGTATGGAAAGTAATATTATCCTTGCCCAGGAAATAGTAACCGAGGGCCGGGGCTTCGCCGTCCTGGTCCAGTACCCACCACTTCTTCCAGGCATCCGGTTCGCCCAGGCGCTGCGCCCACTCGTGACTGGCCGAATAGTAACCGATTACGGCATCAAACCAGACGTAGATGCGTTTGTCCTTAAAAGCGGGGTCTTCCACCGGGACAGGTACGCCCCATTCCAGGTCGCGGGTGATGGCGCGACCGTGTAGACCGCGTTCCAGCCAGTTTCTGGTATAGGCTACGGTATTATCGCGCCAGTAGGAGCGATCCTGGCCATTAATCCAGCTTTCGAGGGCCGGTTGCAATTTGCCCAGATCGAGGAAGTAATGCTCGGTTTCGCGGAAAGTAATCGGGCTGCCGTCCTCGCGGCTGTGCGGGTTTCCCAGTTGCTCCGGGTCAAGTAGAGTGCCGCAGTTGTCGCATTGATCGCCACGCGCTTTAGGATTACCGCAAACCGGGCAAACCCCTTCTACATAGCGATCGGGCAAGAAGCGCCCCTGCTTTTCGCTATAGCTGCCGGTCATCTTTTCTTTATAGATATAGCCGTTTTGCAACAGCTTTAAGAACATATCCTGGGTGATGGCGTAGTGATTTTCAGTGTAAGTTTTGGTAAATAAATCGAACTCGATACCGAGCGCTTCAAAGGTCTTTAAGAAAGAAGCGTGGTAACGGTTGACAATATCCAGCGGGGAAACCCCTTCCTGTTCGGCCTTGATGGTAATCGGCGTACCGTGCGAGTCGCTGCCGCTGACCATCAAAACATCTTTACCCTGGGCGCGTTTGAAACGCGCGAAAATATCCGCCGGTAAATAGACACCGCTGACGTGCCCGGCGTGAAAGGGACCGTTCGCATAGGGCCAGGCCACGCTTACTAAAATGCGTTCGCCGGGCTTATTACTCTTTTCATTACTGTTATTTTCTTCCGCCATCGTTTTCTTCTCTTTCCGGCTAACCTTCTATTCTTGTTTAGTTAGCTAGTTGTATTATATTATAGATTTTATACTTGAGCAAGTCCTGATATAACCGCGCATATATGCGCGGTTGTTAAGGTAAGGGGAGGTAAAATTAGGGGCCACCCCCAACTCCCCCGTGTAGGGTACGCCCTACCAACCCCCGTTAAATCGGGCTGCCTGCATGCGCTAAAGTGTAATTAGCTTTTTTTCCTATACAGGCCGCGCAGGTCATTTACTCTTACTTTCAAGACATCCAGGGCGTTGCGGACCGAATCTTTTAGCGGGCTGACTTTGCTGCCCTCAACGTGATACCACTGTACCGGCACTTCGCGTACACGATAGCCCCGTTTGGAAGCCAGGAAAAGGACTTCCACGTCAAAACCTGTGACCATCGCGCCCGTCACTTTGTGGCTATTTTCGCCGTAAAGCTGGACGCCCTTAAAAATATCCCGGGCGGCTTCACGGGTAAAAGCTTTAAAACCGCATTGCGTATCCTGGAAAGGACTGAAAGTGACCATCCGTACCAGCAGGTTAAAAACCCGGCCCATAAAATGCCGGTAGCCCGGTTCGTTGTAACGGTGGGCATCTTTACCCTCGCGGCTGCCAATCGCCACCTGGTAACCCTGATCAAACCAGGCCAGTAGCTTGGAGGCTTCGCTGATGGGTGTAGAAAGATCGGCATCCGAGAAAAGGATATAGCGACCGCGACCCTCCAGCATACCGGTACGGACCGCGTATCCCTTGCCGCGGTGATCGTTGATTATCAGGCGCAGGCGGCAAAGGGCGGTTGTGCCATTCTTTTCAGCAAGTTCGCGCTCGTTAATAATCTTCTGAACGACAGAGGCAGTGGCATCCTCACTGCCATCATCCACTACCAGCACTTCAGAGGTGAAAGATTGTTCTTCCAGCCAGCTTAGAACTCGGTGTAAGGTTTCAGATAACCGGACCTGTTCGTTATAGGCCGGAATAACCACCGTCAGGAAAATATTATCTGTGTTCGTTTTAGCGCTTTCCTCGGCTGCGGCGGTTCCGGCTTCTAAAGCCTGCCCGCTATAAGGCTCGTTCTGGCCGGTTGCGGTATTTGTCTTCCCCTGCGGTCTGTCAGTATCCATCAATCTAAATCACTTATCTTTCACGTTATGCTGAGAAGGGCTACCAGAATAAAAATATGCGCCGGACCTGCACAAGCGCACAGCGGAGTCTATATGATAGCTACCACCTTAGTCAAGCCTCGGCTTGTCCTGCTACTTATAAATCAACCTGATTTTACCCTTTTTTCTCCAGTAATAAAACCCCTGCAATAAGATTCGGAGTCAGTTTATGGCGACTAAAAGGCATCGGGAAAAATTCGACCCTCAGCCAGGGCTCAATCATATCGCTGTAGTGAGCATTGAAGGGGGAACCGTTCTGCCCTCCTGTAATACCCCACTTTGAATTATCCGGGTCTGCCAGGTCTACAATCATGCGCCAGGCCGGCGTACCGCCATTGACCGTATACTGGTCGGGTTTGAAAGCATAGGCAGTCTGGAAAATAGTATCGGAGTCGCCGCCTGCCGGGTATGGCCCCCGGTTGAAAACACGGTCGAGAGGCGGCTTAATCCCCAGGAAGTGACTAAAAGTTATGGTATGGATTTTACCCCATTCCCATCCCCGTACATCATCGCCAAGTTCCTGGCGCAACCACCTGACTGCTTCTTTAAGGGCCTGCCGCAGAGCCTCTTCCCAGGTCAGCCCTTCCGGCAAGATAGATTTATCGTCCTTTTCGATATAGGACATAAAGTGCGGCCCGGCCAGGCTGTAAAGCGAGGTCATGGCCGAAAAACCCCCTTCCAGGACCCCCAGGTAATGATTGGTAGCGACCCGGCCTAACTGTGGTTCCAAAACCAGGCGCAAAAGTTTGCCAAGCATCACTTCATAAATACAGCCCGCTACACTTTCCGCCGTCAACCGGCCATCCCAGGTAGTCAGGAGAGCCTGGGCCCGCCGTTCAAAAGCATCGCTAAATTCCAGGTCAACAAGCAAGCGGGCAAAGCGCAAACCGTTAATGCTGAGCAGGTCAGCCTGCATCCGTTCAAAATCGGCCACCGAAAGTTTCTCTTTCTCGGTTAATAGCTGGCGGATACGCTCGGCACGCGCACCGTTTGCATAATCGGCGCTCAGGTGGTAAGGATAATTTTTGCTTTCTATCCGGTTATTAGCCGTCAGTAGAAAATGGCTGGCCGGGTTATAGCTGCCGGGTAGCTCTTCAAACGGAATGTAGCCGGTCCAGTCGTACTCTCCGCTGTGGCCGGGAACGGGCAAAAGGCCCAGGCCTTGCGCTCGGATGGGTATCAGGCCAGTGAACTGGTAGCCAATATTGCCTTCAGTATCAGCGTAGACGAAATTCAAGGACGGGAAGGGACAGCGCTTAAGAGCAGCCCGGAATTCTTGCCAGTTAGTGGCGCGACCCACTGCCAGTAGACCTTCCAGCGAAAAAGGCTGGTCGTAAACCGACCAGCGCATGGCTACCGGGGCGCCCTGCACGCTGCCACCATCCGCCGCAACCGAGCCTCCGGTCGAAAACTCGCTGATGATAGGACCATGCACCGAGCGGAACTGCTCTTGCCGGACAGTAGAAGCGCCCTTTACCCGGATTTCCTCAATATGGCTTTCAAATTCCAGCCACTCGCCTTTGTACAGGTAGCGCCGGGGGTCAAGCGGGTCAGTCTTTTCGATAAAAGCGTCCTGAAAATCAGCCATTGTATTGGTGAAACCCCAGGCGATGCGCCCGTTATGGCCGATGATAACACCGGGCAGACCCGGGACAGTCGCACCGGTTGCGCTATAGCCGGGCGCGTCGAGGTGCATAGCGTAGAAAACGCCGGGCATTTGCAGGGCCGGGTGCGGGTCGTTGGACAGAAGGGGCTTGCCCGTTACGCTTTTTGAGCCGTCCACCACCCAGTTATTGCTGCCACCACCCTGCCGTAACAGTCCCAGCAAATCTACCAGCCTGGAATACTCTGCCAGAATTGTCTCGAAATCTACTCCCTCATAGTTCGCTTCAGGGGGCACGGTTAAAGGATGGCCGGGTTGCGGCCAGGGTTCGAGCTTGGCGGCCAGTTCCGGCCCGGCAGCCCGGACTACTTCAGCTCGGGCAAGTTCAGTCCAGAAGTTGCTGGACTGGCCGAAGGTCATTACGTTGGACCAGCCAAGCGAATCGACAGGGGTCCACGGTTCGGGTTTGTAGCGTAAGAGGGTAACTTCAAGCGGCAGCTTATTCAAGGCCAGGAAAGCGTTAACACCCTCCGCAAAGCGCTGGAGCGGGGAAGCATCTTCGTGCTGCAAAATCCAGTTGTAGCTCTTTTCGGCCTGCCGGTAAAGCTCGACTCGGCGCAGAAAGCGGTCAGCTTCGAGGGCTGCCGGGCCAAAGATTTCGGCTAATCTACCCGCCGCCAGGCGACGTTGCAATTCCAGTTGCCAGAAGCGGTCCTGAGCCTGCACAAAGCCCTGGGCGAAAAAGAGGTCGGATTGGTTACCGGCGAAAATATGAGGCACACCCATGCGGTCTCGGATAACTTCAACCTGTTCCAGCAATCCTTCAAACTGAAGCTTACCGTTGATTTTTGGATTGAAGCGAACGCGCCCGGCCTGCCACACGCCATAACCAATTGCTCCTAGCGCCCCTCCCGCCAGTAACAATTGGCGCCCCGGCAGGACAGGGCGGTTCCGTTTATTACTGATCTTCGCTTCTGCCATTCTCCACTCTCCTGGTCTATCCGGCCACCGGCTAGCGCGAGGTCAAATTAAGGCCATAGACCTTAAAGCTCAACTGGCGCGGGTCAAGACTGATACCACTCTTAGCCGGGACGAATACCGCGCCGGGTTGGCCGTCCAGCCAGAGAATCAGGGAATTGGTCGAGCCACCGGTCTCGGCTCTGGCGCAAGAAAGAGCGGGCGCTCCGGCCGGCAGATCAAAGGTAAAGGTCTGGGCTTCCGGCTTGAGGGTGGCAGTGCCAAGCAGCAACCGTTTGTCGGTGCTGTATCGGTAATTGCTCACATAGATTTTCACCTGGGGTAGCGGCTTACCGGCAGGGCGCACCCCGCCTGCCAGGGTTACGGAAATTTTGCCGCTACCACCTTCAGGAGCCATACAGGGCATGCGCATCACGCCGTTCAAAGCTGTCCAGCGGTATTGAGCGCCATTCGGGTCCTGCTCTACTCCGTAGAAGCCCTCAATCAGAGTCGCGTCATCGTTCTGGCCGATCTTGAGATTCCAGCCTTTTGCCTCGGAAGGATTGCCTGTCCCGGCGCTGCTGGCAAAGGTAGGATTAGCACCCGATTTTTCCACGTCATAAATGGTCCAGCTCAGGTTATTCATCTGAACATTGTATGGCTTCTGGGTCGCCAGTTCCTCTAGCTGGCGCAATTTGAGAGTGAAGCTGCCTTCCAGTTTCAAATCATAACCGGGAGGCGAGAAGCGGCCTCCGTTGGGGCCCAGCAAAGCTTTAACATGATAACCCTGGGCCTCCCAGCGCCGAATCATCCCGGCAGTCTCGTCATTTTTAAGAGCGTCTGTAAGCACAAAGCCGGGAACGCCGAAGGCATAAGTCAAAGGCGTAGCCAGCTTGCCGTCCACATCGCGGTCCCCGGCATACAGCAGAATATCTTTAGGACCGAAGCGCCCGGCTAAATCGCTCAATTCGGTAATAATACCGGGCTGGCCATCACCTGGGCCATATTCGGGCAGGGTATAGACAGTGCGACTGGTCCAGAAAAGAAAGAGCACCAACCCGGCAGCCAGCGCCAGACCGGCGATTCTGCCCCAGAAGTACCCGCCTCCGGTCGTTACCAGACCGCTTGTATCAGGCGCGTGGGCCGGTTTTTGTTCAAGTGGCTGCGTTACTGACATAGCCATATTGCTGCCGCCCGGGCCTGCCGCCTGGGCATAGAGCACCTGCCTGCGGGAGAAGCGATTGAGCAGACGCAGGCGGCCCAACCAGCCAAAACCGGAAGGGATAGTATCAAGCAGGGCGTAGGCAATGACGATAGTGAAGGCCGGGACAGTGGCAACCACATAACGGCGCAGACTGTAAATATAAAGCTCCTGGGTGTAGTTGGTGTCCAGGAAAATGGCCGTCATACCGGCCAGCAAAACCAGGAAAAAGCCGGTACGGGCGTTCAAACGGCGAGCCAGTAACCAGGTTAAGCCTAAAAATACCAGCAACATGCCCAGTGGCGAAAAATACCAGCCCAGGCGAACCAGGCTGCGTTCCGGCCCTTCGGTGGTCGGAGCGCCAATGTAACTGCTGAGGCTCCAGAAGCGCGGCGGGTAGTTGCCCTGCCCGTCGGTCGAAATATCGTAAACCCGGATGAAATAGTTGTAGACCAGATAAAGCAGGGTCAGCCCGGCCAAACCCCACGAAAGGTACTTCCAACGGCGTTTAACCCAGCCTTCAAAAGCCCTTACCCGGTTTGGCATGGCGTCAATAATTACCAGCAGGATAAAACCGGCGGCGGCGGGTGGAATAATAAAATGTAGGATCGCCAGGTAGTCGCGCAGTTTGTTGTGATAAATACCCTCGAAATAGGCAATCGAGAAAAGGCGAATATGAATAGCGGCGTGGAAAAGCAACAGGCCAAAGGTGATCAAAAGCCACCACTGGGCAGCCCCCCAGCGCCGGGTCAGGCGCATCCAGACAAAGTATGGGATGAGCGGCCAGATCAGGAAGGGGAACTGAGCGTGAGCCAGGCAAATCAGGCCAAAAGCCACCCCCGCCCCAAAGGCTCCCAGGATGGCCGCGCTTTTATCTTTAGCCTGTTCAACCGTGGCTTCATCAGCGTCGCCTGCTTCGGTCAGCCCGACCGGCACAGGCCGCAGCATCAGGACAAAAGCGTAAATGCCGGTGAAGAGCAGCAACATGCCCAGCATTTCCCAGAGCGATTGCCGGGAGAACCAGACCTGAACGGAATTGAGGCTTAACAGCAGCCCTGCCAGCAAAGCAATCCAGCGTTCGCGCCTGCCGGGAAATAAGCGCCAGGCAGTCAGGTAAACCGCGAAGACCGCCAGGATACCAAGCAAGGGCGTGACAAGCGTTTCGCCGCTAAGACCGTCAAAGCCATAGCCGACGGCCAGAAAAGCCGGGTAGAGATGGAAAAACTGGGGCACAACCGTGCCGTTGAAAAGACCATCGTAGTTATCGCGGACGTAAAAGCCGGGCAGGCGCAGCAACTTGGCAAAGGCGTAGCGGTCTTCCTGCTTGGCAATCCCGGGCACGAACTGCGGAATGACATCGCCGGGTTTGGCGCTAAAGGTGGGATCTTTGGAGGTGTCGCCGATCATCTTGAGCAGGGGGTCATCAATATTGATAGCCCCGGTGCGGGCGATATTAGCCCCGGTAATGAAGTAGACCCCGCTATCCTGCGAGCCTGCCAGGGTTTGGTGCGGCGCAAGATAAAAGAGGACAGTCGTGAAGAGCATCAGGGCCGCCAGCAGCCATCCGTCCAGATAGGTGCGGTCAAAGCGAGGTCGCCAGGTGAATTGCTCGCGCCACCACGCTCCCCGGCATCCACGCTGCCAGAGCCAGCCAAGAGCAAGCAGCGACCAGAGGGCCAGAATTAGCAGGGTGAGCCAGGCTGAAAAGATGCCAATCTCGGCCAGTACCAGAGCCACCCAACCGGCCTCAAAAACGCCTAATGAGAGAGTCCAGAAAGCTTTTTCACGAAAAGCTAAAGCTTTGCTTTTTTGCCCGGAGCCTCCAAAGGAGAGCACCAGATGTAAGGTCAAGAATCCGGGTATTAATAAGATGAAAGCAAGGGCGGGTATGGATAGCCAGACCGGTAAGATAGCAGCAGCGGGCAAAAAAACAACCTCCTGGTAAAACAGTTTTTCAAGCAGTTAAAATCGTGGGCCTGTCGAAGATAATTTAGCGACGGGCACGTTGCCCTGAATTATAACACATCAGACATCAAAGCCCGATTTTGGACAAAAGTGGCACTAAATACCAAACGAATAGATAGCTCAAATAGTTACGTCAACTGAATATTAAATTAGCCGGGCGGCGGATTAACCATGCATGAGAATGCAGGCTCATGCAGGTATTAGTTTTCTTTCTAGCGCTCCCGGTATGATATAATGCTTTTTACTTCAAACAGGTGTTCGACAAGCAGTTTTGACAAAGGCAACCCTCATGACAGATGCATTTCTTTCAACCCGGCCTCCTTTTGGCATACCTGATGAAACCATGGAATCAATAACCTCAAATAATAACGTTTCGGAATTACTGGTAGGGGAAGTAGTAGAGACCAGCCTGACAGGATATGTAGCCCAAACTTACAGGCTGGACGAGCCGCCTCCTTTTGGCGGCCTGGTGCGCGTCAAAGATCGCGCCGGTAACTACGAAATCTATGGCGCGGTTTATCATATCGCAACGGGTGGCCTTGATACGGGCCGCCGGGCTGCCCCGCGTGGCAATGGCCAACCACCCGCCAGCGATGAACAGGTCTACACCGATAATCCGCAACTGGCTCGCTTGCTTAAAACCGAGTTCGGCGTGCTGGTGCTCGGCACCTCTAAAACCGGCCCGGCGACAGATATTAGCAGTCAGAAATTCGCCTATGTCTTTCCAGACTACCCGCCACCCTTGCACTACAGTGTGACGCTCTGTTCAGACCAGACTTTGATTAACTTTACGCGCGAAAAGGCCTACTTGCGTACCCTGATCGAAGCGGCCCAGGTTCCCTCGGAAGAACTGGTAGCGGCCATTTTGCGGAGAGCGGCGCGAGCGCGCGCCGAAATGGGGCGTCCCTTCCTGGTAGATAGCTTACGTTACCTGGCACGTTTGCTCAAGCAGGATTATGACCGGTTTAAAGTAATAGTCGAGAAGTGTGAGGTTGCCTAGTTATGTCCAGTGATAACATGCGGCGAAAGCCTGAGAAATTTTTAGGAGTAGTGACAGCCGGTTCGCTCTCGAAAGGCTTGCAGGCGCGCATTCGCACCCTCACTCCCCTCGAAAAGATTCAGACCGGGCAGTTCGTGGCCCTGGAAGGCGACGGCATCCGCTTCTTTGGCCTGCTGACCGATGTAACGCTGGGAGCAACCTCGGACTCGGTGCTGCTCGACCCGCCTTACCCGGAAGACGGCGCTTCCTCGCTGCTGAACGAGGTGTTGCACGGCGTCTACACCTATGGCGAAGCCCATATCCAGCCTTCCCTTTCCCTCCAGGAAGGTGACGAAGGGCCAAAACCGGTGCGCTCTGTACCAGGCCACTTCGCCCCGGTCTTTATCGCCGAGGAAAGAGATTTCGAGCAGGTCTTTGGGGCGGAGAATATCAACGAGCAGGGCGGTAAAGTCTTCGCAGTAGGCAAACCGCTCGATATGGAGATTGATGTCTGCCTGGATCTCGATAAATTCGTGGAGCGCTCCAACGGCATCTTTGGCAAAAGCGGTACCGGTAAAAGCGTCCTGACTCGCCTGATTCTCTCCGGCCTGATCCGAGCCAATACCTGCTCGAACCTGGTTTTTGATATGCACAACGAGTACGGCGGAACCACCAAAGGCGAGTACGCCCGCCAGCAGATTAAAGGCTTGCGCGACCTGTTTGGTGGTAGCCGGGTAATGGTCTACGCCGTGCGCGACCGGCGACCGGGGGACAGGGGGCGCGGCGAACCGCGCGCTACCCAGGTGGATGGCGATATTGTGATCGGCATGAACCATATTGACGTAGACGATATTTTGCTGCTGCGCAACGAATTGCAGTTGAACGCCACCGCTGCCGAGTCGGCTTATATCCTGCAAGGCGAGTTCAAAGATACCTGGATGTCGAAACTGCTCAATATGGATGGCGAAGAAATCAAGGAGTTTTGCGAGCGAACAGGGGCTAACCGCAACTCGATTGATGCCCTCAAACGCAAGCTGGGAGCGATTCAGCGCCTGCCCTTTGTCGAGGAACATTTTAAAAACCTGCGGGTGGTTGACGAAATGGTGGCGGCCCTGGCTTCCGGGCGGCACGTGGTAGTCCAGTTTGGCGGCTCGGACGATATGTTGAGCTACATGCTGGTGGCGAATATTATTACGCGCACTATCCACCGCAAGTACCGCGAACTGACCGAAATTTACCGGCGCACCCAGCGAGCCGAAGATGAGCCACGCCGCGTGATGATTACGATAGAAGAGGCTCACAAATTCCTGACGCCGGAAGTGGCCGGGCAAACTATCTTCGGCACGATTGCCCGCGAAATGCGCAAATATTATGTGACCCTCCTGGTGGTGGACCAGCGGCCCAGCAGCATAGATAACGAGGTGCTTTCCCAGATCGGTACGCGCATCGTGGCCCTGATAAATGATGAGCGCGACATAGATGCGGTCTTTACCGGGGTGAGCGGCAGCGCCGGGCTTAAAACAGTCCTGGCCTCGCTGGATAGTCGCCAGCAGGCGCTATTACTGGGTCACGCTTCGCCCATGCCGGTAGTAATTCGCACCCGACCCTTTGATGAAGAGTTCTATAAAGCCATTCAGGTCGGGATGCCCGCGCCTCCTCCCGCCATCCGAGCTATTCCCAACCGTAATAACAACGGTAACGGCAACCCCGCTTCGGACGGCGATATGCCTTTCGATGAATGGGCCGAAAAAGAAGAAGAAAGCTGGAACAAGCGGGTAGAAAAAGATAAGGCTGACCTTTTCGGCTAAAAAGGAGGAAAGCGCATGGCGCAATGGTGGCAGGACGAGGGGTTTGTTCACAACGGCGATGTCAGGCTGCACTATGTAGCGGCAGGCCCGCCGGATGGCGAACCTGTGTTGCTAATCCATGGCTTTCCCCAGTTCTCCTACGAATGGCGCTACCACCTGCCTGCCCTGGCAGCACATGGTTACCGGGTAGTAGCGCCTGACCTGCGTGGCTACCATCTCTCCGACCGGCCCAACGGCGTTGAACACTACCGCATGAAAAACCTGGTCAGCGACATCGGCGCTTTTTACAATGCATTTGGCTGGCAATCGGCCAATATCGTGGCGCACGACTGGGGCGGGGCAATTAGCTGGCTCTTTGTCAGCTTCTATCCGCAGATGGTTAAGCGCTTCGTAGTGCTGGATATTCCCCATCCGAGTGCTTTCCAGGCCGGTTTACGCCATATTGAGCAGATCCACAAAAGCTGGTATATCTGGTTCTTCCAGTTCTCCGAAATTCCCGAACGCATCATCGGCCAGGATTTAGGGAGCTTTCTGCGCTTTATGATGGTGGATAGCGCCCGGCCCGGCACTTTCAGCCCGGCAGACTTCCAGGCATACCTCGAAAATCTCTCGTTGCCGGGAGCCTTTGAAGCCGCCATTAACTATTACCGCAACGGCAGCAATCCCGCTACTATCTACGCCGAAAATCCTGCTAATTTTGCGCCTCTCCAGATGCCGGTGCTGCTGATTTACGGTAAGCAAGATTTTGCTTTTGAGGAAGAAGTTTGGACGGAAACTGCAAGATACTGCTCCGGCTATTTCCGTTCGGTAGGACTCGAAGGCGTAGGTCACTGGACGCCAGAGGAAGCACCTGAAGAAACCCTAAAATTGATTCTGGAACATTTCATGGTTAAATAAATTTATTATATCCTCCTGATTAGTTCTAGATACTAATTTTCTCGTTGTAAGGTCCCATTTATCACATGTTATTCTGAGCGAATTGTTTGTTGTAAGGCTACTTTGCGCTTCTCTCTTCACGCCGAATCTCTTTAATAGCTTCAATAGCAGCATCGCAAATAAAAGCTGACTCCTCTTCTGCATCTTCTGCTCGCTCGAAATCATGTAAAGCCCGGTATTCTAAGACAGGCAAGCTTCTGGGATCTTTGATCCAACCTAAAGCCTTGATAACCCTGAAGCGCATATCAGGGCTTCCATAATCAAGAGCCTCAACCAATGGCTCATAAGCCCGTTTATCCCCTGATAAACCCAGACCAATGGCTGCATATATAGATATCCGCTCCGGCGCTTCTCTTAAAACCCGGACAAGTGGCTCAAATGCTCGTTCGTTTCCTAATTTACCCAACGCCATGGCTGCATAAGGTTCCAGATAATCATCCCCATTTCTAATTTTAGTGATAAGAAGTTCAAACGCGTTGGGAAAACGAAACTCGCCTAAATAAGAAGCGGCCATTCCAGCCAGATAATTAGAGCCGCCATGGAATAACTTGAGTAGTAGAGGATAAGCGCAATCAGAGCCAAGCTTGCATAGGGCTTGTAGAATAGCCGCCTGGTTAACTGGTTTACTTTCGAGTAATTCTACTAATAAGGGGCAAGCTCGCTTATCCCCAAGCACACCCAGGGCGGTAACAGTCACATCCCTTACCCTAAAGTCAGGATCAGTTAAAAAAGGCACGATTAAGTCGTAGCTGTTTACACCGCTTAACTGGCTCAAGCTACTAATTGCCGTTGACCGTATTTCAGCATCCTGGTCATTTAGAAGAGTGGACAGTAATTCTAAAGCTCGCGGATCACCAATATCACCTAAAGCATGCGCCGACCATCTTCTAACCGCGTTATCTTGATCCTGGGATAACGCTTCCATTAGTGGCACTACTGCTTGCCGATCACCTAATTTTCCTAAAGTAACGGCTATTTGCCCCCGGATTTTTTGATAATCCTGGTTGACAAAGATTCTAATGAGGGGTTCGACTGCCCGATTATCTTTTAGAGAGCCTAAAATACGAAGGATAGACCAGCAGAGATAAAGGTCTTCATCTTTATTCTCAAGTAATTTCAAAAGCGGCTCAATTATCCGCTCATCTTCCAGGTCTCCCAGAGTGCTAACCACCCAATGTCGCACTTCAATATTCTCACTGGCAAGCGCTTCAATCAGTGGTAAGACTGCTGGCTTTCCAATAAGAAAAAGGGTTCTTTGAGCTACTTCCTTTTGGTCAGCAGGCCGGTAAAGATCTTCTTCCTCATCGAAGTCCTTAACAACCTCTTTCTCACCAAAAGTTTTAATCAAGCGCTCAATTACCGGCTTTTGATTGGATTGATCAGACATTGCAGATTTTATACTCCACAGAAATAACTACCGATAATTTCAATACTTCTTAACATGCTCGAAACTAACCTGTTTTTTGCTCACCACATTTCCAACAATAAGCCATTATACTGCTTAGATAAAAGTCAATCTAATCTAGAGTTTATGCCTCCTGAGTATCAGGAGATAGCACAAAAAGTGTTTGAAGTTAAAAGTCAACTACGTTGGGACAACCAACTTGTGGTGTTACTTTCCTCAAAATGAATAGATTTTCTAATAATTTTTTCCTATCGTTTTTCTTTTTTCCAATAAAATCAAATATTAACTAATAATAAATACTAATCTCTTGTTAAGGATTTCACTAACAGATTGTGATATTTTTAACGTATATTAGTTGTATCGAGTATACGAGGATAACAAGGGGTTGCAGAAACCCTAGAAACAAGTGGTTTAGTATGAGTGACCTTATAGCTGCCCGCGCTCAGATGGGCACTTCGCTTGCCTTCCACATTGTCTTCGCCAGCATCGGTATCGGACTGCCGCTGCTGCTGATTATCGCCGAGGGATTATACCTGCGTACCAAAAACCCGGTTTACATTCAACTTGCTAAGAAGTGGGCGCAGGCTACCGCTATTCTCTTTGCAGTGGGAGCGGTCTCCGGTACGGTCCTTTCTTTCGAGTTAGGCTTATTATGGCCTGGCTTTATGCAGTTCGCCGGACCGATTATTGGCATGCCTTTCTCGATGGAAGGTTTCGCCTTCTTTATTGAAGCAATTTTCCTGGGCCTCTATCTTTACGGTCGCAAACGGCTTTCTCCGGTAGCGCACTGGCTGACTACTATCCCGCTGGCGATCAGCGGGGCGGCTTCCGGCATCTTTGTGATAGCGGTGAACGGCTGGATGAACAGCCCTACCGGCTTTCGCATGGTGGACGGTGAAGCGGTAGATGTACACCCGCTGGATGCCATGTTCAACCCGGCCTGGTTCCCCGAAGCCTTGCACGGTACCCTGGCGGCCTACGTGGCGGTCGGTTTCGCTGTTGCGGCGGTCTATGCCGTCGGTATTCTGCGTGGTCGTAACAACGAGTATCACCGCAAAGGAATGGGCCTCGGTCTCCTGATGGGCTGCGTGATTATCCCCTTGCAACTACTTAGCGGAGATATCGCGGCCCGGCATGTAGCGGAGTACCAGCCTGCCAAACTGGCCGCCATGGAAGCCCAGTACGAAACTCAGAGTTGCGCGCCCCTGCACATCGGCGGTATTCCTGACCCTGCTAATAAGACCGTCAACTTTGCCATCGAAATTCCCTGCGGCCTCAGCCTGCTGGCCCATCACGATCCGAACGCCGTTATCAAGGGGCTGAACGACTTCCCGGCGAACGAGACGCCCAACACCTTTATCGTTCACAGCAATTTTATGCTGATGGTCGGTACGGGTACGGCGCTGCTGCTGCTGGCTGGCTGGGTCGGTTTCTTCTACTGGCGCAAGCGGCGCCTGCCTGCGAACAAAAAATTCCTATGGCTGACGGCTATCTGCGGCCCATTCGGCTTTATCGCCCTTGAAGCGGGCTGGATTGTGACCGAAGTGGGACGCCAACCCTGGATCGTCTACGGCTTCTTCAAGACCACCGATGCCGTAACACCCACGCCCGGCTTGTTGCCCGCTTTTATCGGCTTCAGTCTGATCTACCTGGCGCTTTCGGGTATCGTGATCTGGCTGCTGCGCCGCCTGACGAAAGTGCAGCCCAAAGATAGCCTGGAACTGCCGCAGAAGAAAGAAGGTGATTTCAGTGTCGCTTGAGTGGATAGTAG
>DATAKM010000149.1:0-60855 GCA_036261665.1 Chloroflexia bacterium
ACTATAGCTACTAAAGGTTAGTGGTCAATTAGCATCGCACAGGAAAGCCGGATAATCCTGCTACGAACCCAAACCTTCACAAAATATTCGCTTTTATTTCAAGCTTTAACGGGGCGGTATGCGCGTAATTCTACCGGGAGAGATACTCCCTGGGCATTCAGGTTTTGCACCCGGTAGAGATACGTGGCACCCCTCATCAATTGCTCGGCCACATCTCCTACATGCCTGTTTGCTGGGTCTTCCAGGTAACTACCCCGTACCCAATCGTTGAAGGCCCCCATCGCCGGACCACACCATATCTGGTAATCCATTTCGCGGCTTTTTTCGCCACTGTTAGACCAGCGCGAGGAGAGGCCGAGATACCAGCGGAAGATCAGGGCCATTTTTCGTTTTGGATTCTCTGCCGCTCGCTCTATCTGGGATGGATCGCGCTCCTTGAAAAAGCTGATAGTTTCTTGCCAGACTGCTTCCAGCGGTTTGCGGAAAATTTGCCGCTCCAGTTTTTCGCGTTCGACCTGCGGGATTTCTTCCAGCGCCTCGTACTGCCTGTACAATTCATACAATCTGGAGGCGCGCATGGGAAAGAGTGTGCCACGCTTTAGTAACTGCACTTTAACGCCTGCCTCGAACATGTCGGCCGCGGGTGCCATCATTACGTCGGGCATTTCCGCCTGGGACAGCAGTTTTTTGGTATGGGCCGAAGTACCCGCTTCCAGGCAAGCCTGGTTAATCGAGCCTGTTACCACGTAAGCAGCGCCCATCATGAAGGCAGCCAGGACTGCCTGCGGGGTGCCTATACCTCCACCCGCCCCTACCCGCACCGGTTTTTCATAAGCGTACCGAGCTTGAATTTCATCACTCAACTCTAGCATAGAGGGCAGCAGGCAGACCAGGGGCCGGTTATCGGTGTGACCACCCGAATCGGCTTCAACCGTTATATCATCAGCTACCGGTACTTTTTCGGCCAGCCTGGCCTGTAAAGGAGTAAGCAGACCGCTTTCAACGAGGCTACGTAATATTTCAGGAGGCGCAGGTTGCATAAACTGGCGAGCTACCTCCCGCCGTGATATTTTGGCAATAACTTTATTCTTAATTTGAGTCTGCCCTTGCCGGTCAAGTTCTAAACCGGCGGCACGGTAGCGTACAACATGAGGTGTCAGGGCCAGGTAGGCTGAAGCCTCGACCGTTTTTACCCCGTATTGCAGATATAGCTCTACGGCTCGCCGCTCCAGGGTCTCCTCGCTGGGACTGTGAATCAGATTGAAGGCGTAAGGGCCTTCGCCTAGTTCAGTCTGTATCCGCCGGATGGCGGTTTCTATCCGCCCCGGTAAGAGACCTGCCGCGCCAAAAGAACTCAGCATTTTGCGTTTTCCGAGGGCAATCACATGCTCTTCGCTCGCAATCCCGTTTGCCATCGCCCCGGCGGCATAAGCGTAATCCAGCTTATAAGCAGCGCTAAACTGTGGGTCGCCTAACTGCTGAGGTCGGAATGCCGGAACAATCCCCACTAAAGCGCTGGACCCGGGTTTTTGCTCGGTGGTCCAGTCTGGTCGCCCGGTAGTAGCTAGGCCAACACCGTCACCTGTTCGCACCGCAAAGCATGCTTTTTCGAACTGTAGCAATATTGAGCGCATTTCCTCCGGTTCAAAGACAACCTCCTCTAAAGGGCCAAGCCACCTTTGGTTAAAATCGCTCTTAACAGAAGCGAGGTCTTCCTGATTGCCTGATACCGTCATTTTTCTAATTGCCCTTCTGCTTTTTTTACATTGAAAAAGGCTATTTGCTAATTCGATTTGCTTCTAAAAGAAGATAAAAAAGGTTAAAAAGCACGCTCAAAAGTAGCTAATAAGTAATCATACCGCCGGTTACATTAATAGCCTGTCCGGTCATGTAGCGCGAGTCAGGCCCGACCAGGAAAGAAACAACCGCCGCTACTTCTTCCGGGGTTTCCAGCCGCCCCATCGGTACTTTGCTTAATCTATCAGAGCGAATTTCGGACGGGGTTTTGCCGCTCAACCGGGCAAATTCCTGGTCTACCAATCCCTGCATAGGCGTATCAACTATACCCGGGCAGACCGCATTTACCCGAATACCACTGTTTGCTACAGCCTGCGCAAAGGTTTTAGTCATGGCTATCACGGAGGCTTTACTTACGTTGTATACCGGGTGATAAATCGTACTGGCCATTTTACCTGCGGCTGAGGCAATATTAACTATCCTTCCGGTGCGTTGCACAGTCATGTGTTGCAGAACTAATTGTGTGCAAAAAAAGACGGACCGAGCATTCACATCCATCACTCTATCCCAGTGTTGTTCGGTAACATCCAGCGGCATAGAGACCATTTGGATTCCGGCATTATTCACCAGCACGTCTAACCGGTTAAAACTGGAAAGGGCCGTTGATAACAGGCGCTGCCGGTCGTTAGCGACGGTTACATCTACGGTCACGGCTACGGCTTTTCTGCCAATTTTGGTCACTTCCTCTACGACAGCCTGGGCCGTCTCGCCGTTTAAGTCGGCAATTATCACATTCATACCGTCGTGGGCTAATCTGAGGGCGATGGCTCGCCCGATACCCTGTCCCGCGCCTGTAACTATAGCGACCTGCCCTTCAACCGAACCTTCCATTTTCTGCTGTCCCTTTCACTAACCCGATAAGATAATTGGCCAGACCTTCTGCGAAAAAGTTAACATATACATATCTTAACCGGTAGATGCTGTCAAGGAAAAAGGGAGTCCCTTAACTGTAGCGAGTAATAAAAAAGCCTCTCAGTGCTTGAGAGGCTTTTTTACTAAAGCTGTTTACTCCTATTTGCTACCCGGGCGCGGACGGCGATGCGGGCGTAGAGTATGGTTTAAGCGGGGACGCCGTTCTGCCGGTTGGCCCATGCTTTCGCTATTGCCTTCCGGGGCAACCGCACGTGGCGTAACGCGGCGGCGGCGCGGGCGGCGATGCGCTTTGGGAGCGACTTCCGCTTCGCCTTCGCTAGCAGGGTCGCCAGCTTCAACTCCTTCGCTTTCCTCGACCTCTTCGCTATCGGAGGCTTCGGTATCCAGTTCTAAGACCGGGTTAAGAGCTTCACCGGCGGGCTGTTTACCATCTACCGTTTCTGCGTGCTCCATTCCTGGCGCAGCTTCCTCGGTAGTCTCCATAGCTTGAGTATCAATGTAACCGCCTGCCGGGGCCGGTTGTTCGCCTTCGGGCGCTGTCTCAGGTTCACCCTGTACATGAATACCGGTATCGCCTTCAACACCTTGCGGTTCGATAACCTCCGCATGAACCGCTTCGCCGGTTACTTCGCCCTGAACCTCGACTGGCTCATTCTGCTGAGCTTCCTGAGCAGGTTCTTCGGTAACGGCAGACTGTTCGCCGGCTTCAGGTGCCTGAAGGGGATGCCCTTCGGTTACCTGCTCGGCTTCATGACCCAGATTTCCGGCTTCGGCAGCGCTCTCGGCTGCCGGCGCTTCAATCTGTTGCTGTGACTGGTCAGGCGTTTCCTCCTGAGCTTCAGTTGGAGTTTCCACTTCCACTTTTGGCCGCGCCTGGCGAGTGTAGTGGCTTCCCCAGTAAGCAGCCTGTTCGGGTTGAGCATGTTCCTCAACCTGTTGGGGAGCTTCCTGGCTTGCGGGTTGCTCAGCACTACCTTCCAGCAATGGAGTGGCTTCTGCCCCTTCCGGGATCGCAGTCAGCTTCCATTCGGCTTCCTGCTCAACCGTATTGGTAGGAGTAGCCTGTTCAGGCGCTTCGACCGCCTGGGTTTCCTCGGCAGCGGTAGCGGCCTGTTGCTGGTAGCGGTGGTTTTCCAGCGCGTAACGTACGGCAGGATTCTCGTCTTGCAGGTGAGCTACTTTGACGGTCATCTTGCGAGCGCCACGCGAATGGACTTCAATCGCCATCTTAATGATGCTATCGTTCAAGAGCTTACTCAGGATAGCCCCAGCCTGAATTTTGGCATCGCTCTCGGGCATGTGCTTGGTCAGGTAATCACGCACATTAGAGAGCAGTAATTCGTAGCCGAGCCAGCGATTGCGGCTGCGCAAGCCGTCAATCATAACGATAACATCCTCGTAATAAGGCTGTTCCAGCAGGGCCGGGCGCGGCCCGGTAGGTCCGGCAGGTGTGGCAGCCGCTTTGGCCGGTTCAGGTTTGGCTACTCGTTCGCGGTGCGCCCCAATCGGCGCTTCCACCAGAGTGGTAACGCGTTCTTCGGCGATGCGAGAAGTAGTTCCTTCGCTATCAACCAGGGTAGGAGCTTCAAGGGCGGCTTCGGCTTCTGACGGTTCTACCGTAACAGGTGCTTCTTCGGCCATAACCTCGGGCTGAGCGGCAGCTACGGCGCTATCTAGGGCCGCCAGTTCCGCCTGTACTTCCGGGTTGCCCGGTTCTTCCTCGATTTCGGTCTCCTCCTCAAAATCGGGTTCAACCGCCGCGGCTTCGTCCTTTTCAGGTAAGCCTTCAAATTGGGACTTGGGAGTACCGGGAGCCGAGACCCACAGAATATGACCGGACTGGTCAATTTGCAGTATACCGGCATTTTCGGCAGCATTCAGCAGGGCTTTGAATTTAGAAAAGCCATAGCGCCGCTCGCTAAAGTTTGGAATACGGCGTAACAATTCTTCTTTTAAGTCCCTGGCACGCATCTGACCGCGCCCGCTACCGGAACGCTGCGCCAGAATCTGGCGAATGGTTTCCTTAACCTCGTTGAAGTCCGCCTGCCCGTTTTTGCTAGCAGCAGTGGTAGCCGGTACTGCGGTAGCCGCTTCTTCCGTCGCTGGCTGAGGCTGAGCCTGGACCGGAGTAGCCTGAGCAGGTTGGCCGGGAGTTGCCGCAGGCTGATAAGCCGGTTGGCCCGGCGGAGTATAGCCAGGTTGCACTCCCGGATAAGTGGTAGCCTGTCCGGTTGCCTGCGGTTGTCCGTAAGCAGGCACGGCGGGCTGGCCCGGAAGCGGGTAAGCTCCCGGTTGCTGGTAAAGTTCAGGTTGCGGATAGCCGGGAGGAGCCTGGAAAGGCTGCTGCCCGTAGTAGGGATAGCCCGGCTGTTGCACGGAGCCCGGAGGGGGCGGCGTGATACGAGCGTAGGGCTGGCCAGCCTGCGGCGTGTAGTTACTGGTCTGATTGCTACGGCCACGCGTAAGCCGGGAGCGACGGCGATCATTGGTGCTGGCAGGCTGCGGCGTAGTAGCCGGCGGTGTTACCTGCGGGGTGTAAGTGCCTTGCGGAATCTGAGGCAGGCCCTGCGGGTAGTAGCCTTGCTGCTGGTAATAAGCCGCGTAAGGGTCTGCCGGTACCATCTGCGCCAGCAGATAACGGTAGGAGATAAATTCATCCGAAACCTGTTGCAGCACATTTGCAACATAATCCGGTCCGATCACCACCACCCGGCGGCCACGTAAACGGGCCAGGCGGACTACCGGAACCATATCCTTATCCCCGGTAACGAGGACATAGGTTCCGACTTGCGGAAGTAAGTGCAGGAAATCAATACAATCGGTAACCATTACCGGGTCTGCCAGGCTTTTACCCCGGCTGGTCTGCCCGGATAAATCGCGGTCGGCGTGAAAAACCGGGGCGTAAATCGGTTCAATACCGGCTTTGTAGACTTCCAGGCGGTCAGCCGTAATATTCCATTCGGCGTAGGCGCGGGCTACGACAACCGTTCCATATTGCTGGGCGCAACGCACTAATACTTCAAGGTCGGGCCGGTTGCTGCCCCGGTCGGCGTAATTGCTGATAACAAGGTTATCCCAGTCTATAAATAGCGCTACCTGATCTTGTTCAGGGTTAATCCGCGGAGTTCTATTATTTACTGAAAAGGGTGTATATGTATATGCTGCCATAATAAGGTCAATTCCTTTCAATTTAAACTGAAACAGGAGCGATTAACAGCTTCCGGGTGGTTATATTCCCCTGGCGAGCTTGAAACTGTTAATCCTCTGGCTTGACCATCTCCCCTTAGCTGACCTATACTTTTCAGGTTGAAGAGGGTATCTTCACTCTTGCGCGACTTTTTTGATAGGGGCACGGGCTGTTTAGTTTGCCGGTGCTGGAAATCAGGTTGTCTACTGCTTGAATAAAGAGAGAGGTCAAATTTTTGGCTAATACTAGTAATTCTTCGGCCAGTAATTTGCGGTCTGGCGGACGTTTGCCAAATCAATTGCGTACGGTCCGTATCACGCCAAACTATACCGAATGGGCCGAAGGTTCGGTGCTGGTGGAATTTGGAAAAACTCGGGTACTCTGTACTGCCAGTGTTGAAGAAAAAGTTCCGCCGTTTCGGGCGGGAAAGGGCCTGGGATGGCTGACTGCCGAATATTCCATGCTGCCACGCTCTACCCATACGCGCACTGCCCGTGAGGCGGTTTCCGGCAAAATCGGCGGGCGTACTCACGAAATCCAGCGCCTGATCGGGCGCAGTTTGCGTGGTGTCCTGGATTTCCCCAGACTCGGTGAACGCATGATTACTATAGATTGTGACGTGCTGCAAGCTGACGGAGGCACACGCACTGCGGCTATTACCGGCGGTTACGTGGCGCTTGCTCTGGCTTGTAAACGGTTGCAGGAAAAGCGTTTGATACTGCGCAATCCGCTTAAAACCCAGATTGCGGCGATCAGCGTAGGTATTGTACAGGGCCAGTACTTGCTTGATCTTGAATACGTTGAGGATAGCCGCGCCGCGGTTGATTTCAACGTAGTCATGCTGGGTACCGGCGAATTGGTTGAAGTACAGGGGACAGCAGAGGGTAATCCCTTTTCGCGTCAAGACATGAATGCTCTGCTTGACCTCGCCGAACAGGGATTGCAAGAGTTGTTCGCGCTCCAGAAGGCCGCGCTCGACAATCTCTAATGTGCTTAAAGCTTTACTTGTCTCTAAATTTTCCAGGGACAAAGGCTAAACATCCTCCGCCATCGTCAGCAAGCTCCGCATCAAGCGGTCGGTGTCTTCGGGACGTCCGACTGAGATACGCAGATGATTAGGCAACTCGGCGCTATTCAGGTACTTCACAAAAATCCCTGAACGCTCCAATCGCTTTTTCACAGCGAAGGCGTTGCCTCTCACGACATGGCAGAGGAGAAAGTTGGCCTGGGAGGGAAAGGGTTGCAAGAAATTAAGTTTTCTTAGTTGCCTGAAAAGCCGCCCCCGCTCGTTTTTAAGCCAATTAAGGGCGGTAGTGTAGTGTCGCTCGTCATCCAGGGAGGCTTCTGCGGCCAGGGCCTGTGCGACGGTTACAGGGTAGGCTGCTTTTACTTTCCACAGGTGTTTAAGGATTTCCTGTGGAAAGAGGCCGTAAGCAATTCTCAGCCCGGCCAGCCCGGCCCAATAGTTGAAACTACGCATTACAACTAAATTATCAAACTCCGCTACCAGCCCGGCAGCGGTGGTTCCTGCAAACTCGTAGAAACTTTCATCTACGACTACTATGGCACGACTTTTCAGGAGTTTTACCAGATCAGCCGGCGAAGTGGCATTCCCGGTAGGGTTATTAGGCGAACCTATCAGGATAAGTTTGGTGCGCTCGTTTATAGCCTCCAGTATAAGGTCAGGCTGTAAATCGAACGTTTGAGGGTGGCGAGGTATTTCCACGATATTCGCACCGGCCAGACCGGCGAACAGGCGGTAGAAATGGACCGTCGGCGGGCAGATAATAATATCATCGCCCGGCCTTACAAACACCCGCATCATCAGGTCAGTCAGCTCGCTCACACCATTTGCTAGAAGAATCCGCTCGCGCTTTACGCCGGTGTACTGCTCTAAACGCGTACGTAAGCTGGTTTGCAAGGGATCGGGATAGATGTGATACTGGTCGAAGCTGGCTAACAATTCCTGTACTCGCACCGAACAACCATACGGATTTTCGTTGGCATCCAGCTTTACTATATCTTCCGGCGACATTCCCAGACGCCGGCTGGCGATACTCAACGTGTCCTCAGGCAGATGGCTCTCTAATCCCAGTATTTCGGGCCGCACCAGTGCCTCTATGTCGGTGTCGAAAGCCAATGTTTCGACTAACTCCTCTGCTACTGCGTATACTACTGCTTCGACTACCACAGCCTGCTTCTTAGATTCTCTAAAAGAAAAACAGGGGGAGTCTTCAATGCATCAATTTGCTTTTGTACTAAAATTTATCTTCCAAATCGCCTGAACGTTGGGTCTTGTAGGGCTATCAGTTTTGCAAAGAATTTATCTTTTAGCTCACTACTACAGGTAGATCTTTAATCTAAACTACCTGCTGCCCGGTTTTATCCGCTCAGGGTCGTTATTCCAAGCGGTTTTTTCATAAAAACCGCTTAAGCTATTATACAGGAAACTAAATATGTCAACAAGTCCTATAGCGAGTTATCTCTATAAGAGCTATAATTAGCTTTGCATTATCCTGTTAATATCCATTTTCAGACAATTTCTAGTTTCCTTTAAAGCTAACAGTTCTATTCAACATTCATTCAACCAACCCAGCAGGTTCTACTTGAAAGAAACTACTTCCCATACCAGTCCGGTTCAAGATCAAAAGATTCACACCCGAAATCTGGCTATCACTGCTCTGGTTGCAGTTTCCCTGGTGCTAATCTTATTTCAGTTCTGGCAGCTTTTAACCGGCCTTTATGATGTCGATTTTAACGCCTTTGAAACTGCCATAAAAAGTCTTTTGGCCGGGGATACTCCCTATCGCGCTCATGGTACCGAACAGGCTTTCCACTACCCGCTCTGGACCAGTTTTTTGTACTTACCAGTAGCTTTTCTTGGCCATAATGTAGCGCGCTATAGCTGGCTAACCATAAATTTAGTAGTTTTAGCCGGGGTAGTATGGTTGCTGGCAAAAGTATATCTTCCGGGTTTAAAATCCATCTACCTGATTCCGCTTTATTGCTTTGGTCTTACTATCTCTACCCTCAATCTGCTTGACGGTTTTCCCGGTATTATAGTGGTTGCCGGGTTTGCTTTGATGTTGAATGCTATTAAGCAAGAAAAGATGGTGTGGGCCGGTATCTGGGGAATGCTAGGCCTGGTAATCAAGCCTCAAATTACCTTTGTGATTGGCGCAGCCCTGCTCCTGTGGCTGTTTAATCCATCCCGGTCGGAACGCAGGCGTGCCGCACGCTGGTGGTTATCGGCAGTAGTAGCCGGATTTGTTTTACTGGTGGTAAGCTGGATAGTTCATCCTAACTGGATTCAACTGCTGGTCAACGCTCTGAAAAATGATAATTTGACAGGGGGAATAGGCCCGGATGGAGTTGAATATGAATGGGTAACCTCCACTTTTACTTCCTGGCTGAATTTTGTAGCGAATGTAGCAGACCCGGCTTTAACAATTCTGTATATTATAGTGGCATTGGGGCTGGTGGCAGGGATGGTTTTGAGACTGGTAGAGTGGCGTTTAGCCCTTCTACCCCTGCTATCACTGGCGGCCGCGCTTAATCTGGCGGTAACTCCTTATACTCGTCCGTACGATTATCCGCTCCTGTTATTACCGGTTTTTTTCTTGCTGTCAGTGATTCGTTCCGCCTATGCTAAAGGTAATCGCTCTCAGGTTTCTCTGTGCGTTACCGGTCTTATACTGGTCTTTCTCGTACCGGTTTACAATAAAGATTTTCGCTGGTTTTATTTACAGCCTTTCTTGCTGATTATCAGCCTGCTTTTGCTAAAACCTTTCGAGTTAGCCGAAAATGAGCAAGAAATAAAGGAGGAAGCTTATGCGCAGACCACAAAGTAACACATTTATTGCCTGGCTGGGCGCGGCGACCGAAGATCTGGCGGATACTGTAGAACGCCTTAATAATGACCTCGATAACCGGGATAATGACCCTGACTGGGGACGTAAGGTCTGGAAAGATAGCGTAGACATCGTGAGCTTGCGCCGCTGGTCTTTTTTACTTCCCGGCGGAGGCGCGCTGCGCGCTGGACGGCCTCCACAAGGTATTAAAGTACCTGTAAAAGAGCAAGAAGCTGAAGTAGCCCCTGTTATTGTTGAAAAGGTAGCTAACCCCTAACAACTTATTCTAAAAGAGGGCCGTGCTGTCAGGTAGAACCAGAAAAAGCCATAGAGCATGAAGACTGCGGCGCCGGCTAAAGCCAGGACTACCGGCGAAGCTCCTTCGTTTAAGGCCAGGCTCCAGGCCAGGGTTGAAAGGCTATTAGTGAGAGTCGAAAGACCCAGGTCAATTGCAAAAACTCTTCCCCGGTATTGATCAGGCACGCTCTGTTGCAGCAGTACGGATGACCCTACCCAGGTTATGCCGCCCCCGCAATGGCCCAACACCAGGGCAAAAGCAGCCACTACAATTCCAACAGGTGCGGAAAGTCCGAAAATAAGGTAACCGAGCGCTTGCACCATAAAAGCCAGGCCGATTGCCGTTCTCATCCACCCCGCGCTCGTGCCGACTAGCGGGCGAATGAGGATGGGTCCCACCAGGGCACCCAGTCCTCGCCCGGCGAAGAGTAACCCGATCCCGCTATCCCCGGCCTTGAAAATCTGATCGCCAAAGACACTGAGCAGCACCAGCACTCCCCCTGCCAGACCCCAACCGGCCTTACTGGAAGCCAGCGCCATTACCGGGCGATGACTGCGTAAGTAAGCCAACCCGGCTACAAAATCTTTCCAGGTAGAGTATTCTACATGGGTTTCTCGCTCGATTTTTTTAGCGGAAGGGGGCAACTTGATTTGCCAGATCAGGATGGTTGATAGCAAGAAGGAGAGAGAGTTGATAACAAAAACAATATCGCGCCCAAAGGTCGCCGAAACAATACCGCCTAAGCCACTACCGACCATCACCATAATCCCCCAGGTTGAACCGGTCAGAGCATTGGCTGAATAAAGTTCTCGTTCATTTACAACAGTCGGTACAATCGCGCTTGAAGCGGGATTAAAGAAAGCGGCGGTTGAAATCAGCAGGGCGCTTCCCACGTAGAGCAGCCAGAGTAGACTGGAATCGCGTACCAGTAAGAAAGATAGCGCCGCTACCGCTCCTCCCAGGTTCGCCGCAATCATTACCTTTTTACGGTCGAAACGATCTACAAGCGGTCCGGCGATTGGAATAAGAAAAAAATAAGGCAGGCTGGTTGCCAGTAGCACCATACCAGAAGCCAGGCCGCTTCCGGTCAGGGCCAGGGCCAGCCCCAGCAGAGCTACATTGTTAAACCAGTCTCCCGCCGCCGATATAAGTTGTCCGAACCACAAATTGCGAAAGTTTGAATTTTTGCGCAGCAGCTCAATATAACCAACTTGTTTGCTGCTTTTTTCTTCTGAAAGAGCGGTTAATAGCGCTTCATGTTCGCTTTTCCCCTCCGAAAAGCCGATATTATTCTCCATCGAGTTTGTCAGTGTCCTGTTGCCGTTATTGTCGTTTAGCTTATCAGGGGGCTATTTTAACATAAACTAATGCTCGATAAACTTTTTACCCCTTTATGCCGCGAAGCTAATTACAAAAACAATCAGGCCTAAAACGGTAAGGGCAACCGGCCCTACCCAGACCTGGCTGCGCAACCGCAATCGGGCGTTGGTTGGATTGTCCGGGTCGTATACCACAGGTATCATTCGACCCACTTCGCTCTCAGTGGCATCCAGAAAGTTTAGAGTACCCAGGCTTTCCTTAAACTGGCGTTCCTCATCCTCGCTGGTTCTAAACTTGATTACCAGCACTGTCAGGCGCGAACGGGCTCCCTGCTCGTAGTAGCGCTGGATAATCTCACCCTGAGTTTGAACAGCTCTTTGAGAGAAGCGGAAAGTATTCATCAGCCAGTAAATCCCACCAGCCAGCAACAGCAGCCCCATAATTAAAGTCCAGTTCATTGCTTCCCAATTCTACCAGTTACATAAGACTGTTCGGCTTCTTTTATTTTATTATAGCAAGTTACCTTAAATTTAGTTTTGTTCGGGTTCTTTGAAATTACTTTACACCATCACAATAGTTATTTTTCGCTTAAGTTTCCCGAAGTTTTAAGGTAGGGGCCGCTTATTGGCCCGTAATTTGCTTACTTAAAGGATGGGAGATTGCTCATGCTATTACTGCATTGAGACTGAAAAGGTCTCTGGTGATTGGTAGCGCTGAAAATAAAACATTATTAAGCAGTTTCAGTGCTAAAGGCAAAGCTGCAAGGAGGCAAGTTAATGGATGCAATTGAACTTTTGAAAAATGATCACGATAGAGTAAATGAACTTTTTACGCAATTCGAACGGGGTGGTAATTCGCAGGAATTCCAGGACCTTTTCAATCAGCTTTTCACGGCGCTGAACGCTCACAGCGTAATCGAAGAGCAAATTTTCTACCCGGCGGTTCGTAACCACCCGGATACCAGTAGCCTGGTCCAGGAATCTTACCAGGAGCACGCCCAGGTTAAAGATATGCTGAACCAGATTGCCGGCCTGGATAATACCTCTAATGAGTGGGGTCAGAACATGACTCAACTGATGCACGCGGTCCAGCACCACGTTCAGGAGGAAGAAGGGGAACTTTTCCCGAAAGTGCGCCAGTATATGGGCAGTGAGCAACTTCAGACTCTGGGCCAGCAGATGGCGGACCTGAAGCAGCAGACTATGAGCCAGATGAACCAGGGCGCGAGCATGGCTGGTTCCGGCATGACTGGGATGGGCGCAACCGGCACTACTTCTCAGACCACCCTCGATCAGAATAACCTGCAAACAGGCGGAACTCTGGGCAATCTGGATGCTACCAGAACAGACCAGACCGATACTAATCAATATCCCAGTCTATAAAAATAAAAGGGGTTCCGCCTTTGCTACGGAACCCCTTTTATTTTGGTTGTTTGCAGCCAGATATTAGCTGGCTCTAGCTGCCAGCGATCAATCTACAGGTTACTTTTTGCTGGTTGATGGCTTTAATACTTCTACCTGCTGACGGGAACTTGAATTTCGGTCACATACTTCGACTGGTCGCCACCACGTTCATATTCCAGGTTTAGCTCGCGGTTAGGCCCGCAGATATGATAGTTGTTAGCTTCAATCCAATCCATAACAGCTTTGTAAGCTCCCGCCAGCCCGCTAAAGCTGCCGTTGTGGATTACAGAAGCTATAGTATCATAACCGGGCAGAGTCTTAACTTCGATCCGCTCGCTGGACGGAAGAACTCTGGAGATTGGCAGGCAAGCCCCTACCTGGATATTTTTTTCACAGTATTCCATATCATAGTAAACGGTCGTTCCCGGGCCGAAGGTTTCTCCGGAACCCGCGGTACAGGCTTTATAACCCTGTTGTTTGGCATATTCTCCTGCCTCATCAAAAAGCCTGTCAAGGGTAGGGCCAATTAGTTCCAAATCAGGCGCTACTCCTTTGGCTTCCACCACCAGGAGGGGCTCCACTTTCTTGATAACCACAGTGTAATCTGACATTACAAGTTCCTCTCTTTCCAGCCAGGCCTCTATCCGTTCGAGCCGAGCTTGCTCGTCATGAATAAGTTTTGAGAGTTCTAACTGCTTCAAGCGCAGCATTCCCCGGATCTGCTCCGAAGTTAGACCTTCATTCAAAACTTTAGCAATCTGCTCCAGGCTAAGACCGAGGTCTTTTAGAGCCAGAATGCGGTTCAACTGGGCGAGTTGCTGGGCCGAATAGAAGCGGTATCCCGTGAAGTTGTCTACCTTTACGGGCTTAAGCAAGCCCATTTCATCGTAATACCGCAACATTCTTACAGAGACTAGGCTGAGTTTTGAAAAATCACCTATCTTGAACATATCCACCTGTTTGATGTACTGATCAGCACTTCGTCGAAAGCTTTCTGTGGTTAGTTTAAAGCCTCACACTGTGGTAGAGTCAAGCGCTTTTATGAGGAATCTGAACAAATGATTTAAATTCTAGCAAATTTCCAGGGTTTCTCTTACTCCCCACCCTTTGCTTTCATCTATCAGATCCAGGCGCACAGGTGATACCTGAAAGACGGTATAAAGTTCGGGAGAAGCTGAAGGTAGAAAACTGTAAGTCTGCCAGTTCGCCCAGTCTTCACATTCGCTGACCCTGGCTAATCCCTGATATTGCAGCCAGCGAGATATCCCGGAGGCGCTATCTGGTACTACCAGTATTACTTCGGGGTTCTGTTCAAGATAGTAGGCTACATCGGCCCAGCGTGGTACCAGACATTCAACTTGCAAACCTTTTGCCCGGTAAAGCACCGGCATTGCTGCGCTATTACCGGCAGACCTGACGCTAACGATACAGTTGGAATGTGCCTGCAAGTAAGCTTTTAAATGCTCACTTAGTTTACTTAACATAACTTACCTTTTATCATTTCATGCCAGCACGACATTACAAACAACTTTGGACCAGACGACCTGCGTTCTGCGCTTTTCGAAACAGCGAGCAAGAAAAAGTGCAGGATAGTTTACACTTCTAATAGTAATTTAAAGTCCGGTGACTACAGATCTAAGCTGTAACTTACTATATCCAATTGCAGGAATAGAGTCATCCAACTAAGGGTGGAAACTGAAAGTTTGAAAGTTGGAAAAGTAGGAATTGGGGAGTAGGAACGAAAAGAAAAAAGTCCTACCTGCTTTGAGGTGGACCTTTTTTCTTTTTCTATAGCTTAGCTTTCAGATTTGTTCAGGCTGAAAAATTATTTTTTCTTGGGACGACGCGGGCTGCTATATCGCGGTGCAGAGGCCACTTCCTTCTTTTTGTAATTAGCCACTACTTTTTCAGCTTCTTCCACTACCGCGGAAGTAATCGCAGGCGAATTTGCGCTGGCAACCTCCGCCATCCGGGCCGCTAAACGGGCATTTTTGCGTTTGATCCGTTCCTGCCGGCGCTGGTCGCGGATGGAGAGCATGGCAACTACAATAAAAATGAAGACCATCAGGTTCAGCACAATCAGGCTTGTAATGGTGGATTCAGTATCATCAAACAAGAAGGGGACAAAGTGTCCCACGATAATCATGCCCATGCGTCCTTCCCTCGTGAATTTTAGACTGAACGATAATTCCAGATAAATTTAGCCAAACGCAGACTTTGCTTTAAGAACTGATTTTAACGAAATGATACCTGAAATTAGCGAAGGTATATATGCACTTTATCACACTTTTGAGCAGTTATAAAGGTACCTACTAAAGGTGTAATTGAAGATACATAAGAATGTAACAAACTAGAAGTCATTTGCGTATGAATTATGTTAGAGTTTTTGAAAATATTGGTCAGCCGGTAATCTGACTTTAGAAGGGAGCTTCCAGTTATGGACAGCTTCATCCAGTTTCTGAGTGATCCAAACGTTGCTTACTTACTATTAACCCTGGGCGCGCTGGGCGTGCTGGCGGAGCTTTTTCACCCCGGCGCGATTCTACCTGGCGTTGCCGGGGCAATCTCCCTGGTATTAGGTTTTATTGGACTCGGCCATTTACCCTTTAGCTGGGGTGGCCTGGCGTTGCTTGCTCTATCTGCCGCTCTATTTGGCCTTGAACTGGCTTCCGGCGCAAGCGGTCTTTTAAGCCTGGGCGGTCTGATCGCTTTTGTTGTTGGTTCGCTTACCCTCTACAATACTTCTCGGGATAGCCAACTGGCTGTAACTCTTAGCCCCTGGTTAGTTGGCCTCATGTCTTTAATGATGGTGGCTTTTATGCTCTACGTGCTGCAAGCGGTACGGAAGTCCCGTCATGCGCCGGTACTGGCCGGAACACAGGCGTTAAGGAGTAAAAGAGCCGTTGCTATCAGTCGCCTCAACCCTCGGGGAGAGGTTCGGTTAGAGGGCGAAGTTTGGACGGCGGAGGTGGTCAGCCCGGAGGGTCTATATCCTGCCAGTGTTGAACCGGGTCAAACTGTCGAAATAATGAGCGTTGATGGAGTAATTTTAAAGGTTCGAGCAGTTAGCGCGCCTCAAGAGCAATGGGGCAGCACCGGTTGGCCCGGATAAACTGTGAAAAAACTTTTATGCAGGCCTGCCATAGGGCTTCGGTCTTGTTACTGAAGAGCTTTCAAGGAGCATAAGGTGAAAATTGACCGGCTTGACCATCTCGTTTTAACAGTCCGCGATATTGAGATCACCTGCCAGTTCTATAGCCAGGTCCTCGGCATGGAAATAGTCACTTTTGGCGATAATCGTAAGGCCCTGGCTTTTGGCCGGCAGAAAATCAATCTGCATGAAGCGGGCAAAGAATTTGAACCAAAAGCGCGTATTCCTACTCCGGGTTCAGCCGATCTTTGCCTGATAACTTTGATGCCACTGATCGAAGTGGCCGAGCATCTTCGGCGCTGTGAGGTGAAAATAATCGAAGGGCCGGTACGCCGAACCGGGGCGGCTGGACCAATTGAGTCGCTCTATCTACGCGACCCGGACGGTAATCTTATCGAAATTTCTAATTATCTGGATGCTAGTTTTAAGGCTAATTAAGTTGTTACCGCTACACTACTACGTTTTACAACTGAGCACTTCTAAATGCATTAAGCGTTAGAAGTATTTGACCGAAAGAGGTTGAAAATGAACAACTTCCTTGTGAACAATGGGGCGCTTATCATAATAGCAGTAGTCGTCTTTTTACTGGTCGTTATTGTTGTCTCGGCTATTCGGGTGGTGCCGGATTTCCAGCGCATGGTGGTTTTCAGATTGGGGCGCTGCATTGGCGATAAAGGCCCCGGTATTGTCCTTTTGCTACCTGTACTCGATAAAGGGGTGCGGGTGGACCTGCGCGAGACCGTCTTTGAAGTTCCTCCCCAGACCTGTATCACGGAAGATAACGCCACCGTCTCGATTGACTTTCTGATTTATATGAAGGTTGTGGATGCTGTACCAAGCGTCTTGCAAGTAGTAGATTTTACCGCTGCCGCCCGTGGTATTGCTATTACCACCTTGCGGGCTATCGTCGGTGACATGTTCCTCGACGATGTGCTGGCGAAACGCGATCACATTAACGAAACGTTGCGCAGCAAATTGGACGATGCTACTACTCGCTGGGGTATTAAGGTAACAGCGGTTGAAATTAAGGAAGTGATTCCGCCGCGTGATATCCTTGAATCTATGGGTAAGCAGATGTCCGCCGAACGTACTCGCCGCGCCCTGGTGTTGGAAGCGGATGGCCAGCGCGAAGCGGCTATCAAGAAGGCGGAAGGTCAGAAGCAGGCCTCGATCCTTCAGGCGGAAGGTCAGCGGCAGGCTACTATTTTGCAGGCCGAGGCTTCCCGCCAGGCGGCGGTGCTACAGGCGGAAGGTTATGCGATGGCACTAGACCGGGTCTTCCAGGTGGCGCGACAGGTGGACGCCCGCACTATGAACCTGCAATACCTGGAAACTCTTAAAGCGCTGGGCCAGAGTCCTTCGACCAAGTGGGTTATGCCCCTTGAACTAACCAATCTAGTTCAACCTTTCACCGCTATTGCGCAAAGGGTAGGCCAGATTCCAGCAGCGTCTAGCAACGGGAATGGCAATTCAGGACCGCTGGTAGCCCCTGCCGCACCGCCTGCCAGTAATGTGCAGGGCCACTTCCCGCCACAGAACCCTCCGCGCCCGGGAGCTTAACTCTTTAAGTGAAGCTCTTATAAACCGAGTAATTAATAAGGAAGCCACCTCTAAAAGAGCTGGCTTCCTTTTTGCTTATTAGATCACCGTTAATGGTTTAGAATTATATTAAAATGCTACAAAAGTAGCGTCACTTTTTGTACCTATCTTCATTCTATTAATAGAACGCGGTTCTAAAAGACCGGTCAGAATAATTTGGAATAACAAGTAAAATAAAACGTTTGAGAACAAAGGAAGCCAGGTCAAAAATGTCGTTTACAAAACATAAAAAAGGTTGGATAGTAAATAAAGTCACAGGAATTAACCGCCTGATCTTATTACTCGCTGTCATGGCTGTTGCGAGCCTTGCCTTGGGAGCTTGCGGCAATATTGAAGTTGCTGCCGACAATGGGGCAATACTGGCGGTAGCCGCCCCTACTCAAAATGGTAGCGCTGCTCCGGCAGAGTCTCCTTCGATACCTCCTGGCAGCGAACCGATCAAGACGCCTGATTACAAACCCGTGATCTGGTTTTCAGCTTCTAGCCTGAAAGCGGGTGATACTTTAGTAGTTAGCGGTAGCGGCTATCCTCCGGATACAAAGCTGGTAATTTCGTTGGGTTCTAATGGAGAGGCGCCTACCGGTTCCTATGCCATCCCTACCACTGACAAAGATGGCAAGTTTAGCGCTAAAGTTAAACTCGATGTGCAGGACGGCGGAGCCATTCAGCCCGGGCAGGTAGTAGTTGCGGTCAGTACCGAGGATAAGAGCCTGGCGGCAGGGGCCCGGGTAACTTTGCAGGACGTTCCGCTCACTCCTACTCAAGCCCCCACGGCTACACCTGGCCCTACCACAGCGCCTACCGCTACACCGGCGCCGCCCAAACCAACCGCCACGCCCCTTCCAAAGCCCGGTACCGGCAGGTGGATTGATGTAAACCTTTCTACCCAGAAACTGGTCGCTTATGATGGCAACAAAGTTTTTTACACCACTCTAATCAGTAGCGGTGTAACACGCCACCCGACAGTTACCGGTACTTTTAATGTTTATCTGAAGTATGTCTCTCAAAGAATGGTTGGAGGTACAGGCGCCGAGCACTACGATCTACCAAATGTCCCCTATGTGATGTACTTCTACCAGGATTACGCTGTTCACGGCGCTTACTGGCATAACAATTTTGGCCACCCCATGAGTCACGGATGTGTCAATACGCCGGTAAATGCTTCAAAAATCCTTTACGACTGGGCACCGATTGGTACTCCGGTAAAAGTCCACTACTAATCCTCAGCAAGGAATAAAACGAGCAAAATGAAAGAGGTTCACTACTGCCAGTGAACCTCTTTGTTGCTTCAGGTTAGGAATGGATAGATAAGTTTTATTTGCTGAGATGCCGTGTCAGCACACTCATAACCGGCTTATCCTGGCCGTTGGCAGGCTCTGAGGAGAGCGCATAGCTACCCCACCACGGACCGCCAGCCCAGTAAGTTCCGCCGATACCTTCCGAGTCAAGCTTGGCCAGGAAGTTGTCCAGTACGGTTAACCAGCGCGGGTCATCATTCGGTACACCGTACTCAGTCACAATGCCGCGTAAGCCTTTGGACTTGAGCCAGGTGATGAAAGGCTGCACCCGGTCTACCCCGATATTCGGGTAAGCGCCGTTGGCATCGTAAGAGGAGCCATAGGTGCCGCTGCCGTTCTGGTCGAAATACTGGTGCGCTTCGTACATCAGATTATTTGACGGGTCGCTCAGCACCAGATCGTTATTGTACTGGGTCCAGGTCCAGGCGCCGCTCCAGCTATCGCCTGGAACGAGCACCATGTGACCGCTATCCGCCTGGCGAATACCGTTCAAACCGGCCTGGGCTGAAGCTTTCCAGGTGCCGTTGGTGTCGTGCGGTTCGTTCATCAGGCTGTAAGCGTAGATAGCACTCTCGCCATTGTAGTGTGCGGCCAGTTTGGTCCAGAAATCGGCGAAAGCATTAGCCGGAACCTGGGCCGAGCCGATCAGGTACTGCTGTCCATTGATGGTGTAGCGAGCGTAGTTATGGGGATCAAGAATAACTTTCATTCCCCGCGCTCTGGCCGCCGCTACTACCGTATCAATTCTGCCCAGTTCGGTAGCGTCCAGGGAACCATAGAGGCTCTGCTGTAAGCGCTCCCAGCGGAAAGGCAGGCGGATCAGATTCAGACCCTTGCTTTTGTAGTAATCGAGTTCACTGGCGGTCGGGTAGGTATAGGTTGAGCCGTAGGTACCCGGCAGGCTACCTTCCCCAAATTCAGCCCCGGCCAGGTTCACACCGCGCATATAACTGCCTGTTGAAACCGGCGCCGGGTTGATAGTAGGTGCAGGAGTGGCGGTAGGCGTCGCGCTTGGTGTAGAAGTAGAGCTATTTACGCTGAAGCTCAAAACATTGTCGTTCCAGATTAAATTTTGCCAGCTAGTATTGAAAATGCCCATCTTGACTGTAAAATTGCCAGAGGCATTCGGCTGCCACGCCCAGGTCAGAGTTTGAGGAGAACCGGCATTAACCGTGCGAGTGTCGAACCACTGCTGAACACGCGTGCCGCCACTGTAAAGTTCCAGATCAAGAATGTATGAACCACTGTTGACAACGCCGTAAGTTGCCAGGATTGCGTTGTTCTGGCCCGCATTTACCGGACTGCTCTGCAACCGGGCGCTTTGCTGCCAGGTGGCGCTGGCGGAGGTCGTAGCGGGTACAGGTGTAGCGGTTGGAATAGGTGTGGCAGTCGGTTTCGGAGTAGCAGTCGGAGTCGGATTAACCACGCTGGTAGCGGTCGGGGCCGGGCTACTGCCGTTGGTCAGGGCAACAATGCCGCTGTTATCATTCCAGGTGACCAGTCCGGCCCAGTTCGGATTAAAGACACCCTGTTTGACAACATAAGTGCCGGTAGCCAGACCGCCGGTTTGCCAGCTATAGCTGCGAGCGATTGTCTGGGAGCTGCCAAAGGGTAAAGTTTCAACAAACTGGGCCACGCGCCCGCCGTTGGTCAGATATATTTCAGTATCGAGTAAGAAGCTACCACTGGTTCCCTGCGGCGCCTGGTAAGAAACAGTAACCTGCAAGGTCTGCCCCACGTTGGGGGTACCGGAGATTTTAGCCGGGCTGAAAATCCAGCTTGCCGCTGAAGTGGTTGGTGCAAAGAATACATTTAAGGATAAAAGACTGATAATTGCTACAGTAAAAAGGGTGCCCAAAATAAAGGCTCCCCTTCTCGTTAATTTCATGAGAACCCCCTAGGAATTATTTACTTAACGACTTCGTGCCAGTACTCTAGATACACAGGGGTATATAACCTGTACATTAACTCGTTCCAGGACTAGAACAGGAAGCTCGTTAGCTTTCGCACTTACACCGGTAAGTACGGTCCTTTTTTCACAGCAAAAAGGACGGGCAGGAATTAGTCTAACCGTGAAAGCTATTTTAAAATAATAAGATTACTTATATGAGTTAAGTAACAGCAGTTGTAGATACGCTACATTACTCTCATAGCCTAAACTATGTTGAACAAAATAGCAATTAAATGTCATTAATAGTCACAAGAAATAAGTACTAAAAAGGGGTAGGAGTCTCGAAGAAATTAGTACTAAAAGGTACTAACTGGTAATATTTTAAATAAATATTTAATAAAGAAATGCAAGAGGGAATTCAGAGGGTTACTGATGAGGCTATACTGTATAATTATTTTCAGATAGGCCTGTCTTGAGATTTAGCCTATAGCAAGGAGCGAGTCTAATTTTAGCAATACCTCGCTCCTTATCATTGCCAGATTTTCTCTGGTTGAAGAAAAATACTTCAACCAGAAAGAATTAACCGTCCTCCCGGTTAGGATTATCCAGGATGAAGAAGTTACTTTGCTGGCCGTCCCGTTTGTGTTCCTGGAAAATAAAGACCAGTTCACGGTCATCGAAGGTCTTGAACCACTCATCCCAGCTTACGGTTTCCAGGCTGCGACCGCCGTAACCGGGAAAGTTAAAGCGTAATACACCCAGGTGATCGCCATGCTCAGTATTGGGAACGGTAGCCGGTTCGGCCTGGCGTTCCTCGGCCCAATGCTGGATTACCTCGTGGCTGCGAGTAGCCAGGGTTTGTCCTTTGCGCTCTTCATGCTCATCAGCGCTGTGCAGCCAGCGAGCGCGCATAGTGGACTTCGAAAGCTCATCAGAATGTTCTTCCAGGAACTTCCGATCTTCCTTAGTAAGATTGGTGCCTTTTAACTCGTGGTCTTTGGAACCGGTGCCTTTGTGATTCCCGCTTTTAGCCTTCGAGTCATGCTTATCGTTCTCTTTAGCTTTTGCAGCATGATCTTCGTGCATTTTTACCTTATGGGTATCTTTTTCCTTATGCTGGTCTTTCTCTTTAGCGGTATGTTTCTCTTTTTCCGCTTCCTTGTCCTTAGTTGCCATTTACCTTGCCTCCTCTAAGGTTCTACTTACTAACCACTGTGGAACTCAAGAGAGTTGAGGTTAAAGCTTGCTAACATCTCTATATCCACTCTACAGTAGATGTTTGCGCAAAGTCTATGCCACTATTCGTAAGAGTCTAATTTTTAGCTTGTACTTAAGCATTAGCCACCTGGCACTGATTATCCCGGTTGAACAGGAATAAGCTAAAAATCTCCTGCAATCCTGACCAAACCTGAATTGAGGGTACTGATTGTGATAGTTAAGCTTACAGGTTGGTTGAAACGTAAAGAAAGAGTATATTAAGGAGATTATTTAATGGCAGATACCTCTCAACAAAATTCGACTGCTCAACAGCAAAACCCTTTAAATCAGGGGCCTAAACCGCCCTTTCCTCAGAAATCCCAGCAATACCCGGGTAGCGATAACCGGATGCAACCGGAACCGGACCACGGCGAAAAATCGTATAAAGGCAGCGGCAAGTTAACCGGCAAGACCGCCCTGATAACCGGCGCAGATAGCGGTATTGGCCGGGCCGTAGCAATAGCTTTTGCCCGTGAAGGTGCTGATGTTCTAATTTCGTACCTCAGCGAAGAGAATGATGCCCGCGAAACTGCGCGCTGGGTGGAAGAGGCCGGTCGTAAAGCCATTTTAGTGCCGGGAGATGTTGCAAACGAGGCGCACTGCCAGGCGCTGGTTCAGCGTGCTTTGAATGACTTCGGTCATCTCGATATCCTGGTAAACAATGCCGCGTTCCAGAATACTTATGAAGATATTACCCAGATTCCCTCGGATGAGTTCGAACGCACCTACCGGATTAATGTTTTCGCTCTCTTTTACCTGGCTAAAGCGGCGGTACCTCATATGAAGCCGGGCAGCGCTATTATTAATACAGCCTCCATCGAAGCCTTTGAGCCTAAGTCTTTCCTGCTGCCCTACGCTTCCACAAAAAGCGCCATCGCCAGTATCACCAGAAGTATGGCTGAATTAATCGGGCAGAAAGGGATTCGAGTAAACGCGGTAGCGCCGGGACCGGTCTGGACTCCCCTTATTCCCGCTACTATGCCGGAGAGTGCTGTAAAAGATTTTGGTAAAAGTACTGTTTTAGGCCGCCCGGCCCAACCTGCGGAACTCGCGCCAATCTATGTGCTCCTGGCCTCCCCGGAAGCCAGTTATGTAACGGGTGAGATATATGGCGTAACAGGCGGAAAGATGCCTTTGTAAACAGCACTGCAAGTTTTTCTCTCCTACTCTCTATAAGAGCCGGATTATTCATAAAAGATGATCCGGCTCTTATTTTTACCCTGACTATAGGGGGATTGTATTAATCTTCGTGAAGGTAGTAAAATAGTTACAAACTGTTAAAAAAATACAAATGATTTGTAACTACTAAATGAAATCAGAAGTCCTACTCAAGTCCAGGCCCTTATTGATCACTTCGTGGCAATCTGCCCTTGTTATAACCCTTGCCGGTCTGCTTTTGCGCCTGATTGGGCTGGGCAGCCGCCCGCTCTGGTTCGATGAAACTATCAGCGCTGTTTATGCCCACCAGGATATTCCTACCCTTCTGCAACTTAACGCCGGAGATAATCACCCGCCCGGCTATTACCTGGCCCTCAAAGCATGGATTACTCTATTCGGTTCCTCGGATGCCGTTGTACGTTTGCTCTCGGTCTGGCCCGGCGTGGTATCAATCTGGCTGGTCTGGGTGATCGGAAAACGCCTTTTTCCGGCCCGTCCGGGTATTGCCCTGGCGGCTACCGCCCTGACTGCTCTTTCTCCTTTTCAGGTTTACTTTTCCCAGGAAGCACGTAACTATTCTTTTCTGGAACTGTTTGTACTGCTGGCTTTTTATTGCTGGCTGCTGGGCCTGGAAGAGAATCGCTGGTGGCAGTGGTTAGGCCTGGCTATAGCCGGGACACTGGGCCTTTTTTGTAATTTTACGACTGCCTTCTACCTGGCGGCGCTGGGTTTTTATCCTTTCATACAGTTCAAGCTTTACTGGCAGCGCGGGGTATTGCAGCGCCTGGTACTAACGGGCGCTCTCACTGGGCTATTTAGTGGGATTTTACTGCTGCCCAAACTAACTAGCCGCCTCGATACTATCAAGGGCAATTTCTGGATTCCCCAGCCCGACCCACTGATTATTCTTCGCACTTTTTATACTTTTATCTTTGGCGCTATACAGGCCGAGCGATTTGTGCTGGCCTTTGGCCTGGCCTTAGTTATTCTGATAATAACAGCGGCGCAGGTTATACCGCCTCTATTGCGCGGTAAGAATGCTGCGGGCCTCAGGATAGCAGCCTGGATGCTGGTTACGCCTTTGGGTTTAATCACAGTTGTCTCGCTACTCTTCCAGCCTCTGTACCTGGATAAGGCTTTGATAGCCTGCTCGCCCTTTTACTATCTGTTAATTGGCTGGGCTATTTTCAATCCACAACGCCAGAAGTCGGGCGGTTGGTTGCTGGCGGCTGTCCCCGTAATTGTGGCGATTTTGCTGGCGCTGGCGGCTCTGCCCGAGCTTTATACCGGGATTATCAACCCGCTTTATATCGCCCGCTACGATGCGCCGAGAATTAATCGCTATCTAAATGAACAATCCCAACCGGGCGATATAGTCGTTACTGCTACTGATATTAGCTGGCTACCCTTGCACTATTACAACCCGGGCCTTATCCCTCCGAAATACCCGATCAAAGAGTATCCTGACCCCAATATCTTTCCGGCATTGATCAAGCAGGTTGGTTCGGAGTGGTTGCCTGAGAAACAGATTGGAGCACGTACCAACCGCTTCTGGGTGGTGTTTGAGATCAACCGCGCAGAGGGTGATTTAGCTACTCCTCCTGCGAATACTACTCTTTCTACAGAACCAGCCTGGCTGCATAGTCCAGATTGGCAAAGACAGACTTTAGCCCATTTTGAAAGCCAGTATAGACGACTAAAAGCGGTAATGCTGGACCGAATCTTGCTAGTATTATATGAATCAAAGAACCCATGAGATAGTTGGCTCATGCATGAAACCGATGGGCGAAATGCAGGCATATCTACCCCTAATTGTAGATTACATAACCTCTATCTATTAAGTTCTTCCGATTTATAACAAACGGGAGAAAAATTAGGGTCTCCTGAAAAAGTTGATTAATTGAGAGTGTAGTGTGGTACAATGCTAGAAGGTGAGTTCAGGGTGGTAAAAGAGCCTGAACTTTCAATGGCGATAAGGGCGAGCTTTTTTACAACTAAAACTCATCGAAGGGTTAGCCTTCACTAGCACAATCACTTTCGAGTGATCAACTTCCCCTGCTGACAAAGAAGTTGGTAGGGCGATTGCGCGGACGGTTTTTAGTCTGAATCACTTTAAAAAGCTTTAAAAAAAGCCTTTTGATATCTTGAGCAAAGGAGCTAAGATTACTATGGCTATGACGCTTAACCTGCGGGCTGACCGCGAACTGTGGAAGTATGTTTACCTCCATTTTCCGTTCGCTAGCAGCTTTCATCTGTCTGTTCTACCCGATTACAACCATGTTTGGGCCGAGCAACTCTATCGTGAAGATCCGGTGTTACACAGCGAGCTACTGACACCCCGGCATCAGCGTATTATCAAAGCTATAGAGCGGCAGGCGAAATTAATGGGATTTAAGGTCAATTCCCCCGCACAGGGACGGGTTGGCCGCATGGTCGAGGTAAGTCCCAGGTAAGAGCAAAAATGCACTTATTCAAGCCCGGTCGTATGGCCGGGCTTTTAGTTTGACAAAATGTAACCCATGCTCTTATAAACTTTTTAGAAATCAAAATATAATTAGAGTATAAGCAATAAAACAGTTTGAAAGGTTCAATATGTTTGCCAGGGAATTAGCTGATAAAACTCTTCTCAAGTCCAGAACTTTCTTTAATCGTCTGGCTTTTCTCAAGGCTTTTATCTCACTTTCCGATGATCCTGACGATACCATCCGGGTATTTAAGCTTGAAACCGCCGGAGCGCGCCTGGCTGGCCCAGAAGGTGACGCCAAGGTACTGGCTTATATGAAGAAGTATCCCGGCGCAGTAGAGATGATCAACCAGCGTTATTTAGCCCCGGCCTATAAAGTAGAAGATCTTAAAGATTATGCTTCCGGCACTCTTGGACATGCTTACTACCGCCACATGAATGATAATGGTTTCTCACCCGATTTCTTTCCTCCCATCGAACCAGCCGATGAACTTAGCTATTCCAGGCTGCGCTTGCGCCAGACTCACGATATCTGGCACGTTGTAACCGGCTATGGCGTAGACCTACCGGGCGAACTCGCTTTGCAGGCTTTTTACCTGGGACAATATCCGATGGTCTTTCCCGCTCTACTGGTCTCTTCCGTAGTCTTGCACGTTGCAACCCGCAAACCCAGAGAACTCACCCGCATTTTTGATGGTTTGACAGAAGGCTGGCAGCGCGGTAAAGCGGCTAAATCGCTCTGGCCGGTGCGCTGGGAAGAGATGTGGGATCGCTCACTCGAAGATATCCGGGCCGAATATAATCTTACGCCTGCTAAGGCCTTGAGCGTGGCCTGATAAGCATTTAAATCTAAAAAGACGGCTCCTTCGGTGAGGGTCGTCTTTTTTAACTATTTACCCTTTTTAACGCCCAGCTTTTCTGGCTTTTCTTTTGCCCTGGTACAAACCCACTTGCAAGAACTAAATCGGCGGGGCGCCTTACTTTGCAAGGAATTTATGCTACTGAACTGTTAAGTTTATAGAATTCCGCCATAATTGAAGATAGCTGCTTTAACTCTTGAAACAAACTACAGTTGAGTGGTGTCCTACAAAATGTACTTATCATGGATTGCGACTAAAGTCCGATGTTTTCTAAGCCGCCAGCCTTTATAATAAGCAGGCATAGAGGGACATAACAATGGAGCTGAAAGATAATAGAACCGAGCCAAAATTTATTCGGAAACGAGCGATCTTCTACAAATCCTGACCCCCTAGGTGTGAACTGGACTTTAGCACCGAACGTGAGAGCGTGATTCGGAGTTTTAGCCAACAATTTAGCTTTAGATTGAACATTGGGAAAGTTTGACTCATTCAACCATTAGAAAGGTAAAAGGATGAGCGTAATTGGCCTGTATTTTAAGTATGCCTGGCGTTCAATTTGGCGCGGTGGCCAGCGTACTTTTTTTGCCATTTTATGTGTAGCAGTGGGTGTAGCTTCTATTGTAGCTTTGCAAACCACCGGGCTTACTATTTCAGATTCGGTAGCCGGTGATGCCAAAGCGGAAGCCGGGGCAGATGTACTTGTTACCAACCGGCAGGGCAATTTTACTCAGCAGGACCTGGATCAAGTTGCCACTCTTAAGCAGAATAATACTATTTCTGACTATACCACTCGTACTGCCCTGGGTTTAACCATTCTTAAACCCGATGGCAGCAAGAGCAATGACTACGGTAATTTTTATTCGGCTTTTGCCATAGACTCTTCGAAGTATCCCTATTATGGGAAAACAGGCCTGGAAAACCCCGCCGGTAAAAGTATGCGGGATGTCCTGACAGGTCCGGGCCAGATTGTCTTAAATAGCAAAATGGCCAAAAGCATTAGCGCTAAAGTAGGCGACACAATTAAAGTAACCGGCCAGCAGCCCGGCCAGTTAAAGGTGGTTGGTATCCTGAACAGTAAAGCCACCAGCCCTGATAATCAGGCCGAATTTTTAGGGTACGGTTATATAACCCAGGAAACCGCCAAAGGGCTTTTCAATCCGGAGAGCCTCTTACCGGGAACTGTCTTCGTAAAAACAGTCGGAACAGCCGATGCCGATAATAAAGCCCGTGACGCCATTAATCAGCTTTCTCCGCGTTATAATGCTGTTACCAGCGCAGAACGGAATGACCAGGTTAAAAAAGCCAGCGATGGTATTCGCGACCTGCTGATTTATGTAGGCTTGATTTCCCTGTTAATCGGCAGTGTCGGTGTAGTGAACACCATGCTGGTGGTAGTAGGACGCCGCAGCACCGAAATTGCTACGATTAAAGCGCTGGGTATGGAAAGCGGCCAGACTGTCCGGATTTTTGTAATCGAGGCGGCTATCCTGGGTGTGCTGGGTAGCATCATAGGGATTGCCCTGGGCGAAATCCTGGCGCTGGGCACGAGCAGGGCCGCCGAAGGGTTTGTTAACCAGACCCTCGACTATAGATTCTACTGGAGCCCTATCTTTATGGGCCTGGCAGTCGGTATTATTACCGCTATTGTCTTTGGTCTACTCCCGGCCTATTCCGCCAGCAAGATTCCCCCGGCCCAGGTGTTACGCCAGAAGGTGAATGCCCTGCCGCGGATCTCCGTTCCGGCCACCCTGTTTATCATTGTCATAATGACTCTGATTATGGGCACGATGGCCGGCATCATTCTCAACGGGAATATCCTGACCGGTATCATTGTAGCCTTTGTAACCCTGATCTCCTGCGCTATTCTGGTACTGATCTTCAGCGGGATTCTCTGGCTGATTGGTAAACTTCCTCTACCTTTTGGCCTCAACTACAAGATGGCCCGGCGCAACCTTAGCCGCGGCAGGGCCAAAAGCGCTACTACTGTGCTGGTGCTGATGGTAGGCGTGTTCGCGATGGCCATTGTGCTTATTCTTTCCAGCAGCCTGAAAGATACTATCAAGAACACTCTTGAACAGAGCTTTGGCTATAACTTGCAAGTTGCCGCCAAGGACGATACTCAGGCCAGCCAGATTACCCAGGCCCTGGACCAGAAGCAGGTGCCGGGATTGGAAAAATATCTGCCCCAGGCCATCGCCAGGGTACGCTGGATTAGCGCCAATGGCATAAGCGCGGATGAATTACTTCAGCGCAGGCTGGATCAAATTAAGAATAATCCGAGCACCGGGCAAGCCGGGCCGCAGCAGGGTAATCAACCCCCGGACATGTCTTACCTGCTGGGCATCAAACAGAATGACCTGCTTTCAATCGCCAAGCAGTCTAACGGTAGCCTGTTTTCAAATGACGACCAGGTGACTATCAGTAAAGAAGTGCAGGACGCTTACGGTATCAAAATTGGTGATAAGCTGGTCTACCAGGATTTGCTTACTCAAAAGCAATTTAGCCTGACCGTTACCGGCGTGGTAGAGAATAAAAACTTTATTGTAAACTCCGGCCCGGCCCAGACTACCCTTAACCGGATTGAGCAGATACCCGGTCACCAGAATGCTTTTGAACTGACGGTTAATCGCGACCAGGTCGATACTGCCGAGAAATACCTGCAAAGCACCTTCCAGGGAGCGGATGTATCGAACCTCTCCTTCATTACAAATGTTATCAACCAGATCCTTGATAACGTAACTGCTTTCCCGCTGTTGTTGGGCTTTCTGTGTCTGATTTCGGGCGCGGTCCTGATTGCAAACAACGTGGCCCTGGCCGTTCTAGAGCGGCGCACCGAAATGGGCGTTATGAAGAGCCTCGGAGCCGATAATACGCGTGTGCTTTCAATTATCAACCTTGAAAGCCTGATTATCGGATTTGTAGGCGGCCTCTTCGGTCTGGGCCTGGCGGTAACGCTGGCATCTATCCTGGTGCAGAATTTCGGCACGGCAGATAATCCGGCTTCACTTAGCGTCTCACCTCTAATCTCAATCGGTATGGTCGCACTGGCGTTGGCTCTGGCAGTAATTGCTACCATGCTTTCAGCCTTTGGCGCGGCTACCGAAAAGCCGATGGTGGTATTGCGGTACGAATAACATTTTGGGAGCAGCGCAACTGCTGCTCCTGTACATGAACTTAGAAGATAACGAGGTGTATATAAATATGTCTGAAGTATATTCGCAAAGCTCAAATACCGGGACCGCTACCCGCACTAAAATTGTAGAGTGTCGTAATATCACCAAAGTAGTCAAGGTCAACCGCGAGCAGATTCTAACGATTTTGCACGGCGTGAACTTTGAGGTAGAGCAAGGCGAAATGGTAGCTATCGTGGGAGCGAGCGGCTCTGGCAAAACCACTATGCTGGGTATTCTGGGTGGCCTGGATGTGCCGACCACCGGTGAAGTATTCATTGCCGGGCAGAATGTAAGCAAGATGAAAGAGAAAGACTTGGCGCGGGTGCGCAATCGCACTATCGGCTTTGTCTTTCAGTTTTTCAACCTGGTACCTACCCTGTCGGCCCTGGAAAACGTCATGCTGCCGATTCAGTTCGATAAGAAGGCCCAGTTCAAGCCGGAAGAACGCGCCAGGGAGTTACTGGAACTGGTGGGCCTGGGCCAGCGCCTGAACAACAAGCCCACTCAGCTTTCAGGCGGTGAGCAGCAGCGTGTCGCTATCGCTCGCGCCCTGGCCAACCAGCCAGCCTTATTGCTGGGCGACGAACCGACCGGCAACCTGGATAGCCATCGCGGCCAGGAAATTCTTGATCTGCTGGTTGATTTACGCAACAAGCTGGGATTGACCGTCTGTATTGTAACGCACGATCCTAAAATTGCGGCTCGCTGCGACCGTATGGTCACTATGCGCGACGGCGTACTTTACAACGGCAATCTGCATCCTCTAGAATAGCCGGTTTTGCCTGGATAGCCCTTTGACCCTGAAAAGAGGTTAAAGGGCTATTTTTCTTATTCCCAGGTTTTTGAGTTCTGTTATAATCCTGCTCGTTGTTTGTTCCCTATTACTTGGGTTCTAGAAGTTTTGTTTGTAGCAGTTGCAAGAGCACTTTTGATTAGCAGGTTGAGTTAGAAGTTAATAATCTCTAGAAAGATTTATTTACAGGAAATGAGTCAGAGAAATGCGGCGCGCAATCGCTTTTATTCGATAGTATGCGCCTGGTTTAGCTGCCTATTATTGGCTGGTCTGCTGGTTGCCTGCGGAGATGCCCCCGCCACAACCGGGATTACACCTGCCCGGACAGCAGCGAATGCTGCGCCCGGTGTATCTGATAGTGAAATTGTACTGGGTAGCTGGGGGCCTCAGAGTGGCCCGGCAGCCAGTTATGGTGTAGTTGATCGCGCTATTGATGCCTACTTCAAGAAAATCAACGCGGAAGGCGGTATTAACGGGCGCAAGATAAAGTTTCTGACTGAGGATGATGGTTATAATCCCGCTCGAACCCTCACAGCGGTCAAAAAACTGGTTGAGCAGGATCAGGTTTTCGCGCTGGTAGGTGGTATGGGCACCGCTCAAAACGTAGCCGTTACAGACTATCTGGTCAGTCACAATGTGCCGCACGTAGCCCCCGCGACAGGGTCTTCGGTGATGTGCTGCCAGCCTCTCAAGCGCAATATTTTCGCTCTGCAAACCAACTACAGCGTTGAGGCAAAATTACTAACGCGTTACGCTCACAACTCACTCAATCTTAAAAAGGCGGCAGTCTTTTACCAGAATGATCCGTTTGGCAAGGAAGGCCTGGAGGCTATTCAGGCTGAACTAAAGTCGTTAAACTTGAGCGAGGCCCAGGCGGTAAGCTACGACACCAGCGAAAAAGATTTTAGCAGCCAGGCCCTGAAGCTTCAGGCAACCGGCGCGGACACCCTGATACTTTGGTCCACTCCTCAGCCTACCGCTGCTATTCTGAAAGAGATTCAAAAGCTGGGCTGGAAGCCGACTATTCTGATGAGCGTAGTTAACGATGACCCGGTTATGTTTCAGTTAGCCGGTAGCGCCCTGGATGGAGTCACTTTTTCTATGTGGCTGCCCAATTTTATGGATAGTAATGATCCCAAGATCAAACAGTACAATGAGTTTATGAAGCAGTATATGCCAACGGAACCGGTCGGCGGCTTTAGCCTGACAGGTATGGCTATCGCACAGGTAATGGTGGAAGGTTTGAAGCGTGCCGGGCGCGACCTGACGCGCGAGAGTTTCATTAATGCTATGGAGACTTTCCGCGATTGGAACAATGGCCTGGCTTACAAATTAAATTATTCACCTGTTAATCGCCAGGGTCAGAACGCCGTGGCTTTCTACCAGGCAGACGCCAAAAACCAGATATTCGTAAAGAAAAGCGAGATTATCGAAGACAAACCATAATCAGGTTTTACTTACGATTACCAATCCCCCTGAGGGAATCAAACTTGTGTTTTTGTTTCAATGTGAGATGGGAAGGCCGACTTTTAGCTGGCCTCCCCTAAAGTTCAATTCCTGAAAGATCTCTACCCTAAAGTTCCAACTCTTTACTTCAGCCTAATCCTGATGGCTGCTGCCGCGTGTTGCGCCGCCTGCCCAACCGTTCCTTCAGGGGTTGTAGCCGGGTCTTGTACGACGGCTTGCAGGTGCATAAGCGCCTCCTCATCTCCGACCTCGGCCAGTACCTGGCAGGTATTGTAGCGGACTACCGGGTCAGGATGATAAAGAAGTTCGGTCAGCTCTCGCGCTACGCGAGGTCCGAGCAAGCTTAGCACCCTGACTGCGGCTTGTCGTTCGCTTTTTGTATCGCTGGTCATTGCTTCCAGGGCGCTTTCAATCAAAATCTCGCGTCGCTCGCCCGTAGTTAGATCAGCGAAGAAGTGTGCTTCTTCATGCTTGGCAGTCCAGTACTGGTCAATCCCGTCTCGTTTTTTCTGCCTAAAACCTTCCTGTTCAATCATATCCAGCAATCGCTGGGCAAAGCGTGGGCTACTCATGAAATTCAAATAATCGGGCCCATTAGGTTTCATTTCTTGCAGCAGATCTACTATGTTACCAAGCAGATGGATAACAAAATCCGGCTCAATCAAGTCGTAGTTGAAGAAACCATCTTCTGCTTCATTGTCCTGGTAATTATAGCCTTCTTTTAAGAGTTCGCCGCTCATTAGCATATTTAACATCGAAGCAATTGAGGCAGGCTGTCCCTGGGTTATTGCGGGGATCAGTACCGGGGCAGGTGGGGCTTTCTGGTAGGTTACACCTTCCTTGAAACTTAGATTCAGCTTTGCCAGTTCCAGGCGTAATTGTTCAAAGTTTTCTTGCTTCACCAGCGCAAGCTGTGGAGCAGGGCGACTCAACAGGAAATTCGCAAAACGTCCCACCTTGAAAAGATCATCCAGGATTTGTGGGTTCGTCACTTGCAGCAGCATCGCCGGGGCAGACTCGATCTGGCTGCTTTTCCCATATTCACCCAGCCAGCCTTTGAGGGCCAATTCTGTTTCCGGGTAAAGCTTTGCATTCTGAGTTTCTGGCGCTTTAGGCATTCCGCGCTTTCGTGGTTGCTCCTGCTCCGTGCCAAGCCACTGCCGGTAAGTCTCAGTTATCTGCTGGTAATTCAAACCAAGCCGTCTGGCTCGTTCGACCGACTGGTCTGTCAGCTTAAAAACTGCCAGGCGCTGGCCTTTTTCCCACATGGCTAGATCAGCGAACTGGCCCAGCCGGTAAAGCTGATAAGGCGTTGTATTACGCGCTTCCAGGGTATAGGCATCCTTGAAGCTGAGAGTTTCTCTTACAATTTGGGCCGTGTTGATGGAAGCAGGCTGGCTTTTTGGGTTGAGCGCTTTCGCCGCTTCCTGAGCTTTGTCAACCGCTACGAGGGCAAAGTGGTCTCCTAATCGCCGTAATCCCAGGTCGGGTCGTTCAGCAATCACCTGTTCTAACCGGATAGGATTGCCCACCTCTAATAAGGTAGCGCCGGGACGCAAAATCAGGCGCTGAAAGGCTGCACTCCAATCGGTCAGGCTTGTCTCAATGTTCTGCGCCACTGGTACCCGGCTGTTGTCAGCCAGCAATTTTAATATGGATGGAGCATCCCAGCCTTGCCGGAAGCCTTTGAGGACACTTTCCTTGCTCATGCGGTAAAGGGCCACTTCACTCATACTACCCTGGGTCGCAAACTGTTCCAACTGCCGCAGCAGGGTTAGATTTTGAAGCGGATCTAATACCAGGATCTCAAAATTAGGCTGTACGATCAAGGGTCGGGCTAATTCGGGCGCCTGTTCTGCCAGTTGAGCCAATTGTTGCCGGGTAGCCTCGGTTTCCTGTGACGGTTGCCCGCTCAACCATTCCAGGCCTACCGTGGTAAAGCGAAAAGCTACCGGGCGTTTGGTCTTTTCGTCCAGGCCCAATTCGGTCAGGCCTAGCCAGCTAAGGCTCTCTCCCAGGAGATGTGCAAGCCACTCACCCTCCACCCAGTTCCAATCGGTATCCAGGCTCAGCGCCCGGCTACGATCTTCATTACGATAATAATGCTGGACCTTTTGAATTTTATCAGGCGGTTTGAGCAGGCTGATAAAACCTTTGTAGTAACCCCGTCCAAAATCACCCATATAAGCGTAATAAGAGCTGTACCCCGATTTATCCGGGACGTAGGAGTGTGAAATCAGGATTTCGAAGGCGGCTTCTTTGACAACCGCTATCAGCGTCTCGAAATCTAACCAGTCCCCTTCCAAACCTTCCCTGGCAAAGCGTTTTTCCCTGTACAACTGCTGCCATAACTGCAAAAGATACTGCCGGGCCTGCTGCTGGCGTTCGAGTGTTGGCACACTGCTTTGAAGCGGATCAGTAGTGTAAAAGCGCAAAGTACTGATACCGGTAAATTCTTCCACAGGCGATTTAACCCAGGCATCAGTCAGTTCGCGGGCCTGTTCCCAGCGCGGCAACCCATAAAACTTGACCAGGGGTTGGCCTACTACTACCTGCCCGCTGCCCTGCTGTATTTCAAGCAGCTTTGACTGGAGAAGCAGCCTCCACAAAAAGTTCAGATACGGCAACTCATCCAGCCGCCTGGCCTGGGCAGTATTGTCTTTGACACTCAATTGAGGAGCGAGTTTATTAAAATCGCGCTTGCCCAGGTCCCCTGATTGCAAAACTTTAGGCTTATTCTGTTCAACATAGCGGGTAAATGTAAAAATGTCGGCTAGCAAAGCTTCGAAGCGAGCCGCAGATTTTACCTGCACCGGGCTTTTTCCATCAAACGACTTGATTTTTGGTGGCGTTAGTTCGGCTGCGAGAGCAGGATCAATCGAGAGCAGTTTCAAAATCTGGAAAGGAACCCAGATTACTATTTCTGTGTTAGCCGGGAGAGGCTGGTAAGGCATGCCTAAACTACCCGGCCCTTCCAGACTATGTTTATTATAGGGCGTTTCAAAGGTGAGTTGATTATTATGGCGGAAAGCGTAAAGTGCCAGAGCTGAACCAATAATCTGGTTAAATGCGTTGTTGGCAAAATCAGCGTTGTAGCGGCTGATTAGTTGCTGCCGCAGATTATGATACGGCAGGACTCCTTCTTCGCCCAGCCGTGCCAGGCGCATCAGGGCAATCTGTCCTTCTTTTGAAAGGCGTTGGAGCGCTGTGCGTATACTCGTCTCATCATAGAAGTTTTTAGAGAGAGTTCTAAGGTTAGCTTCCTTTTTATTTACCGCGCTCAAGCCGCGTCCGTAAACCATCTTCATAAGGGTCGGCGCGTTGTAACTATCCAACACCTCCATTAGCTGGCCTTCATTCAAAGGTTTATCCAGCGGTAAATTTCTACCAACTACATAAAGTGAAAGCATTTTCTTGTTACTATCTCCACTATCCCGATTTGTACCCGGTAACCAGGCTGAAAATTTCGGAGAAATTTTCAAGATTACTACTTAATCTCAACGCAGGTTTATACCTGTCCGAGGGCCACTATTTTTGGCTCATATCCTTTTTTGGTTAACACCTTGATTAGCTCATCCTGTTTTGCCTGGTCAACCATAAGAGTAGTTTCACTAACTCGGCGAACGACATATTGCGCCAGAGTAGTACCCCTTAGCACTTCTTCCAGCAGTTGCGAATTATTAAACTCCAACAGTAGAACCTGCGAATGAACTATAACCTGCGCACTTCCTTCTTCAACCATTGAATCGAGCAAAGTAGGGCTGGTGTTATTCTCCTTCAGAATTTCTACTACTCCTTTCAATGGTTGAGTATGGCTAGAGCGCTCTTTTCTCTTGTTATGCAGGGTTGCCTCAATCTGATCCTTTTCTTCTTTTCTCCGGGGCATACTGATCTCCTTTGTGTTGTCATCAAACTATATTTTAACATAAGCCGGTAATGCTCTTTCTGAACATTGTTCTTACCTGATAACATACCTATCAATCAATAATTTCAAACTACCAGGGTCTAAAGTAGCGAAAAATAAACGTTTCTATTGGAGTAGAGAAATGACTCCCGGCTAAAAAAGTGCATAACCCGGTGGAAAAACATGTGGAAAAGAAGTGGACAACTTTTATTGACAGTTCGCAAAATTTTGTTACAATATAAGTGTCAAAAGGAGTTTAGCCCTTAAGAATTTCATCTCACACCGCAAGGTTAGAGCTGAAAATTCATATTAAAGATTAAACTTGTTTGACGTTAATGCCGAGAAGCCGCAAGGTTTGTCGGCATTTTTCATTTTATACTTTCCCCTTTTCGGATTAAAATTACCTTAACTTTGAAACTTAGACCCGTATCGTAAGCTTTCTGTAAGGTTTGATTTAGTATAATCATAGCAGTTGACAACAAAATATTTATTCAAAGAGTTTTCTAACTACCAGCGGCAAATTTCCGTACGCCTGCTCAAATAAATCTTTCTAAGATCGGTATCTTTCAACTTAACGTAACCTGGAATAGCCCGCTGGTAAAAAATAAAATAACTGTAGCAATGCTGTAGCTGCATCCTAGCTAGGAGAGTAATCTATGGAGAAGGAATTGGTTACTTCTGCCATTGGCCATAATGACGATGTCAGGTTCGAGCGAACCGGAAAAGTAGCCTTCGACCCGAGTAAAAGTTTACCTCGCCCTGAGTATCCCAGGCCTGATTTTGTCCGGTCTGAAACAAGCTGGCTGAATCTAAACGGACTGTGGGAATTTGAATTTGATGATGCTGAAGTTGGTCATCGTGAGGAATGGCAAGACCGCCCTCACCTTAATCAGAGTATTCTGGTCCCCTTTGCCTATCAAAGCGAATTAAGCGGTATTGCTGACCCAGGACTGCATGACCATATCTGGTACGCCCGCCAGTTTAATTTACCGGATGACTGGAAAGATAGCCAAAAACATTTCCTTCTACATTTTGGCGCGGTTGATTACTACTGCAAAGTATGGGTCAACAATCGCTTAATGGGTGAGCATCGCGGAGGGCATGTTCCTTTTAGCTTTGATATTAGCGGGGCCCTCTTGCAGGATGAGCTTAACCGGGTGGTAGTGTATGTTGAAGATACCCAGAGCAAGTTTCAGCCACGCGGCAAACAGTACTGGAAACCTCAGAGTGAACTTTGTTTCTATACCCGTACCAGCGGCATCTGGCAGACAGTCTGGCTGGAAGCGGTTTCTACAGTTCATCTCAACACCCTTCAGATTCAGAGCGATATCGACAAAGAGGAACTGACCCTGGCAATCGAAGCCACCGGAAATCACCTTGATGAAGAAATATACTGGTTGCATATCCAGGTGAATTTTGAGAATGAAACGGCGTGGCAGGGTGATATTGGGCTGGTTCATGATAATAACTATCCCTCGCTCAAGTTTAAGAGTATTATTCCCCTTCCGGGAGCTAAATTATGGACGCCTGAAACACCCCATCTCTATGATCTGCAACTGACGCTGTATCAGGGGAATCAGGAGATTGACCGGGTAGATAGTTACTTCGGTATGCGCAAGGTTTCAGTTGAAAACGGGCAGGTACTGCTCAATAACAAACCTTATTATTTGCGTATGGTCCTGGATCAGGGTTATTTTCCAGGCGGCTGGCTGACTGCTTCCAGCGATGCGGCCTTACGCCGGGATGTTGAACTGGCTAAAGCTTTTGGTTTCAATGGCGCTCGCAAGCACCAGAAGATAGAAGATCCTCGCTGGCTTTACTGGGCTGACCGGCTAGGTCTGCTGGTCTGGGGCGAAATGCCCAGCCTTTACGAGTGGAGCCAGGAAGCGGAAAGGCCTTTTGTAGAAGAATGGCTGCAAATGCTTGCCCGCGATTTCAACCACCCCTGTATTATAGCCTGGGTACCTTTTAACGAAAGCTGGGGAGTAAGTCAGATTTCCCGGGAAGTACGCCAGCAGGAGTTTGTCCGTAAAGTAACAGCTCTTACTCGTGATATTGATACCATGCGCCTGGTAATAGATAATGATGGCTGGGAACACCAGGAAGGGGAGAGCGATTTACTCACTATTCACGATTACACCGCAGAGGGTTGGGATTTAGTGGATAGATACTCCCGGTTCCGGCGGGATAAATTAGCAAGTAGCCTGCCCCAGGTAGCCGAGCGGCCTATTATGGTGGATAATGGAAAATACCAGGGTGAACCGGTGATGTTTACCGAATTTGGCGGAATTTCTCTGATCGCTTCTGACAAACTGAAGGAAGCAGCAACGGAGGGTGACTGGGGATACAGTAACGCTGCGAGTAGCGAACAATTGCTGCAACAGTACCAGGGCTTGATAGCCGCTATTGCAGATTTAGGTTTCTCCTGTGGCTTTTGCTATACACAACTGACAGATGTAGAGCAAGAAGTAAACGGGCTGCTGACTTTCGACCGTCGTCCCAAAGTAGATCCCCAGGCATTGGCTCGAATTAATCAGCTTTTAGGTTAGAGTCAATAAACCGGCTTTAGAAAAGGCTCCTGCGCCACAATGCAGGAGCCTTTTTAGTTAGCATGTATGGTTCATTAAGAATCAGGCTCGGATCAGTTGTTCTTCAAAATAGGTGCGCCAGCTTTCTGCCAGGCCTGGTTGTTCTATAACCTTGCTTAAAAGCGCCGGGTCGGGTTTTTTCTGCACATAAAGCTCGGTAATGACTGCTATGTTAACTCCATTGTCAGGCCGATCAAGCCTTTCTATTGTATCGCCCGGCGCTACTAATCCTTCTTCCAGCACCGCAAAGTAGAAACCTGTCCTGCGGCTGGCTAAAAATTGCCTGACAATTTCGGGACGTCCAAACTTCAAACCCAGTTTATAACAGGGCATTCGAGGCTGCGTTGCCATTAATACGGCCTGACCTATTTTAAAACGTTCTCCGATGTAAACTGTCTCCTCATTCAAGCCCTCGGTCGAGAGATTCTCACCAAACATACCCCAGGGCAAAGATTGTTCAGTTAGTAACTGTCGCCAGTAAAGATAATGCTCTGCCGGATAGGCATACACAGCTTTATCCGCCCCGCCGTGTACAGTTAGGTCAGCCTGGCGATCACCGTCAAAATTAAGCCGGCGCAGCATTAGTGGCTTATCTACCGGCTCTTTAAAGATGCCGGTTTCTACCTGCCGTCCTTTCCATTCTACTACTCGGGGCAGCCCTATATTGACCGAAATAATTTTTGGAGAAACGCTTTCTTGCATATGTATGCCTCATTTTACTTCTTTTAAATTATAATCCATCTATTATATATATCTATGTTAAATTTGACCTATATATATACTATCATATACTTTATATGAGTCAATAGCTGAATAGAGTAGTATAATAATATTGGAGGGTTAAGGATTACTTTTTAGGGGATACAGAGAGATGAAAGGGAAAGAGAAAGCAGGGCGTGAAGTCCAAACAGCACCACTTCAAACGGAAGAGGTTGAACCAGCTTTCGTTTTTATAGGCGAAGCTTTAGCGCTTGACCTGATAAACACCGAAATTATGGAGCGTGGAAAACCACGTGACTTTTTGGTTTCACCTGATGATGTAGCCCGGTGGTGGAAAACTGCCACTCATTATTATCCCACCATGCCCAGGATAAAAGGAGAAATACCTGTAGAGAGTTTACAGATCGAGCCAGCTTTATTCGATGCTATAAAAAGCCTACGATCCACGTTACGCCGGTTATTTATGGGGCTGATAGAGCAAGGAATTGCTGATAGAGACGCGTTGGCGGAGTTGAATGAAGTGCTTGCTTCTGGCTCACAGGCGCTTGAAGTTGATGAACGAGGTATTTTAGTTCAAGTCTACCAGGCTAAAGACCCTGAATTAAACGGCATTTTACTGCCAGTTGCGCTGTCGGCTTTAAGCTTGCTGACCGAAAAAGAGCGGGGGAGATTGCACAAATGTAGCAACAATCGCTGTATTGCTCTTTTTTACGACACTACCAGGAGCGCCACCCGGCACTGGTGCAGTCCCGGCTGCATGAACCGGGCACGCTCTATTCAGCACTATCAACGAACAAAAACGGCCTAATAATCATAACTTAACGCTTTCTAATTTGCAGGAACAAAAACTGCACGCGATAATATCGACAGTTTTGCGCAAAAGAAAGCTCTGCTTATTTTAAAGCTTTCCGCGTCTAAACTCTTTTAGAGAGTTTCATTCAAAATCACCTGATTAAGAAAGAGGTCTATTGAAGATATGAGTAATCCCTCTGGTGCGGTACCCGGAAAAGAGACGGTAAAATTTTATTTTGATCCGGTTTGTCCCTGGGCCTGGCGAGCCTCACTCTGGATGCGTGAAGTGCAGCAAGTGCGGCCGGTTAACGTGGAATGGGATTTTCTGAGCTTGCAGGCGGTAAATTCCGGTAAGGAAAGCCTCAAAGAAACCCACTTCAGGAGTGAAAAAGGTTTTCGGATTATGGCGCTGCTTCGCCGAAAGCTGGGTGCAGAAGAAGCGAATACCATGATAGATAAACTCTACCTTGAATTAGGACAGGCTCAGCACGAGCGCAAAGAGGATATTGGCGAAGATGCCGTGGTTGAAAAGGCTTTGAGTAATCTTGGCCTGGATACCGGCCTTTTGCAAGAGGCTATGTCCGATCCTACTACGCTCGATGATGTGCAAAAGTCGCACGAAGGCATAGTAGGCAAGGGCGGCTTCGGCGTTCCAACTCTGGTCATGTCGAAGGCTAACCAGGAACTTAAACCGGCGTTTGGCCCGGTGATTGACAGAGTACCTACCGGAGAGGATGCCGGGCAACTCTGGGACCGGGTAGAATGGCTGATGCAGCGGCCTGAGTTCTTTGAACTGAAGCGCAGCCGCTAATTTCCGTAGCCAAAAGCAGAAATAGGAGTCATTCTGACAATCAGAGTGACTCCTGTTTCTTTAACCCCTCTTATACGCCCGGTATTATTCCTCGATGGTAGAGAGGTCGCCCGGTTCTACGCCCAGTTCACGCGCTTTGATTACCCGGCGGAGTATTTTGCCAGAACGAGTCTTGGGCAACATAGCCACAAATTCCAGTTCGGAAGGGGTAGCAATCGGTCCAAGCTCTTTACGGACATGCTCAATCAACTGGCCGTGCAGTTCGGGTGAAGCGCTAAAGCCGACTTTCAGGGTCACAAAGGCTTTAATAGCCTCTCCTTTAATCGGGTCGGGCTTGCTGATAACGCCTGCTTCGGCTACCGCAGGATGACTGACCAGAGCGCTTTCCACATCGGCTGTACCAATGCGATGGCCGGCAATATTCATAACGTCGTCGGCTCGGCCCAGCACCGCGATATAGCCGTCTTCGTCCACGGTCGCCACGTCTCCCGCCGTGTAATAGGGGGGTACGGTTTCCCAGTAAGCCCGGTAGCGATCCTCATTTCCCCAGATAGTGCGGAACATCTGCGGCCACGGGCCTTCCAGTACCAGCAAGCCGCCTTCACGGGGCTTAACCGGCTGGCCGTGAATATCCACTACCCTGGCTTTGTACCCAGGTAAAGGTTTTCCTGCTCGCCCGGCGCGCATTTCCATAGAAGGGAGAGTTCCAATAGTTGGCGCAGCAGTTTCGGTTTGCCACCAGTTATCACAAATCGGTACCTGTCCGTGATTGCCGATATGTTCCCTGGCCCAGATTAAAGCCTCCGGGTTGAGGGGCTCTCCGGCGCAGATTACTAACCGCAGGCTGCTCAGGTCACGCGACTCGGGGTATTCGGCGCCGAACTTCATGAACATGCGCAGAGTAGTGGGAGCGGTAAAGATTTTGGTTACTTTGAATTTCTCTACCACTTGCCAGACTACACCGGGGTCCGGGAAATCCGGCGAGCCTTCCCTGATTAAAACCGTTGTGCCGCTGCCCCAGGGACCATAGACCATCGCGCTATGCCCTACAATCCAGCCTATGTCAGACATACACCAGTAAATGTCGTCTTCTTTCATGTCGAAGGCTAACTTTACATAATAGGCAGTACCTACCATGTAACCGCCGTGAACATAGACGCAGCCTTTAGGAGTACCGGTTGTGCCAGAAGTGTAAAGAATGAAAAGGGGATCTTCAGAGTCCATTACCTCTGCCGGGCAGGTGGTAGCCTGATTACCGCAAAGCTCGTAGAAGTCAATCTCGCGCTCGCCGGTCAGGGGCGCAGGCGCAGCGGCCCTGCGATGCACTACCACTTTTTCGACAAAATCGAGATTTTGCACGGCTTCATCGGCAATACTTTTGAGCTGAGTGGCTTTGCCGCGCCGGAAACCTACATCGGTTGTAACCAGCACTTTGGCCCTGGCATCCGTCAGGCGCGCCGCCAGGGCACCACTACCCAGCCCGGCATAAACTACGGAATGGATCGCGCCAAGCCGGGCGCAGGCCAGCATGGTAGCAATGCCTTCAGGGGTGAGCGGCATATAGATACAAACCCGGTCACCTTTTTTAACTCCCAGCGATTTAAGCCCGTTGGCTATCTGGCAGGTCAGGGCCAGTAACTCGCTAAAAGTGAAAGTACGCGGTTCTCCGGTTTCGCTGACCCAGATTAAAGCCTTTTTGTCGGCTCGCCCCTGTTCAACGTGGCGGTCAAGACAGTTGGTAGTAATGTTTAACTGCCCGCCGGAGAACCACTTCGCTCCCGGTACCTGCCCTTCCGTTACCTGGTCCCAGGGTTTGACCCAGCTAAAGTCTCTGGCAATTTCGGCCCAGAAAGCCTCGGGGTCACTCGCAGCCCGGTCGTAAAGTTCCTGGTAGTCTTTAACGTCCGCCCTGGCCAGGGTTTCGGGCGTAGGCGCAAAACGAGCTTCTTTGACAAGAAGTTGCTGGAAATCACCATTTGTTTGATCAGGCAGGGTTGCAGGGTTTGAAGTGTTACTCTTTATCTGGTTCCCAGTCGACTCTGACATGAGTTTACTCCTCCATGATCCTTTAAAATTTCTAATTAGCAGTTTGCAAGATCGCATTGAGATGTGTAAATCTTAGCATTCCTGGCTACTTTTTTCCAGTAGTAAGAGATACGTTCAGGCCAGGCGCCAGAATATTCAGTTAAAGTTAAACAGAATTGAAATTCTTAGGTGGAGTCCACTTTTCAGGAGAATGCCAGAGTCCTTCGAGTATTAGCTGACGAATATTCAGCAACTCTTTTGGCAGCCGGTCCGAAAGCTGTATAAAGAGTTGGTCGTGAGAAAGGATTTCCTGTTTCCAGGCCTCTCGATCAATCAGCATTACTTGCTCAAATTTCTCCCAACTAAAACTATCCAATCCTTGCCACTCCAGGTCTTGATAACAGGGCATCCAGCCTAAAGGACTTTCTACTCCCGCTGCGCGGCCTTTGGTACGTTCTACCATCCATTTCAGGACACGCATATTTTCTCCGAAACCGGGCCAGATAAAATTACCTCCACTATCTTTTCTAAACCAGTTGACGCTAAATATATGCGGCGGGTTGGAAATTGTACGCCCGAATTGAACCCAGTGACTGAAGTAATCGCCCATGTTATAGCCACAGAAGGGCCGCATGGCAAACGGGTCCCGCCGCACCTCACCAATTTTCCCGGCGGCGGCAGCGGTCATTTCCGAACCCATAGTGGCTGCCAGGTAAACTCCATAGTTCCAGTTAAAAGCCTGGAAAATCAGCGGTATTACCGTACTGCGCCGCCCACCAAAAACGAAGGCGGAAATAGGCACTCCTTTGGGGTTATCATATTCCGGGTCTATCGAAGGACACTGGCTGAGTGGAGTAGTAAACCGCGAATTGGCATGAGCTGCCAGGCGTCCACACCCAGGCGTCCATTCCTGGCCGGTCCAATCTATTAACTTTTCAGGCGGTTCCGGGGTCATGCCTTCCCACCATACATCTCCATCCGGCGTCATGGCCACATTCGTAAAAATAGTATTACGGCTGATAGTTTCCATGGCATTTGGATTGGATTTGTAAGAAGTGCCGGGCGCTACACCAAACATGCCTGTTTCCGGGTTGATCGCGTAGAGAAAGCCATCCTCACCGGGTTTGATCCAGGCAATATCGTCTCCAATGGTTGTGACCTTCCAACCATCTAAATGGTTGGGCGGGATAAGCATAGCGAAATTTGTTTTACCGCACGCGCTGGGAAAAGCGCCGGCTACGTAACTCTTTTCACCCTCCGGGGACTCTACACCTAAAATAAGCATGTGTTCGGCCAGCCAGCCTTCCTCTTTGGCCTGTACCGAAGCTATTCGTAAAGCAAAGCACTTTTTTGCCAGCAGCGCATTTCCGCCGTAACCACTGCCAAATGACCAGATGGAACGGTCTTCGGGGAAGTGTACTATATACTTGTTCTCCTTATTACAGGGCCACGCTACATCCTGCTCACCCGGTTCCAACGGCTTTCCGACCGAGTGTAAACAGGGTATGAATTCGCCGTCACCCAGCACATCGTAAACTGCTCTGCCCATGCGGGTCATTATGCGCATACTAATTACGACATAGGGAGAATCGCTCAGTTCGACTCCGATCTGGGCAATATCCGAACCAAGCGGCCCCATGCTGAAGGGAATAACGTACATGGTACGTCCTCGCATGCAGCTTTTGAAAAGACCCAGCAGAGTCTTTTTCATTTCCAGCGGATCAACCCAGTTATTAGTCGGGCCGGCTTCTTTTTTAGTTCTGCTACAGATAAAGGTACGGTCTTCCACGCGGGCCACATCACTGGGGTCGGAACGTGCCAGGTAACTACCGGGGCGTTTTTCAGAATTAAGGGGTATAAAGGTACCGGCCTCGACCATTTGCTGGCAGAGCCTGTCATATTCTTCCTGAGAACCATCACACCAGTAAATTCTATCCGGCTGGCAAAGCTCTACCATCGACTCTACCCAGGCTCGCAAGTTATTATTCGTTATGAATTCAGGAAATTCCATACCTCAGTCCTCTTTCCGCACTTACAGTAACCCGTTATGCACCAAATTTATAATCCATAGCATAAACTTTCTTTTCTCCGTAAGGCGGATTGGTTTCAAAAGGCTTTTCGTTCTCTGTTCGTTCTTTACCAGTTCTTGTAATAGCAGGGATCATCCCCGGTAGAAAAATCTGCACCGGTGAAACTAACCTCTTTGCCTGCCACTACCAGTTGGTCAATAGCAGCATGCAGGCGCCCGGGCAATTGCCAGTCACCTATATCGGAAGTAGCAGGCCATACACCGGGCGGTACAGGTTCTGGTATCGCCCGGTTGAATATTGCCGCTGAGAGCGCCTCTACATGTAGAGACCACCGTTGACGTTCAGTTGTTGGCCGGTAACATAAGAGGCATCCGTGACCAGGTAAAGCACGCCCTTAGCGATTTCTTCCCCGCTGCCAATGCGATTCATGGGTATTTTGGCCTTCAGTTTTTCCATTACGTCGTCGGGAACACCGGCCAGCATATCCGTATCGGTATAACCCGGGCACACCACGTTTACCGTGATGCCGCTCCTGGCTAACTCAAGGGCCAGGCTGCGGGAAAAACCAATGATAGCCGCTTTTGAGGCGCTATAGTTGGTCTGGCCATATGAAGCGACCTGCCCGTTGGCGCTACCTATATTGACGATAGCACCGCTCTTCTGGGCCATTAACAGGGGCACTACCTGATGGCAGCAGTTGAAAACACCTCCCAGGTTGGTGTTAATTACCTCATTCCAGGCCTCAACGGTCATATGTTTGAAAGCTTTGTCCCGGTTGATACCGGCATTGTTAACCAGGATATCTACCCGGCCGAACTTTTGCAAAGCAGCCTCTACCAGTTTTTTGGCCTCATCGTAAACGGCCACATTCGCTCCTACTGCGATGGCCTCACCTCCGGCGGACTGAATTTCTTCAACCACTTTATCGGCTTCATCTCGATTATGGGCATAGTTAACTACTACTCTGGCTCCTTCTTGCCCAAACAACATCGCAATAGCGCGACCAATACCCCTGGAACTTCCCGTAACAATAGCTACTTTGCCTTCTAATTTCTTCATAGAATTAATAAACCTCCCATATTATCTTGAAACCTGGAAAAGTCTCTAGATACTTTACTTCTCCAACACATATGTACCTGGCGCGGGTATGATAGACTTGTACTCGTCGTTACCGATGGTAGGAGGATCGACCTCTTTCCCGGAACGCTCTTTGAGCCACTCTGCCCAATCGCTCCACCAGCTACCTTTATGCGCTACCGCTCCTTCAAACCACTCATCGGCGGTAGCGACCTTCTTATCATTTGTCCAATAGCCGCGTCCCTTTTCAGGAGAGTTAATCACTCCAGCAATATGCCCGCTACCTCCGATAACAAAGCGTACTTTACCCCCGGTTAACCGGGTTATTCGCCAGGCAGATTTCCACGGTACTATATGGTCCTGCTCTGCCGCTACCGCGTAGACATCCTGGGTAATCGTGTTCAGATCTATCGGAATACCCTTTAAGACAATCTTTCCGGGCTTGACCAGGTTATTTTCAAGGTAGGTGTTGTGCATATAGAAAGAGTGCGCGAGGGGCGCCATGCGAGTACCATCAGCGTTCCAGTAAAGCAGGTCAAAGGCAGGCGGTTCTTTACCCAGTAGGTAATTGTTAACAACATTGCTCCAGATCAAGTCGTTGTCACGCAGCATGTTGAACATGTTGGCCATCTGGCGGCTATCCAGATAGCCCTGCCCTTTCATTTGCCCCTCAATTAAGGCTAACTGTGGCTCGTCCACAAATACTTCGGTATCGCCCACCTCGCTGAAATCCTGTAGCGAGACAAAGAAGGAGGCAGAGTTAACCGAATGGTCGCCTGTAGCATTGAGATAAGGTACAGCCATAGAAAGCAATGTGCCGCCTATGCAGTAGCCGACCATGTTTACTTTCTCGGAGCCACTGACCTTTTTGACAATATCCAGGGCGGTAAGCGGCCCTAGCGTGAGGTAATCTTCAAAGGTTATATCCTCCATTGAAGTGTCCGGGTTCTTCCAGCTTATTACAAAAACCGTAAAACCCTGGTCAAGTAAGAATTTGGCCATACTATTCTGAGGCTGCAAATCCAGGATGTAGTATTTATTAATCCAGTGTGGCACAAAGAGGATGGGCGTTTCGTAAACTTTAGAAGTGGTAGGACTATACTGAATCAGCTCAATCAACCTGTTACGGTAAATTACCTGCCCGGGTGTTATGGCAAGGTTCTGGCCCGGCTTAAAAGCATCGGTATCTGTCATTTTGATTTGACCTGCCCTGATATCACGTAACAGGTTAGTCATCCCGGTGACCAGGTTTTGCCCGCCACTCTGCACAGTCTCGTGAATGACTTGAGGGTTCGTAAAAACAAAATTAGTAGGGCTAATGGCATCCAGAAACTGTCGCAGGTAAAAAACCAGTTTATGCTGTTGTTTCTGGTCCAATCCCCGCATTTCGGCGGTAGTTTTGAGCAGGTAAGTCGCTGCCAGCAGGTAACTTTGCTTGATGGAATCGAATACGATATGCTGCTGCCAATCAGGAGCATTGAAGCGTTTATCGTTTTTTTCAGGTTTGACTACCGGCTCGACTTTTTGATTGGTTCCCAGTGCCTTCAGCATTTCACCCGTCATTAGCTGGGCATATTGCTGTAAAAATTGCGAGTAGTTATTCCAGGCGCGAAGAGCGTTAGTATAACTGTTAGCCCATAATTGTTGGAAAGCTTCAGTAACAGCTTTTGGGTCGAGCGACAGCAACTGGTTGGAAGGATTGGTTTGCCATAGTTGTTCGACCAGGTTAAGCCAGGGATCTTTAGCCTTATTACGTACAAAGCTTACTGTCGAAGCGGCCTGCGTAACTGGATTTGCGCCCAGGGTAGTCTGAATAAATTCGTTCCATGCCATGAACGGATTCTCAGGTTCTTGCTTGATTGAATCGGCCATAAAGGTTTTTCCTTGCTCTTACCGGTTTTAACCGACTAAAGACTAAATTAAATCCGGGGCAGGAAGGAGAGAAAATCCTTCCTGCCATTAATCGCAAGCTCCTAGAGGCTAAGATTCTCGAAGATGGTGGCAATACCCTGCCCGCCGCCGATACAGGCGGTAACCAGGCCAAAGCGTACTCCGCGCCGTTCCATCTCGTACATCAGCTTAATGGTCAGGATGGCACCGGTAGCTCCAATCGGGTGTCCGAGCGCTACTGCGCCACCGTTGACATTAACCTTGTCCTCGTTCATGCCCAGTTCGCGCATACAGGTCAGAGCCTGGGTGGCGAAAGCTTCATTCAACTCAATCAGATCAATCTGGTCGATGGTCATTTTCGCTCTGGCCAGGACTTTTAGAACCGCCGGGACCGGTCCAATACCCATAATTTCGGGCGGTACTCCTGCAACAGCCTGAGCCACCAGGCGCATACGCGGTTTAAGCCGCAATTCCTGCGCTTTGGAAGCCGACACCAGGACTACTGCCGCGCCTGCGTCGTTAATACCGCTGGCGTTTCCGGCAGTGACTATACCCCCGGACTTAAAAGCTGGTTTGAGTTTGGCAAGGGCTTCCATAGTGGTTTGGGGCCGGGGATGCTCGTCGGCAACTACCCGCAGAGGCTCGCCCTTCTTTTGCGGAATCTCGACCGGGACAATCTGAGAGGCAAAGAGGCCTTCGCTGATAGCCTTGCCTGACAGTTGCTGGCTGCGTAAGGCAAAGGCATCCGAATCTTCACGGCTGATGTGATATTTTTCAGCCAGGTTTTCGGCAGTAACACCCATATGGCAACTGGTGAAGGGGTCACTCAGGACGGTAGTCATGTTATCCAGCAAAGCAGCATCACCCATGCGATAGCCAAAGCGCGCTTTCTCCAGCAAGTAGGGATATCGCGTCATATTTTCGGTACCACCGGCTACCATTACCTCGGCGTTCCCGCTGATGATTTCCTGGGCCGCGCTGTTGATAGCCTGCAAACCACTACCACACAGGCGGTTAACCGTATAGGCGGGTACCTCGACCGGTAATCCCGCTCCGATAGCTGCCGCTCTTGAGACGTAAGCATCTTTGCCTACCTGTCCTACACAGCCCATTATTACGCCATCTATCTGGTTGCCTTCTAATCCAGCCCTCTCTACAGCCGCTTTGATCGCAACCGCGCCAAGCTGGGCCGCCGGCACTTCGCTAAATTGCCCGCTAAATGTACCGATGCCGGTGCGCGCACCTGCGACGATAACAACTTCTTCCTTTGCTGTTTGGGTCATAATTAATTCTCCTCATGTTAATTACAGCTTTGTACTGGAAACCAGACGACTACTTAACTACCTACCGGCAGAACGTAACTGTACTGCCGGTGTAGTAATTTCGCCGATTATTATTGAGCTTAAAGGATCATGCAAAGTTAGGCGATCTTTTTTCCAGAAATGCATCTATCCCTTCAAAATAATGAGAGCCCTGGTAAACCTGCCGCCGCAACTCTTGAATATATTCCCATGTTTCGGGAGTAATAGAGCAAGAGTCGGCAATCACGCGAGCCTGCTCTTTAATCACCGCAATACTCTGGTAGGAGAGGGTAGAGATGTGCCGGGCCATGTTGTAGGTAAAATCCTCCAATTCTGTTTCAGGCACCAGGTGATTCAGCAGGCCCACTCTGTAAGCGCGTTCGGCGTTCAAAGGCAGGGCGGTAAAGAACATTTCCTTCGCAATATTGAGAGGTAACCGCATCAAAAAGTGCATAATGCCGCTAGGGTTATATGGTATTCCCAGCTTGGCCGGCGTTATCGCAAATGAGCAGGTTGGATCGCCAATGACCATATCGCAGTTAAGAATGATATCGCAAGCTCCTCCCCATACTGTCCCGTGGATCATTGCTATCACCGGAGCAGGAAAGCGATTAATCGCTCTAATACCCTTTTCCAGTGGGTCACTCCAGCGTAACGGGTCGGCATTATTTCTGGGCAGTTCTCTAATATCGTGACCGGCTGACCAGATTTTTGCCTCTCTGTTGGCTCTAATAATGACTACTCGTACGCTGTTAGCTTTAAGGTATTCCAGAGCTTCTACCAGCTCTTGTATCAACTCGGCACAAAGCGCGTTGCGCTTATCTTCACGATTCAGGGTTATCACCCCGAACTTTTCGACTATCTCGGTACTTATGCAACTCATCTTCTTAGCTCTCCTGCTCTAACAATCAGAAAAAGCCTGGAACCTGGTTGGTGACTCCGAGTATTTTTTGAAAAAAGGTTATCTCGATGTCCGGTAGTACTCCATATTTAAATTGGAGTACCGCTCGATAGTCTGGCCGATAACAGACCAGGTTTCAGTTAAAACATTCTTACCCATAAAAAGACCAATGTGTCCGGCATCGACCAGATATTCGTGAATCTGGCTTGGCTGGGTGCCAACAAATTGGCGCATTGCAAAGACCTGTTCCGGTGGAGTTACATGATCTCTCACACCTCCTACCAGAAAGAGGGGGCAGGTTATTGTGTGTAAATCAACCAGCCGTCCTTCTACCATCAATTTGCCCAGCACCAGTTCATTATCTCTGAACAGGTGTTGCACTATCCATAGATAAAAATCCCCGGCTATATTCTGGGTAAAGTCGTACCAATTTTTCATCTCGCGGAAACGCTCTAACTGCTCGGAATCGTGAATATCCCGGTAGAGTTTCAGATAGCGCAAGCTGGTCTGGCCTGGCTTCATTACATTAAAGCCCGTAACCATAAAACGGCCATCCAGCACACCGTTCCCCATAGCTACCAGGGCACGATAAAATGCCATTCCCCCATCCGGGAAGAGTTGAGCGTTATAATTAACCGCCTCCTTTATCTGCCCGTCGCCCGCCTGGTAATCGACGGGAGCGCCTGCTACAGTCAGGGTATTGACCATTTCAGGGTAAAGGGCGGTAAAAATAGCTGCCAGCCAACCACCCTGGCAATCTCCAATCAGGTTAGCTTTGCCGCCTAATGCCCCGATACAGTGATGGACAGCTTCAATATAATCCTCGATTGTAGTGTGTTTGGTCTCCTGTGTCGCCGGGAGCCATTCGAGGCAGTAGATTTCACCCAGGCCGTTTTCACGCAACATTTTTACCTGGCTCTGCTCCGGGCTGTAATCAGCGATATAGGAGTGATGCCCTGCCTGGGGCGGCAAGATCAGGGTGGGTATAATTTCTCCCGCCACGACTCGTAACCCGGAAAAGTCCAGCAGCCTGGCGATCTTTGCAAATTGTTCCGGCAGGCGTATTTCCTGGTAGTTAGTCTGCCACTCAGCTTCGGGCGGCCTTAAAACTTCCTGCCAGTAATCAAAATTACGCCGGGCAAAAGATTGAGGAGACTGGCTAAATTCTTTCAGGGCAAACCACCAGTTTTCGGTCATTTCACGGCTCACGCTAATAGCGCTCGACATAAAACGAAAGGATTGCTTCATCGCAAAGTTGTCATTACTCATCATTGAGAAAAAAGGATTCATCAAAATCCACCTCCTGCCACTCGAATTAATCAACTAAACTCCGATATATCCTGTAATAGGATAGGGTGGTTCCTGCGAAATAAGCCGGAATGACTGGCCAATCAGAAATCAGCCAGCTTTTAACCGGTACTCTAAAATATCCAAAGCTCCTAAAATTTACCAGCTACCTGGAATCATTGGTTTTAAAAGGTTTTTCAGAATACTGGCAAACAAAGCTACGTGAAGTAAGCTTTAATGTCTTTGCATACATCTATGGATTGTTAGACATTAACGGCCCAAAGGAGAGCCCTGCGTAAAATGCTATTTAATTGTGTCGACTTTGCGTAAAAGAAATTGTTTCAGGTAGCTAAACGAGAACCTGCCAGGAAGATACTGGAGCTGTGTAAGTAAGTAGTTAAGAGTAGTAAGAGTCTATTATGGAGCAGAATGTTTTTAGCGAAACCAATAAATAGCTGTTCACGACTTTGTTTTCAGCAACTGTACTCGCCTGATCCTCCTCTTATTTATTACTGTCATTCAAATTGATAATTCGAGGCACTTTTAGCGTAACCGCTAAAAGTAAATTTATTGGTAAATACAAACAAATAACAGGTAAGAAAAAATAAAAGAGTTTGGTTTCTGTGCGCTTCTTTAAGCAAAGTTAATACTATCATAGCAGGTTTTTCAAGTACTAAAATAAATATAAAATAAAGGAAGGCGTGTAAAGGCCTTCCTCATAAACTGATTAATTTACCGGGAGATTTTAGCGAATTTCGGAAATAGTTTTCAGCACTTCTTCAGCGTGGCCTTTTGGCTTTACTTTGTGCCAGATTTTGCCAATAGTACCGTCGGGGTTAATCAGGAAGGTAGTGCGTTCGACTCCCATATATTTGCGCCCGTACATGTTTTTTTCTTTCCAGACACCGTACATGGTTGCCACTTTGGCTCCCTCGTCCGCCAGGAGAGGAAAGTTTAAATCATGTTTGGCAATAAATTTGTCATGTGACTTTACGCTATCAGGGCTTATACCATAAACCAGCGCACCCGTCTCGCTCAATACATCCATATTGTCCCGGAATTCACAGGCCTCGGTGGTACATCCGGGAGTATCATCTTTCGGGTAGAAATAAAGAATAACACTGGTGCCGAGCGCATCACTCAGCTTGAAAGAACCTTCTTCACCTTCTCCGCCGCTGATAGGCAATTCAAAATCAGGAGCGTGATCGCCCTCTTTCAATTCATGCGACTCAAGTTCTTCGGTCTGACTCATGAGAAGCTCCTCAAAAATGGCTTTATTAAGTTTGACATGCTAATATAAGATAATACCACGAGGATTAAATTAGCAAAAGCGCACGCTTATTGCAAGTTAACTCCTCTCTGGTACAAGCTGGTTGCTAGCTGTAATCATACTTCTATACCTTGAGTTAAGTTTCTGGTATTACTTGTAGTAATTACATGGTAAGAATTAGTAGTGCTTTCCGCAGCTTGCCTCATGGGAGACCAGAAAGCAGGATCCAAGCGTAGAAAGATAAAAATGGCACATATATTAGTGGTAGATGACTCTGAACTGGCCTTAGAAGTGGTAAAAATGATGTTGGAGTCAGAAGGACATCAGGTAACAGTCACTGCTGACTCCAGAGAGTTTGTGAAACTAGCAGAGTCGGCCAACCCACTTCCCGACCTGCTGATGATGGACTCTGTTATGCCTGAAATATCAGGCCCGGAGCTAATTCAACTTATTCGCCAGCATCCAAATGAGCACCTGGCAGGCCTGCCTATCCTGTTAATGAGTGCCCTGGAGAGTGAACTTGAGCCTTCTGATGGCGTTCTGTTACTTACCAAGCCATTTACGCCTGATGAGCTTTCCCAGGCGCTCGAATTTGTGCTAGGCTAAACCGAAATTTTGAGAGCGTGATATACTGTTGGTTAATATTTGTGAACGAGTGTGTGCCTGGCAGCTCCGCAGGTGCGCTTAGATAACTAGAGGAGAAATAGAGTTTTATGGCCGAGCCACTAAACGATTTTGGGCCAATTGACGAAATGAAACCGGAGGCGATCGGTGTACCGGGTAATCGCCGTTTCCGCCTGTTAGTCAGGCAGGGTCGCCGTACTGCCTGCTTCTGGATGGAAAAGCAGCAACTTGGCGCGTTAGCAGACGCTGTGAGCGAACTTCTGGCACAGGTCGAAGGTGGGCAGGGTATACCTGATGCCCCGGTGCTGGATAGTTACCCGGAACCTTTTGAGGTGGAAGCCCAGACAGGACGACTGGCGCTCGGTTACAATGAAGCCAGCGATCTCTTTATTCTTTTGCTCTTTGATATCGAGAGCGAAATAGACATGCAGGAGAATATTACCAACCCGGATGAGCTAGAACTTGCCTCCGCTGATTTGCAGCCCACCCTTCGTTGCGAGGTGACGCGTAGCCAGTTGGAGCGGTTTTACGGGGAAGCGGCAGCGGTAATTGAAGCCGGGCGCCCGCCAAAACCCAGCAAAAATGGCCATCATCCGACCAGCTAAACTTTTAGGTATAAGCAGGGCGTGCTAAGCAAAACGTCCTGCTTTTTTTATGGCCAATTTCTAAAATTAGCTCTCCTAAGACTTGCTATTGCGTTAGAGTTATGTTATATTATCACCCGCAGCGGATGGGCAAAGCAAAATACAAAGCCCACCTGAGGCAAGTGAGTAACGCTTTAATAGTACCAATATTAGTTGCCGAGATAGCTCAGTTGGTAGAGCATGCGACTGAAAATCGCAGTGTCGCCAGTTCAATTCTGGCTCTCGGCACCTTTTTGTTTTATAAGCTTTGTAACACATTCCCTCCTCTCTTTATCCATAACCACATTAAAGCTACAGCCTGGCAATTTTAACCGGTATTTATAACTTATTCTGGTTATTCCTTCTGCAAGATAAAAGGATAAGGTTTAACAGATGCAAAGGATTGTGGTTTTTGGTGCCAGCGGTAATGTGGGCCAGCACCTGGTCAGAGAAGCTTTGAACCGGACTAATATAGTTACCGCTTTTATTCGGGATAAGCAGAAATTTAACGTCAGTTATCCCGAACTGCGGTTAACAGAAGGTGATGTAAGTGACGCTGGAGCGGTAGCCGAAGCTATCAAGGGGCAAGATGCCGTCCTGGCCGCTCTGGGCGCTGGTCTGAACAGTAATCTGGATATTATCTGGCTTGGGCTGGAGAATATTATAAAAGGAATGCAGCAGAACGGTGTACGCCGGATAATCAGTGTCGGTTCTGCCGGGGTGCTTCAAGCTGATGCTCAAACGCTACGCCGGGATGCTCTCGGCTATCCCACTATGTTTAAGGGGGTATCCGGTGCCCACCTGAAGGCCTATGAAGCCCTTCGTGGTTCAGGTCTGGATTGGACTTTTGTGTGCCCACCTAATATGCCTGAGGGTGATAGCACTGATAACTTTAAGGTTCAGGCCGATTATCTACCGGAAGGCGAAGGCCGAATTACTACCGGTGATGTGGCGCTTTTTATGCTTCGGGAACTGGAAAACGGACAGTATATTCAGCGCAGAGTCGGTTTGACTTATTAGCAGTATGGCCCATATTATGGCAAGGCAATCAATTAAGATTGCCTTTTGGTTTTTATAGTAGCATTAATCGGCAGAGAAAAAACGGCACAACAATGAAAGGGAACTATAGTGGCCAAGAATTCCAGTTCTAACCCGGTGCGACTGGGCATTATCGGCTCCGGATTGGCAGTAAAGTGGTTACATTGGCCAGCCTTACAGAAAATGGCTGGAAAGTACAAAATCGTTATGACCTGTGATGTTGACCCAAACGCCGCCCAGGAAGTGGCCAGGATGGCGGCGGAACTTGATAGCCCCGAATGTCGCTGGACTACCGATTACCGGGAGCTATTAGCCAATGAAGAAATTGAAGCGGTTCTACTTTCGTTACCAATTCATCTTAATGCCCAGATAATGCTGGAAGCGGCCCTGGCTGGAAAACATATTATTGCTGAAAAACCACTGGCTGCTAACCTGGAACAGGCTAAAGAGCTGGTAGCCAACCTCAAAAACTTTGATCACCTGGTTATCGAAATCGCCGAAAATTTCCACTACCGGGAAGATTTCTTGAAGGCTAAAGAATGGATAGAGTCCGGGCGAATTGGGGATGTATTTCTTATAGAGATGCAGGCCCGTTTCTGGACTGATCCTTCCAAGGGGTTTGCCTCTACTCCCTGGCGGCAGGATAACCAGTATCGAGGGGGAGTTGTAACCGATAGTGGAGTACATCACGCGGCAGGTTTGCGCGAGTTGGCCGGTGAGGTAGAGCAGTTGCAAGCGTTCACCAAATCGGTGCATCCTGTTATGGGTGGCCTGGATACAATGACGCTTAATCTTCGCTTCCGCAACGGGGTACTGGGTAACCTGATTTTCGCCGGGGCGGCAAAAGCACCGGGCGGCAGTTTTTTTGAGGTTGCGGTATACGGTTCTAAAGGTTCAATCAAACTGAGTGATCAGAAGGCGGTATTAAATCTGAGCGATGATGCCAGTGAACAGACAACTCAGGCGGAAGAATTTTCGCCTGAAAACCAGGATGGCGGCTACCTGGCTGAGTTTCAGAACTTTTATGATGCTATTCGCAATAAAGCCCCGGTTGTCAGTACAGTTGAAGAGGCTTTCCGCGACATGGAAATCATTATGCGTGCTTTCGATTCTGCTGAAGCGCGCAGTGTCATACTTCTCTAAAGCCGCAAATTTCAGTTCTTTTTAGAAACTGACAGTAATTATAGATAATAAAAGTCCCGCCTGAAAAGCGGGACTTTTATTGGCTTTCAAAAGAGTTTTACTGCGGCAGGGGAGTTCCACCTTTTTGACCTCCCCGGTCCTCACGATCTCGGTTTTCGGGCTCTTCCGGGCGAGGCCGTTCATAATAGCCTCCCTGATTTGTGCCGGGTTGCGGATAGCCAGGATAATTATTGGCAGGTGGGTAATTTCCGGGCTGGTTATACATACCGGGATAATTGTTCGGCTGGTTGTAACTACCAGGATTTTGAGTGTAGCCAGTTGGGTTGAAATTCCCGGCCGGATTTTGGACTCCACCCAACTGCTGGCGCAACTGTAAGAAGCGCATTATTTCCTGGGGAGTAATTATGCCGACGAACTGGTTATTCTCATCCAGTACCGGTATCATAAACTGGCTCTGATCCTGCTGGCTCAGTTTTTCAATCATACTACGGAGGTCGTCGGTCGGGCGTGCTACCTGCACATTTTGCCGCCGGGTCATTACGTGGGAGACTGGGGTCACATTCCACTGTTCAGGCGGAACCTGGCGCAAATTTTCAGGCGCTACAATACCTACCAGATAGCCATTCTCAACAATCGGCAGCACCCGCTCGCCCCGGTATATGAAATAATCATGGACTAACTGGGCCAGGGAGATGCCAGGTAGTACCGTTTCGCGGGGACGACTCATTACCTGCCCTACTGTCACGCCTTGCAGCATATTATTGAGGACTACCTGCTGGTAGCTCTGGTTAGCGGCATTAATAATAAACCAGCCGATTAATCCAATCCAGAGGCCATCAATCAAGCCACCTGCCATGGCAATCCAGACGCCGAGGAAAATGAAAAGATAACCGACGAACTTGCCTACATTCGCTGCGATACGAGTAGCAGTGGTAAAGTTTTTAGTTGTACCCCACAGTATTGAGCGGAGAACCCGCCCACCGTCCAGGGGGAAACCAGGGATCAGGTTAAAAATACCGAGCGCAATATTGATAACGGCCAGATAACCAGCTACGGCTCGAATGGCGCTATTGGGCGCGGCGACCAGTCCTATCAAGTAGAAAATACCGGCCAGAATAATACTGGAGATAGGACCTACTACCGAAATAAGAAATTCTTCCGAGGGGCGGCGCGCTTCCTGTTTAATATTGCTGACACCGCCAAAAATAAACAGGCGAATACTTTCGACATCAATTCCCCGAGCTTTAGCTACCAGGGAATGTGATAATTCGTGGATCAGTACTGAAAGAAAAAAGAGCAGGGCTGTAATGATCGCAGCCAGCCAGATTTGCCCGCTACCCCAATTTGGAAAACTGGCTGGAAAATATCCTGCTCCGAGACTAAACACTACCAATGCTAAAATTATTAGCCAGCTTAAGTCAATTTCAATGCGAATACCAGCGATTCGCATTATTTGAATTCCTTTGCCCATAGCTGTACTTCCTTACCTGCCTACCTCAAACGTGCTTTTAAGGTAGAGCTTCTTAAATATCATAATACCTTCAGTAGAATCTACGCATCAAACATACCTCTGGTAGCATATTCTCAAAATATAGACAATCTCTTAACATCTTCATCATCTTTAGCCCGCAAAGGATAATGGGTAGCTGTTTGGTAGCGTTTATAATTGTTCTCTACTCTTATTATAGCTCTTAATCAGGGAGATAACGATGAGTTTTTAGCGTAACCGGCAGGCTTCAGCCAGGGCCGCCGCAAAAAGAAGACTACTTTCAAAGCGCTTCTGAGATTCTTCGGCCAGGGCTTTAGCCAGTACTCGGACTACGGGTCCGGGTATTTGTGGCAGTGCGGCTTCTATTTCTTCAAAACTTAACCCGGTATGGTTTTTCCTGCTCCTGAGAGGATTTTCCCCTCCGCTTAACATTTCATAAACCACCAATGCAAGGCTATACTGGTCGCTTTTAGCACTGGCAGTGAAGCTTCTAAAATTATTTTGATTAATCTCTTCAGGGCTGCAATATTCTTCCAGTTCAAAATACAGTGGTTCATTACTGTCGTATGCTCCAAAGGTGGCATTATAGAAGAACTGGCGTAACTGGCTTATGCCAAAGTTTCTTACTCGCACCTGCCCACTTTCGCTGATTGTTATATCTTCTGGGTTGAGGCGGCCATGACTAAATCCCTGGCTTTCGCACAAAGCCAGGGCCCGGCTTACGTTCTCGATAATTCTGGTGACTTCCTCCAGGCTGAAGGGCCTGCCATGATACTTATCTAGCAGTTCGCGTAAGGTACGATTCGACTCCAAAGGGTAGGCAGCGTATAACCGGTTAAATGGAGAATTTTTCTGACTGGTTTCGCGTTGCAGATCCATATCGGTATAACTGAAAATTCCCAGCAACGGAGTAATCAAAGGGCTGTCCACTTGAGAAGCACTGGTTAAAACTCGGTACTGTTTTCCAGCCAGTTCGCGGTCGTCAAGATTCAAAAGCTCAAAATCACCCAGATATTCAAGCCCGACTTCTACCTGGCCAAATTTCTCTATGGCTCGGTAACCGATCTCATACTCTTTTGTACCAAACCGCCTGACTTTTCCAAGCGGTTCTATCACCTCGTAAGGCCCTATCATTCGGGGGATTACTGGAAGGCCATCCAGTCTGCGATGGATTGGCCTGGTTTCCTCTACTATATCCAGGCTTATTAAGGCCTGCTGGGCCAGTTCTCCAAGGGCTGTACCCTCTTTTTGCTGACTCAACCTGCGCAATACTTGTAAAGCCTCGCGGCAGGGATTATTGCAGATAGCTCTGGCAGCTTTTTCGCTATACTCCTCTGAGCCCTCCTCAATTAACCGCTCCAATTCTAACAGGCCGCGCTTATTACCTATCCGGTACAAAATTTGCCCGGCATCATACTTTACTGCCTCCGCCGGGTCATCCAGAGCAGCTTCCAGTACTTGTAATAAAGTCCCTTTATCCAACGCTCCTCTTCCTGTCAGGCCCAGCAGTATATGAAGGATTCCACAGCGTGTGCCCACACTCCCGCTTGATAGAGCAGTTAACAGTGGCATGACAGCCGCTTCGCCTGCCTGCGTAAGAGCTTGCCGGGCAACCATTTGCTCCAGCACATCGTTAGTTTCCAGGTTGAGAATCCATTTATTGATGTCATTTTCCATAGCCTTATTATAAAGCAATAGCACCGGATATACTATCCGGTGCTACTATTAACCACTAACTTTACATAATTATCAAGCCACCCAGTACCAGTTTACAAAGCGGGCGAACAGCAGTGCCAGCAGCATTAGCGCGTTCACTAAATAAGCGTAATGTACAAACTTCCAGCGTTGTCCGGCTTTAGCCAGCACCATAAAAGCCGGAAAGATAACCAGTGTAAACCGAGGAAAGCTCATCAGCGGTTGATTGCCGGAAGGGGAGAAGAGCGGCAGTATGAGCGTAATTGCGAAGAAGAGTATATACGAGAAGGCCATTTTCTTCTGCCAGCTCATAACACAACCGCCAATGAACAGAACAGCGGCAAAGACCCAGCAGACTAGATTAATCCAGTTCTGGTTTTCAGAGAAACCGGGTGGATTTGACGCTACTCGGTCGTTAGGGTTAAACATTAACGAGAAAGCTTTAGCAAGGGTTCCGGTTGGTAAAGCTGAATGCCGATTCCAGAAAGGTAAATCCTGCACGTGCATAAAGCTCAGTGGATCGCCCAGCATAAGCCAGTTAAAGGCCAGCCAACCGCTTACAGCGCCCATAGGAAAGATTACAAATGCCAGGGTAGCTACAGGTTGTAATTTTTCCCATTGAATATCAATTTTCCAGTGAGTTAAGCGGTGCAGTAAGCTGCTCTTTCCAGTAGCTGGTGTTTCTTCCTCTCGAAGAAAATTCCCTCTATGTTGTCGTAACCATTCCCAACCCAGGGGAATCAGCATTAAAATACCCAAATTACGCGTGATAGAAGCTAGTGCCACCATAAGACCCGCCACATACCAGTTTGAGTAGCGTCGTGCTGCCAGGAAAGCTCCTAAAGCCAGCGCCAGAAAAAGAGCTTCACTATAAATAGCAGTCAGGAAAAAAGAGGCAGGAAAAGCGGCTAAGTAAAGAGTAGCGCGTTGCGCGAGCCCTTCGCCATACTCAAACTTTACCAGTTCGTACATTAAAACAAAGGCGCTTACGCCTGTCAGGGTCCCCACTATCACTCCTGCCAGTAAGTAATTACCACCAAGCGTTAACCCTACAAGGCGTATCAGCAGTGGGAAGAGCGGAAAAAACGGGGAACTTGGAACGTTTCTAAGATAGCCATTTTGCGCTATATGTAGAAACCACTCTCCATCCCAATGGCTCCAGACTAGCAGTAAACGTTGTCCCCAGTAATTGAGATCTGGCGGGGTATAAGGTGCAACTCCATTATGAGGCCCGAAGGCGGGAATTAGTAGTGCAGCCCAGAACGCCAGCATCGCCAGGGCTAATCTCCAACCCGCAAATAACGATAGTGGTTGCGCCCACAGTTGTATCAGATTTAAAAGTTTTGGCCAGACTCTACTGCTATCATTAACTAGGACACTTGCGCTTGGGATTACTCTTTGTTTCAGTACTGCCGAGTTGTGTTTATCCGGGTTATTAATTGAGTTATCCATTTACCAATGTTAATCACATACCTACCAGATGTACCGTTAATGGTTTTGCTTAACTTTGCAGAAACCTTCATTTTTAAAGGCAATATTTATACCAGTAGCCATTGAATTAGCATCCAAAAGAATTAGGCCTTGATTAGTCTACTTTGAAGCATTTGATCGGGCTGAAAAGGAATGACTGGATTAGAGGAACAAAAAGGAACTATGGAGTATTAGAAAAAGAGGAGAAAGAAAAGGGGGTATAAAAAGAAAAAAGCCGCAGCGGCCTATCTTCACAAGCCCAAAAGGCTCACTATTGTCAGCGCTGTGACGTTTCACTGCCAGGTTCGGGATGGAACTGGGTGGGTCCGCCACGCTC
>DATAKM010000154.1:0-12525 GCA_036261665.1 Chloroflexia bacterium
GACACTACCGGCATCCAGATCAGCCTGGGTGATGCTGTAGCTGGCAGTACAGGTGAGGGTGTCACCAGGGGCCAGGCTGGCAGGGGTAGACGGGCAGGTTACCACGTTCGGACTGATGATGTGATCATCGGTTACTGTGAACGGCCCGTTCAGGCTCACGTTACCAGTGTTCTTGATCACATAGCTGTAACTAATGCTTTGCCCCACGTGGTCATAAGTCGTCGGGGTGGCCGACTTGGTCAGGGATAGCGAAGCATTCTTGTTAGCTGTAACAGTTGCAGTTGCTTCGTTGGAAGTAACGGTATTACTGTTAAAGGTAGCAGTAGCTTTAGCTTTGTTGGTGACGCTACCGGCATTCAAGTCAGCCTGGGTGATAGTGTAGGTGGCGCTACAGTTAATGAAAGCGCCCGGAGCCAGGCTGGCCGGAGGATTGGTACAGGTCACCACATTTGGACTGAGAATGTGATCGTCTATGACTGCAAAAGGCCCGCTTAGAGTGACGTTACCACTGTTAGTGATCACATAGCTGTAAGTGATTTTGTCACCTACGGCGCTATAGGTTGGCGGATTCGCCGATTTGGTCAGTGATAGCGCCGGACTGGCGATAACATCAGTGGGGGCCGAGGCGGAGTTGTTTGAGGTATTGGAATCAGCGGTTATGGCTGTAACCGAGGCAATGTTGCAGAGGTCTACGCCCGTTGCGCCTACCGTGCAACTGCCGGTTTGTGTAGTACCGCCGGTTGGTGCACTAAGAGCTACGTTGACCACCAGTGTTATGGTTACAATCTGGCCGGGAGACATCGCTCCTATATTGCAGGTGACAGTCTGGCCCGAATTGGTACACGTGGCGCCGCTGGCCGATACGAAGGTAGTGTTCGGGTCCAACGTATCTGTGACCGTTACGCCATTTGCCACGGTATCTGTTGAATTGTTTTTAACCGTGATAGTATAAGTAAGCTGGTTACCGGCAATTACCGGATCAGGGCTATCGCTCTTGGTAATAGAGAGATCGGCGTTACTGGTAAAGAATTCTTTAACGCGGAGCAACGGCACCGTCTGGTTACCGGTGTTAATTGCATCGCCAGTAGCGGTTTGAGCGCTGATTAACCTTGTTGCAACGTTTCCGCTAGAGCTGGCAGGGATACTACTTTTCAGCACCACCCAGATTTCGACTATAACGTTGTCTCCATTTTTCAGGCCGGAAACCTGGAAATTTCCCTGGATTTCTTCAGTCGCGCCGCCTCCAGGATTTGCAAGCGTAGAAGTAAATGAATCTACTTTAGCAGTAGGAGCAACGTTTGTTGTGGTGTTATTGGTGCCGGGGTCTGCTGTGTCTACAAAGGCGCAGTAGACCATGTAATTTGGATTTGGATCGTACCCGAAGTTGTCCCCGGAAGACGTGTGGGTATTAAAGCCGGTGCTAAATTTGATTACACCGTTCTCGGGAGAGGTACTACCATTTACGTTAATCTCAAGCTCAAAAGGTACAATCTGACCCAGAGCGAGATCCTTGGGTGCCAGGGAAGTAACGGCATCCAGATTGTTTGAACCAAAGGTTGGACCGTAAGCTACGGCATTGTGTAGAGGGTCGGCAGCCCTTCCGACACCACCGCTTGGTGTTGGGCAGGCCAATTGCGATGGTTGAGTTTTAGTGTAAGTGGGCAGGTAAGGAGCCCTGTTAACGGCTGGATCGGCCGCATACCATTTAAGGCTATAGGCGCCTCCGGCAGCAGAGGCAGTGGGGAGATCTCCCAGTAGAGGAGATAGAACCTGGGCAAAGACCATGCTGAGCAGGGTTAACGCAGCAATAAAATTAGGCCCACGTCGCCTTTTTTTTGCCTGCGTCAAAAAGCCGAGTACAGCAAAGACCAACTTTTTCGTCTTCAATGACATAAAGTTGTTACCACCTTTCTGGTGACTGTTAGTGTTGGGGAGTACAACCGGGACGGCTGCCTTTGCGATATTCCACTCATAGCACAAATATTAGAGCTGGCAGTAACCGGCGCTTATTACCCCACTACCACTAGATCTAGAACTGTGAACCCGTCGATAAAAGTTAATTCAACTCCAAACCGTTTTGAGGCAAACCAAAATAAACCAGTAGCATGGCGGCTCATTACTATGGTCTGAATATTCAGTTGCGGTTGGGATTGAGCTTTATGGGATTGTTCTTCAACGGCTACCCTCCTCTGGTATCCTCAGAACAAAGCCCTTTCTTTTAACCGATACGCGAGCTAACCTTTGGATTAGCTTTTATATAAAATTGTGAGGTGTAGAAGTTTTATCTAGTAGATTTTAGCTTTCACAACGCCCTTTGTGAAAGCTTTAAAGTATTAAATCAAGAAGAACGACATGTAAAACTGGCTGCAAAAAATATGCCCTTTTAGATTAAAAGTTAATGCTCGTATATAACTTTCGCCCTTGGAGTCTTCGCTCAACATAGAACTTTTGAACCTGAAACTGCCAAATATTGGATCTACCAAAAGTCCTAGTACTATTGATTATAGCATAAGAACTTAGTCAGGTTCTAAAGAAATTCTAAAGAAGAAACTTAAATTAATACCCTGTAACACAATCGTAACATTTTAATAGAATATCTTTAATAGTAAAGTAATAGTATTCATTACTAAATTGTCAATGCTGACTCTTCAGTTGAAAGCGATAACCTTTGCCGGGCTCTGTTACAATGTATTCAGGTTTATGCGCATCTAGTTCTATCTTCTGTCGTAGTTGTCCAATAAAAACATGTAAATACTGAGTCTGTAAAGAATATTCAGAACCCCAGACTTCCTCAAGAAGAACCTGATGTGTGAGTAATTTACCGGCATTAAGGGTCATATAGCGTAGTAATTCATACTGTTTGGGAGTAAGCTTTAATTCTTTATCTTCACGCAAAACCCTTTGTTTTTCAAAGTCTATAGTTAGAAAACCATCAGTAAACACTGATGAGTTAGCTGGAGTTACCTCACCGGCGGGATTAAGTCTGCTCCTGGTACGCAATGCTACCCGGATACGTGCCATTAGTTCTTCTGTACTAAAGGGTTTGGTGATATAGTCGTTAGCACCCAGGTCCAGTACTTCCACTTTTGTTCTATCTTCACCCCTTGCAGAAAGGACAATAATGGGCAAATCCTTGCTCAAATGACTTCTCACTTCTTTAATAACAGTGAAACCATCTACCAGTGGCATCATTAAATCCAGCAGAACAAGATCAGGTCGATTTTCACGAATCAACCTGAGAGCCTCCTGTCCATTTGTTGCAGTAGTTACCTTATAGCCAGCGGCGAGAAGCGCCTGATATAAAACCAGCAGGATAGATTGATCATCATCTACCAGCAAAACTTGTGACAGTGATGCGTCCGAATTCGGAAAAGCTTGCATAATTGTTATATTCAAGATTTTTATGGCAATTCAACTAACCCAAATACCAATTATTTTTTATAAGCCTAAAGCTGGACAGGAGCGAAATTTGATAACACTTGTCAATTTTAGGCCGTGAGACTTTCAGATTGTAGCCTGAATAATCCCTGAACCTTTGATAATCCCTGAAACCATTAGACGGATATTATGGCTAAAAGTCACCGGCAAGATGCGAACTGCTAAAAAAGCAAAATAAACTAAGCCCTACATAAAGAGGGTAGATCTGGGACTTTAGTACTATTACTTCATAAAAGATATAACAGCGGATAATGCAAAAAGTTTGGATAACTGGAAATTTGATATCGAAGTGGAATTGCGACCTGTGTTTTGGTTTGACCTGAGCTTACCCAATAGTGTAAAAGAGATAAAAGTAGTAGTGCCATAATTAATTCAGTGCAGTACTCGATGCAGACCAAAAAGATTAAAGGAGACATATGAGCAACGACAGCCGCCCACCTTTTCCGCCGTTTACACTCGAAACCGCTATACAAAAAGTACGTATGGCCGAAGATGCCTGGAATAGCCGCGATCCCAGGCGAGTAGCCCTGGCATATACCGAGGATAGCCGCTGGCGGAACCGGGCCGAGTTCTTTGCTGGCCGCGAGGCCATCGAAGCCTTCCTGGCGCGCAAATGGGCCAGAGAACTGGATTACCGTCTGATTAAGGAGTTATGGGCTTTTCACGATAACCACATCTCAGTACGCTTTCAATATGAGTGGCATGATGACTCTGGAAACTGGTACCGCGCTTACGGCAACGAACAGTGGGAATTTGCTGAAAACGGGCTAATGCGAAGGCGAGAGGCCAGTATCAACGATGTCATAATTGAGGAAAGTGCTCGAAAATTCCACTGGCCGGCAGGTCCTCGCCCCGTGGACCATCCAGGCTTAACCGATCTGGGCCTGTAAACCTGGCAAGCTCTTAATCCCGGCTGAAATAAAAGAGCTTAGCCTGCGGGCTGTTAACAGCCGGTATAGTTCAGAGCACCAGGGCTTGTAGTAGCGGGCGTTTTACGTTCCTTACTTAATTTTAAAGGAGAGTGTAGTGAGTCTGAATAAAGATTTTGGACCTTATTTAAATGTGAAAAATGCGATTTTTCCGGCTTATGCCGCCGGTGGCGCGAAACTGCTCTTTCTGACCGATATAACGGGTACAAACCAGGTCTGGTCAGTCCAGGTTAATCCGGCGGGTAGTTGGCCTGACCAGTTAACCTTTTATGATGAGAGGGTGACAGGCATTTATCCTGACCCAACCAACGATGCCTTTATTATTACGCGAGATAGAGGCGGGGACGAGCAAGACCAGTTTTATTTACTGCAAGGCGATGTTGCCCAGGGCATCACAATCACTACCCTGGTAGATACTCCCGAATACAAAAATAATTTCGGCTGCTGGCGGCCCGATGGCATGGCTTACAGCTTCAGCAGCAACCGCCGCCATACCGCATTTTTAGACCTCTATATCCATGAATTAGGTCAGGAACCCAGGATGGTTTACCAGGCTGACGCCACGCTTAACCCGGAAGCTTTCTCACCGGATGGACGCTACCTGGTCTTCCGCCGCAGCAATACTAATCTCGATACAGATCTTTTCCTGCTGGACCTGGCTAATCCCGACCAACCGCCGCGCCATCTGACACCCCACCAGGAGCAGGCTCTCTTTGAAGAATGCGCTTTTTCGCCCGATGGCACGGCGATCTATTGTATTACCAACCTGAACCGGGATTTTGCTGCTCCAGCACGGCTTGATCTGGCCGATGGTAAGCTCACCTACCTGGCTGAACGCAACTGGGATAGTTCGGTGCTACGGCTTTCACCCGATGGCAAAAAGCTGCTTTATGACGTAAACGAAAACGGCATGTTCCGGCTATTTATCTACGAGCTGCAAAGCGGAACCGAAACTGAGGTGCCGGGTCTACCGCCAGGAACAGTGCTTGGTCTGGGCCTGGTAACTTCCCACCCCATCTGGTCGCCTGATAGCCGCCGGATCGCTTTTAGCTTCAACAGCCCGGTGCACAATGCCGATATCTGGCAGTATGAACTGGGTTCGGAAAAGTCTTACCCGGTTACTTTCAGTCCTAAAGGTGGCCTGAACCCGCAACGTTTTGTTGTGCCAGAACTGGTTAAGTTTCCAACTTTTGATGGGTTACAAATACCGGCCCTGCTCTTCCTGCCGGAGGGGGCCGAGACTAAAGCTACCACGCCATTTATTGTACTGGTACACGGCGGACCGGAGAGCCAGACAACCTTTAATTGGAACCCGGTATTGCAATATTACGTCAGCCAGGGTTATGGTGTGCTTGCGCCTAATGTGCGCGGCAGTAGCGGCTACGGCAAAAAATACCTGGCCCTTGACGATGTGCGCAAACGGGGGGATTCGGTAGCCGACCTCAAAGCGGCGGTGGAATATCTGCGGGCAGGTGGAATCGCCGATCCAAAGCGGATTGCCGTTTACGGCCAGAGCTACGGCGGGTTTATGGTGCTGGCGGCGATTACAACTTACCCTGAATTATGGGCGGCGGGCGTAGATATTTATGGTATCGCCAATATGCTGACCTTTCTGGAAAATACCAGTCCTTACCGCCGCAAGTTGCGTACTCCTGAATACGGTGATCCTGATGTTGACCGCGATTTCCTGATCGAGATTTCACCCATCCACAAAATAGATCGCATCACCGCGCCACTTATGGTTATTCACGGGGCGCGTGATCCTCGTGTGCCTATCGGTGAGTCCGACCAGATGGTGGAAAGCCTGCTAGCCAGACAACACCCGGTCGAGTATCACGTTTTTGACGACGAGGGCCACGGTATCACCAAGCTGAAAAATAAGCTGGCAGTTTACCCTGCGGTAGCCGCATTCCTGGATAGATATTTAAAGGAAATCTAGCCAGGGGGCAGGCCTGAATTCCGTTTCAAGGAATAGCTCTACCGTTGCAAGGCATCCGGGTTTATGCCGCGCAACATGGTTCCCTGGCCCGGTGAGATGTGCTGGCTGGTCAGGGGACGGTTGGAAGGGGAGCGTAACTGAAACAGTAAAATCCGACGGGCGCGATCGCTGCGATTGATATAGGAGCCATGGACCGTGAGGTAGCTAAAGAAAAGTACATCTCCGGCCCTGGCTTCTACCGGTACCGCTTTTTGGAGCGGCCAATCTTCCAGCGATAAGTAGTTCTGGTTTTCATCTATTGTCTCCAGAGGTCCCAGTTTGTGACTGCCGGGGACTACACAGACACAGCCATTTTCGACAGTAGCCGGGTCTATATGAATTACCGCCGCGATCATCTGGTCGTTAGCGTGCGGAAAGTAGGGATAATCCTGGTGAAGCGGGAACGGAGAGCCAATCGCAGGGGGCTTGGCGTGTAGCTTCGTATGATGAAGCTGGATATCTGGCCCTATAATTTCGGCCGCTAAATCCAGCAGGCCCGGATGAAGCAACAGCCGGGTAAAAAAAGCCGAATGGTTTTGAACATTATGAATACTATCGACCCTGGTCAGGGTTTGAGCGGCGGTACCAATTCCGGCCTGTTCGCGCCACTGACCCTGCCAGGTCGCCTCGGTCTGGCGCCCGGCAGCCTCAGCCCGAGCTAATAAAGCTTCGGTTTCACGCTGCAACTCGGCTAGCTCTTCCGCCCTAAAAACAGATCTCGCCAGGGCGTAACCGTTCTCACGATAAAAGTCAGCAAATTCACTCATACCACTGTCGCCTCCATTGCCGGTTAAAGTTACTTTTCGTCAAGAAAACCTCTTTCTGGCTAGCTGCTTTACAGGATGATTATATAGACCAGTTCTGATATAAGCCAGTACAAACGGATAAATGGAAAAATTTAAAGTAAAAAAACTTTTACCAGTTTAGCAGAGCTTTTTACACGTGATTTAACTTTAGTGGAATACAATGATAGCAGGATCGCAATTCAGCACAAAAGAAATTTGATGAGTGGTCGAGGTGTGGCCCGGAAAAGGCCCTTTCGCCGCCAGGCAGGCCCGCAACAGGAGTTGATACACATGAATACAAAGGCAGAAGCTCAGAAAGAGGTAGAGCCGGTTCGTGGTGGGAAACTGGATGATAGCTACGATGTCATAATTATCGGCAGCGGCTTTGGTGGTAGCGCTTCTGCACTGCGCCTGACCGAAAAGGGTTACAGGGTAGCAGTGCTGGAAGCGGGTCGCCGCTTCAATGATGATACTATGCCCAAAAATTCCTGGCATTTACCCTCATTCCTGTGGGCGCCCAGGCTGGGCTGCTTTGGCATTCAGCGCATATCACTGCTAAAAGATGCGCTGATCCTTTCAGGTGCGGGTGTGGGAGGGGGATCGCTGGTCTATGCCAACACGCTCTACGAAGCGCCGCCGGCTTTTTATAAAGACCCGCAGTGGAGCCATATAACCGACTGGAAAGCTGAGCTTGCTCCATTCTACAACCAGGCATACAGGATGCTTGGCGTAGTCACTAATCCCGCAGTTACCCCTGCCGATGAGGTAATGCGCGAAGTGGCAGGCGAAATGGGCGTAGACCATACTTTCAAATTAACTCCGGTGGGCGTCTTTTTTGACGAGCCAGGGGTCGAAGTGGCCGACCCCTTCTTCGGCGGAGTTGGCCCCCGCCGGAGAGGTTGTATTCAGTGCGGAGAATGTATGACCGGCTGCCGGCATAACGCCAAAAATACCGTTCTTAAAAATTACCTTTACCTTGCCGAGCGGAGCGGAGCAACTGTTTATCCTCTTACCACTGTCACCACCGTTCGCTCTCTGGCAGATGGTCGCTATGCGGTTGATACTGTGCGCACCAATGGCCTGCTTCGCCGGGGTAAACGTACCTTTGTGGCTCCTCAGGTGATCTTCGCAGCAGGCACCTTCGGTACCCAAAAGCTGCTGCACCACCTGCGAGATGAGGGCTATCTGCCCAGGCTGTCCAGGCGCCTGGGCGAACTTACACGCACCAACTCGGAAGCTATCATAGGAGCGCGAACCTTCCGCCGGGATGTGGATTTCACCCGAGGGGTAGCCATTAGCTCCTCGTTCTACCCTGACGAACACACCCATATCGAGCCCTGCCGCTATGGCAAAGGTAGTAACGCTATGGGCCTGCTCTCCACTGCGCTGGCAGACGCAGACCGAGGGCCACGCCTGCTCGCATGGCTGCGCGAATTCTTGCGCCAGCCCGGTAAAATGCTGCGCCACCTGAGTATGCGGCACTGGTCAGAGCAGAGTATCATCGCCCTGGTCATGCAAACCCATGATAATTCAATCACCTGTTATACCAAACGCGGTTTGTTTGGTCGCCGTCTAACTTCAAAACAGGGCATCGGAGAGCCTAACCCTATCTGGATTCCGGTAGGTCATCAGGTGGTGCGACGCATCGCGGCGCACATCCGGGGAGTAGCACTGGGTAGCTGGAATGATGTCTTCAACATCCCCATGACGGCTCACTTTTTAGGGGGTTGTGTAATTGGCGATTCGGCGGAGACAGGCGTAATTGATCCCTACCAGCGGGTATATGGTTATCCAGGGCTATCCGTAATGGATGGATCAGCCTTGTCCGCCAACCTGGGCGTCAATCCGTCCCTGACTATTACCGCGCAGGCGGAGCGAGCCTTAGCGTTGTGGCCTAACAAGGGGGACCGAGACGAAAGGCCCCCACTGGGAGAGCCTTATAAGCGGCTAGAACCAATCGCGCCTGAAAAGCCGGTGGTGCCTGCCGGTGCTCCGGCAGCCCTGCGCCTGACTTTGTAAAAACGCCATTAGCCTGTTTTTTAGTAGTGGAGGGTTTAAGTACTTTAGCGTAACCGGACAATGTTGCTTACCGGGGTTGGTTTAGCAGCACATGTTCGGTTGGCCTTTTATTGCCAGTTAATCTCGGAAAAGAAGTATTCAGCTCACCTGTCAAAGCATTTGCCGACATAGGCCTGGCAAAAAAGTAACCTTGAGCAAGTTCACAGCCTAAATCGTTCAGTTGAAGCAGTTCCTCTGCCGTCTCTACTCCTTCGGCTATAACCCTCATTTTCAGAGCATTTCCCAGGTGGAGGATGGCCTGTACAATCGCTCTACTTTCCTGGCTGTGGTCGAAATCAGCTATGAAAGTACGGTCAATTTTAAGGGTATCGAAGGGAAACTGTTTGAGGTAGTTCATACTGGAATAACCCGTACCAAAATCATCAATGGCCAGTTGCACTCCTAACCCCTTTAACTTTTTAAGTATAAAGGCATTAGACTTGACCTCCTCCATTATGACTCTTTCAGTTACTTCCAGTTGTAGCCAACCGGGACTTACTTCCGTTTTACGCAAAATTTCTTCCACCTTCCTGGCCAGGTCTGGCTGGCTGAACTGGACCGGGGATAAATTTACGCTAACTATCAGGGGCGGCTCATTCTCCCATAGAGAGTTCCAGAGTTTGATTTGTTTGCAAGCCTCTTCCAGCACCCACTCGCCGATCTGACAGATCAACCCGGTATCCTCCGCTACCGGTATAAAGTGGGCCGGAGAAATAAGCCCTTTTTGAGGATGATTCCAGCGAATGAGGGCTTCCATTCCGGTAATAGAACCGGTAGCAAGCTCAATCTTTGGCTGGTAATACAACTCAAACTGATTCTCTTTTAGCGCTCGCCTTAATTCTCCTTCTAACTCGAACTGACTGCGAACATGCTCGTTCATCCCTGGCTCGAAAACCTGGTAACGTCCTTTGCCTTTGTTTTTCGCCTGGTGCAACGCGATATTGGCGTCGCGCATCACATTTGTACTCGAATAGTAAGCCTGGCTGGTAATAACAATACCGGTACAACATGTGACATAGAGAGTTTGTTTGCCCCAGACAAAGGGTTCTTTTAAAGCTTCATTTATGCGGTGGGCCACCGAAACCGGTTCATTCTCGTCGTTTACAGTCTCCAGTAAAAGGGCAAATTCATCATCTCCCACGCGGGCAAAAAGGTCCTGGACGCGGATATAGCTGGAAACCCTGCTGGCAAAAGCGGTTAGCAGGCGGTCGCCTATGGCCTGTCCCAGGCTATCGTTAATGAACTGAAAACGATCCAGATCGAACAGTAAGACTGCCATTGGGCTGCGCTGGCCTTTCTGGCGAGCTAAGGCAAGGTTTAAACTTTCTAACCATGCCACCCGGTTAGGTAGCCTGGTAAGAGTATCCAGGGCTTTCTCGGTCAATTTATCTCTTTCCTGAGCAGCTCCTCCATCCACAAGAAACTGTTCAGGATTTTTGGCCATGTTATTGACTGCCGGGTTCTGACCCGTTCCCGGCAATAACGGTACGACCTGTTTAGCGGCAGCTTCTTCGGCGATAACCCACTGCGGTACACTCGAAGCGGAAACCACCAGGTTACGTCCGCTATGCTTGGCATGATAAACGGCGATATCAGCAGCGTGGGTTAGATCGGTCAGGTTGTAAGCATCCTGTGGAAAACAGGCTACCCCGATGCTCATTGTCGCTCGAATGGGAGTGGGGCAGGTAGAGACTTCAAAAAGAGAAGCTTCAACTGTAGAGCGGATGCGTTCGCCAACTTCCTGGGCTTCTGCCTGGCTGACACCCGGCAGAATAACGGCAAACTCTTCCCCACCGAAGCGCCCGGCAGTCGCCTGGTCCGGAATAGATTGGCGGATAGCACTCCCAACACCGGTTAGAACAGCATCCCCGGCCAGGTGACCGTAGGTATTGTTGATATTACGCATCAAATCCAGGTCGGCCATTAAAAAAGCGATGGGTTGCTTGAACTGTTGGGCGCGTTTAAATTCCTCTTCAAAGATCTTATTAAAGTAACGGGCATTAAAAAGGCCGGTTTTGGCATCCATCTGGGCTTCTTGCTGCAACTGCGGAATTTTGAAAGCCCGGTACATCAGGGCCAGTGGGATCAGGATGAGCAAAACATACCAGGGGTCGAGGCTGTACAGCAGGACTATCAGGTAACCGGTGCAAGCCATGTAAAGGTCGGGCAGAAAACAATCCGGATTAAAGACGCCAGAATCTTTCAACGGAACATTTCTGGCTACCATCAGAGCAAAACCGATCAGACTATGATTTATAAAGACATAGACCAGGCCCAGCAGCATAATCGAAGGTAGCTTCCAGGGAAGGTCAAAGAGAAAAGTAGAGGTAGAAATAAACTTGTAAGTTTCAACGCACGCAAAACCGGCCAGGAGGTGGGTGCTAATGTTGAAGGGTTGTAGATACCACGCCTGAAGCTCTTTACTCTTAGTAAATCGCTTTAAAACCCACTCTGTTAAATGGGGTATGGCGATGATCAAGACGAAATAAAAGGAATGCAGGAGAAACACTCCCGCAAAGAAAAAGACAAAATGAGGATAATACGAGCTGCGCCCCAGGGTTTCGACGCCGTAAAGTTGAGCTACTATTGCCATACCGATCAGTAGAACGGCCGGTATCAAAGGCTGAGAGGCAGCTTCTCCCAGGTCAATAATTAAGAGCGTTGCAGCAACCAGGGCGGCGAAATAAACACTGTAAATGAAAAACCAGGCCCGTTTACTCATATCTATGCTAAATCCTTGCTAAAACGGATTAACCAGTTCAACAGCTTAACCGGTTGAGGACTATGGATTGAACGCTGAGGTGTCCTTCTGAGATGAGGACTTCAAAACGGGATTGTAAAGTAAATCCTTAGGATCTTATTTTTACCCTTATTTATGATTTACTTTAAAGGTAGTGTATCAGGAAAAAATTTTAATTACAAGAGATTAATATTACGGCATGATGAAGATTGTTTTGCAGCTATAGCATTCATCAAAGATCTGCTAAAAATGATTTGATAAAAAAACAAACTACTAAAAATGTGGCAAAAGAGCATCTTATAATGATTGTTTAACTTGCTGCTGCATTAGATTGCCGTTTATTTATGGCTTGTCCCACTTTTCTTGAACTAAAAGCTCCAGCGAATGCTTGAAGCGGTTTGTTTTTATTAAGCGGTTTAAAGGGATAGGACTTTTAACCACCAGAGTTGGTACTAATTAACTACTTAACTTTCGTACCAAAATAGGCTTGAACCAATTTTCAGTCTAGCACCTTAACAATTCGTTCAGCTAAACAAAACCAAAGTAAAGGCCCTTTTTAGGTTAAGATACGGTTCCCACACCAACCTTAAGCCTAGA
>DATAKM010000157.1:0-61771 GCA_036261665.1 Chloroflexia bacterium
TCTAGGCTTAAGGTTGGTGTGGGAACCGTATCTTAACCTAAAAAGGGCCTTTACTTTGGTTTTGTTTAGCTGAACGAATTGTTAAGGTGCTAGACTGAAAATTGGTTCAAGCCTATTTTGGTACGAAAGTTAAGTAGTTAAATAAGAACGGCAAATACCGCATCACTGTGCAATAGCTTCAATTACCTTTTATAAGCCTTTGGAACTTGTTAAGACTTCTTCCAATCGCTCGTGTATTGAACCGGCTTATGCTGGATAAAGAGGTGTATAAAGTGAGTCTATATAACTTCTCACGACAATTCCGTACCAGCAGTAGTGAAGGTTATGCCATTATGGAGAGCGATATCAGAATCGGACGAGTTGACCTCCATTACGGTACCGAACGAGTCTATGCTACTATTGTAATAGAGCAGGACATGGAAGAGAGCGATGTCGCCCAGATCATTGATGAGATTGATAACAGTCTTGTCAGTACCGCTTCCACCCGGCGCGATGACTTGCACGTCTGGGTTTACAGTGGTCGGGAGGTCGGCTTCTTTACCGATAACGAACCCTATGACGAAGAGTTCGAAGGTGACGAGGAAGAAGAAGACGAAGACTTGCTGGACGAGCTCGAAGAAGAAGAAGATCTCACCTGATTCCCCTTTCTTGCAATTCAGCCTCGAAGCGAGTATAATCTGCGCGGAGTTTGATTATCTCTGGGCGCTAAATTAGCTTGAGCCGGGAGCTTGCTTTGCTTTTCTAGTCTTAATTAGAAAGCCGGGCAGGCTTGCTTGTTTGTTAAGGAGCAGAAACCCCTCTTAAAGTTGAAGCGCAGCCTGAGGCCGGGTAAATCTCAAGCCGCCCAGCCCACCGGAGTTAAATTCAACTCACACTTTTATTAAGAGGTATCCCTGTAGAATGAATAGTATCGAAGAGCGAGAAATTATCGCCCCTGTATTGGAATCGGAAAGTTTGGGAGGTGATATTCACAATCAACCCGCCCCGGAAACCGAACAAGCAGTAGAATCCCTCACCGGCAAAAATGAACTTGAAATCACCAGCGCCGGACCTTCTCACGTAACTGTTGAACTTGACGAAAATGGCCCTGTTTCCTTGATGGAACAGCTTCTTAACGATCCTGCCAGTCAAATTCGCAATTTTCAGTATGGCCAGGTGGTCGAAGGCATTGTCATGTTCAAAGACCGCGATGAGTTCCTGGTAGATGTTGGAGCTAAAAGCGAAGGCGTTGTACCCAATCGCGAACTGCAAACCCTCAGCCCTGAGCAGTTGCAGGAGATCCGGGTGGGTGACAATATCCTTGTTTTTGTAGTCCAGCCTGAGAATCAGGAAGGTCATATTGTCCTCTCCGTGGACAAAGCCAGAATGGAAAAAAGCTGGCGCAGGCTTCAGCAGCAATTTGAAGCAGGCGAGATTGTGGAAGCCGAAGTTTACGGCCTTAACAAGGGTGGTCTGCTGGTCAGCATTGATGGAGTGCGCGGTTTTGTGCCGAGTTCCCAGGTCAGCGGACTAGGTGGCAGTTCCGATAATGACAAGCAGGCCGAAATGAACCGTCTGATCAATTCCCGCCTGCCGCTCAAGATTATCGAGATTAACCGCAGCCGGAATCGCCTGATTCTTTCCGAGCGCCAGGCTGCCCAGGAGCAGCGCGATGCCCAGAAAGATCGCCTGATGAACGAACTGGAAGTTGGCCAGGTGCGGGACGGCGTTATTACCACCATCACCGATTTTGGCGCCTTCGTGGATATCGGCGGAGCGGACGGACTGGTTCACCTGAGCGAAATTTCCTGGAACCGGGTCACTCACCCTAAAGAAGTGCTGAAGCCTGGAGAGCGGGTTAAAGTGTATGTGCTGAATATTGATGAGAGCCGCAAGAAAGTCGCTCTTTCAATTAAACGTACTCAACCTGAACCCTGGAGCCAGATTGCGGCAACCTACCAGCCCGGCCAGATTTTGAAGGGTATTATTACCCAGGTAACCACCTTCGGCGCCTTCGCCAGAATCGCGGACGGTGTAGAAGGCCTGATTCACGTATCGGAACTGGCCGAGAACCGGGTACAGACCCCTGCCAGCGTGGTCAATGTGGGTGATGAAGTAACCGTACGCCTGATTAGCATTGACCCCCAGCGCAAGCGCATGGGTCTTTCGATCAAGCGCGCTGCACCTGATTACAATAGCGATTTCGCTGAAAATAAAGAGAGCGTCGGCGCGGAAGCTTAACTTCAATTCTTCTAAAATTAAAATTAGCAGGGGCTTTATAGGCCCCTGCTTTTCCCGCTTATTACCAAACATTAAAACCAGATTAGAACCCACCTGAAAAGCCTGATTCTCACACTTTGCTAACAAAACAAACCGCTAGCTACTTCCCATTTGTGGTAAAATTATTGCTAATAATGCAAGTAAGCTGTCTTTCAGCTTCAGGGAACACGCGGCAATTTTGATAGGGGGCTTTGTTATACCCTTTCCATAAAAAGGAGGATATCACCCTCAACCTTAATTACCCTGTTAGAAAACCAACATTATAATTGTTTAGGACAGTATGGTTGACCTATTCAATAGATAGACACGATTGTAGTAACTCTCTCAATTACTGGACAACAATCGGATGCTGTGCTAGGCTTCGCCATGGCGGAAGGCAGGGCAATAACGTTAACTCTAGTGGGAGATAAAATATATGTCAGATAGGTTCGAGAAATTTACCGAACGGGCGCGTAAGGTTCTTACGTTAGCTCAAGAGGAAGCCCAGCGTTTCAACCACAACTATATCGGCACCGAGCATTTACTTTTGGGCCTCGTGCGTGAAGGTGATGGCGTGGCCGCCCGCGTATTGAACAACCTGGGCGTAGAGCTGCATAAGGTACGCTCCGCGGTAGAATTCATCATTGGCCGGGGTGATCGCGCCGTGATGGGTGAGATCGGATTAACCCCTCGCGCCAAAAAAGTGATTGAACTGGCTGTAGACGAAGCCCGCCGCCTCAATCATCACTATATCGGCACTGAACACCTGCTGCTTGGCCTCGTCCGTGAGGGCGAAGGTATTGCTGCCGGTGTGCTGGAAAGCCTCGGCGTAAGCCTCGAAAAGGTCCGCCAGCAGGTTATCCAGGTGCTAAATCAGAGTACTTACAGCAGCCAGCCTAAACAGTCCAGCGCTACGCCTTTTGTAGACGCCATGGGCGTAGACCTGACTGAACAGGCTCGCCAGGACAGGCTGGATCCCGTGATTGGCCGCAAGAAAGAAATTGAACGTGTCGTTCAGATTCTTTCCCGCCGTACCAAGAACAACCCGGCCCTGATTGGAGAACCGGGCGTTGGTAAAACTGCTATTGTAGAAGGTCTGGCGCAGCGCATCGTCAGTGGCGATGTGCCGGAGAATCTTTTGAACAAACGCCTGCTGGCTCTCGATATCGGAGCGCTGGTAGCAGGCACCAAGTATCGTGGCGAGTTTGAAGAGCGCCTTAAAAAGGTAGTAGCTGAAGTTAAGAACACCGGCGCTATCCTCTTCATTGATGAATTGCATACCCTGGTAGGAGCAGGCGCGGCCGAAGGCGCGGTTGATGCCGCTAACATTCTGAAACCGGCCCTCTCCCGTGGCGAGCTGCAAACCATTGGCGCCACTACCCTCGATGAGTACCGCAAGTACATCGAGCGTGATGCTGCCCTGGAACGCCGCTTCCAACCGGTTCAGGTTGACGAGCCGAGCGTGGAAGAGACGGTGCAAATTCTGCGCGGTATCAAGAGCCGCTACGAAGAACACCACCGCCTGACCATTACCGATGAAGCTCTCAAAGCGGCGGCGGAACTGGCCGCTCGCTATGTGACCGACCGCTTCCTGCCTGACAAAGCGATTGACTTGATTGACGAAGCCGCCAGCCGCGTGCGTATGCACCGGAGCAGCAGCCCGCCGACTTTGAAAGAAGCTTTGAGGGGCCTGGACAGCATCCGCAAGGAAAAAGAAGCCGCTATCAGCGCTCAGCAGTTTGAACTGGCCGCTGACCTGCGGGACCGCGAAGACCGCCTCCGCGAACGCATTACGGAGATGGAGTCGAAGTGGGAGAATCAGCAGGAAGGCGAGAAGCCTTACGTGACTGAGGAAGACATCGCCGAAATCGTCTCGATGTGGACGGGTATCCCGCTCATGAGAATAGCGGGCGAGGAAAGCGAACGCCTGCTGGCTATGCGCGATGAACTGCACAAACGCATCATCGGCCAGGAAGAAGCGATTGATAAAGTCGTGAAAGCCGTACAGCGCAGCCGGGCCGGTGTCAAAGATCCCAAACGCCCGATTGGTTCCTTTATGTTTTTGGGACCGACCGGTGTTGGTAAAACCGAACTGGCAAAAGCCCTGGCCGAGTTCATGTTTGGTAGCGAACAGTCGCTCATCAAAATTGATATGAGCGAGTTCATGGAGCGCCACAACGTGAGCCGTCTGGTTGGTGCCCCTCCGGGCTACATCGGTTATGAAGAAGGTGGCCAGCTAACCGAAGCGGTTCGCCGCAAGAGTTACTCGGTAGTGCTGCTCGATGAAATCGAGAAAGCGCACCCTGAAGCCTTCAACATGCTGCTGCAAATCCTGGAAGACGGCTATCTCTCAGACGCTAAAGGTCGCCGGGTGGACTTCCGCAACACGATCATCATTATGACTTCGAATGTGGGCGCGGAATTCATCAGCCGCAATAGCATGGGCCCCGGTTTCGCTCTTCATCGTGATGAGGACAAACAGGCCCAGGCGGATTACACCGCGATGCAGACGAAGGTACGGGATGAACTGCGCCGTATGTTCCGGCCAGAGTTCCTCAACCGTATTGACGATATCATCGTCTTCCACCAGTTGACTTCGGGCGAAATCCGCCAGATCGTCAATCTGCTGCTGCGCCGGGTGGAACAGCAGTTGGTGGAGCAGGATATCCATCTCGAAGTAACCGATGCGGCTATGGACCTCATCGCCAAGAAGGGTTACGACAAGCAGTATGGCGCTCGCCCGCTGCGCCGCGTAATCCAGGGCGAGTTGGAAGACAAACTGGCCGAGGGTATTCTCGCCCAGAACTTCACGCCGCATAGCAAGGTCGTGGTGGATGCCGAAAACGACGAGTTCAAGCTCATCCCGGTCCCGCTCGAAGGTGAGGTAGCAGCGCTGCCCGCCGGTGCCACTGCCGCTCTCCCCGCTCCCGATGCGGAGGGTGGAGAACCTGTCGGCGCCTAACTGATTTAGAATAAAAAAGCGGTAGCCAGCGCGGCTGCCGCTTTTTTATTGCCTTTATAAAACTCCAGTGATCCATTAACTGAACACAGAAAATACCGGTTAACCCGGGAAGCTTAATAATCAGGGGGCTACCAGCCCCACTTTCAGTGTAAAATATGTTGGTGTTCGCAGCAGCTAATTAAACCAATGCAATTAAGTAAAAGAAGAGACATATGACTGAAGAAATTGAGCTAAAGGTAGGCCGCTTAGAAGATCTTGATTTGGCCCAGCAGCAACGGCTTGTCCAGATTATTAATGAGGCTTTTGGTAAATTCCACTGGCTCTTCTCGACACAACGCACCAGCCTTGAAGGTTTGTCTGGTGAGATCGGGGATAGCGATCTGCTCTTATTAACTATAACAGAAACGAACGAAATTGTAGGAGTAGCTTACACTCACGCCGAAAACGAAGAGCTTTACTTCGGAATGGCGGCTGTGGACCCTGCCAGACAGGGCAAAGGACTGGGAGGTCAACTTTTAGAGGGGGCGGAAGAACTGGCGCGCAAAGGTGGTTTTGTCAGGGTGCGGCTTAAAGCGGTAGCGGAGATGGGCAATGTAGCCTACTATGCCAGACGAGGTTACCTGATAGTAGGCCAGGAAAACATGCCGGCGGGGGAGTGGGACTCGTTGCATCCTTTCACGGTAGCGACTATGCAAAAAGCAGTCTAGTACCTGATTGTGACGGGCTTCCTCTCTCGATATTGGGAGCATGGAAACATGTCTGAATATTCGATTACTTTCCGGTGGAGGTCTTAACCTCGAAGCTGCCATCCTGGACTCTTACCCGTAAGCTCTCGCCGGGCTGGACAGCGGTGGCACTGGAAACTACCGAACCATCTTTTTCCCGAGTGACAATAGCATAACCGCGTTCCAGGATTTGCTGTGGATTCATGACCTTCAGGCGACTGGATAGGGCGTTAACCCTGGCGTGGCGCAGTTCAAGAGCATGTTGAAGGTGCAGTTGAGAGCGTTCCTTTAAATTGGTAACGCGCTGGCGGTAATTACCGATCACCGCCGAAGGAGAGGCCAGGGATAAACGGCGATTGAGGCTTTCAAGGGAAGAACGGTAATCATCCAGGTAGTTTTGTATATTGCTATAGAGCGAGTCGCCCAGTCCGGCTACCTCTGCCCGCAGGTCTGCTATGTCAGGTGTCACAATTTCAGCAGCGGCGCTGGGGGTAGGAGCGCGCAGGTCGGCGACGAAATCAACAATCGTGAAATCTACCTCATGGCCTACGCCGGTTACGACCGGTATTCTGCTGGCAAAAACCGCTCGCGCTACACGCTCGTCGTTAAAGCACCACAGGTCTTCGAGTGAACCACCGCCGCGAGCCAGGATGATTACATCAATATCGGAGCGGCGGTTGAGAGCCTGGAGCGCTTCTACGATTTGTAAAGGAGCAGTATCTCCCTGAACCTGGGTAGGCGATAGAATCACCTGGGCCAGTGGCCAGCGTCGCTTAAGCACGTGCAGAATATCCTGAAAAGCCGCCCCGGTAGGAGAAGTCACTACCCCGATAGTGCGAGGGCGCAAAGGCAATTCCCGCTTGCGCTCTTCCGCAAAGAGGCCTTCTTCCTGCAAGCGCATTTTCAGAGCCTCGAATTCAAGATGTAAGCGCCCGATACCGTCCGGCTGAACCAGATCAACGTAAAACTGGAGCTTGCCGGTAGCTTCATAGACATCCAGGCGTCCGTGCATTACAAAACTTGCGCCATCGCGGGGTAAGTGAGTCTGGCGTAAAGCGTTAGTTTTGAATAGAACGCAGGGTATCTGGGATTGGCCATCTTTCAGGTTGAAAAAGATGTGGCCGCTGGAAGGACGGCTGCAACCCGAAACTTCTCCCTGCAGCCACAGGTCGCTCAGACGGTCGTCACAATCGAGTATTATCTTAAGGTAATAAATTGCTTCCGCTACCGAATAAATTTCCATTAGAATTTGAGGTTTCCCTGTAATTTTACTGTAATTTTTGAGGAGTTATCCCCAATTAGTACCACTTATCCAGATTTTTTCCCAGGTTATCCCCAATTATCCCAAGTTATCCCAATTTTTACCATACTATCCCAAATAATTGGGATAAGCTGGTTTTTGGGTTTAGTTGGGATATTTTGGGTTATAAGGGCTACTGTTTACTTATTAGGCCGTTTACGCTGGCGAGCCAGATAATCGAGCACAATTAAAGTTGAAATTTCGGGCCGTTGGCTCATTACCGGGTGTGAAGCGCCCGGCACTATACACAATTCGCTCCCTTTTATGGCGTAATGAATGTCGAGAGTCTGCGAAATACTACCAAAATGATCGCGCTGTCCGGTCATAACCAGGGTCGGAACGCTAATCTCGGCCAGTTGCGCTTTTGAGTAGTTGGGATATTCCATCCACATAGCCCGCAACTGGCGGCCAAGTTCTTTCCAGTAACCGCTACCGGGCGTGCCGTGTTGTTGCTCCAGTTGTTCGGCCCAGGCGGGATATTTTTCCTCGATATATTCAGGCGTCAGGGTTTCCATCGCTTCCAGGCAGGTCTGGTCGTTGTAGTAATTGGCTCCTATTACTACCAGTGTATCTACAGTCTGAGGATAACGCCGGGCAAATTCCAGCAGGGTAATAGCGCCGTCACTGAAACCAACCATATGAGCGCGAGGAACATTCAAGTAGGCCAGCAGCCTGGCCGCATCACCGGCCAGTTGTTCGTAATTAACGAAACGGTTAGCCGGGTTGTTTGTACGCCCATGCCCGCGATGTTCGAAAGCGATAACACGGTAGTGTTCGGCAAAGCGAGGTAACTGGTAAGTCCAATCGCTGTTTGGACCTATTACCCCAAAAGCGCCGTTGAATAGAAAAAGAGGTTCCGCATCTTCCGGGCCGTGTAACTCGTAATAAATTTTAAGGTCACCAACAGGCGCATAAGGCATAGCTGCATCTGCTTTCTATGATGCTTTAGGGGCCGATAGTAATCTATAGAAAGAGCGGAAAGAGGTCTGCTAACGATAAAGGAGCTACAGAGGCGCAATTTAACTTGACATAACTAGAAAAACGCCTCTGTTAGCAGCAGTAACGGGATCGTGCAACGAACCGGGGTTAGGCCGGTTCGATCAACATCAGGGTCTGACCGTACTCGACAGGCTGACCGTTCTCAACAGCGAAGCGCACGCAACGGCCGCTAAAATCGCTCTTGATCTCGTTCATTATCTTCATCGCCTCAATGATACCGATCACCTGGTCCTTTTCAACCATGTCGCCTTCCTTTACGAAAGGCGAATCTTTAGGATCGGGCGAGCGATAGAAGGTACCAACCATTGGAGCGCTGACCTTCTGATAAGCCTCCACCGGAGGAGAGCCAGGATCGGGAATGACAGAACCGGGTGCAGGGGCCGCTGACATAGCCAGCGGGACATCCCGCGCTACGGCATGCCCGGCCGCAGTTAGCGGTTGTGAAGCCATCACTACCGGCGCAGGAGCGGGGTGGTCGCGTTTGATCAACAGGCGCTGCGCTCCGTGGTCGCGCTCGATCAACAACTCGGTAATACCGTTGTCGCTGACTAGTTTGACCAGTTCGCGCACTTCCTGGCTGGAAAATTGACCACCTGCTTCTTCGCTACCGGTTTCGGCAAAAGGGCGAAGATCTTCGCCCCCATTATCCATATTGGATTGACGCGATCCTGTTACTGCCATCTTAGGCACGCTCCACGTACTTACCCGTGCGGGTATCTACTTTGATTTTATCACCGGTATTGACAAACAACGGAACCAGTACGCGCAGTCCAGTTTCGGTCATCGCCGGTTTGGTCGCGCCGGTCGCGGTGTCGCCTTTTATACCGGGTTCAGTCTGAGTAATCTCAAGAATAACCGATGGTGGGATTTCAAGGTCAATCGGTTCATCATTATAAGTCAGAATGTCAACGGTGTCACCCTCGCGGATATAATATTTCACATCACCGATCTGCTCTTCGTTCAGCATAACCTGGTCGAAGGTTTCAGTGTTCATGAAGTGGAAGCTTTCGCCATCCTCGTACTGGTACTGGCAGGTCTGGCGCTCCAGGCGCACATCGTTGAATTTAGCACCAGCCTGGAAAGTATTGACCGTGTTAGCGCCGGTGCGCAGGTTCTTGAAAGAAATTTTCACCTGGGCGCTACCGCGTCCGATCTTCTGGTGATCAAATTCCAGAATCTTGAGTAACTGCCCATCCAGGTCAATTGTCATTCCGCGCTTAATTTCGCTGGTCGAAACCATAAAAAACTTAATCCTCCTGAAATTGGTACCGAGGCGTACCTCAGTATGTGTCTTTATTTAAAACTTTACTGGTAGTAACCGTCTTTGACAGCGCCGGTAAGATTTTCAAAACCGGCTTCTGTCACCAGAACGAGATCCTCAATCCGGACTCCTCCCCAGCCAGTCAGGTAAATGCCCGGTTCAACGCTATGAATCATACCGGGCGCCAGCACGTGAGGGCTACCTTTGCTGACACTGGGCGGCTCATGAACAGCCAGGCCAATGCCGTGTCCGAGACTGTGCCTGAAAGTTGAGCCATAACCATGTTGAGTGATAATATCGCGCGCGACAGCGTCCACTTCGTTTCCGGTCAGGCCTGGCCTGACAGCGTCGCAGGCGCGCAACTCGGCTTCCAGCACAATATTGTAAATTTCCTTAAAGCGAGCGGTCGGTTCTCCGGCGCAAACCGTCCTGGTCATATCGCTATTGTAGCCAAAGTAACGCGCTCCCATGTCTATAATTACCGGGTCGCCTGCCTCAATTACACGTTCCCCCGGTACAGCATGCGGCGTTGAGCCGTTCGGACCGCTGGCGACAATCGTTTCAAAAGCCAGGGCTTCCCCACCAAACTCGCGTACTCGCCGCTCAATCTCCCAGGCAATTTGCTTTTCGGTTATGCCGGGTTGAATAAGCGGGCGTACTTCGTCAAAGGCCCGGTCGCTGATAGCAATCGCCTGCCGCATGAGGACCAGTTCTTCCGCGTCTTTAAGCCAGCGCAATGGTTCGATAAACCCCCTGGTTGGTAACAGTTCGGCTTCTCCGGCCAGTTCCCGGCTGAGAGCCTCGTAATAATCGAAAACCAGCGCCACCGACTCGAAACCGACGCGCTTTGCCCCGCTCTGCCTGATAAGGCGGGCGATAGCCTGGATGAAAGTCTCACCCGGCACATTTATAACCACTTCAAATCCGGCCGGTTCGGTTTCCTCGCGTGCGCTATCGACATAGAGGAAATTGGTAATCAGGAAATTAGAGCCAGGCGTAACCAGCAAAAAGCCTGCCGTTTCGCTGGGCAGGTGATCAGGAGCGCTATAGCCGCTTAAGAAGCGCCGGTTGGCAAAATGGCTGACCAGAAAAGCGTCAAAATGGGTTTCCTCCATTTTGGCCTGGAGTGCCGCCACTCTTTCACGATGGCGCGCCGGGCTTATTCTAATAGCGGTTTTATTAGCCGTTGATTGCATCAAATTCCGTTTACCAGTACTATCTCGAACTATCAGGGCCGGGTGGCAACAAAGTGCCTGGTTTGTTGCTGCTTTTGAAGCTACTTTAAACTACATTACAAGTTGGTAATTATACCACAAAACCCGGCGTTACTCGCGCCCGCGAACCATTTGTCTAAACATGATATAATCTCAAACAAGATAGTTATTACCGGGCTGTAAAGTAGCTGTGATAGGCCCGGAGAGCGGATTTTTTGCAAAGAGAACTAACCGGAAATTCCGGTTAGGCCGGTGCTAAGGAGTAGAATGGAGAGAAGCGGAAGAAACCGTTATAGCACAAATCCAGCGATGCGCGTAGCTGTGCAACCTGCGCAGCCCAGAAATGACAGGCAATCCAGAACCAACCAGCCTAGACCTGAACCTTTCAAAGCACAGACCAGGGTTAAAAAAAGAGGCGGTCGCCTGAAAAGCTGGTTGTTCATTCTTGTCCTGCTATGCGTTATTATCGCGCTTTCCCCGTTCGTAATAGTACAGCTTATTAACAATACCAACGAAAGCCGTATCTATACCAGTATTGATGCTACTCCTTCCCGGCCGGTAGCGATTGTCTTTGGGGCAGGCTTGAACCGCAACGGCACGCCCAGTCCCATGCTGGCAGACCGCCTGGATAGCGCGATTGAACTTTATAAAAACGGTAAGGTGCAGCGCCTTTTGATGAGCGGGGATGACGTTACCAGCGTGGAAGTAACTTCGATGAAAAACTACGCTATCAAACACGGTGTGCCCGCCGGTGCAATTATTGCCGATACGGCAGGCCTGCGCACCTACGATACATGCTACCGCGCCACCCACAACTTTGGTATCAACCAGGCGGTACTGGTAACGCAGGGTTATCACCTGCCGCGCGCGCTTTACCTCTGTAATTCTCTGGGTGTAGAATCGGTAGGATTTAAAGCCGGGCGCGATAATTATCCGAACCAGGACTATTACAACAGTCGCGAATTTATGGCTACTTTTCTTTCCTGGGTAGATGTTACCTTCACCCAACCCACACCTGAAATAACCCGCATGCCGGAGAGCGGCGGGCGCTAAAAGCGCTTCTTTATAGACCAGGGCAGTAGAGAGCAGGCTAAACAGTCTTTTCTTGCAAGGGTATCTCAAACCGTGTATAGTGGTTTAAATGAGTGGTTGCATCAAACGCTTTATTAAAAGTGTGTTCTTAAGGGGTTTCGTGCATGGCTGATAGCCGGGCCACCCCGACGCCAGAACCGCCCAGCGAGGCCTCACAGGGCCGCAAAGAGTATAGCGGATCGCGGAGCGTCGTAACACTTTCAATCTCTCTCTCACTTCTTTTACTGGCTCCGCTGTGGCTACAGATAAGTACACCCGCAGCCCGGAATAGTATTGTTGCGCCCTTGACCAATCAGCCTGGTCGTGTTATCCCGCTGGCCGCCGCGCCCACTTATCCTCCCAATCCTGCTCCAATCGCCGGGGAACTCCTGGTCAGTTTTCAGCCTGATGTGGCCGCCGCCCTGCGCCAGCAGTTGATTGATGCTACCCGCCCCTTCGGGCAACCCTCCCTGCCGGAAGCTCAGTTGATCGGAGCGCGCCTGCCATCCGACCGCGCAGTTCAAGCCGTACCCGAACTGCAACCGCTATTCAGCCAGTATGGTGTCTGGGCCGCCGATGCAATCGATCCACAGCTTGGCACGTGGCGCTTGAAGTTGAGCGCGGACAGCGACCCGACAGGCGCGGTGGCCGCTTTTTCAAAGCTGCCGGAAGTGCGCTACGCCGAGCCGAACTATCCCGTTTATGGTTTCGCTCGCGAACCTAACGATCCTTTCTACCGCAACCAACAGCAATTGAAAAAGATTGAAGCCCCCGCCGCCTGGGATATTACAACAGGAACCGGCAATATTACGATTGCCATTCTCGATACCGGCCTGGCTTACGGCCATCCCGAGTTACGCGACAAAATTCTGACCGACCAGGGGCGCAACTTTGTTGCCGAACCAGCCAACCAGTTTGCCTGGGATGACAACGGTCATGGCACTTTTGTGGCCGGGATTGCCGCCGCCAGCACTGATAACGGCGAAGGAATTGCCGGGGTGGCCTGGGGCGCTAAACTCCTCTCGGTGAAAGTGCTGGATTATAATGAGGTTGGCAGCAATGCTACCCTGGCGATGGGCCTGGCTTATGTTTCCAGTTTGCCGGTGCAGGTGGTCAATATGAGTACCGGTGGGCCAGTGCGTTCCAGGGTGGTGGAGGATGCCTGCCAGAAAGCTTTCGACCAGGGAATAGTACTGGTAGCCGCGGCAGGTAACAGCGGTAAAGAAGAATATAATTATCCCGCCGCTTTGGATACGGTGATAGCGGTAGGCGCTTCGGATCAGTTCGATAACCCGGCAAGCTATTCTTCTTATGGCCAGTATATTTCGGTGGTCGCCCCCGGCAATGATATCGTCAGCCTGAGTTGGGCCAGCGAGAAAGATTATGCCATTGGTTCCGGCACCAGTTTCTCGGCCCCCTACGTTTCGGGTGCGGTTGCTCTCATGCTGGCAGCCAATCCTTCGCTCAATAACCGGCAAGTCCGTAATATCCTGGAAGCTACCGCCGACCTTCCGGCAGGTCTGCCTTCTTCAACAGTCTCACCCACTTTTCAGCCACGCGAAACGCCTACCGCCGGTATAACGGCTACACCCTTCCCGACAGCCACGCCTGTTCCCGTTACCGCGCCCGCCGGGATTCAAACTCCTACGCCTCCCGCCCAGAAAGGCCAGGCTATGAGCCTCAGTTTCAATTCGCATATGGGTTGGGGCCGCTTGAATGTTTATAAAGCGGTAGTGGCGGCGCGTACCGGTCAATCCTTCCCTTCTCGCGAATCTGCGGTAAGTGGCAAGATAAGCGGGCTGGTTAATCCGCTGGATGTTACCCTCACGCTCGATCCCGGCGATACCCGCTACCCGGACAAAGATGGTAATTACCGGTTCGGCAATCTTCCGCCTGGAACCTACCGCCTGGAAGTACAGGTTTCCAAGTATGGTTTGAACGCTACTTCCTTTTTTGTGATTCAGGGAGAGGATGCGCAGAACCTGAGCTACGATTTTGATTTCACAAAGGAAGTGGCGGCAATCAAAAACTCGGGCCAGCCTGTAGCGGCTATCCAGGGTCTGCCTAAAAAACCGGACGATCCTAATGTATTGTTTTTCCCGGCTACCGGCCATACCTTGAGCGGTAACTTCAGAGATTTCTGGGAGAAAAACGGCGGCATCCCGATTTTAGGCTTGCCTATCAGCGAAGAGTTCGATGAAAACGGTATGACCGTGCAGTATTTCGAGCGGGCGGTACTGGAGTATCACACCGATTATGCCCGCACCCGCTACGCCGTACAACCGCGTTTGCTTGGCTCCCTGCTCGCGCCCGATACTCCGGCCCAGGCTTTTAAACGCCTGGCCGATGCCAGTGCGCCTTACCAGCCTCCTGAAGGCAGTCTCTATTTCGCCGCTACCGGTCACTCCCTCAGCGGCCCTTTCCGCCAGTTCTATGAAGCCAGTAGCGGGCTGGCTATCTTCGGTTACCCTATAAGCGAACCTTATGAAAGGGTGGATAGCAAAGGAAACCGTCGCCGCGTGCAGTACTTCCAGCGCGCCCGCATGGAATACTTCCCTGAATTTGAAGGCACTCCTTATGTAGTGCAACTGGGCCTGCTCGGTCAGGAAGAAGCCCAGGTCAATGGTCTCTTAGGCAAATAAGATTTTTATCTCCAGTGAATTTTTCTGGTACTGGTGTGCCTCTAAATTACCTTCTATAAAATAGTCCTAACTTACCATAACTTGGGTATTGCGTAAAAAGAAAATTAGATGTAAATTAAAGAGTAAGTCATGTTATGGCAAGTAAATTAAAGCCGTAACTATGCCTGATTTTTGCCAAGCTTTATTTGTCGAGAGCCTGACTCCTTTCCCGAAACTGATAAACCCTCTCCGGGTCGCCAGGAACCGGAAAAGGACCACCTTTAAAAAGCAACACCAATAACCCATTTAAGATGTGGAGTTTTCTTATTCTTTTAAGCAAATAAATTTGCCTAAAAGGTGGGTGTAACTTGTGCCCCGGGCAAGCATCGAAACAGGTCTCGAATTAGCTTTTAGCGCGGCCGGAACAGCCAGTCTAACAGGAGAACCTTTGGAATGAAATTGATACGCTCTGCTCTGAAGTTCGACCAAACGCGGCCTTCGCGTTTAACCAGCTTTGGGCGCTTTTTGCTGGCCTTTTTGCTGGTTCTCACCCTGGTGGCGAGCCTGGATAGCCGGGCAGAGGCCGCCGGTGATATTTTTTCAACCCTCAATAGTACGCTTTACCAGCCGGGTAGCTTCAAGCCGGGCGAAGTGATTGTAAAATTCCGGCAGCCCGCCGGAGGTCTGCGCGTCAGCAACGCCAACCTCCATCCTGAGGCCCTTCTGACCGATGCCCTGGCGCAGCCATACGGCCTTACCCGCTATGAGCCGCTGTTCGAGATGCCCGGTTACTACCACTATTTCGCCAGTTCGAATGCTGATATGGCCCGCCTGGTGGCCGCCCTGGGCGCAAACCCTGCGGTTGAATATGCTGAACCTAATTATCGAGTGCATTTGGCTAAAACTGCGAATGACCCCTTTTCCAACCCGGTAAGCGGTTCAACTGACCCTGCTACAGTTCGACAATGGTATTTAAAGAAAATAGGTATTGAATCCCTTTGGGATCTTAACACTGGTATCAATCAGGTAATTGCTGTATTGGACTCCGGTATTAATCCCAACCACGAAGATTTATGCGGTGCTGGTGTGGATCGGTGTGACAAATATTTCCCTGCGCAAAGTTACAGTACCATTAAAGACACATCAAACTACTTAGATGTAGTTGACCATGATGGGCACGGAACAGCCGTTGCCAGCATAATAGCAGCACAAACTAACAACGGTATTGGTATGTCTGGTATCAACTGGAATGCACAGATTCTACCTGTTAAAGTAATAGATGAGAGTACAGGTGAAGGTGATATAACAACACTTTCTAAGGGCATTTATTATGCGACAGATCATCAAGCTCGCATCATTAACATTAGTTTAGGTAGTACAGAGGCTTCTAGGACAGTTGAAAATTCTGTAAAATACGCTCAAAGTAAAGGTGTATTGATAGTTACTGCTGCTGGTAATACAGGTATAGGGAATATACCCGATACCAAACCACTCATTCCTGTTCAGTATAACTACAGCAATGTCATATCTGTAGCAGCTACTGATGAGAATGATAAAGTGGCAAATTTCAGTAACCCTAGTCCTAGTGTTAAAATAGCCGCACCAGGAGTTGATATTTTTACTGCTTACTGCAACTGGCTATATCCAACATCAAATATAGGGTGTCCGAATCCTGATGAAGGTCTTTATCCCATTGGCCAGGGCTGTAATAACAGTGATATCACCAGTTGTTACAATAATAACAACACTTCGCTTTATGCATATCTAAACGGTACCAGTTTTTCCGCACCTATTGTGACAGGCATTGCCAGTTTAATGATCGCAGCTAACCAATATCTCACAAACGAACAGATCATTAATATTATTGAGACTACTGCCGATGATATAGATGGACCAGGATTCGATCAACGCAGTGGCTTTGGAAGAATCAATGCTGCAAATATTGCTGCTGCCTTAACAGGGCAGAACTGGTCTTCGGTTTTACAAGGTTTGGTAACTGGCGTTAATCCTGCTGATGTTGTTGTTAACTTGGACCCCACTAATGAAGTCCAACTTTTAGACTCAAATGGTGGATTCCATTACAACAATCTAAGTAACAAAACTTACAATCTGAGAGTATCTGTTCCCAAGCGCGGTATCGTGCTTGGCCCTGTGACAGTCTATCCTAACGGTCAACACGGTAATGTCATTAGTGTGAACTTTGATGTACCGAGTGGTGGAATCGTCTGTGGCCCTGGCGCGGTCTGTCCGGGAGCGCAAAGCCCGGCGCCCGGCGCTAATCCCGCTCCGCCGCCACCGCCGCCCTCCGATTTGAGTCCGAACGCGGCTTTCTTTGCCCGCGCCAATCCGATAGGCGGACAGCGCTTCTTCTCAGAGACCGGCCATAACCTGGGCGGCTCTTTCCGGGCTTACTGGGAGACTCACGGTGGCCTGCCGATCTTTGGTCTGCCAATCAGTGAGGAGTTCCAGGAAGTTTCGCAGACCGATGGCAAGACCTATATCGTACAGTACTTCGAGCGCAACCGCTTCGAGTTCCACCCGGAGAACAACGACGCTAATAAAGTGTTGCTCGGTCTGCTCGGTAGCGAACTGACCAGGGATCGTAACTTCCCGCCGGGCGCGCCCATTGCTAACACCGATACGACCCAGTACTTCCCTGAAACGCAGCACACCCTGACTGATCGTTTCCTGGCCTACTGGAAAGCTAACGGTGGTCTGGCTATCTTCGGCTATCCGATCAGCGAGCCGATTCAGGAAGGGCCTTACCTGGTGCAGTATTTCGAGCGCAACCGCTTCGAGTTCCACCCGGAAAACGCCGGGACCAAGTACGAGGTTCTGCTCGGCTTGCTGGGTAACGATCTGGCCCGTAGTCGCAAGTACATCCGGTAATCAGTACTGCTTTTAGCACTGTCACTTTCGGGTCGCCGAAGGATCTCAATCCCTGATACACCGGTAAGAGCGGGGAAAGAGATTCTTCGGGACTCAGAACCGGATATATCAAAATTGAGTAAGATAGACGGTCCTCACGCCCGCAAAGGGGCGAAATGTTACGATTAGTACCTTAGGAAGGTTGTGAGTTCAAGGTGACATGAGCTATAATGCTCCCAGAGCCTAAAACTCACAGTCTTTTTGTTTTCCTGCCAATTACGAAAATCAGTTTACAGGCAGGCATCTGCTACAGGACTTTTTGTAATTATTAAAAGCTTCGGCCTGCAATTACTCGCAACAATCCATAGCTGAACCGCCACACGAGGTATCTATGAGCTTTACCGCAATGCCTCCCGATGAGGAGACTATAAATAATCAACTGGACGAACTGCAACGCGATTCCCAGAAAGAGGCCGAGCGCCTGGCTGCCGAATTGCGTGAGATTGACCTGATTATTCGCCAGAACCAGAACGAAGTTGATAAGCTCGGCCAGCGCGAGGCTAGCCTGAGCGGCCAGGTTAAAGCTATGGAGACTAACCTGGACAGCTACGAAAAAAATGATATTCGCAACCTTTATAACCTCGTAATCGAGCAGCGTATGCGCCTGATCCTCATGCGCCAGCAGTTGGAAGGGCTGCAAACCAAGCAGCAACTGCTCAAAGAACGCCAGCAGCAACACGCCAAACTGGCCCAGACGCTGGCTCAGCGGCCCAAATACGAGGCCGGGCGCAGTGGTGGCAGGGTAGGCGGCGTAGGAACCGGCGATGCCCAAACTATGGTCAGCAAAATTATCCAGGCGCAGGAAAATGAACGTTTGCGCGTCTCGCGCCAGTTGCATGATGGCCCGGCCCAGGCCATGAGTAACCTGGTGCTGCGAGCTGAAATCTGCGAACGCTGGATGGAAGCCGATATGAACCGGGCCAAATCGGAACTATCCGGCCTGAAATCAATGGTCAATGATACTCTACAGGAAACCCGCCGCTTCATCTTCGACCTGCGCCCGATGATCCTGGACGACCTGGGCCTTTTACCGACCCTGCGCCGCTACATCAAAGACTATGTAGAAAAGAACAAGATCGAAGTGAACTTCCTGCCGAGCGGGCGCGAACGCCGCCTGCCTACTCACGTTGAAACAGCGATCTTCCGTATTATCCAGGAAGCCCTGATTAACGTGGCAATGCACGCGAACGCCGCCCACGTCCAGGTAGTGCTCGACCTGGGCGATAAAGCCGCCACTATTACGATAGAGGACGATGGGGTAGGTTTCGATATCAATAAACTTAGCCTGGACCTGGAGCAGAAATCGCTAGGTATCGCCAGTATGGGACAGCGTATCGAAATGCTGGGCGGGCAGTTGAACATTGATAGCACGCTCGGTCGCGGTACTCGCGTTTTAGCCATTATTCCGCTGGAGAGCTAAGCCGTTAAGGTTCAAGTAGAGTTCATTAGTCAGTTAGAATAGCTCGGAAATCCGGTTTTAAGCATTACCGATTTCCGAGCTATTTTTGTAAAATTTTGCTAGAATAGAACAAATTTAACCCGCTGGAGGTCGTTCTCCTTCGCTATATCAGCTCTGCCACTTTCGAGTTAATCTGGTTATATTACAGTTGAAATTAAGCTGGAAACTTATTTTATTAATTTCGGCTGGCGAACCGCCGTCCTGTTCTCAAGAGCTTAAAACTCAAAAAGGATAGTAAAATGGTCCTATAAACATTTCTTTTTCGTAATGTAATCCGTAATGTTTCTAATATAAAATCAAGATGTAATAAAGCTCTGGACCACAATCCAAAAGCAACGCAGTAGTTTCGGGAAGCATCAACATTACAGTACATTTTAATATAAATCCAGTCTTCGTCTTAACAAAGTCTTAAAATGTTGAGCGCCTGAAAAGTCCTAGTACAGTTTCGCAACAATCCAGGGTACTTTTATCCTATTGCAGATGTTCAATAAGGCATCTACAATAACAACAGCAAGAGAAAAACTCGCATCAACCTTACGGATCTACTTGAAAGAAGAAAAATTTAATACGGTTTATGGTTTGAGGTACTTTATATATCTTTGGCAATTAATTGATCCGCCTCATTCTGTAGCCAATCGCAACCCTTCTTCTGCAAGTACGTTATAGCATATTTTTAACATTCACTTGCTGTCGATTTAACTGACGTCAAAATAACTTTTAACTCCTAAGGAGGCACAGAATGTTGGATTTCAAGAAGCTTTTCAAGAAGAACACTGAGAAAGAAGAAGGCCAGGGCCTGGTAGAGTACGCTTTGATCCTGTTCCTGGTTGCCGTAGTCGTGATCGCCATCCTGATCCTGCTTGGCCCCCAGATCGGTTCCGTATTCAGCGCCGTTACCAAAGGCCTGAGCTAAGATTTAAGAATTTGCACGGCAGAAGACCCCACCCCAAGTGGGGTCTTTCTTTTTTTTGCGCTTCGCGTTATGCTTAAGCTATGTACAGGCTAAGACCCTTTCGACAAACTATAAACCTGCTGCAACTTCATCCTTACGCCAGCCTTTTTGGACTGGCCCTGCTGCTGCGCCTGCTTGTCGCGCTGGTTGTGAAACAACCCGGCTTTGTAGACGCTTACTACTATTACCAGATTGCGGCGAACTGGCACGCCGGAAAGGGCCTGACCGAGACTACTATCTGGAATTACCAGGCGGGCGGTCTTTTCGACCCGGCAATGCCCGGAAAGCTTGAACATGCCGCTTTTACCTACTGGACGCCCCTGGCAACCTTCTTACCCATTCTCTCGTTCAGCCTTTTCGGGGTCTCTTTCTGGGCGGCTTCGCTGCCGTTCATGCTGTGCGCCGCCGCTTTACCGCCCCTGGCCTACTGGCTGGGCCTTCTGGTCTTTGGCCCTGAGCAGCGCCGCTATAGCTGGACTATGGCCCTGGTAATGCTCTTTCCGGGCCGCTACTTCCTATACTGGAACGCACCGGACAACTTCGCGCCCTTCGCCCTGATTAGCTTGCTGACCCTGGCGGCTATCTACAAAGGCCTCTACCAGAATGACCGCTGGCTACCAGTCGCCGGGCTGCTCTGCGGGTTAGCCTACCTGAGCCGTAGCGATGGCATCTTGTTAACCGTGACCCTTGTACTGGCTTACCTGTGGCGGCTCTGGCAACTCCGTAGCGAGGTTAAGAAGGCCGGTAAAGCCGCTTTTAGTCCGCGCTGGCTCATGCTAGGGCTGGCCCTGTTTGTGGCCCTGCTGGTGGTCTCTCCCTGGCTGCTGCGCAACTGGACTCAATTCGGCGCGGTGCTCCCCGCTAACAACAGTAAAGTTCTTTACTTGCGCAGTTACCAGGATTTTTTCAGCTACGGCCTCAACCTGGACGCGCAGTACTACTTTAGCTGGGGCGCCGGGAATATCCTGGCGCAAAAGCTCCAGACTCTCGGCACGAACGCTTTTCTGTACATCTTCGAGGGCCTCTTTTTGCTCGGTCCGCTCTTTGTAGCCGGGTTGTGGGCGACACGCAAACACCCGACCTTGGGCCCATTCCTGATTTACAGCGCTGTGCTATACTTGGTTATGAGTTTGGCCTTCAGTGAAATTGGCAGCCACGGTACGATCTTCCATTCAGCGGGCGGCCTGGTGGCTTTGCAGGCCGGTATTGCCCTGGCCGGGCTTGAATGGCTGGGTAGAGGAAAAGCACGCCCTTTCGGGGCTTTTATAATGGTTCTGGTGGCCATCGGAGTGACGCTTTACTTCGCCTTCAGTGTGAACGCGCCTGGCTGGGATACTGATTATAATAATGCTTTAACTTTAGAAAACTGGCTTAAACAAAATTCAACTCCAAATGATGTTATAATGGTGGGCGAACCGCTCAGTTTCAACTATGTTACCGGACGCCCGGCTATCTCTCAGGCCAGTGATGGATTGGCCGCTAACCTGAACGCTCTGAAGCGTTACAACGCTAGTTGGTTCGTGCTCGGTAGTGAGCGTTATGCTGGTCTCGATACTGTTTACCGTGATAAACAGGTCGCAGGCGAGGGAGTGGAATTGCGGCTGGCAGCCGAGTTAGATAGGGGAATCCAGATCTACCGGGTTATCATAAAATAAAACAGTCAGAGTTAACAAATTGCGGGTTGTATTATCACCTACGATTACAATCAACACTAAAAAATACCAGCGGGATTTAATCCTGGCTTTGCTGCTGGCCGGGCTTGGATTGGTCTTCTTAATCCTGGGTCTTTTTATTGTACAGGGCTTCTTAATCCTGGTCTGCCTGGTCCTGGCCCTGGGGTTATTACTAGCCGGGGCATGGTATGGCATGGCTTACCTCGAATACATCCAGAAGCAGCAAATCCAGGAAAAGTTGAGCCAGATTTTGCTCAAGTCGCTCGGCGATGAATTTATCTATCTGCGTAACCTGGTCCTGCCCGGCCAGCGTTCCATCGGAGAAATTGATGGCGTTCTGCTGGGCCCACCGGGCGCAATCGTTATTCATGTGGAGAACCATGCCGGGGAATATGTCATAGAGGGAGACACCTGGTACCGCAACCTGCGCGGCAAGGTCAGTAAACCCGCTCCCAAACCCCTGGCTCAGCATCAGCCCGGCCCGGCGATCAGCGAACCGCGCCGGCGCATGAACGATAGTCCCTCCTGGAAATCTATCAGAACGGCCCGGGAAGTGAAAGCATGGCTTTCAGTGCGGGGCCTGCCGCAAGTAGTGGTTCAACCCCTGGTCGTGCTTGGTCATGGCAAAATTCACTCTATCAAGCGGCCCAGTACCCCTGTGATCGAATTGTGGCACCTGGAAGAGTATCTTTCCCAAAAGTTGATTGACCGGCGTTTCAACAATGAAGTTGAGCCGCTGGCTGAAGTAGTAGTAGAACAGATAGTACACCGTTTACAAACAAATGGCGATTGAATTTACCACCGCATTACAAAAAGCTTATAACTTTCTGGCTATAAGCCAGAATCCTGACGGAGGCTGGGGTTACCGGCGTGGCGGCATGAGTTACGTTGAGCCCACCTCCTTTGCCCTGCTGGCTCTTTTCAGTCAGGCCGGGGCAGGCGGGCAAAACGTTGCCGATAATCGCTACCAGGCCGTCTTGCGTGGCCTGGCCTGGCTGCGCTCTCAACAGCACGAGGACGGAGGCTGGGGCATCATGAAAGATGATAGCGTCAGCGGCTGGATGACTTACCCTGCCACCTGGATGCTGACCGTCCTGACTAAAATACCCGAGCTGGTAAGTTATTACGGCAAGCCGGAAGATAATGTTATGCTGGACAAAGCGCGCTCCTGGATCTTGAATAAAGGGCTTGAAGGAACCGTAGACGCGGCCACCGATACGCAGGTGCGCCGCCTCTTCCAGATAGACTCCAGCCTGCTGGGCTTTGCCTGGGGACATGGCGAGTCAGGCTGGGTCATTCCAACCTCCCTGGCCATGGTCGCTCTGACCGTACAGGACCCGGCAGTCTTTCGCGAAACCAAAGAAGTCAAGATGGGCAAAGATTACCTGCGAGACCGGGCCTGCCCGGACGGTGGCTGGAACGTGGGCAATCCCTGGATGATCGGCAAAAAGCTGCCGCCTACGGTAGATGCCACTTCTTTCGCGCTGGTTGCCTGGCGGGCTACTATTGCCGCCTCAGATTTTGGCCCCAATACCGATGTAATCAACGCCGGGCTCACTTTCCTGGATGACTATATTACTACCAGCAACTCCGATCATAGTATCGCGCTGGCTGCCTGGGCTTTAAGCCTTTTCAAAGAACCTGATGATCGCGATGATTATCGCCTGCGCCTGGCAAACGGCATTACGCAGAATGACGCTCCCGCCGAGCGCTCCTTCACCTACCGAGGTAAAGAGATTAAGAAACGTACCGCTACCGGTCAGGATAAAGAAACCGGCGGTTGGGCTAACAGCCCCTATACCACCGCCATCGCCAGCTTTGCCCTGTCTAACGACCGTTATTACCTGGACCCCAAATAAGTAGTAGTTGAAATTTAAGCATGTTAACAAAACCCAAACCTAAAAAGATTTCACGCCGCCAGTTTACCCGCCTGATGTTGACCGGGGCGATTGGCGGTTCTGTGGTGCTGGCAGAATTCGCCAGCCGTCCGCTCGGCCTTATCAAATGGATGGGCGTCAATTTCCGGCGCATGAGCAAAGGCTTTGGACCCCAGTCCAAGGTGGCTATAGTCAACGCTTCCTCCTATGATATCGACCTGCTGACGCCCCTGCGTACCGCCTGGGAACTGGTTGACAGCCCTGACGTTGCCGGTAAAAAGGTAGTACTGAAGCCGAACATTATCTATAACGTGAAAGACCGCGTTATAAATACCGATCCGGCGGTAATCGAAGCGGCTATTTTACTCTTGCAGGAGAAAGGAGCCAAAGAGGTAGTGGTGGCGGAAGGTACCGCCTACCAGCGAGACCCTACCGACCTGCTCTGGTCGAGCGGTATTGGCCCTATGCTGGAAATGCACAGCATTCGCTTTGTAGACCTCAATCATGATGATGTGGTTAAAGTGAATAATAAGGGCGGCTACGCCGGGCGCGAAACCACCTGGATGCCAAAAACTATTGCCGAAGCCGACCTGATCGTTTCAATGCCCAAGTTAAAGACCCATCACTGGGCAGGCGCAACCCTCAGCATGAAAAATCTTTACGGGATTGTGCCTGGTCTGAAATACGGCTGGCCGAAAAATACCCTGCACGTGACCGGCATTGAGTCGAATATCGTTGAACTCTATGAGACGATTGCGCCCCAGATTGCCATTGTCGATGGTATTATCGGGATGGAAGAAGACGGGCCGCTCTTTGGCAAAACCAAAAATGTTGGTGCCCTGATTGTAGGCACCGACCTGGTAGCGGTAGACGCCACCTGCGCCCGCATTATGAGCCTGGAGCCGATCAAGGATAACGTCAAACATATCTGGTACGCCGACTGGCTGGGCCTGGGCGTGATGAACACCGACCGGATAAACGTGGTAGGTGTGGCGCTCAACAGCGTCAAGCAAACTTTTGAATTGCCCCCCACGCTGAGTAAAGATATAACCCGCTACTAAGTTTTCTTTTCTATTTTCTGTAGACAATAAGAGCCGGCAGCGTCATAACGCTTGCCGGCTTTATAACCAGGAAAGGAGAAAACTGAGGGTGTGGTCCAAAAAATGTAGCCGCAATCCCAAAAGGGGAATTGGCCCGGCGCAGGCTACACTACCCTACCACAGATGCCGGGTTTGCCCTCCCAACTGGTTCATGCCTGTAGTTTGCAAATACTATGCCACTGGCTAAATATATTATTGATAGATTTGAGTTTAAATAGTAAGGGAATCAAAAAAGCGGTCCTGGATAGGGCCGCTTTTCTCGATATTTTATTTTATCAAATAATGATGAAGAGTTATTCGGCTCAGGTAGCGGTAGTGGTTCTTACGAACCTTGAATTGATTAAGGATACGCCATAAATATGGTTGGCATAAAATCCTATCTTTTACCGAGCTACAGGAACCGAACCTTCGCCACGCCCCGCCACCGTTGTCTCAATTATCGAGAGGTTTGAGCTGGACAGGTGGGGGGCTTTATATGTCTTCCTGTCTTACTCCAAACAAATCATGAGGTTTTATTTTCGACATCTGTCGGCTTACACCTCCTGTTTGTGAAAATTAGAGCTAATTTCCAGTACTGGAGATTTGCTTCAGTAACATTAAAGATGTTACTGAGAAGGGATAACAGGCTATAGCTCTTTTCCTGTATATCCTTGATGCTTCGATTATGACTCCATGAATTTAGTTTGTCAAGGGTTTTTCATTAACTGTTTTATAACAAATTATTAACAGTTGTTAAGGGTACTAATGATTGTAAGTGCTAATTATTCTCATACCTTTTTCATGACCCGCTACTCTTTAGCGAAGTGACTCGGCTACCCGCACCAACTCGGCATCGCTCAGGCTTTCCGAACCACTGACAGCCAGTAAAATGTTATCCTGCTGCCAGACCAGGGTCTTGCTGGTGGTACTGCCACCACGCTGGCCAAAATCCAGCGAAAAACCGGGTTGCCCGGGTCCCGCGTTGCCTATCGAGAGCGACGGCATAAAATGGCCGCGCGGATTGCGGTTTCCAGACGTAGGGGCGGGCGGCATCCCATGCCTGCTCTCACCGGCGGGCGGATTCATTTCACCGTTACTCGCGCCGCTTTCCGCAGGCGGGCGGGCAAACTGCATACTCCAGCGTTTACCCTGAATAAAATAGGCCGGTTTCCCCTGGACTGTCTGCGAATTAGCACGCTGCACCTGTCCGGTAGCGGGCGGTGCGCTATTTTGCCTGGAAGTCGCCGCAGGTAGATTAAAAGGTACTTTCCACTGCACTATCTCTATTTCCTGGGCGGTTTCTTTGGCGCTGCCGGGTGCGAGATAGTGTAACAGGTAGCCACTGATATCCCCCGGACGAATCATACCCCTGGCAGGCGGGCGAAGCGTCTCGGCAGAGTCCAGTTTAAAGCCGGAAGGCAGATAAGAGGGTACACGTAGCGGAAAGCCTTGCTCTTGCTGAGCGTCATTTAACTTTACATAACTTTGAGAAGCGGCATCATACAACTGGCCGGCATCAGAAGTTGAAGGGGCCTGGACAGGAGTAGAACCGGGAGTTGCCGAAGAAAGTGCGGTCTGCGGAACGCTTTGCTGTGGAGTTTGCTGGACAGCCGCCTGCTGCCGGTCGGCTTTATTATCCTGGGGTAAGCCAGCGCTCAGGATAGAAACCAGTAACAAAACCAGGGCCAGGGCTCCTACCAGTTCTATTCCCAGCACCAGTGGGCGCGGCCTGGTCAGACGAAATTTAGGGGCTTTTTCGGGAGCAGGTTGTGTAACCCCCGCCGGGAATGGATAAGCGTTAACCGATTTTTCTTGCAGCGACTCCAGCAATCGTTTCTTCAGGTCCGACTGAAATTCCGGGCGGGCCTGGAAATTAGACTGCTCAAGCCGCTCGCCAAACCGCCGGTCGGCCAGGCTCTCGGTATCTTCGCCGGAGAGTTGACCTAATTTTATTTTGCCAAACTTACCAAAAATGCTCATCTGATTGTTACCATACAAGTCTCTCTTCTAAAGAGACTGATTCAACCTGTTGTATTAGCCTGAAAAACTTATTCTTCGGCTTCGAAGAGGCGGCGCAGTCGCCTTAAGGCCCGGCCCAGGGCTACCGTCACGCTGTTTTCATTCATTTCCAGCACTTCGGCCATACGCTTCTGGCTCATGCCTGCGCCGTAACGCAGGGCCAGCAGTTCGCGGTCGCGCTCGCTTAACTGGGTAATATAATTGCGCAAGCGAGCCAGTTCCTCCTGGCGCAAAATATAATCAGTCGGGTTGTTGCGTTCGCTATCCTCAAGCGTTTCGTCCAGTTCTTGCTGGGGATGGCGCTTCTTACTGCGGCTCTGGTTATAATGGGCATTTCGGGCTATCGAGAAAAGCCAGGTTTCAAACGAGCCGCGCCGGGGATCAAAGCTGCGGTACTGGCTGATCACGCGCTCGAAAACCAGGGCTGTTAAGTCCTCGGCTTCCTCTCTACTGGTAGTGCGATATGAGAGATAGTTGTAAACGCGTGGAAAGTAGTCATCGTAAAGACGGCTGAAAACTGGCGAAGTAAGACGCTCACCCGCTCTAAGGTGAATTTCTTGCTCGGGTGGAAATTCTCCACTTTCCAGGCTATTAAACTCGGCCGGTACGCGCTTGATCAAAATTGCTAACTCAATACTGCTTACTCTAACTGATAAAAGTCTGCCAGGGTACATACATATTATACCCTGGCAGGGGCTACTTCAGTTTAAGGTTAGATGTTACCCTGATTAGAGTTAGGAGTAGCGGTAGGCGTACCACCCTGGCCATTCTGACCGTTTGGGCCGGGCATGCCTCTGCCGCGCGGTCCACCCGGGAAACCTCCTTTACCTCTTTCGAACTGGCCGCTCGCTACACTGGTAGCCAGCACGCTGCCATCGCTCTGCTTCTGGCCCATAACACTGACCGTATCACCGGCCTTCAAATCAGTCAGGGCTTTCAGATTGGTTCCGGCGTAATGTGTGCTGCCGTTTACCACTACTTTCTGGTCAGTCGAGGTGCCATTCACATTCTCGGTGACCACAAAGTTGTTGTTAGCGGCATCCACGCTTTTGACCGTACCGCGCACGAAGTTGCCAGGATTGGGGCGGTTACCGGGAGCAGGCCGGTTGGAAAGGGCAGTTGCGGCCAGGGTATGGGCCGTGGTATCGGCCTTACCGACGGCGCTGACGTTATCATTGACCTTGAAGTCGCTAAGTTTGGCGTCACTACCATTGCGCTTGATAGTGGTTGTGCTGCTGACTGTAACGGTCCATTCGACGTTTTCTTTACCGCCCTTGACCTTGAGAGTGTTGTTAGCGGCGTCAATCGAGGTAATCTGTCCATTAAGAAGGCTGGGGAGGGCAGCCAGTTTCAGCAACCAGCGGGCAGTCAGGGACTTGTCGGTTTCGACCTTGCCAAGCGCCATTACCCGGTCGCCAACCTTCAGATCAGAGGCGTTAATGGTGCCATTGGCATCACCAAGTGTGGTTGAGTTGTTTACATTTACTACCCGGTTATTGCCGAGGGTGATCCTGGCATTATTGTTCTCAAGCTTGGTGATAGCTCCCTGTACTTCGGTAGAATCAGCCGCCAGCGGTCCTCCCATGCCGGGGCCAAAGCCGCGAGCGCCGGGGGCGCCAGGAGCAGCAGCCACAGGGGCATCATTGAGAGTGTTATCATCGAGGGCCGCCTGTAGCAGACCATCATTGTTCTCGGCGTTCGCCTGCAAACCGGCGCTGTTGTCCGCCAGGGCAGCGTTAGCATTGGATGAAACCACGCTGGCGGTGGTGCTGCTGCCGGTAGAAGCGTTAGCGCTGCTCACCATGCCGCTGATGATCAGACCAGCAGCGAATGCCGTAATCAGCATAAGGGACAGGGCCAGGGTCAATTTGATACGTGCTGTCATAAATTCCTCTAGTGTTGTCTTCGCTAGATACTTAATTACCTGGGTTGCCAGTAAAAATTGGTAAAAGCAGAAATGAAGTGCATTACTGCCTGCATTTATCAATACACCAAATCTTCCCAAACCTGACACCCTTTTAAACAATTGGCACTGAATTGGTGGCGTGATATAATGCGGCACATCCTTTAATTTGAAAAGTGCTGGATTTGTATGATTTGAGACTTTTCATCATCAGGCTTAACCTAGCAACTTTACCTAGAAAAGGTCTTTAAGATTTTGCACAGCCAGTTCGAGTTTGAGAACAAACACCTCAACCTGGCCTATACCCTGGAATGTGGTCAATGCTTCCGCTGGAAACGGCTGGAAGATGGTTATTATTATGGTGTGGCCGGACCGGCTTTTGTCCGGATGCGCCAGGATGGAATCCGTTTCAAGGTAGAAATGGTAACAGAGGACGAGGTAGACCCCAGGGGTCTCTTTGAGCGGTACTTCGGCCTGGATGAGGATGCCAGGTATCAGGAGATTGTGTCCACCCTCAAAACGGACGAGGCTATTACTCGCGCTATTTCACGCTACTATGGGCTGCGCCTGCTCAACCAGCCACCTTTTGAAGTATTAATCAGCTTTATATTATCGGCCAACAATAATATCCCGGCAGTGGCACGTACAGTGCAGGCAATCAGTAAAAAATACGGCAAAACGCTGGTGCTCGGTCGCTACCGTGGTTACACCTTTCCGGCTCCCGCCGAATTGCTTAAAGCCAGCGAGGATGAACTGAACCTGGAACTGGGGGCGGAATATCGGGGTAAATACATAGTCCAGACCACCCGGAAAATAGTAGAGCAGAATTTTAGTTTCGATGCTCTGCGTGAACTACCCTACGACTGGGCGCATGGCCAGTTAACGGTCTTCCCCGGAGTGGGGCGCAATGTGGCCGACTGGGTGCTGCTTTTCTCCCTGGGCAAACGGGAGGCTTTCCCTCTCGATACCTGGGTAACAAGGGCTATGGAGAGCTTTTATTTTAACGGGCAAAAGACCTTGCCTAAAGAAATTCACAAAATGGCCGCCGCTAAATGGAGAGAGCAAGCGGGCTATGCTAACGAGTTTCTTTATATGTACGCCCGGAACCATTTAAACCGGGGGGGTATTAGCGGGAGTTAGAGGGCTTATGAAGCAAGCAACTAAAGATAAATTGATTGTAAAGGGTTATAAAGTAGTAAGCTGGCTGTGCTGGAAAGTACCCACGCCTGTAAGCTACGCCCTGGCCGATATCGGCGGCGATATTTACTACTGGGTGGCGCGTAACCACAGCCGCTACGCTGATTACAATATGCAAATCGTACTGGGCGAGCCGAAAATTAATGGCCGGGTCAGGCTGGTGGCGCGGCACTCTTTCCGCAACTATGTCAAATACCTGGTAGATTTCCTGCGCCAGCCTCATATGAGCGCCGAGGAAATTATGGAGCATGCCGTAGGAGTAGGCTGGGAATATATTGACGGTGCTCTTGAAGAGGGCAAAGGCCTGATGCTGATTACGCCCCACTTTGGCAACTGGGATGGTGCGGCTGCCGTGGTTGGTGGTTTAGGCTATACTTTTAGCACGGTAGCCAAAGACTTCGAACCGCCTGAATTAAATGAATTGATCCAGGGAGCGCGGCGCGAGAAAGGCGCTATCATTTATTCTCTCAAAGATTCCTTCCGCGGTCTTTTCTCCACCATTAAAAAGAATGGTATTGTCGTACTGCTGCTGGATTCGCCGCTGCGTAACGAGGGCATAGTAGTCAATTTCTTCGGCAAACCGGCCCGCCTTGCCAGCGGTCCGGGCACGCTGGTTTATCGTACAGGGGCAAAACTGGTCCTGGGTTATATGGCCCGCCAGCCTGATAACCGCAGTTATTACGGCTGCTGGGAACCGCCGCTCGAATATACCCTGACCGGAGACCATGACGAGGATATCAAGGCTATTACCCAGGCTATTGCCACAGCTATTGAAAAAGTAGTCCGCCGCCATCCTGACCAGTGGTACATGTTCCGCCGCCTTTTCCTGACCGATGAAGAAGTCGCCGAACACAACCGTATGGAACTGGAACGTACTACCGGCAAGATTGAGCGCCGTTCTCGCCTCAAAAATAACAAAGTCAAGGAAAACGTTACTAACCAATCATGAACGCTTACCGCTTATTCCTGTGGGGTTCAAAAGTCGCGCCACTGGTACCGGATTGGCTCGGCAACGCTCTTTCCGATCTGATAGGGCTTGCAATCTATTTTGCAATCCCGACCAAACGGCGATCGGTCCTTTCCAACCTGGCGCACGTGCTTTCCGACCGCTCGCCGGCAGAACGTAAAAGGGTAGCGCGAGGTGTCTTCCGTTACAACATACGCAACTATTACGATCTGCTGCGCGCCTATAAAATACCGCCCGCTAAACTAGCCCAGCAGGTCAAGTTGCATGGCCTGGAAGAGACTTTCGAGTTATCGGCTAAAAACGGCAACAAAGGAGTAATTGTGTATGCCGGGCATATCGGTAGTTTTTCGCTGGTATCTCAGGTCGCCACGGCTAACAATCTGGATTTTTACCTGCTGGTCGAGCCGGTCAAGCCGCCTGAACTCTTTGAACTGGTGCGTAAGCTGCGCGAAGTAGACCCCCGCACCAAAAATATTTCAGTCTCCAGCCTCGAAATCCGCCAGATTTTCCGGGCCCTCAAGCAGCCACGTACCCTGGTTTGTTTCGCGATTGATCGTGATGTGACGGACAGCGGTTCGCCACTGAACTTCTGTGACGCACAGGCCATCCTGCCGACCGGCGGCGCGGAAATCGCCCTGCGCACAGGCGCTCTGCTGGTACCGATTCACGTCTACAAAGAAGGTCACTACTATCATGGTCGCTTATACCATGAGCGAGCCTTTGTAGCGCAGTCTACTGGCGATAAAGAGGCCGATGTAAAGCGGGTTTCGGAGCAGATGCTGGCAGAAGTAGCAAATCACATCCGCACCACACCCGAACAGTGGGTAGTGCTGCAACCTATCTGGAACGACTAGAAAAAAGCGCCTTTACCGGGCGCTTTTTTTATTGTTCAGTTATAAAGGCTTCTCTGCTCAAAAGACCGGTAAACCGTTATTTTATTGACGCCTGAAAAGCGGCTATGCTATCTTTATCCAAATTCGCATCAACACTGAAATCCTTTTTCGCCAGCCCTTCTTCAAGCAAAAACTCAGGCTTGTTCGTGAATAAGGGATAAATTTTCTCTAGACAACTGAATGAAATAAGAATAATCAGCTCCGCCATTCGAGAGCAGCTATGGAGAGTATCAGGAGGATTCTACAATGCAGGTAGAAGATCAAGTGCAGGTCGCCAGCGCCGCCGGCGGGAACAAAAGTGACCAGCGCATGAGTTACGTCAGTGGTACCAGCGAAAAGCCGCTGCTGGGCGTAACTATAGGCGATGCCTTTGACCAGACTGTCAGCAAGTTTCCCGACCACGAGGCGCTGGTCTCGCGCCACCAGAATATTCGCCTGACCTGGCGGCAATTACAGGAAAAAGTGAATCAGCTTGCCAGGGGGCTGATGCAACTGGGCCTGCAAAAAGGCGAGCGAATCGGTATCTGGTCGCCTAACAATTTCGAGTGGTGTGCTACCCAGTTTGCCACCTGCAAACTGGGTACTATCCTGGTCAACATCAACCCGGCCTATCGCTTGTCAGAACTGGAATATGCCCTGCGGCAGTCCGGGTGCAGCGCTGTAATTATCGCTCCGCAATTCAAGTCTTCGAATTACACCCAGATGCTCTACGATCTGTGCCCCGAGCTAAATAATAGCGAGCCCGGTAAATTGCAGGCGGCCAAATTGCCTGACCTGCGAACGGTTATCCGCATCGGCAGCGAACCTTCGCCCGGCATGTATACCTGGGACGAGATCATGGGTATGGCCGGAAATGTTTCGGATGAGGAACTGGCTACCCGCCAGCGCGACCAGGAGTTTGACGACCCGATCAATATTCAATACACCAGCGGTACGACCGGCTTTCCTAAAGGGGCCACACTCAGCCATCACAATATTCTGAATAACGGCTACTTTGTGGCCGAACTGCAAAACCTGACCGAAAATGATCGCCTCTGCATCCCGGTCCCGCTCTATCACTGCTTTGGCATGGTAATGGGCAACCTGGGCTGCATTACGCACGGCACCACGATGGTTTATCCTTCCGAAGGCTTTGAGCCAAAAGCGGTGCTGGAAGCAGTTCAGGAAGAAAAATGTACCTCGCTCTACGGCGTGCCGACCATGTTTATCGCCGAACTGGATCACCCCGATTTCAGCCAGTACGATCTTTCCAGTTTGCGCACGGGCGTAATGGCCGGTTCACCCTGCCCGGTTGAAGTGATGAAAAAGGTCAACTCTCTCATGAATATGCGCGAGGTGGAAATCTGCTACGGCATGACCGAAACCAGCCCGGTCAGCTTCCAGACACGGGTAGATGCACCCCTGGAAAAACGGGTCGGGACGGTCGGCTCAATTCACCCGCACCTGGAAGTTAAAATAGTGGACCCTGCCACCGGTAAAGTCGTGCCGGTGGGCGAAACGGGCGAGCTTTGTACGCGTGGTTACAGCGTAATGCTCGGCTACTGGAATAATCCTGAAGCCACCGGTAAGGCCATAGACGAAGCCCGCTGGATGCACACCGGAGACCTGGCTACTATGGATAACGAAGGCTATGTCAATATCGTGGGTCGCATCAAGGATATGATCATCCGGGGGGGAGAGAACGTCTATCCACGCGAAATCGAAGAATTCCTCTACCAGCATCCCAAGGTTTCAGACGTGCAGGTCATTGGCTTGCCGGACCCCAAGTATGGCGAAGAGATTATGGCCTGGGTCAAGCTAAAACCGGGCGAGAGCGCCACGGAAGACGAGATCAAGGCTTTTTGCAAAGGTCAGATTGCCCATTACAAAATTCCACGCTACGTCAAATTCACCGACAACTTCCCGATGACTGTTACGGGCAAGATCCAGAAGTTCCTGATGCGCCAGCAATCTATCCAGGAACTGGGCCTGGAAAACGCCGCCAATCAGAAAACAGCCTGATCATTTTTGAGTTCAAAACAGCAAAAACGCGTCACGATGGTGGCGCGTTTTTTGCTTTACTTTTTACTAAGGCTTTAAATCGCTTAAATGTGATTTTTAGCATACTTGAAGAGTAAATTTATTCATAGCAAAATTACTTGCAAAATATAAAATTATATATGATAATGTTGTCAGGAAACAAGGAATCTCTAGTGTCCTCATAAGTTACAAAACCGTCCCCGCACCAGTTTTTTCCAGTTCAAGCCAGCTACCAGCCAACATTACTTAATTTATAGCCTCTTAGTTTATGGGTAGTTATCTTTAACCTTCAGGTAAAGGTTAGGAGATGGAATTATGGAACCAGATTATTCCGTATCTTATATTGCCAACCCTTTTAATCAGTTGAAAGCCAACGATACCAAGGAGAAAGACTGGCAGGAATGGGATTTAGCCCCACGCGCTAAAGATAAGACTTCGCAGCCCGTACGTTACAGCCGCCTCGAAATCGAAATGCCTAACTGGCTGGACGATTTGATAGATACGCACCATTCGCAGCCTGAACCGGCGGTAACCGGACCCCGTGTCTTGCGCAATGTTCCGCCCGAAGTGCCTGCCGCCCCGGTAGCGGCGATCACTGTGCCACAGAAACAACCCGGTTTCTGGCACAGGCTGGGCCACTGGCTGCATCTCGATTGATAGGAGCACTAAAGAGTAAATTAGAAAACACCAGGCAAAGTGCGCCTGGTGTTTTTGTGATTCTGTAAATAATAGACCAAAGCGCTTCAAAGAAATGTTGCGAGCGTTCACTCCGGCCAGGTTTCAAGCAGGAAGCATCATTTACACTCACAAAGGGCCTGACACGAAGCAGTTGAAAATCAGGATGCCGGAGGGCGGGTCTGCCAGGCCCAGTTAGAAAGGGTCTCGCTCCAGGCAGGCGTCACACTCCGCATGATAGCCCAGTTGGTGTGGGCCAGACCGTGGCTGACACCCGGTTCCTGGATCTCGCGCACGATATCACGCGAGGCGAACCAGCCCATCACAAAGCGGATAGCCGGGCCTAACAAAGCCATCTCAAGCTGGTCGAGGGGACGTTCCTGCTGGTAAGCTTGCAGGAAAGAGCGGCAGTGAAGCTCGTCGAAATCGTAGAGGTCGGGCGGGCGGTTGCGGTCACGCTTTAAGAAATCCAACCCGCCCCTGTGCTGCCAGACGCAATTCCAGCCCAGCACCAGCGCCAGGTCAAAGAGAGCTTCGCCCAGGCCGGCATCTTCCCAGTCTAGCATGTAAAGCTTGCCATCGGGAGCGCGCAGCAAATTCCCTTCATGCACATCGGTATGAATCAGGCCCAGCGGCAGGTTGCTCAGGTCGGGCAGGTCCTTCAGGCTAGCCGCTACCTCTGCCGCCTTTTTGCCCCAGTCAGGATTTTCTGAGGAAAGCTCGGCCCGTCGGATAGCGTGCGGCAGGTCGTCCAACCAGCGCACCCGCACCGGGTAGTCCTCCGGTTTGGAGGCCAGCGAATGCAGGCGGCCCAGCAAATGACCCAGTTCAGTCAGGGTTGAAGGCTCAAGTTGAGGATGCTGTCCCTCGATGAAATCGTGAGCATAGCCCCAGCTTCCCGGCTGCCACAGAAAAACGCGCTCGCCCTGGAGGGTCAGGCGCAGATGCGGGGCCGGAAAACCGGCGTTATTGAGAAAAAGCAAAGCGCCCGTATCAGAGAGCACTTTTTCCTCGGAAACATAAATCGGGCAGAGCCGTACCGTCAGGGCTGCGCCATCTTCCAGGTTGGCTTTGAATACCAGTTGCCCGTCGCGCTCGTTCAACAATTCCGGTTCGCCCGTCATCTTCAGGCCGTAATATTGCTCTACCAGCGCAGGCAAAAAGCCATAACTTTGCTGAGGGTCCATCTAGCTCTCCATTAATGTAGGGATGAACTGGGCAAAACTATCCGTAATGCGCCCGCCTATCCGGGTATAACAGCCGCCAAAACTGCCGCCGATAATATAACCACCAACACAGGGAAAAGCTTCCACCATTTGCATACCATCAAAAGCCTCGTTGGGCAAGACGTGTTCAACCGGGGCGATTTCAATCCGGCGCTGCGCTACATAAGTACGCCAGGTCCGGCATTGCTGCCAGTGTTCGAAAGGCAAAGTAGCGCCGTTATAAACTTCCGCTCCCTCGCGCCCGTAAAACTCCTTGATGATATAGCCGCTGTAATCAAAATTTTCGGGTAAATCTTCCAGCAGGTAGGTTTCCGGTAGATGCCGCTCGATAATCTCCTGTTCCTCGGCGGTAAAAAGGCCGCTGCCGCGCTGCATCCAGACCCAGGCCATAACCGCTTTGCTCTGGGCAAAAAAGCCCCGCAGGTTATTCAGGCACTTCAACCAGCCGTTCAGGTTAGCCTGCTCGTAGGCTGCGAAAAGCGGCTCGATTGAGAGATACTCGACCGGGAAAAGACGGTAGATCGCATCTACGTGCTGGTTGAGTAAATAAAGCTGCCCGCCCAGCAGGCACAGGTTGGAAATATCGCCCACCACACATTCCAGCCCCAGCTTTGAAAGTTCTTCGGCATACCAGGTCACCTGGGCTAAATCGGTCAGGTGGCGGCCCTGCACCAAAAAACCTACTTTGGGTGAGAGGCGCGGGCCTGTAACCGCGATACCCGCCGGGGCGGGGTCAAACATCGCTTCGTCATAGAGAGCCTGGGCCATTGTGCGGGCTATGACGGGATTAAGGCGAGCCAGGCGACCGGGTTCGAGATTCGCCAGATAGGACCACTGGCGTTCTTCCACCCGGCTTACCTCCTGCGACCCGCTAGGCGTATCACTGTTGAACTCCATCAAACGCCATTCGCCCGCCGTATCAAGGGCAAAATCGAAACGGCCAACCGGCGTGAGGGTGCGATTGAGCGGTTCGCGGCGCAGGGCATATTCGAGGTTTTCGGGCCAACCTAATTTGCGCAAAACCGGGCCGGGCTCTTCCACTAAAGCCGCCAGGGCCTTTGTCATAATGGCGTTAAAGGCCTCTGTCAGGCCCGCCAGGGTCTCTTTTTCCTGTGCAGTGAGCACAATACCGCCGAACCCGACATAGGGCTGTCCCAGCACGTTACTTTCAAACAATCCGTCCTGTAAGGCGGCGTGTTCATTCAGGGCCCGCACGAAAGCGCACAGGCGCCTGGCGCTGTAGCGTTGCGTCAACTGTTGAGCTAAAGTTCGCATGGTAATTTCACACTAATCCACAAACCAATCCCGGGGCAGATTCGCCTGGTAAACATCCAGCCCGGCGCGAGCGGCTTGCCGGTACAGGCTATCCATTTCATCCGGTAAATCGTCGCCTTCAAGGCGCAGATCTATAAAAGCGGCCAGGCCCTGGGCTGTAAGTTCTTCGAAGGGCGGAAAAAGATGCTCGCCCGCGTGGTAGCGGTTATCGAAGACCCGGCAGAGCGTCAGGTCATCTATCTGTTCCGGCCCGGTACGGTCTCGTTCCAGCAAGAAGGCATAGCCACTGCCCGCCTGCCAGGGTTTTAGCCGGGAGCTGTATCGGCTGATAGCAGGCAGGGTTTCAAGGCCTTCCAGCACCGCGCCCGGGCGAAACAGGCCGTTAAACAGGAGAACCGGGGCCACGCCGTAGGCTTGCAAATAGTAGCCCAGGCCTACCGAGAGTGGTCCCGGCAAATCTATCACGAAAGCGGCCTCTCCGCTCTGCACCGCTGCCAGTTGTTCGGTCTGAGAAAGTCGCTCGGCCAATCTTTGGCAAATCGCATCCAGCGCTGCCGGGTTCGGGCGGGCGGCGATAGGTCCGCGCGGTTCTCCATATAGCTCAAGCGCGGTGAAAGGCGCGGACATCACAAAACGACCGGCCAGCGGCCCGGCAGCGCGTTTCCAGCGCCGCAGCAACCATAGAGGGCGCGGCGCTTTATCACTTTGTTTTGGAACTTGCTTCATGGACCTATTTTAGCATAATGGAAAGAGGGTGAGCCGGTATAAAGCCCTGCCGGCTCGCTTAAACTTTTTCTAAGACTTCAACCTGTCTACCGGTATCTAACTGCTACTGCTGCCGCCGCTACTGCTGAAACTGCTGCTGCCACCAGAACTGCGACTGCCGGTATACCAGTAGTAACCACCCGTCCGGCGGCTACGGCAGTAAACCTGGCCCGTGTTAGAAGGCGTCGCGCTGGTGAACTGAGAAGAGGCCGGCGGTGTAACCGAGGAACCGGGAGTGGTGGCAAAAGTACCGCTCGAACCGGATGTATTTGCCGGAGGTGTAGTCGGAATACAATCGTCATCCTCTCCACAGGCAGTCAGGAGAAGCGTAGCCGATAAGAGCGCTGAAGCCGCCAGCGCTCCGGTTGCCTTGAATTTCAATCCGGCACGTTTAGAGGCCCGTAGTTTTTCCTGTTCTTCCACCACCACCGCGGCTTCCGATTTAGCCAGGGTCAGCGGTTGCAAGTTGCTCGAATCAATCTCTGCTAAATTTTCGCTCTGTGTAATCTTTTCGCCCGGTAGCCAGTTCTCCCGGGAACCCAGATCTTTGCCAGGTGTATTCATAGTTATTGACGACCTCCTTCGTCGTATTAGTATTACGTTAGAGCGTTGCAAAAAGATACACATTTAGCGCAAAGTGTGATATTGCACACACCGATCATAAGGCTATAATATACTATCAATTTTACTAAAGCAAAACCGGGTAATTAGACCTGAATCAAGAGAGGCGAATTAGAATGAGAGTAGCGATAATCGGCCTGGGGCTGATTGGCGGTTCCTGGGCGATGGCGCTCCGGGAATGGAGTAAAACCGAGGAAGGGCGCGCTGCCCAGCTTGAAATCGTCGGGTTTGACGCTAAAGGTAAACAACGTGCCCTGGCGCAAAGCATGAATCTGTGCCATCGCTATACGGCTACTCCTATGGAAGTAGTCAAAGATGCCCAGATCGTGATTGTTGCTACCCCTGTGATGGCTATCCGCGATACTTTTGAAGATATTGCCGAACACCTCGAAAATGGCGCTATCGTGACGGATACGTGCAGCACCAAGCGCCAGGTAATGGATTGGGCCAGGGAATTATTACCTAAAACGGTCAACTTCGTGGGTGGACATCCCATGGCCGGTAAAACCGCCTCGCTGGAAGAAGCCGACCCTGATCTTTTCAAAAACTGCACCTACTGCCTGATGTCTCTGCCCGAAACCAGGGATGATGCTATCGACACTGTGGCGAAACTGGTCGAGGCGATAGGGGCAAAACCCTACTTCATCGAACCGTCCGAGCATGATAGCTACGTGGCCGCTATCAGCCACCTGCCTTACCTGACTTCGGTGCAATTGGTTAATCTGGCCGGCGATAGCGAAGGCTGGCGCGAAATAATGCGACTGGCCAGCACCGGCTTTCAAGATACCACCCGTTTAGCCAGCGGCGATATCCAGATGCACATGGATATTTGCCGGACTAATTCCGACATGATTATTAGCTGGCTGGATCGCTACCAGCGCCAGCTTTCCGATTTGCGCCTTATGCTGGAGCAGGCAGGCCTGTACGATGAAAGAGGGCGGCCAAAACCCGAATCCCTGAGCGATCCCGGCCCGCTTCAACAGTTTCTCACCCGCGCCCGCGAGTCCCGAGATCGCTGGCTTTCCAGCCGCCTCAAACCGGATGCCGACCCCCGCGCTGCCGGGATCGAAATGCCTGCCAAAAAAGATTTGCAGATAGGTTACAGTCGTATGCTCTTTGGCGGCCTGTTCGATAAGCGCAAAAAACCGGGCGATGAAAATCCTGGTTCTAATAGCCCTAACAATACCCGGAAACCCTGATGACCACCATTGGTACCGTTGAAATGACCAGTCAGGCGCTTGGCCAGGTAACTACCTACACCATTTTCCTGCCGGAACGCGCCTTCAGCGGCCCTGGCCCTTATCCGGTACTCATGCAGTTGCACGGCCGCTTCGGCGGCCACCGTAACTGGCTCTACAATTCCAATCTGCTCAATTACCTGGGCAACACCCCGCTGGTGGTGGTCTTACCGGATGGCGCAGATCATATGTGGAGCAATATGTACCCGACCATTCCGTACGAAGAGTTTTTGGTTAAAGAACTGCGAGAGAATGTGGAAGATAACTTCCCGGTACGAAAAGGTAGCCCCTGGGCCATTGGCGGGCTTTCCATGGGCGGCTATGGAGCTTTGCGCCTGGGTTTGAAGTACTCGGATAAATTCTGCTCGGTCTACGCCCATTCCAGCCCGGTACACACCCGCGAAGATATGGCCTCCTGGCCGAATAATTTCACTCCGAAAATAATGGACGACCTGGATCTCTACTACCTGGCCGAACACACTGACCCGGCCAGGCTGCCGCGTTACAGTTTCGATTGCGGCACAGAAGATACGGCCGCAATCGGTGATAACCGCAAATTCCACGCGCACCTGGAAAAACTGGCTCTTCCGCACGAATACCACGAATATCCGGGTCAGCATAACTGGCAATACTGGAACAAACACGTGCAGACTGCCCTGCGCCAGCACACCGCGGTTTTCGGTATTGAATTAAAGCAGTAGCCCTCTCCGTCCGAAATTAAACCCGCTGCAATCCAAATGTTACCGGCAGGCAGCCTCTTTTTCGACCTTCCAAACCGCAAGCTAAGCGACAACCTGCCATCCTGTACTTATTCTCCGGTGACGCCATCAAGCGCTTCGCGGATAATATCGGCATGACCGGCGTGACGAGCGGTTTCTTCAATCATGTGCAGTAAAATCCAGCGCATGGTTGCGTCTCTACCGGGTTTCTGTGCCACAGCATCCAGGCTGCTTTCGGCTGCAATCTTACGCGACTCTTCGACTGAATCCTGGTAGAAAGCCAGGACCGAAGCGGTAGTTTCATCTGGTTCAATCCGAAAGTCGGCATCTGGATCCTCTTTTGTCCATGGCACGCTCAATTCTCGATTCAAAAACACTACCTGAAACCAGCTACGTTCGACATAGGCCAGGTGCTTTATCATACCGAGAAGGGACATACTGGAAACGGTAGGTGTACGGCGCAAATCTTCATCACTAACGCCGCTCGCTTTAAGTAATACTGTGTCTCGCTGATAGTCCAGAAAAGCCTCAAGCATTTCTTTTTCCTGGGCTGCTTTAGGAGGGTCATGCCTGGGATCATTGTCCATTTAGATTCTCCTTTTTTGGATTAAACACATACCTTTGAACCCCCGCTGATTGTACCATCCTCAAAACGCAAGGGTTTTGCTTTGCGCGATCATACGTAGAATGATCTTTAATTTTTCCGAAAGGAGCGCATCCGGCAAGACATTCATACCAGGATGCCGGGTTTTGAACTGGCACACATTGTGCCTTTTAAGCTCCTGGCGAGTAAGATGTTCACACGACACGAGGGATAGACCGGTTGGCCCGGCAATACTGCCAGTTATAAATCGGAACTAGCGGGCAGGCTGGTATTAGAAATTGGGAAGATGATTATAGTTAATCTGATAGTTATTTTCGGAGTATGTTGTTTGGTCGGCGGCCTGACTACTATCTGGCTGACCGGCCATAACCAGCGCCAGGAAGAAAAAGTAGTCTACCGCCGTAACACTATGGGAGCAAACTCCAATCAGAGGGAAGCCGGTAAAAGTAGAGACGATCTGTAGGCTGGTTTTGCTCAAAGTAACGCCCCCGGTCTTGCCGGCGGATACCTCCACCAAAATTATTCTGCACCTGAATAATACGCTTGGCCGGGAGGTTAAAAATCACCAGGCCTAAACCAACCGGTTCCAGGCTTTCGTGGCGAGTAGCTTCGTTCAGCACGCGCAAGACAGGGTGTTGCGCCGCTGCCGCACCGCGCAACCGGCGCTGCGTTTCCAGTAATTCTTCGTAAGTAATCTCGCTGGTGGGAAGAGGCGCTTCGGGATTATCGCTTACATCCGTCAGGGGTTGGTCCGGCAGATTCGCTTTCTCCAGCAAAGCCTGCAATTCGCGCTCAAGGCCCGGGCTGAGTTCAACCTTTTCCTCGGCGCTTTGCGCCGCCGCGTTATGTTCGTCAAAGACCGCCAGTCCGTCCAGCACGTATTCTTGCAACCCCGTATTATATTTTGTTGCGGCTTCTAACAGCTCTACAAGCGTTTCTGGGGCCGGTTTACGGCTGCACCCGGCTACGAGAGCTTTCAGGGTGTTCCAGGGGCTTATAAAGCTTACTGTTCCTTCTTTATCAATAATGGTATAGCGCATTACTGCCATTTTATTACCTTTGGTTTCGTTCTTTTTGTTTTCCTGTTTTGCTTTATCCTGCTTTTATTAGAACGGCGGTTTCGCCAGAATAGCTCCGTACAGCCGCGCTTTCGTCGGCGCTGGTACTTAGCAGTTTATAGCATATAAAATACCGGGAGTCTAACCCTTCTCTTTATCCATAAGTCTATCCTGGTTTGTTTTACACATGGTGGTTATCTACATGATTCTTTATATTTATATTTATATTTATAGAGATATTAGTAATAGGCAGGGTGGATTTGTGGATAGGCGACTATTTTGAGGCTGTTCATCAAAATTCTACTCAACATAAATTGTGGAAAACCACGTGGAAAAGTGGACAATTTTCCACAGCTTTTTACAAGCCATGCTTTCCTGAGGCTAAATACCCACATTTTGAGTCGCTTATACCCAGCTTTTCCAAAAGAGTAATCCACAAAAGAGGAAAAATCCTGCATTTTGGCAGAATAATGCATTTTACGTGGCATGATTTATGCAGATTAATTCCTTTCTTTTCCGCATAGTTTTCCATAAAAAACCCGGGTATAACCACCGAGTTTTCAACAAAAAGCACCTATAATCCACGAATATTTACTACTTATCCACAATTTGTGTAAATGTGTGTATAACAGGTAAATTCTGGTAAAAATGCGGTAACGCAAATAACAAAAACAGGCCAATTCGGCCTGTTTAATCTGTCCTGAAAAACTACAGTTTTAGGTTATGTCAGGGAAAACTACTTCATACTTTCCCCATTGTACACAATTTGTGTAATACTGTTGATCTGCTGGCGCAACTGGCTGTTAGTATCAAGCGCTTGCTCAATTTTTTCCAGTCCATGCATGACTGTCGTATGGTCGCGTCCACCCAGCGCCTGGCCGATTTCTACCAGGCTATGATCGGTCTGCTCACGTAGAATATACATGGCGACCTGCCTGGGTAAAACGATATCGGCGCTGCGACTGCGACCGGTCAGCTCTTTCATCTCGATATTGTAGAAATTGGCTACAGTTTCGACAATCCGTTCCTTGGTTACCAGTTTCTTGCGAGAATTGAGCAGGGCATCATTAAGGGCCTGCGAAGCCAGGTCCACCGTAATCGGCATTTTGTTCAGGAAACCAAACGCAACTACCCGAATAAGCGCGCCTTCCAGTTCCCGGATATTGCTGGGAACCTTGTGGGCGATAAACTCCATAACGTCCGCCGGAATAGGAATCGGCTGGTACTGAGCTTTAGCCTGTAGAATAGCCAGGCGCATTTCGTAGTCCGGCAGGCTGATGTCACTCATCAAACCACCTTCAAAGCGAGAGCGCAGGCGATCTTCCAGGGTTAACATGGATTTCGGCGGGCGGTCCGAGCTAATTACCACCTGCTTGTTAGCTTCCACCAGCGTGTTAAAGGTATGGAAGAACTCTTCCTGGGTCTGATCTTTGCCGGCGATAAACTGAATATCATCAATCATTAACAGGTCGATATTGCGATAGCGAATGCGGAATTCTTCCATGCGCTGCTCGCGAATACCGTTAACCAGTTCATTGGTGAATTTCTCGCTGGAGACGTAGAGAACCTTAAGATAAGGTCGCAGGCGGAGCGCTTCATGACCGATAGCGTGCAAAAGGTGAGTTTTGCCCAGACCCACACCGCCGTATATGAAGAGCGGGTTGTAGCTGTTGCCCGGATTCTCGGCCACGCTGCGTCCGGCGGCGGCAGCCATGCGGTTGCTGCTGCCTACAATATAGCGGTCGAAGATGTAGCGTGGGTTTAAACCAAATTGTAAAGCCTGGGCCTCGTACTGGCTGGTTTGCTCTCCAACAGCCATATTCGGACCAGGGGTAACGGCATCATCGAATTCGGCCACTTCTTCCCGGTAAGCGTAATTCAAATTATCCATTCCTTGTTCCATTTCGGTTCTGCCGCTAAAGCCGTTGTGGCTACCGTTACTGTAGCCGTTTGAACCATAGTACTGGCTGGAGCCCCGATTTTGGACTGGACGATTTTGATTAGGATTGGAATGGTTTAGATTCAAATAAGGGCCCCTGGATTTAATTCCCGGTCCTGGCGCGGGCCGGTGATTACCGTTAGCAGTTGACATGTAATGACCCCGTTTTTCGGAAGGGTCGGGTACTTGTTCGAAGAGTTGCCCCTGCACTGGAGCTTCTACAGTAAATTGTACATGCAGGTCCTGGCCAACGACTCCAGAAAGAGTACGGCTAACCACTTCCCCATATTCGCTTTCGAGTCTGCGGCGGGCATAAGAAGTAGGCGCGGCAATCAAGGCGCTTTCCTGGGTCAATTCTACCAGTGCCAGGTTTTTAATCCATGAGTCGTACTCATTCCGCTCGAATTGAGTTTGCAAATCGCGCAAAGCAATCTGCCAGATCCGGCGAGTATCTTCACTGTTGGCGCTGTTGCGAGCATTATAATCAGGAGAATTGTGATTTCCGTCTACCATAATTACCGAGCGAACTTCCTTTAGTTCAGGATTATCATTATTTCCAGTCATACTGAAAATCTCCAGTGGTTATTAAATTCTTGGGTCCCGGTCAATAGCTACAAAAATAGTCATATACTCTAACCTAAATTGTGTCCTTAAAGACCCGGACCCCGCTGTGTTGAGGCCATACTTAACGTAGCCAAATACAGGCCCCATTGCGCTATATTTGACAGTCGCTGGTAGGTACCCGTAAATCTTAAATCAGATTACTTGAGACTGATTAACGCGGTTTGAACGTTTTTGGCTAATGTTCCCCTACACATTCATCACAGGAGTAAAGGAATAATAGCAGCAATCAAATTAATAAGCAAGTAGATAGAAGTATCTCTACCATAAGTAATACTTATAGTCCTATACTATCATGCGTGATTCCTGTTCAGAGTTTTCCACCTCTTTTTACGGTACTGTGGAATAGAGTTATCAACTTTTCCACAGTATTGTAGATAAACTCCGCTGATTCAGCCTTTTGCGTTTCTGCCGGTAAACCCCCAGGATTTGTATTAAATGGAGCTTTTCACCGGCTTTGACCCATATTATGGGAGGTAGTTATCCACGTATTCCACATTTTGTGGAGTCTGTTGATACATGTATCCCTTATTTGGAGTCAAAATAGACTCAAAACGGCCATAATTGTCCACACTTATCCACAATATGTTGATTAATGTTTATAAATTCTAGCCGATTTGACAGATTTCTCCTGATTTCTAATGTGGATAAAGTGTGGATATTTATCCCTTTTTTCCACATTTTTCCCTATAATAATAAAATACTCTTGCTACTTCTAGAAAAAAATTGGTTGTATGAATTTTTAAGAAGTTAGCTTTTGGCTTCTTTAATTACTTCTTTAACCTTACTGGAGGCAGGCGGAGCGCTATTTTTGCGCCTGCCGCTGCCCGGACGGTAGAAAATCCACCACTCTACCATTAGCAAAACTAAGGCTAGCAGCGCCAGGGGCTGCCAGAATTCGCGTTCACTGCGGGCGTTTGTACCATTCTCTGTACTGATGGTTCCCTGTAGACCCAGGTCGTCCAGCGGCTTGATATTGCTGGCTATGGGGCTGTAAAGATTAACCACAAAGTTTTCCTGGGCATTCGTTGTTTTGCCGCCAGCGGTTATTTTGCGAATAACGGAATAAATACCCGTGCTGCCGGTATCGGTATACGAGGCCACGCCGCTAGTGGGCTTTAAGATCTGCGCTCCGCCCCCGGGAGGATTGACGCTGATTTCTTCGGTCTGACCAGCCCGCTCGCTGACATTAAAGCTGACCGGTTCTCCCGGATTGATTTCCGTAACCTGGTCGAGCGCTCCTGCCGGTTGCAGCCAGCTCAAAGTGTTTACCAGCAGAATCGGCCAGGCGGTAGTCAGGCCTATATCGCTGTCGTGCGTGTCAAAAGTAAGTAACACTACCCGCTGACCCTGCTGGTCGCCGGAGGCCAGCATAGGAGTACCCTCGCTGCTGGAAGCGACCGCTTTCATCCAACCAGGCAACTGGTACTGGCGGGCCTGCCGGACATAGACCGAACTGAGGTCGGTATAGCGCAAGAGCGGATCGTTTTGATCCAGGCGGGCGAAAGATGGTAGATTGATCGAGCCTGTCACCGGCAAGAACTGGGAGGTAGGCGGGTCAATCAGGAAAAGGCTGCCGCTTGGAATTTTATCGGGCATGTAAGTATCGAAAATATAAAGATCATAGCCTTCTTTATTCTGCAAACTTTCGTAGCTGTCGGGTGTCGTTTTGCTGACCTTATAATTGGGTAATTTGGAGAGAAAGAGTTCCAGGAAGGTATTGCCGGGCGTGACCAGTAAAACTTTCTGGGGATTGCCGGCGTTACGGACCGTCCAGGCTTCATTATCTACCACCAGGTAGTCTTTTGCGCTGCCAGAAGGTTTTATTTTGGCGTCTACCACTTTTGTGGTGGGCGGCAAATCGGTCAGGGTTACGCTGGCTTTATCTTCCGGCGCGACCTCAATTTCACGGGTATCGAATTGCTTGTTATCTATCGTGACGGTTAAAGTTACTTTGCCAGATTGGGCGCTGTAATTATTCAGGCCCACGAAAAGTTGCGGGCCGACTCCGGTTTCGCGCAATTGCAGGGCGTTGATAGCTATGTTGGTATCGGCATTACCGACTTTAATATACTTAACCTTGGCGCGTAGAGCGGGCAAGCCTTCCTCGCGGGCGAAAGCGCCGCTACTGACTACCACCACCGTAGTGCCGGGATTGCGGTCGGCGGCAGCGGCGGCCAGGACAATCGAAGGCTTGGGATTAGCCGGTTCGCTGGTCACTTTGGCTTTATCCAGGGCGGCCAGCAACTCGCTTTTATTGTTGGAGTTGGTCGCCAACACTTCCGGGAAAGAGCGCATGAGCACCAGGGTCATCTGGTCGCCGCCTCCCATGCCGTCAATTATCGAGCGGATTTCGTCTTTACCTTTGGCGAAGCGGCTCGGTTCGACATCGTTCGCCTGCATGGTAGCCGAACCATCCAGCAGCACAATAATATTACCGCTGGCCTGGGCCTCGGTGGTAAAGAAGGGGCGGGACAGGATAAAAACCAGCAGTAACAGCAGCAGCAATTGCAGGAAGAGCAGCCAGTTTTTCTGGAGCTTCTGCCAGGGAGCGTTTGCCTGTTTATCTTCCAGCACTCGCCGCCACAAAAAGTTGCTGCTGACTGTCAGGTCTTCTCTTTTTACTTTTAAGAGATAAAGAATAACAATTGGTATGGCCAGGGCCAGCAGCCCCAGCGCAAAAGGTAGTATAAATCCCACAGGCGTTCCCTTTTACTTCAGCGCGTCCAGAGTCAGGCTTTTTAACTTACAATATTGCGGCGGCGCATGTAGTGCAGCACCAGATCTTCAAAGGATGAGTCCGTTTCCACCTGAATATAATTAATTGAGCGACGCTGGCAGAAGTCGAGCAGACCGCGCTGCCAGGCCTCGAACTCGCGGCGATAGCGGTTGAGGGCGTTGGTATCAATACTGACTTCCTGGCTCTCGCCTGTTTCGCTGTCTACCAGCCTGAAATCGCCTCGCAAAGCCGGATTTACTTCGTCTGGCGAGAGAATATGCAGGATAACGACTTCATGCCCGGCAGCCTGGAGGGCTCGCAAGCCGTCAAAACAGCCGCCAGGGGCGAAAAGGTCCGAAAGCAGAAAGAGTAAACCGGGCTGGCGGCTGGTATTGGCGTAGGTTTTCAGGGCGGAATTAAGATCACCACCCGGCCCGGCAACCAGTTCTTCCACAAAGCGGATCATACGCACAGTCTGGTTTTTACCGCGCAGCATCGGCAAACGCGCTTCCGCACCCGTCCGCCCGCTAAAGAGAGCCGCCAGGTTTACCCGGTCCATCGCGGCCAGTGCCATGTAAGAGATCGCGGCGGCGGTTTGTTTGGCGTAAAGCAGCTTGTTATGAGCCGGGTCAGGCTCGTTCGCTCCCTCGACTGTAATCAGGTCGGGAGATGGGCCACTCCAGTCCATTGAGCGGCTACAATCCAGCAGCACATGGACCGTCAGCTCTTCTTCTTCCTCAAACAGTTTGAGAAAGACCCGTTCCAGGCGGGCATAAATATTCCAATCCACCTGCCGCAAATCGTCGCCCGGCGTATAGTCGCGATAATCGGCAAACTCAACCGAAGTACCGCGCTTGGTAGAACGGCGTTCACCTTTGAGGCTTCCGGCCCGTACGCGCTTGCTGACCAGGGTCAGGCGGTCAATTTTTCTTAAAAAACTCTCGTCCAGTAAACCGGGCATACCATTTCTCTGGGTAATTAATATCGTTCAGATAAGTACTATGACCTTATTAAACTATTTTTTAGCGATCAACTTTTCGAGGTACTGTACCCCGGCTTTTAATTGCGGGTCGTTGCCGGAAACTAAATCTTCAATCGAGCGTTCCACCTGGATATCCGGTGAAACTCCGATACCGTTAACTTTCAGGCCGCTGCGCGACTCGTAGACATCCACGGTGACACTGATGGCCGAGCCATCGCCCAGCGGATAAGCGGCGGTATGGCCTAAAGCCCCGGCAGTTTTAACCCCGATTAATGGCCCCAGGTTGAAATCATGAACTGCCAGGGCCAGCATTTCACTGCTGCTGGCGCTTACATCGTCCTGTAAGAGGACCAGGGGCAGCAGGGGCGAGAAGGGTTTGCCTTTATCCGGCCCGCCTGCCAGGTCATTACTGACTTTCTGAGGCTCGCGATTGGTGCGGCTGGTGTTATAGCCCATAATCTCGCCGCCCTGCACGAAACGGCCCGTGACCTGCTCCACATTCACTCCGCCCGGGTTCTCGCGGACATCAATAATCCAGCTATCTGCGCCCTGTTTGTAAAGGGCCTGCATGGCTTTATCGGTTTCGTCCGCCACGTTCAGGAAAAAGTCGCGGATGGCAATATAACCGATATGATTGTTGATCAGGCGATATTCAACGGTCGGCAGGGTATATTCCTGTTTGGTCACCGACACGGTAAGCTGATTGGCGGTTCCTATCCTTGAGAGTACGAATTTATGCGTTTCATTTTCGCTGGCATTCTTGATCAGCGACCAGTTTTTGTCTGAGATCGGCTGACCATCGTATTCGATAATCTGGTCGCCGGCTTTCATGCCGGATTTGTCGGCGGGGCTGTTTGGCACCACTCTTACGATGTAAGCTTTGCCATTTTCGGTCGTAATAACCACACCGAAGCCAATCGTGGTGTTGTTACCGGAGAGTAAATTTTCACGGCTCTGGAAACTGGCCGGATCTAAAAAGTAGGTATGCTCATCGTTAACCTGTTCGGCCATGGCGTTAACTACCCGGTGCGCAAGCTGATTTTTCGGATACTTGAAATCGGGTACGCTATCGAGCATCTTATTAAAGGCCGTGCTAAAAGCGGTCCAGTTACTCTCCTGGTTCTGGTCAAACTGGACCATGGGTGCGGTTGCTCCGGTCGTGCGTCCTACTTCGGTCAGGGCGGCAGTTAGCAAGGCTGATGTATCCGGCACGCGGAAGAGATGCTGATTGATGGCATCGTAAGCCGCTTTAACCACTTTTAATTCGTTCTGGCGATCTATCTTTTCAGCCGCTCCGGCAGGAGTGGGCGTAGGCGTGACCTGGGGCAGGGCTGGGGCTGTAGCCGCCGCACCGGAATTAGCCAGGTCGTTACCTGCCGTAGTCGTTCCGGCGATGACAGGTGTGCTGGTCTGGTCCGTGGTACTGGCGCCATCGCCGACAGCTACGCTCGCAGGGGGCAACTGAACGGAAGCGGTAATGCTGGGATTGGGCGTTACTACCAGAGTTTGTTTATTGCTGCCACAGGCCGTCAATAACAAAGAAATCGAGAGAAGGAGTGCCAGCCAGAGCTTTGTTAACTTTTGATTCTGCTTTTGCTTGTGATCCATGCTTTGCCAATCAGGCTACTTTTTTTCGGTCGGTACGCTTTTAAGAATCTCGTCAATAATGGTGTCAGGCTGTATTCCTTCAGCTTCACCTTCAAAGTTGAGGATAATCCGGTGTCGCAAAGCGGGCAGGGCTACCGCTCGAATATCATCGAAAGCTACATTGTAGCGCCCTTCCATCATGGCAACTATTTTAGCAGCCAGCATCAAAGCCTGCGCGCCGCGTGGACTGGCCCCAAAACGGACAAATTGTCTGGTGATCGAAGGGGCTTCCTGGTTTTCAGGGTGAGTCGCCAGGATCAGGCGGGCCACATAGTTAGTCACATGAGAGGCCACAGGCACCTCGCGGGCCAGTTCGCCCATCGCCGTGATAATTTTGCCGTCGGCGATCTTGCGCAACTGGGCCTGCTCTCCGGTAGTGGTGCGGGTCAGGATTTGCATCAAATCTTCTTCACGCGGGAAGCCCACCTGTAACTTGAAGAAGAAGCGGTCAAGCTGGGCTTCCGGCAGGGGGTAAGTACCTTCCATGTCAATCGGGTTCTGGGTAGCCAGTACAAAGAAAGGCCGTTCCACCCGGTAACTGCGGTTGGCTACCGTTACGGTTTTTTCCTGCATAGCTTCGAGTAGAGCCGATTGAGTTTTGGGCGTAGCGCGGTTAATTTCGTCCGCCAGCAACAGGTTGGTAAAAATCGGGCCGGGCTGGAAGCGGAACTGCCGCCCGCCATTAGGGTCATCCAAAAGAATATTGGTGCCGACAATATCGGCGGGCATCAGGTCGGGCGTAAATTGAATTCGGCTGAAATGCAGGTCAAGCACCTGGGAAAGGGTGCGCACCAGGGCAGTTTTGCCGAGGCCCGGCACACCTTCCAGTAAGACGTGCCCTCCGGCAATCACGCTGATCAGCACGTTGCGCAATACATCGGCCTGCCCGACGATCAGCTTGGAGACTTCACTTTCGACCCGCGTAGTGACTTCCCGGAACTGGTCTGGAGTCAGGGTTAGCGGTTGCTGCTGAGGAGGTGCGCTAGTCATGGGCGTGTTTCCTTCTATTAAATAACAGTCTGGACACTTCTACTTATTCTTATTATTCAAATCGTCAAAATACTGCTTGACCATATCTTTCAGTGTTATCGGCACATAGTTCTTGTCGAGTTGCTGCGCCGCCTGCTGCTGGTAATTGTCCAGCACTTCGTTGTAGGGCACGCTGGCGTCGCCGCTCGGATTGCCGCCGTTGACAGTCTGGTTATTGGTAGGGCCCTGGCCGTTTTTACCCTGGACATTTACGTTAGTACCGTTCTCACGGCGCATACTTGGGTTCGGCAAGACATTGTCGCTGTGGCCTTTTCCGGCCTTGCTACCCTGCCCGGGCTGATCTCCCTGGTCGCCCTGTCCCTGTCCCTGCTGACCCTGGTCGCCGGGTTGCTGACCCTGTCCCTGTTGTTGGCCCTGCTGACCCTGCCCCTGGTCCTGTCCCTGTTGCTGACCGGGCTGCTGACCCTGTCCCTGTTGTCCTTGCTGGTTCTGGCCTTGCTGTCCTTGCTGATTCTGGCCTTGCTGCCCTTGTTGGTTTTGCCCCTGCGAACCGGAACTATCAGCCTGCTGACCCTGTTGTCCTTGCTGGTCCTGGCCCTGCTGGTCTTGACCCTGCTGATCCTGTCCTTGCTGATCCTGTCCTTGCTGGTTATTTCCAGCATCCTGGTTGGCTTCGGCCTGTTTGTTGCGGTTTGCCTGGCTATTAGCCTGGGCCTGCTGGGCAGTCTTGTTGATGGACTCCTCGCTCTTTTGAAGCTGGGATTGGGCTTGCTGCAACTGGTCGTTGACCTGCTGGTTCTGACCGCTCTGCCGCAGTTGCTGCGCCACATCCTTCATGGCCTGCTGCGCTCCTGCCGGGTCCTGTTTCAAATTGTTCGGACTGACGGCGCTCGAAAGCTTTTGCAGCTTATCGGCCATCTGGGGATTGGAGTTTTTGAAATTCTGAGCATCTTTGGAAAGTTTATCCGAAAGTTGCTGAGCCTGCGAAGGGTCGTTCTTTAGCTGATCGAGATTATTAGCCAGTTTATCCAGTTCGTTGGCGGCATTGGCGTAGCGGTCGGGCGAGTTCTGTTGCAAAGCCTGCCCTACCGGTTTAGTGGCATCCGTGCTATTGAAGGTTTTGGCCAGCGACTCGACCGCTGCTTTCTCAGCGGTAGTCTTATTGGGATCGCCTAATTTTTCCAATTCCTGCTGAGCTTTTTGCAGGGCGGCCAGCGCATCATCTTTGTTATCACTCTTTTCCAGCAAATCCTGCTTGACCTGCTCCAGTTGCTTCAAAAGTTCCTGGGTTTTAGGGTCATTCTTGGCCGCTTCCGGGTTTTCTTTGGTAATACGCTGCTTTAATTCTTCGATCTGCTGAGCCTGTTGCTCAATCTGGGCTTTGATAGTCTGGTTGGCTTTGACCTCATCGCTAAAAGGGTTGGGCAGCAAGAGGGCCAGGGCCAGCATAGGGATAATGGTTACAGCCAGCAGTCCTTCGCGGCGCGGCACTCGTAGCGGCAAAGCCCGGTTAGCTCTTACACCTACTATAGACCTTTCGGCATCGGCAAACTGCTGCAAACCCAGCGTGGCATAGCCAAGCCTGACCGGGTCGTTAAAGCCCTCGATAGCAGTGCTGATTCTCTCGCGCAAACCCAGGGCGTGATCGGTGCGGCGGGCGGTATCCAGTAGCGGGCGAGGCCGGAAAAGAGCGTAACCCAGCACCCCCAGCACCCCGACCGCCACAGCAACCAGGGCAATTGTAATAACCTGCTCGGCTGTAAGAGTGGGAGTCACGCGGCTGACGATAGCCACCAGCAGACCAAGTATGCCTCCGGCCAGAAAGCCCAGGGGTAATAACCGTATTGCCTCCTGCAAGCGCAAGCGCCTTTCTATTTTCTTGAGGCGTTTGACTAGCTGCTGGTAGGCCTGCCGGTCTATCCCCGGTTGGCTCTGCTGTTCCTGTTTTTGTTCTTTTTCTTCCATAAAAGTTAACCCGCTGCTGGAATCAATAAAAAGATTATGATTGCTTAAAAAATTAAGAATAGAGCTGTGTGGCGGAGAGACCACACCGGCTCCACACGGGAACTATCCCGTGACCCTCTTTTGAACAGAAGTAAAGATTTTTAGCTTTCAACCTCGACCGTTCTTTCGGCTTGCGCCGGTTTAGTTTTGCTTTTGCCACGCTGGACTCTCCGGTCGCCTTCCAATCGTAAAGGTTTGATCCGTTTTGTAGCCCGCCAGATATACAGGCCACTTAAGAAACTTGAAATAAGTATAAACCGGATAAAGGGTGAAATGATCCACTCTCCGCCTATATTGAAATAGTAGAAAATGTTGCTACCCGACCGGTTTTTAAGAATTTCACTAAGTGAAAGAACCGCGTACATGGGATTGATTGAGCAAATCCAGCTCATTATATCCCGCCCCGGCGTATCGCCATAAATCGGAAAGGAATTGAAATAACTGACGCCAAAAAATTGTGTTGCCAGGAATGCCCCGATAGGGATAGCGAAAAGCAGGATCAGCAAGTTCAAAAAGGTGTTCCGGTTAGCCTCGCGGGCCGTACGCATGGCAGCCGACCAGTAGATACCAATAGAGCCAACCACCAGCCCGGTAAAGAGCATAATGATCAGCGCGGCAAAAAGCTGGTCAAGGCCTACTCCGCCCATCAAAAAGGCCACGCTGGAGACCGGTATACCGGCAATAGTAACCAGCAGTAAATAGGCCAGCGATGAGAATAGTTTGCCGATAATAATATCGCGCGGTCGCAGGAGCGTCACCAGCAACACATCATAAGTCTGGCGTTCTTTTTCTTCGGCAATCGTGCTGGAACTGAAACCCGGTGCGATAACACAGGCCAGGAACAACTGCGCGACCACTATCACTATAAAATAGGTGGTGCCGAGGTCCTGGTTACGTGAGACATAGCTGCTGCCGTAACTGCTGGAATAAGAAATGTAGTAGCGGTAGCTGCTACCGCTGACCGTGCTGTAGTTAATCAGGCCAAAAGCGACCAGCACAAGCGTACACAGGGCCAGGTCAATCAGCCCGTGCCAGCTTCGCATACGATGACGCAGTTCTTTGATAATGATGGGGTTGTAGCGCAAAGCTCGCCAGCCACCTGCCGCCATTTCGGGCAGGCGCCGCAAGACCGGACGGCGCGAGCGGGCTTCTACATTCACAGCCATAACTTACTCTTGACTTCTGAATGGCAGTTCCGGGCCTATCAGAACAAATCTTCCCCTTTTGCGAAATGTGAGCAACATTTTAACCCGGTATTCCGCGATTTAGCAAGAGCTAATCGCAGATTTTACATTTATATAACAAACTCTAATCTTGAGCTCGATTTAAGATACGTACCCTTTAGTAATCTGCAAGAAAATATCTTCAAGATTAGAAACTTGCTCGCTGAAGCTGTAAACGGGGACGTTCTTCTGAATGAGGTAGCGCAGGAGCAGGTGCATTTCGCGTTCGTCGCCTTCAAATTGTAGCTCCCAGTCCATGCTCTCTTCTATGCGCCGGGCGTTTTTAACTCCCGGCCCGCTGTGCAGAACTTTTTCAAGGGCGGGCAGCAGTTCCGCCGGCAGCGCGCCCAGTTTAAGGCGGATAACCCTGGTGTGCTGGTTGAGCGCCTTGAGAATATCGCTTACTTTCCCGCTGGCCAGCATATTACCGCGCTCGATAATGCCGATATGGCTGCACATCTCGGTCAGTTCGGTCAGGATGTGGGAGGAGATAATGATAGTTTTGCCCATGCGGCTCAACTCTTTGAGCAACTCGCGCAACTCCACCCGGGCGCGAGGGTCAAGGCCGCTGGCGGGTTCATCCAGCAGTAAAAGCCGGGGGTCGTGTACGAGAGTACGGGCCAGGGCCAGGCGTTGAGTCATGCCGCGCGAGAGATTTTCGATATAGGTATCGCGCTTGGAAGAAAGGTCCACCAGTTCCAGCAGTTCGGTTACGAGTTTGGGGCGGCGCTTCATATCTATATAATAAGAAGCGGCGTAAAATTCGAGGTACTCTTTGGCCGTCATCTTGTCGTAAATGCCGATAAAGTCGGGCATGTAGCCAATGCAGGCCCGCAAAGCCACCAGGTTATCGACATGGCGGTCGTTCACATTCAGGCCGCAAACCCAGGCTTCGCCGCTGGTCGGTTCGAGCAGAGTTGCCAGCATCCGCATGGTAGTGGTTTTACCCGCGCCGTTCGGCCCGATAAACCCGAAAATAGCCCCCGGTTCGATTTGCATCGAAACATCGTTGACTGCCGTGAACTGGCCATAATGTTTGGAGAGTTGCCGGGTTTCAACCGTATAAGGCACTCGCTCAGGTTCGCTTGCTGTTATAGGTTGCTCAGGATTACTTATCATAGGCTTAACTAAAAGACTTATTGCAATGCAAGTGGTTCGAACAGCAGCGTCAGATCTACCGAGGTAGCCTTGCGGTTTTCAATTTGCAGGCCAAAATTATCGGTGGCTTTTTTCCAACCCACCAGGTAAACCCGGTCGGCATCTTTTGGCAGAGCCTCGCCATCAAAACCCAGCACCGTACTCAGGATCGCCTCTTTATGCCGCAGGTAAGTTTCCTGCCCGTTCTGTAAAGAGTTTAAGGGACCACCCTGCAAAGCCAGTTCGTTACCGGATAGCGTATGGGCCAACCCTCCATTTTTAGCAAGCACCATTTCAGGTTTAAGCGTTATTTTCTCTCCCGCTTTCAACTGGGGGATACGATAAATCTGTCCACCCGGTTTCCAGATAGCCAGGTCCAGCCAGTCGCTGCCGGTACGATTCTCAACTGTACCGCTCAGGTCATTTCCTTTGGTTTGCAGATTCGCCAGGATGCCCGCTCCGACCCCCTGGCTCTGATCTTCTTCGACAAGATAGCTGCGCAAATCGTTCAGGCCCATCAGAACCTGCCCGTAGCCTCCGCCCGTACCCTGCTGCACGGTATCGGGGCTATTCTGCAAAGTAGCGCTGCCTCCCCGGATATAGGCCCCGCTACGCAGGCGGCTAAGCGGAATGGAAAAAGCCTGCTCGGTGGCATTGAGGCGAAAGTCTACCCGGCTGTTGGAATAGATCGTGGCCAGTCCCACGCTGCCCCCGGCAAATTTGCCTTCGGTAGTCTGGCCCAGGGTGATAATTGAGGCCCGGCTGATAACCAGCGGGTCGCCGCCCGTAACAAGCCCGGTAAGATAAATACCGAGACCAAAAAGAATCGCCAGAGCCGGAGCGATCACCCAGCCCAGTTCGCGTTTGCCGGTTTTTTTGAGAAAAGCATAACTGACCGGCCCCAGTAAAAAAGCGTAGATTACCAGCACCAGCGCGATCAGCCAGATATCCGGCAGGGCAGAGACTTTGCTGTTCGGGTTAATTTCGCCCGGCCAGCGCCAAGAATCAACGGCCTGGCGGTGTTCTTGCCCGTAGGAAATGCGCGGTTCGTAGGTGTTCAGGGCGTAACGCCAGAGTTCCAGCCCCAGCGAGTCGGGTAGGGCTTTTAATTCGGTGGCTAGAAACCAGCTAATACCGAGGCCGAAGCTACGCCTGACCATTAAAGGCTGGTTACCTTGCGCGACAGGGGTAAGGGCTCCGGGCGCAGGCGTAGTCTGGGCCAGGAGCACCTGTGGCGGCGGTTGGTCGCCATTAATAAACTGGCGCAGCGCGTCCGGGAAAGGAACGCTCTGGGGTTGGCCACCGGGTTTAACTGCCAGCAGTTCGGTCAGGAAGCCTGCCCGCCTCAGGCTGTTATCTCCGGCTACAAACAACAGGCGGCCCTGGGCCAGCCAGCTAGAAGTGGCCTGGTAAAGACTCTGCTGGTTTAGAAACTGATCGCTCAGGTTAGTATTGCTCAGATCGGTTACTATCAGCCCATCCAGGCTATCCCAGCCGGAGCCGTCCGGGGGTAAACTGGTAGTATTAAGATGGGCCACGCGGATAGTAGGGCGCGGAGGCGAGGTGTTTTTGCGGCTGTTGGAATAGCTGTTGGAGTAGTTGAAAAGAGCGCTGCCCAGGTTGTAAGGCTGGGTCAATCTTTCGCCGTTGAGGTAATTTGCGGCGCTTGGATTATCGCTGATTACGCCCAGCAACACTTCGTTCTGGGTGACGGGCCTGATCGGTAAATCCTGGTTGTCGAGGATAGTACCTTTCTGGTCGGTCAGCCGAACCTGCACTTCCAGAATACTGCGAGGATCGCTCGGCAGGTAGAGCCAGACCGTGCGATTGGCCGGGGCTACCAGTTCCACGCTGCGGCGATAAGTAGTGCTGCCCTGATCGAAATTGGAGTAAGAAGCTTCTACCCAGCCTTGAAAATCAGGGCTGCCTTCATTCAAGCTCAAATTGATCTGGATAGGCAACCAGCTCACCTGTTTGTAATAGCCATCGAAACCGGCCTGTACCGTCATTTTTGGTGGCGCAGCGGCGTAGGCAAGCCGGGCAGACGGCCATAGCCCGGCCAGTAGCGGCAGGCTTAATCCGGCCATCAGCATGAAAAAAAGAGAAATCCTGAAAGGTGATTTTTTTATGCTAGGCATGCAAAACTACTTCTGTATTTACACAGCACTTGTGGCGTTTCTAAAATCGCATTTTTAGCGGTAGCCGCGCGGTCCACCACCATAGCCTCGATTATCCTCAGGTTGATCCTCTTCCTCGGGGCCGTTAATTAGAATGTCGCGGTAGGTAGCGAAGAAATCGGCGGTCAGGCGATCTTGCCGTTCCTCATCAATAAAGCGTAAAAGTTCTTTGCGCCGTGATATTTCATCCTCAACCAGGTCCGGGTCGGGCACATTTCTAAAAGTGAGACCTACTCCACCAACATTAGTAATTTTGACCGTACCGAAGTTCAACAGGTTGGAGATAAGGCCGGATTTTTCAAACTGCACATCCTGCACGTTGCGAATATCCAGCACACCCTGTGTTTCATCAAAACCGAGGGGTAGTTTGATGACGTCAAATATTTTATCTTCTCCCACGATGAAGCGGTCGTTATGCCAGTTTTCATATTTATACCAGATAACAAAGCTCATCACTGCCAGCCCGATGATTACGGCTACCAGGGCTAGGATAGATACTAAACCACTACCCAGGCTGAAAAGAAAAGGCAGGCCAATCACACTTGCCACCACCAGCAAAATGAAAAGCAGGACAATCGGAATTTCTTTCTTAAAGAGTATCCAGGGGTGAGTAAACCATACCAACTGCTTCTTGTCCCGGTCGTAAATAGGCTCAGAGGGGAAAGTGCGCTGCCACCAGTCCGGGTTGTCGTTAGCACGCAGCGAACGAGCCTCTTCATTGGCGTTCCAGTTGATAAGAGGTGTGCCCCAGATTTTATTGTCCAGGTAGTTGCGCATCCGGTCACGCCGGAAATTGGTGCGGGCCATGAAGTACCTTTTGCGCAAAACATCCCACTCCTGGCGCACCCGCTCCGGTTTATAGAGATGCTGGAAAACAATATTAGTGCGGCCTGTGCTGGTGATATTGACTGTTCCCACTCGGAAAATATATTCAATTGTGCCGTGGCGCTGATTAATTTTAACTTCCTGCACTTTATCCAGTGGTATTTCAATTTTAGCCGTATCCAGGAAGCTGATCTTTTCAAGCTGAATTACCCGCCGGTCGGTAACGATCAGGAAGTCGTTGGACCAGTCGTTGATATACCAGATAGCCAACCCTAATTCCAGCAGGAGTAAGGGAACAGCCAGAAACCAGACAAAAGGCAAAAAGAGGGCAGCGATAGTGGCAATCAGGACAAAGGGCAGAAATAACCAGAACTTTTTGCTGATATAGAGGATATGAATAGGATGACGGCGAAAAACTTCGCGGATAACTTCACCGGTGAACCAGTCATTCAGCAGCTTGCGGTACTTTTCCTTGCGGTCCGCGGTTTCGGTTGGCGATTCGCCGGGACGGGCCGGAACGTTCGGTTGGTTAGTGGTGCCGGGGCCGCCCGAGACTTTCTGGTAGTAGTTGAGCAGTTGCTGGTTATAAACCCAGCGGTCAGAAGCTTTGTTTTTGATGCGGCGCCTGCCGTGCATATGCTGTGGCTGGGCTTCGCTGCGGGGAGCCAGTGACTGGTTTTGAGAAGCATTTGCAGGCGGGGTGACATTTCGCGGCACATTAAGCTGGCTGTATAAATCTTTTCTGCGCTTGTAGTCGAAAATGTTCATCATGCCACCTGCATCTGCGGGAAATGGTAACGGCTAAAGCCAGGATTAACTGGAAGACTTAACCGTTCGATTGGTTTTGCCAGAACCGTCCGGTTGAGCCGGTTTAACAGTAGCCGGGGGAGCGGGCGGCTGGTTGAAAAGATAGGCGGCATCTCGCATATAGAGGTAGCCGGAATAGATGGTGATAATGACCATCAGGTAGACCAGCGGCCATGCCAGCAAGAAAAGCCACTTGAAGGGCTGGAAATCTCCGGCCAGTACCCAGTCGTTAAGCCCTCTGAGAATACCGTTGGGCCGCATAGCGGCGTCTGCCCACAGGATCAGCCAGGTGAGCGAGACACCGGTCAGGACTGTCTTACGTTTGCCCCATTTTCCAGCCGGAATAACCACCCCGGCAGAAGCCGCATAAGTGCGTACGCCGGTAATCAGAAATTCCCGTCCCAGGATGACCGCAACCAGCCAGCTAGAGATGAGGCGCATCTCCACCATCATCACCAGCACCCCGGCAGTGAAAAGCTTATCGGCTGTCAGGTCCAGGAAGATACCCAGGTTCGAAACGGTTTTCTGGCGGCGGGCGAAATAGCCGTCCAGCACGTCAGTAATTTCGGCCAGCGCGAAGATTACGGCGGCAATAATATAGGAGGGCGCCCAATCGTTGAGCATTAACAAGCCCATCACCACAGGCGTAGCGAATATTCGCGACCAGCTCAATAAATTTGCTAACTGGAGATTGGCTTTCACAATTTTTACCTATATTATTATTAAATAAGCTCGCCCCACAGGTCGTACTCAGTGGAGTCCGTAATTTTGACCCGGGCGGTGTACGGGCGCGGACCTTCAGGGAAACGGCGTTTCTTGCCCGGTTCGATAAAGACCAGGCCGTCTACTTCCGGTGCGCTGCGATAACTGCGACCTACCCAGATTGCCCGGCTATCGCGCGGCCCGTAATCCACACTACCGCTACCTTCTACAATAACATCTAATTCACGTCCAATCAAGCCCCGGTTCTTTTTTGCTGAAATGGCCTGTTGCAAAGCCATCAGGCGTTCGTAGCGCTCCTGTTTAACGGCTTCCTCCACCGGTTGATCCATTTTGGCGGCAGGGCTGGTAGCCTGGGGCGAGAATTTGAAGGCTCCCACGTTATCGAATTCCATCTCTTCGATAAACTTCAGGAGATACTCGAACTCTTCCTCTGTTTCACCGGGGTAGCCCACGATAAAGGTGGTGCGAATGGCGATATCGGGCATGGCTTTACGCAGGCGCTCAATCGTGCCATAAGTCTCTGACTGGTCGCTGGGACGGCGCATCCGGCGCAGGGTTGCTTTGTGGGCGTGCTGCAAGGGCATATCGATGTAGTGGGCCATCTGCGGCAGGCTCGCCATAGTCTCGATCAGTTCTTCCGAGACGAAGCGCGGGTAAGCGTACATCAGGCGCAGGAAAGCCACGTCCGGGGCGGTTTCGGCCAACTGGCGTAGCAGGTGCGCGGTGCCTTCCTTATCGCCCAGGTCGCGCCCGTAGAAAGTGGTATCCTGGCCGACCAGCACAATTTCCTTTACACCGCTGTCGTTAAGCTGCCTGGCTTCCCGCAGAATATGCTCGATAGGGCGGCTGACATGCTTGCCTTTCATCTGGGGAATAATGCAGAAAGCGCACCCGGCATTGCAGCCGTCCGAAATTTTCAGGTAGGAGAAGGGGCCTTGCTTCTTCTTGCGGCGAAGCAAACCGTAGCTGATCGAACTGGCCGCCTGGCTGTCTATTTCCACGCCCAGGTTGCTCAGGGTAGGCGCGAACTCGTCCCACTTGAGGGCCCCCACCACGGCATCTACTCCAGGCACTTCGGTCTTAATCATATCGGCGGCGCGCCCGGCCAGACAACCGGCGGCAATCAGGCTTTGGCCATCCTGTTTGCTATCGGCCAGTTCCTGGAGGGCGTCCAGCGACTGGCGGGTAGCGGCGTCAATAAAGCCGCAAGTATTGACGATCAGCAACTGAGCGCGTTCCGGCTTGAGAGTCTCGCGCAGGCCATAACCGGATAGTAACTGGCCGATAGCTTCGCTATCCACTGTGTTTTTGTCACAACCCAGGGTTAAAATATAAAAAGATTTATTATCCAGGTGCGGTCTCCGCGCCGGTATGCTTAACTTGATGTTACTTTTCATGCTCTCCTAAAGACAACTTAACGGTAATTGGTGAATTGCAGCGCCACAGGATAATCTTTGCTTTTCAGCAGGGTAATAATCTGCTGCAACTCATCCTTGCTTTTGCTGGTCACGCGCAGAGCATCTCCTTGAATCTGCGATTGCGCGCTTTTGAAGCTATCGCGAATTAACTTGCTCATCTGCTTGGCTAAATCCTGGCTCAAACCCTTCTTCAGCTTGATTACCTGGCGTACCCGGCCATTGGCGGCGGGCTCCACCTTCTGAGGGTCCAGGATTTTAAGTGAAAGATTGCGTTTTACCAGCTTGGTCGAAAGCAGGTCCGTGACCTGTCCCAGTACGAATTCGTTCTCGGTGTTAATAACAAGCTGTTGTTCTTCAAGATCAATTTCGGTTTTGGTATCTTTGAGGTCAAAGCGGGTGGTAATCTCGCGCCTGGCCTGATCAACCGCATTTACCAACTCCTGGCGATCAAAATCCGAAACTACATCGAAAGAAAAAGTGGAAGCCATCCTTTAAATAACCTTCCTCTCACAGTTATTAATAACCAACCGTCTATCTATCTGCGGCTGTAAATACAGCCTCCGAAACTTCTAAAAAAAGACGGGCCGAGTAACTGGCCCGCCCTGCGTCCGTATTATAGACCTTTTGAGGTCAGGAGTCTATTGTTCTACAGTATCATGGCCGTCCGCATAGTAAGTGTGGGTAATAATACCGGCGTTCGGTTGTACGTAGACCTTATCCTGGCCGTTGACCTTCACCGAAACGTTATTCGGCCTGCCGGCCCGAATAGCGACTTTACGGCCCTGGAAATTGAAAGTTTCACCCGGCGCGGCCATCTTGGCAACTTTTTGCTGGTCGTCCACCCAGATAGTCACCCAGCTTCCCTTGGGATCGTCAGTGCCAATGCTTATATCCACCGTAATCGGGTCCGGCAGTGGCGTGGGTGTCGGCGGCAGCGGAGTAGCGGTGGGTGGCGGGGGCGGTGTTGGAGTGGCAGCGGGGGCTACCTGAGCCGGTTTGCCATTTTTAGGTGACACTACTC
>DATAKM010000160.1:0-13155 GCA_036261665.1 Chloroflexia bacterium
AAGTCCTACGAGCTAAATTCGCTGGTCCAGCAAGCCATAGAAAATAACCAGGGCCTGGAGGTTCAATACGGAATTCAGTTTGAACTGGTTGAAACCCTGTCTGGTCCTAAAGTGAATGTAGACCATGACCGCATGATGCAGGTTCTGGCTAATTTATTGTCGAATGCCGCTAAATTTTCACCCAATGGTGAAAAAGTGGAAGTGCGCATCGCGCGCCAGCGGGATAGAAAATTGCGAGTCTCTATCAAAGATCATGGGCCAGGTATACCGCCGGAATTTCAGCCGCGCATTTTCCAGAAGTTTGCTCAGGCCGACTCCTCTGACAGCAGGCAGAAAGGCGGTACTGGTCTCGGACTTAACATAACAAAAGCACTGATCGAGCGCTTCGGCGGGCAAATCGGTTTTGAAACAGAATTTAACCGGGGTTCTGTCTTTTACTTTGATCTTCCAGAATATAAAGAGGCCGAGGAGGCTACGGTAAACAGTTTACAGCCAGTTTACGAACCCGGTATTTTAATCTGTGAAGACGACCATGATGTCGCTGCGTTACTTTCTTTAGTCCTTAGCCAGCACCACTTCAAAACAGATATAGCCTATACTGTAACGCAGGCTCGCAAGCTACTTAAAGAAAATAAATATGATGCTATGACCCTGGATATTATGCTACCCGACCAGGATGGCATATCTTTTTTGCGTGAACTACGCTCCCAGCAGGAAACTCTTTATTTACCAATTATAGTAGTATCTGTTAAGGCGGAAACCAGCCGCCAGGAGCTTAACGGAAATGCGCTTGCCGTTATAGATTGGATTGAGAAACCTTTGAACCAGGAGCGACTGGTCTCTGCTGTGACCCAGGCTACTCGCCAGTTAAAGAGCAAAACCAGCTTTCCAAGAATTCTTCATATCGAAGATGACCCGGATATAATTGAGATCGTAAAAATTATGCTGAACGGCATTGCCGAGGTTATCAGTGTAACTACCGGTGAGGAAGCTCGTAAAACATTGGAGCTGAATAATTTTGACCTGGTTTTGCTTGACCTGGAATTACCTGATTGTTCCGGGTTGGAACTTTTGCCGCTGATCCAATCTCATTCAAATCTACCGGTTGTAGTTTTTTCGGCCCAGGAGATGAGTCAGGATCTTGCCCGCGAAGTAGCCGCCGCACTGGTTAAATCGAAAACCTCGAACATTGAGCTTCTGAATGTTATAAAGTCCCTGGTTACCAGCGAAAAAGGAGATTTACTGCAAACCCAAGCACCCCAAAAGTAGGAAAATGGGGTAACTTTTATAAATTACATTATGGAAAGTTGAATTTTGCCTGTTTTGAGCTTGACAGCCTCATTTTCCTTTGCTAAGATGAAAATCAGGTAGGGAGTAAATGGACTTTTGAGCTCAGAAGTTTCGCTCCCTGATCATAAGTTTTTGTGGGGTTGGGCCAGTTAATCAGTTAACAGGTGCGCCATTGATTGACTGGGTCACTGGCTTAAAATGAACCAACACAGGAGGTTACAGACCAATGGAGTTCTACAGCGTAAAGCACCGCAAAAAAGTTGAAGTACCCGATCACGATATAAAGAAAAAGCGGTTCAACAGCGGAGAAGGGGATAGCAGCCGCACCCGGTATGCTGCTGTTGCTGAATCTACTGTTGATGGCGATAAAGTCAAACTTACCAAGTTCATCAATAAGCAAACCTTCGATAGCCTGAAGGTAGACGAAGTAAAGTAGTTACTTTCAGATAGATAGAAGAGATTTGAACAAAAGCTGCCGTACTGGCAGCTTTTGTTCTTTATTCACTACTTACTTTATATACCTCTTATTTTGACCAGAAAGCCATTGTTCCTGGCGCCACGGGAACCGCTTTACCGGCTTGCGGGCCATCTATCGCTACGATATAAACAGTAGGATGTACGTTATCAGTATTATCAACCCCTTTTAAGGCGTTTATCTCATCCCTGGTATAACCGCTAAAAACCAGAGATTTACTATCAGGAGACCACACAGAGTTCGACTGGGCATACTGATCGTAGAACTGGATCAATTGTAACCAGGGATCACTGGGATACCAGTCAATTATGGTAGAAGTCTTTTTGCTGTCCAGGTCATAAAGTTTCCAGGAGAGCATCGTGCTATCATCACTTAGCGTTATATAAGCCAATTTCTTTCCATCCGGGGACCAGAAGAAAGAGGTAAGAGCTTCATTCACAACCTGGGTAGAAGTATACTTGCCGTTTGCGGGATTACCTGTTCCTAAATCTGCCAGGGCGATTCCTTTGTAAAGACCCTGCCCGTTCGGAATCAAGTAGGTAAAGGCCAGTTTATTGCCGGCAGGAGCCCAGTTAAACTCAACGCCCCGTCCACCGCTTTCGATAACGCCGATAGGATTACCTTTTTTGTCATGGATGCTGACGTCCTCGTTACTGGTCTGGCTGTTTAACGTTGCAAAAGCCAGTTTAGAACCATCCTGGGAGAAAGCTGGGGCGCGAAAACTGGTAGGAGTAGCTTTAAGTTGAACCGCCTGGGCTTTGGTATCTTTGGCGGCCAGGAGTGATAGAGTGCTATCTGTAAGGCTGGTAGAAGTATGTATCAAAAGTTGCTGACTATCAGGTGACCAGCCGGTATAAATCGCGCTGCCGTTACTGACCTTTCGCAGGTTAGTGGTAGTGGCCTTTCCTTTACTGGTATCTGCCAGGCGCAACTCCAGGCTGTTGCTACTCTGGACCAGCATGGTTAGAAAGTTGCCATCCGGGGACCAGCTTAAATAAATGGGCTGCTCCGGGCCACCATCCTGCACTTTGTAGCTGCTTTTCCCATCTTGGCTGATAACCACGATATCCGAATTTACTACCTGGCCGCTTTTAACATTGAAGCCGATCACAGCCAGCTTACTACCGTCATTGGTCCAGGTCGGCCAGCGGAAAATAACGCCGTCCTGGCCCGTTCCCGGGCTGCCATTGGCATTTCCAGCCACCAGTAAAGGCTGACTACCATCAAAGCGGGCAACGTACAAAGCGTCCTCTATCCCAAGGATGCTAAGTTTTCCGGGAAAGCCTGTAACAGGCTTTATAGCCGGTCGAGGGGTTGGAGTAGAGGCCGGAGGAGTGGCTGCTACTGTGGCTTCTGTTGTGGCAACTGCCGAAGGTGTTTCACCAGAAGTAGCGCTAGCGATGCCGGTAGTGGGCGGAACAGTATTGCCGGAGCGCGCGCTTTCGCTCGCTACAGGCGTGGCTGTAGCTGCAACAGCCTGAGAGGTTGGCCCGGGCGTGGTTGATGAAGCGGTAGGAGCAGTGACTGCTTCAGTTGGCAAGCTAAGCGAAACACTGGTGGCGCTATCACCACATGCTGCCAGGGTCATGCTCAACAGAAGCAGGATTACAGGCCAAAGGAGACTTTTACGCGGGAACTTTAGAGGCATTCGAGATACCTGCCTTCTTCCAGAAGCTTTTAGCCGTATTTACTAAAAGGCGGATATAAGTTTGAAAACAAGACCGTGATAAGGGAACAAAAAAGCCAGGACGCGCCGTAACCCTCATTTTAGTGAGTTGCGGAGCGTCTGGCAATTATTTTGCGCTGTACAACTTATTCTGTTAGTCGACTACTTCAAATAGGAGGGTATAATCCGGCCCGCTACAAACAACACCGCCCGGAGAGTAAACAAAATTAAAGATCAGGGCGGGCATTTCGCGTACCTTACCTTCGCTGTCATAAAGACGTACAATCCCACCGTCTTCTGCCTGTACCCTTGTAACCTTAAATTCGACAGTTGGGCGGTGAGCGCCTTCGGTCGGGTTGCTGAAAAAATAAGTGCGCCTGACGGTACGCCCTTCAAGTAAGATCTTCATGTTGTCAGCCGCAATCCGGCCTTTTTCTAAAATTTCTGGAAACTGCTCAATTAAAAATTTAGTTGAGGCGTCTTCTAACTCATCCAGATTACTGGTCACGCGCATACGTAGATTACGGGGCGTAGTGTAATCATCAAAAGGCGCAAGGCGTGCCGCAGAAGAATGGCCCACCATAGTGTTATCTCCTTACCCGTCATTCCTGGTTCTGCTACCGGTAACTAAGCCTACCGGCGCAGGTGTTCTTGCTAAGCCAAAAAGATTAAAATGGTACTTCCCTGGTTCCTGAAAACTTTACAATGCAAAAAATATGCCAGCTTTTTTATAAAGCATACAAGATATTTATGAAGCTGGCAACAGAATTTAACCGCCCCTGTTCTGCATATATGCTTTTATTTTGGATCAAAGCTGAAACAGTCCGTTAAAGTTTGATTGAGAAGCTTATATCAGGTTGTAGCAGGAACGAAAAATGCCTTTTATGCCGAGAGGAGATTATTCAAGGGTTAGTGAAGCATAGGGAGGCGATACTGATTTGGAAGGACCGGTAGTAAAAAGGACCGGGGGTAGGCGCGGCAATCCGGCGGAATACGGCTACCCCACCAATGATCTAACGGCCCTTTCGGCCAAAGCCCTGGAAGTAACCCGCCGCCTGATAGAACGCTATGGTTCTTCTGAATGGTCACGCAAAGACCCGCTCAGTATGCTGGTAGACATTGTGCTTTCTCACCGTACCCGTGATGAGCAGACCGCGGCAGCTTACGCCGCTCTCAAGGCGAAATTCGGTAGCTGGGAAGCCATGCGGGACGCCCCGGTAGAGGAAGTGGAAGCGGCTATAGCGGGAGTGAACTGGCCCGAGCTTAAAGCGCCTCGCCTGCAAGAAATTATGCGGCGAATTACAATCGAACGTGGTGAGCTAAAGCTTGATTTTCTGTACGATCTGCCGGTAGAGGAAGGAGCAGCATGGCTGGCACATCTGCCGGGAGTAGGCCCAAAGACTATCGCCTGCGTTTTACTCTTTAGTTGCCGCAAACCGATTTTGCCGGTAGATACCCATGTCCATCGCGTCAGCATTCGCCTGGGCTTAATTGGAGCACGAGTTTCGGCTGAAAATGCCCACAGCCTGCTCCAGGCTTTGCTGCCTTCTGACGCCCGCACCATCTACGATTTTCATAAAGGCCTTTTAAAACACGGGCAGCGCGTTTGCGTCTACGAACGCCCGCGCTGCTCGCAATGTAACGTCACTGATCTATGTAATTATTACCAGACGGTGGTAAAACCGCGCCTTCCTTAGATCGGGTTCTCTTCACCCGGTTCATCGGGCGCACTACGCGACTCAAGCAGGCGCATACGGTAGTAATTCTTGGCGCGGTCTGTAACATTGGTGACAAAGAAATAGTTAGCCGTGCCGCCTACCACGCTGCCCAGCACCGGCACAAAGCGGCTCAGGCCGCGTTTAGCTACGTTCAAACCGAGGTCTTTGGCTACCTCGTTAATAACCCGCTTCAAAATCAGGTCGCGGTAAGGCTTTGTCAGGACGTTCTTGGTTAAATTGCTCAATAACACCTGCGAACCGGCCACTGTAATAGTTTCTAATCCGGTCGCCCCGGCAAAAAGCAGCAGGGCAATCGCACGGCCTTCTTCTGAACGAGTTTCATAACCGTAGCTCTGGGCAATCCCGCTGATAGACCGGAAGGAATAATATGCCAGGGTCGAAATATCGGCCGGAATTGTGGCAATCATCAAGGCTCCACCGGGAAAGCCCAGCAGAGCGCCGCTGCCGGTTGCCATCAGGCGGTGATTGTTCACAAAGCGATCTGCCAGGCGGTCCAGTTCGCGCACCGGCACCAGGGCAATCTCCTGGGGCGCATTAATCACAATCCCTAACTGTTTAGCCTCTTCGGCTACTTCCCGCGAAGGAATCTGCCCGGCCTGCAAATAGAGATTGAGGGCCTGTACCAGGGTTGACACCAGCGGGTTGTTATCCATTTCGAGGCGAACTTTCTCACGCTGTTCTTCCGCTAATTCTTCTTCCTGGGCGCACTTCAGACAGAAAGGCGAGCCGAGAGGATTCTGCGTTTTACATTTCGGACAGGTCCAATGAGGTTCTTTATAGTCACGATTTTTATTGAGATTAAAAAAGTCTTTAATGGCTCCGGCCATTGATTTTCTCCTTCAAGCCTTTCCGCTTACTTCTGATACAGGACAATCAATACCACGATATTTTCATGATACTAATTAGTACGTTTATCTACCCCAGTTGTTTCGCGACTTTTGCCCTCTACTCGCCTTTTCCGGCTATTTGGCCCAGCGGCAGGGGCCGCACAATCGGACGAGTGGTGAATGTACCGACTTCTGCCGGGTCACGCCCGGTCAAGTCCGCTACCAATCCTGTCACCAGGTGCCCACAAACCCGTCCCTGGCACAATCCCATGCCGCAGCGTGTCTGTAACTTGACGCTACGCACATCCTGGGCTTTTGCTTCGCGCACGGCTTCGCGCACTTTTCCGGCAGTTACCTCCTCGCAGCGGCACAGGATGGTTTCGGAAGTCATCCAGCGAAAACGGCCCGGTCGCAGGGTAAACAAGCGGTTCAGAGTTTCGGCAAATGCTTTCTGGTGCTTAAGTTCCCTCCTGGCTTTGTCGGTTTTATCCTCAACCACCTTCTGGCTGACTTTGCCCAGTTGCCCGGCAGCAGCCCACCCGGCAATAGAGCCCTGCTGCAAGGCTACGGCCGACCCGGCGATACCGGTGATTTCTCCGGCCACATAAACCCCCGGCTGGCTGCTCTGCATATCGTGTTTGTGGGTGGCGAAGAAAGCGGCCTGGCTATGATCATAGCGATGAGCGCAGCCTAAGGCGTAGGTAAGCTCGGTATTAGGCATGAAGCCATAACCTATACCCAGGGCGTCTACCTCCAGTTCTTCATTTCTGCCCTCTAGCGGTTTCCAGTCGGCGTCAAGCCGGGCGACCGTGATACGCTCTACCCGTTCACTACCCTCGGCTCGAATAACAGCCCGGCCATACTTATATGGGATGCGCTGTTTGCGGATGGTTGACATATAGCCCGCGCCTTCGGTCATTTTATCAAGGTGACTGATAGAGCGATGGGCGGAAGTTAGCCAGTGGCGAGGATGGGTAGCCTCGAAAACGCCCACTACTTCAGCGCCGCTTTGGGCCAGTAGCGCCGCGACCGGCAAGAGGAAAGGACCGGAACCGGAAAGGGCCACGCGCTGCCCGGGTCGTACCCGGTAGCTCTTCAGCAAGGCCTGAATGCCGCCCACTGTCATCACGCCGGGTAAGTCCCAGCCCGGGAAAGCCAATGCCCGGTCATAAGCGCCGGGCGCCAGGATGACGACCTGGGCGGTGATTTCAAGCGCTTTTTTCTCTGAAGAGTTTTCAGAATAAAGCGTCTGGTCTACCTGTAAGACAAAGTTGCCCTGGACGGATTCAGCGGCCCAGACATTGGCGCCTGAATAAAGAGTTATTTCCGGGTAAGCCTCAAGATTTTGAAAGAGCCGCGCACCCGTGGCATATTCATGGTGTAAAGCGCCGGGACGGTGGCTGGTCAAGCCCTGGGCCAGTTGCCTGTAATACTGCCCACCGGGCCGGGCATAGGTATCCAGCAAAGCTACCTGGCAGCCAGCATTAGCGGCGGCGCTGGCGGCAGAAAGTCCGGCTGGCCCGGCTCCGATGATTGCTACCTGCGTTGTGATTTTTTCTGGCATCTATTTTATTTTCCTGAACTGGTGAAACTAAGAGTCTTGCGGACGGGTCAAAAGTCCAGTAATTGTGACTTAAATTAACCGGGAAAATATTCAAATATTAACTGATTCTATCTTAATATTTGTAACCCGGCAGTATCGGCTTTCGTATAAAATTGGCGCGGTTGTTTTGCGCTTCGGATAATTATAGCACGTGCTAGCCTGCGAAATGTTGTGGAAGGCGATTCGCCCGGTTCAGGAAACCAGGCAAGGGAACGGGCCTTTCCTGCGGGGGTGTTACCCCCTTTTGATTGGTATGAGGCAGACGCGGGAATTAAAAAAGATATGGCACTTACGATAGAAGAAGTAGAGATAATTAACAAAGCTAACCAGCGGCCTCCGCGTATCCGGTTCACCCGGAATGGCTTCAGCCGCCTCTTAAGCTTTGCGCGGCCTTACTGGTACTTGCTGGTAGGCGCGGGCCTGGCGATGCTGCTTAGCAGCCTGGCAGGGTTGGTTTTACCGGCGGTGGCCGGTAGCTTGATTGACACGGTTTTTGTGAAGGCGGACCGGGATGGTCTGAACCGGGTAGCTCTTTTGCTGATCGGGGTTTTTCTGGTGCAGGCTAGCGCCATCTTTTTTCAGAACTATCTCCTCAACTTCGCCGGAGAACGGGTTGTAACCGATTTGCGCATGAGGCTATATAGCCACCTGCAAAAGCTTTCTCTGGGCTACTTCAATGAGCAGCGCAGCGGCGACATTATGAGCCGCCTGACCAACGATGTCACCCAGGTTCAGAATGCTGTCACTACTAACCTGGTTAGTTCTGCCGGGAGCGTGGTCACTCTGCTGGGCGGCATACTGATTATAATGCTGCGCGACTGGCGGCTGACCCTGTTGATGTTGATCCTTATTCCTATCCTGGCTATCGTGGCGGGAATCAATGGCCGGCGCTTAAAACGCCTCTCAAATGCGGTAAGCGTCGAACTGGGTGAGGCTAACAATGTTCTCTCGGAAACGCTCAGCAACGAAAAGACGGTCAAGGCTTTTACCCGGGAAGAGTATGAGATAGGCCGCTATAACCGGCGAGTAGAAAATGTTTTCCGGCTGGCTATTCGCCGGGCCAGGGTGAGCGCCCTTTTCGCTGCCAGCATGACTTTTCTGGCTTTCAGCGCGGTGGTGGGCGTGCTGTGGTTTGGCGGGCAGGAAGTGCTGGCCGGGCATATTACACCGGGCGATCTCGTTTCCATCATCATCTATATGGGTGTGATTGCTGCTCCTGTGGGTGCGCTGGCCGGGATTTACAGCCAGTTGCAGGTAGCATTAGGTGGTGCGGAACGGATCTTTAATGTGCTGGATGAGCCGGTTACGGTCGCGGATGAACCGGACGCAAAAGCGCTTCCTCCGGTACGCGGGCATCTGACATTTGATGAGGTTTACTTCGAATACGAAAAGAATCTGCCGGTGCTACGAGGCCTCACTTTTGAAGCCTTACCCGGACAGGTAGTGGCCCTGGTCGGGCCGAGCGGGGCCGGAAAAACCACTATCGCGAACCTGATTCCGCGGTTCTTTGACCCGACATCCGGCCAGATTCTGCTGGATGGCTACAATATCCGGCAGGTCGAAGTAAAGAGCCTGCGTGAGCAGATCAGCAGTGTCTTGCAGGAACCCGTACTCTTTGGCACTACCGTACGCGAAAATATTGCTTACGGCCGGCTTGATGCCACCGATGCCGAGATAGAAGAAGCGGCCAGGGCCGCCAATGCCCTCGAATTTATTGATAAACTTCCCCAACGCTTCAATACTGTGGTGGGCGAAAAGGGCGTAAAACTTTCCGGAGGGCAACGCCAGCGTATCGCCATCGCTCGTGCTATCCTGCGCAACCCTCGCCTCCTGATCCTGGATGAAGCCACCAGTTCGCTTGATACTGAAAGTGAGAGCCTGGTACAGGAAGCCCTGGAACGTTTGATGAAGGAGCGTACTACGGTAGTAATTGCCCACCGTCTCAGCACTATCGAAAATGCCGACAAGATTGTGGTAGTAGAACAGGGTCAGGTCGTGGAGGAAGGCAAACACACCGATCTTCTGGCGCGTGGTGGCCTTTACTTTCGGCTCTACACCCGTAATTTCGAAGACGAACGAGAAGTACAGATCGAACTGGCTTAAAACAATTTACATAGCCCTTCCGAATGCAACCCGTCTGCAACAAGACGGGTTGCATCCTTTTTTTATCCGCTCACTAACACATCTGCAAATAGCTTCATCCGATTATTCCTCTAATAAACCTAATCGAATCTTAAACAAAACTTCATTTTGCCTTTCGTTTGATGGTGTATAGTTTGCTAAGAAATATAGTGGAGGTGCTTATGATGATACCAGATCAGTGGTACGCGGTACTTGAGTCAGATGAAGTAAAACCCGGTAAACCGGCCGCCTTCCGGCGCTTGAACCATGACCTGGTTTTCTGGCGGGATGATAGTGACAAACTGGTTGTTATGCAAGATCGTTGTCCGCACCGCCAGACCAAATTGAGCGGCGGCAAAATTGTAAATAACAGTATTGAATGTCCCTTCCATGGTTTTCAATATAACGAGAGCGGTGAGTGCCAGTTAGTTCCGGCCAATGGCAAAAACGGCCCACGACCCAAACAGTTCCGGGCTAAAGCTTACCCGGTGCGCGAAGCGCACGGCTTTATCTGGGTCTGGAACGGCGAACCGCGTCCTAAAAAGGATTACCCTCCAATTCCTTTCTTTGACGGACTGGAAAATTTCAGCTATGGCACGTTGCGCAAGGAGTGGAACACCCATTACACCCGGGCCATCGAGAATCAGTTGGATGTTGCTCACGTACCCTTCGTACACGCTACCACAATTGGCCGCGAAGGCAAGACCCTGGTTAACGGGCCTTACAGCCTTATCGAGGGTGACGCGATTTACGTCTGGTACGACAATCAGAAGGATCATGGCCAGCACGCCAATAAGCCCAGCGAACTTCCCAGGCCCGACAGACCGTGGCTGCTCTGTTTCAAATACCCGAATGTCTGGCTCAACCGTCTTTCGGATAAGATGATGATTATGGCAGCTTTCGTCCCGATTGATGATGAGCACACCATGATGTACGTGCGCTTCTACCATAATTTTGTTAAATCGGGGCTGGCTCGGAAGCTGATTTCAGCACTTAGCCCCTTTGCCAATAGCCGTATCCTGAAACAGGATGAAGCGGTAGTAGTGAGCCAGGAACCAAAGGAAGGTGGACTGGACTCTGGCGATAAGTATATTCCAGCCGACCGGCCTATCCTGCTTTACCATACTCACCGCCAGGAGTTAATTCGGGCCGCTGCCCTGGACCACGAGTTTAATACCAGAGAAGCGCCTGAATACTCGGAAGAAAGAGTCGCCAGTTAGTTATAAGAATTTAGCTTAACTTCTTTGCAGAATGCAGATAGGGTTGTTCTAAGCCCCCGGAAGGGGGCTTTTTATCTTTGTAAAAAGAATTTACCGGTACAGGCTATGCCTTAACTTCTTAGAAAGAATATAATATTTTGAGAATCTTGAAGAGATAGGGAAGAGCAGGTTAGAATGAAATCGACGGGAACGGTTGAAACTATGCGCAGGATAGCCCAAACGGACCGTACTTTTGAGCGCGTGGATGGCCTGTGGCTTGGTAAATGTTTAATCTGTAATGGGCGGCTCTCTTTTCGCGATTCGGATGGCTTTGGCGCAAATATTGAACACATTTTCCCGCGTGTTATGGGTGGCGACGATGAGTTAACGAACCTGGGCCTGACCCACCCTCAGTGCAATGGTGAGAAAGGCCGCCACTGGGATAATCCGCGCCGTCGCCGTTTCAAACCGGAAATGGACGCCGCCTACCGGTCTATAGTGGAACGCTTGCAGGCTCGCCGCCTGGAACGCTGGCGCGACCCGGATGAAGGCCAGGCCCGGGCCGGTTAAGCCTTTCTTGACCTTTTTTAACTCCAGATGTTATACTTTTTCGGCTTAGAAACCAGCCCGGCGGGTAAGCGACCCGTTTTGATTCCAAGTGTAGCAAGGAGAAAGTGGTACTTTGGCCGAAGCCTCAGGTGATGCTGCTCAGATTAATATAAGATATTCCGCAACCGAGCCCCGCACAGCACCCGTAACACTACCCGAAGAGATTTCAACCGCCACTCGCTGGCAGCGTTTGTACGACTGGTTGGATCGCCATTCCGGTCGCATCCTCTTTTTAGCGCTCTGTCTATATATCCTGGTCTTCAGTGTGGCCTCATCCTACAAATTCGAGACCTACCAGACTGGCTACGACCAGATTTATTTCCAGCAACCGCTCTGGAATACCAGCGAAGGCCGCTTTATGGAGCAGAGCGATTGGGCTTATTCTACCAGCGCTTTTGCGGTTGACTGGATGCCGATCCTGGTGCTTTTTACTCCGATCTTCTGGTTGTTACCTTCGCCGCATACCCTATTCTTTGTAGAAACGCTTATCCTGGCGCTGGGAGCCTTGCCGGTTTTCTGGTTAGCTCGAGACAAATTAGGCAGTAAGCCGGTTGCGCTGGCCTTTGTAGCGGTGTACCTGGCTAACCCTACCCTGGAATACTTCAATCTTTTGCCTTTTAATTTGCGTGCGCCGGGCCTGGTCTGCCTGCTCTATGCCTTCTATTTCTTTGAGAAGAGGCGAGGCTGGCTCTTTGGCCTTTTCGCCCTGCTGGCGATTGCTACTCGTACTGAGGTCTCGCTGGTAGTGACCATGTTCGGGCTATATGGCCTGTTAAACCGCAAGCGTATTCCCTGGAAGCTCTGGTTGCCGCCGCTGGTGTTAGGGCCGGTTTACTTTGTAGTTATTTTTAGTTTTATTTTGCCTGCTTTTATTACGCCCGGCAAGATGGTCGTGCCTCCTGAAGTTCAACCGGTGCAGATTACCGAGCGCCAGCGCGACTATATTTCCAATACCGATACCATCATTTCAACCACCTATGGCGACCTGGGCAAAAATTTGCCTGATGTAGTCAAGAACACCATTACCAACCCGGTTAAAACTATCCAGCGTGTTTTTACCGTCAAGAAGATGGAATATCTCGTCTTGATGCTGTTGCCTTTCGCTTTCTTATCGCTGTTTAGCCCCGGTGTTCTGCTGTTTGCCTTACCCATTGTCGGGATCAACCTGCTCAGTATTCGCAGTACCCAGTTTGATTACAAGAGTCACTACTCGGCGCTACTGATATTCCCCCTGATTGTGGGGGCTATTTACGGCACGGCGAATCTGCGCAAATGGTTACAACAAAACCGCCTTACCAAAGAGCGGAAGATTTTGCGGGTACCTCTGGCCAGTACCGGCGCGATTGTAGCCGTTCTTTTGCTCTTTACGCTGGGCGTGCAGGTTCTCGAAAAGAACCCTCTGCCGGGTGTAGTGCGTAATGCGGAAAAGAAAAGCATGGTCAGCCAGACGAACGCTTTGATTAGCCGCATACCTAAAGAGGCTTCAGTTTCGACTACTTCCTTCTTTGGCCCGCACCTCTTGCCGCGCCGCTATATCTATCCCTTCCCGCTGGCGCTTTACAGCCCACCTCCTTCGGCGGTCGAATATATTTTGATAGATACCAACTCGCAGGCCCTCTATATGAC
>DATAKM010000173.1:0-142231 GCA_036261665.1 Chloroflexia bacterium
ATGGAGCGTTTCTGTATTCAGAAATCTCCCGCTGGCACATATTTACTTTATATTAGCTATGTTGACCCGGCTGATAATCGTTGGCGAATCGATGTTATCGAAGCAGACAAGCCCGAAAACTTTGATCCTGAGCAGCGCAAGGAAGTCTTTACGGCTGCCAGTACCAATACCGAAGCGGTTAAAGATCCTCATGTCTTCAAAGTTGGCCCGGTCTACTACATGCTTATCAGCTTCGCTAAAAAACTGGACGATACCAGTCTGCTCGGACAGGCTCATGCCAATGGCGATATTTACACTACCGGTCTTTCTCAAGCGCCTACCGCCCTGGCGCATAGCCTTGATGGCGTTAACTTCACCTGGCTAGGAGAGGTTCTGCCGGTAGGACAGAGTTGGGATGGTTACCAGTCGCGCCTTAATAGCGTGGTAAATTTGGGTAATATTTTCCTGGGTTTTTATGATGGCTCGTCCAGCGAGAAAGAGAATTATGAAGAACGCTGTGGATTGGCGGTCTCTTTTGATCTTAAAAACTGGGATAAACTGACTCCTACTGCTCCCTGGGTAACCAGTCCTAATGCCAGTGGTTCGCTGCGCTATGTCCAGGCTTTGCTAAAAGATCAGGAACTCTGGCTTTATTACGAGTATGCTCGTAGCGATGGGGCACATGAGCTAAGGTTAATTAAACGAGCGCTCTAAATAAAGATCTGTTTCAGAGCACAAGATCGCTTAAAATTGTCCAGGCGTAAAAACTTTCCGCCTCTTAAAATAACTTTTTAAAGAGGCGGAAAGTTTGCGTTTATAAAGCGAAAAGCTGTTAGGGTATAGCCTCGCTGAAAATTTGGACGACTGCTCAGGAAGGGCAGCCGTTACAAAAATTCACTTTTCCAGTTAGCGAACTAAACCCACCACATCTTTTTGCCTGTTATTGAGTTCTTTTTCGGTAACGCGCAGCAAAGCACCCAGGCCCACGATAATAGCGCTTAATTCCTCGTCCGAAAGCTGAAATAGTAGAGTGCGAAAGAGTTCCTCTCGACCATGCCCCAATCGCCGGGCCAGGGTAAGACCCGACTCAGTCAGCCTTACCATAGTCCGTCGCCGGTCCGCCGGGTCTTCAGCCCTTTCTGCCAGTTCTGCCTGAACCAGTTTTTCCACCAGGTGACTGGCTGTAGGAATACCTATTCCCAGTTTTTCTGCCACCTGGCCTATCGTGATGGGTTCCTGGCGAGCCATTACAAAAAGGGTTCTCAGTTGTGCCATAGATAAATCTATCTCCATCAAAGCTGCCATCATTTCTTTCTGCCAGCCTTGAGAGAGATGGCGGAAGACTCCGACTACTTCTTCCACCAGTTCCGGTTTATTTAGCTGCTCCATTGCTTCCAACTTTCGCTCTCTACTATTCTCATCTTTTCTACCTTTCGTTTGCCTCTAGCTGCCACACTTTCGGTGTATAAATAAGGATTTTTACTTCTTTTCCACTACATCCAGATCAACCTCACCTGAGAGCGCCGCTTCTGGCCCAGGGCTAACCTCCTCTATCGCCTCAGCTACCGGATGGTGGAGTGTCTTGCGTAAAGGTATTTCTTTGAGGAATAAAGTTACAATCAGAGCCAGCACCATTGAAATTACTGCCACCCAGAAGAGACCGGTAATAGCCGTTACCAGCGACTGGCGAATGGCGGTCATCAACTGGTTAAACAGTTCCTGCCCCTGTGGACCGAAGGCGCTAAAACCCTTTTTGATCTGGTCGGTCACTCCCGGTGAGAGTAGAATCTGTGGATTTTGCAGAGATGCAATTTTGTCAGGAGGGACCAGTTTCTTGAAAGTTTCGGGCAAATTGGATTGCAAGCTATTCTGGAAAGTATTACTCATAACTGTGCCCAGGATCGCTACGCCAATTGTCCCGCCGATGGAGCGGAAAAAGGTAAGCCCGGCCGTTACTTCACCCAGTTTATCCCGGTTGAAAGCATTCTGGACAACAATGGTAAAAAGACTCATACCGGCACCAATACCAAGACCGGTAACTACCATATTGCGCACTACTTCCAGGCTGGTCGTATTAATGCTCATCATGGCGAGCAGGGCCATGCCTATCGCGCCCAAAAAGAAGCTGAAGAGTGCCAGGAATTTGTAGCGACCTGTCCGGGACATAAGTTGCCCTCCAACAATGCTACTTACCATAAAACCCAGCATCATCGGGGTTAATATGACACCCGAACCGGTAGCGCTTTCGCCAATTACACCCTGCACAAAAAGAGGCAGGTACATGGTAGAGCCCATCATGCCGACACTTAGAAGGAAAACGGCAATCACCGAAACTGAAAAGATACTGTTGCTGAAGAGTGAGGGGCTGATGATCGGTTCGGTTGCTTTTCTTTCGGTGAGGAAAAAGATTACACCCATTACTACGGCTACAGTTAAAAGGCCAATAATCTGGCCGGAGAGCCAGGGGTACTGAGTGCCTGCCCAGGAAAAAGCCAGTAAGAGCGGTACTGCGCTCCCTATTAACGTCACAGTCCCGAGGTAATCAATTTTATGATTCTGGCGGCGAACCGATTTGGGTAGAACAAAACCGGCTACAGCAATTGCTACAATCCCCAGCGGCAGGTTAACATAGAAGACCCAGCGCCAGCCCAGGTTGTCGGTAATCCAGCCACCCAGGGTAGGTCCGGCAATCGTGGAAAGACCGAAAATGGCCATCATCAGGCCTTGCCATTTGCCTCGCTCTGCCGGCGGGAAAATATCCCCGATGATAGCCTGGGCTATTGGCATCATGGCGCCGGCGCCCAGGCCCTGCAAAGCCCGGAATAGAATTAGCTGTACCATATCCTGCGACATACCGGAGAGAGCCGAACCTATCAGGAACAGGACCATTCCGGTAACGAAAAAGAGCCTACGGCCGTAAATATCTGAAAGCTTGCCGTAAATCGGTACGCTTACGGTAGAGGTTAACATATAAGCCGTGAAGACCCAGGCATAATGCTCCAGGCCGTTTAGCTCGGCTATTACACGAGGCATGGCTGTTCCGACAATAGTCTGGTCGAGAGCGGCCAGGAGCATGCCCAACATTACGCCAATAATTACCATCACTTTCTGGCGAGTGGTGGTATTGACTGTTTCTACGCTGGCAGGATCATTAGAACCATCACTCTGGATGGGCTGTCCTGCTGAATATTCTTTCATCTTTTCTTTTCTCCAAACAGAGCCACAATCCACAACAGAATTTGCTGAAATTAAAAATAACCATCAGCTATTGACTTACTCATAGCGTTTCAAGGTGCGGATACCAACGACTTTAACCTTTTATGGTCAGCTTTTCTGGCACTATACTTATTCTGATTCAAGTCTAGCAAAATACTTCGATACTGTCAATATATTCGATCTCTTAGAAAGGTTATTGGAAGGATCAGGAAAATTAAGTGACTCTATGAGAGGCAAATTGAGATTGTTATACAGATAGGAAGTTCAGTTAAACGGGCGGGAAGACTGTATAGTTTAACAAACAGTCTTCCCGCCCGTTTAAGAAGTTTTATGAAGGAAGATAATTATTTTAGAGGGCCATCCAACCGCCATCCGCAGTAATAAGCGCCCCATTGATATAACGAGATTCATCCGAAGCAAGGAAAAGAGCCAGGGCCGCTATGTCAGAAGGTTCGAGCATTGCGGGTATCAGGGCTGCGAAGGCCCCTGCCCGCTGCGCCCCTGTAGGATCTAGCTGATCTTGCGGCATTGTTTCACCGATGTTGGTTTTGGTGCCGCCCGGCAAAATGGCGTTGCAGCGGATACCCCTGGTAGCGTACATCCAGGCAGTATTGCGCGTTAGCCCTACCAGAGCATGTTTGGAGGCTGTATAGGCTGCGCCTGCCGCTCCACCACTCAAACCTGCGGTCGAAGAAACATTGACGATTGAACCCCCGCCCTGCTTGAGCATTTGCTGGACTGCCCGCCGACTGGTAAACATCGGTCCATCCAGGTTAATACTCAAGACACGCCGCCAGATTTCATCTGTCAGTTCGCCTACCCCTTGCATATGATCCATGATACCGGCATTGTTAACCAGTATATCCAGTCGGCCATAATTGCTGATGGCCAGGTCTACCAGACCTTCCGCCGACGCTTTGTCGGCAATGTTTCCCTGTACTCCCGTAATCGTACCGCCGCTATTTTGAATATTTTTGACTGCCTCAGTAAGGCGTTGCTCGTTCCAGTCACCCGCTACGACCTTAGCGCCTTCTACCGTAAAAAGGGTTGCGATTGCCAGTCCCATACCTGAAGCCGCGCCTGTTACAACTGCCACCTTTCCCTGAAGTCTCATAACTGCCTCCTCTGGTTAAATTTAACAGCTAAAGTATGTAAGCTTCGCGCACTGTGTTACTGATTTAAATAGTAGAAATAAATCAGATGATCGAGGTAATGCGTCCTACTCACACTGGTTACAATGAATACCGCATATGGGAGAACTAACCTTGGATAATCGATGGAACCAGCTAACATGCGGGTCATTTTTGATACAACTAATAACGAACAAAATCTGGCTTTATCTGAATGTACCTGTAAGATAACTTTCAGATAAAGCCAATTTGTGCAGGTTAGCTTCAGGGTAACAGAAGAAGGTATAAGAGCAGGTTTACAGGGGTAAAAATCAGGTAGTAAGAGGTTTGCTATGTTAGAAGTCGCTTATTGGAATGAGCTCTTGTGCCCGGTCAGTTTTAGCGGAGTTTGCCAGGAACAATTTAAATTACCTGGAACGTAACTGAATTAATTGAAAGACTAAAGAGTCTGCCAGAAAATACAAAAATTGTTTTTTAGAGCGGCAAAATTGATTCACCTGAAAACTTTCCGGCAGTCGAGCCGGTTCCACCCATTTCCAGCCCTTCAGAGAGCGCCTGGGCGGGAGTCAAAGCCCGCCCTTGTGCCCAGGCTGTATCCCAATCTGAGGCTTCTACTTTTGAGCGTGAAGTTGTGAGGACACGTTCATAACTCCGCTGAAAGACATGCAAACGCCGCTGCCCGGTTAATTCGCGCATTGCCTCAGCCGCGCCCCACAGGCGGGCAGCTTGAAGAACTCGGCCGTGTTCTGCCTCTACCATAGCCAGGCCTTCCAATCCACCGGTAATAACGCTTAACAGGGGTATCTCCCGGCTTGACAAGAGGGCTTCCCGGAAGAATTCTTCAGCGCCTGCAATATCTCCAAGTTCGAATTCAGTATATCCGAGCGCTACCAGAGTGCGAAAGATGCCGAATGTCATATTCTGCTGGCGCAAATGAGTAAGGGCTTCTTTTAAAGAGGTATTGGCTTCCTGCAAATTGCCCTGTGCCAGCTTTAAGAAAGCCTGGGCGTAAAGCGACCAGGCCAGACCCCAATTATCCTGGCTTGACTCGCACAGCCTCAAACTTTCCTTCAAAAGATGACCGGCAGCTTCGTAATGATTGCGCTGCATTTCGGCCACGGCACATCCTCGAATTGACCACGCAATTCCCTTGTTATCATTCAACCGGCGGTACAGGTTTAAGCCACGTTCAAAGTAGTGGTAGGCAAGGTCATTATCGAGAGTTTGAGAGGTTACATAGCCTGCCACATTCAGCACCTTTGCCACCTGCGCTAATATTTCCGGTACTTCTTCATTATATGGCAGGGCCAGGGTGGCTTCGAGCCAGTTACGTGCTTCACTCAGGCTCGAACAGGTGTTCCAAAAGGAGAAAAGGGCAGCATTAAGCTTTAAGGCCAATTCGGCATTAGCGCTATCGAGGGCCCAGCGCAAGACAGCTCTCAAGTTGTCTCTTTCCGGTATCAGGCGGCGCAACCATTCCCACTCTGCCGGTCCATCCCAGGTTTTTTCAGCGGCTTGAGCCAATTCCAGGTAGTACTGAGCGTGCTTTTGACGCATTACCTGGTCCTCGCCGCTGGCTGTTAGCTGCTGAAAAGCATATTCACGCACAGTGCCCAGCATTTCAAAGCGTGATCCCCCATCATCCCCGTCCTTGCGCTGAAGCAGGCTGTTGTTCAGAAGGGTTGTAATTGCGCTGAATAGGGTGACCCCAGCCTCTTCTTCACTTTCACAAACAACCTGTACTGCTTCAAGGGTGCACCCGCCCACAAAGACACTCAGTTTTCGGAATAATTTTCGGTCACCGGTTGAAAGCAGGCTATAACTCCAGTCGAGAGCGTGCCAGAGAGACAGGTGGCGAACCGGTAAATCGCGGGTGCCTCCGGCCATCAAGGGGAAGTGATTAACCAGTTGGGTCAGTAATTCCTGCGGCGTGAAGTACGCCGCGCGAGCCGCCACGAACTCAATCGCCAGGGGCAATCCATCCAGTTTACGGCAAATCTCAGCTATCGCAGATACTGCCGAGTCAGTTAAAACCAGGCCAGGCTTGACCGCCCGAGCGCGCTGAATAAACAGGTCAAACGCGCTATAGCGTGCTTGAAGCTCAGCCGCGGCTAAATCTGGCCGTCTTTTTTCCAGGATGGGTGGTATCTCTAGCGGTAAAACAATCAGGCGGTATTCTCCGGATAGTTCCAGGGCAATCCGGCTTGTTACCAGAAATTTTAGCTGGGAAGTAGCTTCCAGTAGCCGTGTAAGCTGGTGGGCTGACGCCAGTAAATGTTCGAAGTTATCCAGTACCAGCAAAGTCCGGCGGGTACGCAGGTGCCGCTCCAACCGTTCTGCCAGGGATTGCCTGCCGGCGGTGCTCAATTGCAAGGTCTGAGCAATGGCTGCCAGGACAAGTTCAGGGTCAGTAAGCGGAGCCAGGGTTACAAAGTAAATGCCATCGGGAAAATCATTTTGCAGCGTTCTGGCCGCTTCAAGGGCAAGGCGAGTTTTGCCGATACCCGGCGCGCCGGTAAGAGTGAGGAGCCGTACTTCAGGGTGAGAGAGTAGCAGCCTTATTTCCTCAATTTCTCTGCTTCGGTCGGCCAGTGAAGTAGTCGGGTGGGGTAAGTTAACTGCCTGTTCTGAACCGGAGCGCGGAGGTGGCAAGTGACTAACGGAAAGTTCACCACGCGCAACTTTGATGAAGGTCTGGCGCTGATCAGGTGGGATAGCCAGTTGCTCGGCCAGTTGTTCGGCCATCTGGCGGGACGGCCGGCGTTCGTCCATTTCGATTTTACGGAGGGTAACGACCGCACAACCGATACGGGCCGCAAGTTCGGCGCGTTGTATATGTGAGTTCTGGCGGTATTCGGTGAGCCATTCGCCAAATGATGTGGAGTGTGCCATCGCTCCCCTTTCTTCATCCCTTCGCGATCCAGAGGATGCAAGAATGGCAAGATCAGACTGTAGTAGGGTATTTCTATACCTTAGATTGTATCACTTTTTGTATCACCGCGTCGAACCAAAGTGATACCACAAGCCTCAGACCTGTTGCTATTATGTAACTACGAGATGACCAAACTGGTAGTAGTTCTAAAGAAAAAGCCTCAATCCTAAAGCCAGCATGCAAAGTAGCCTTTATTTGGTCCCGTTAGTTTCGTGGAAGAAATAAGATTGTTTCTTACAAGGAGGAAGAAATGAGCGCAGAGATGTCCATAGAGAATGTGCCTGTCAAGCCGGAAACGACCACAAAAGAAGCTACTTCTACCCCTAAAGGGCGGTGGCGCACGGTAGGGATAATATCCTTTTTGCAGATGATTGAGAACTCCGAAGGTGGAGTAGTCAACAGCCTCTTCCCGGTAATCCGCTCTAGCCTGGGCTTGAGCCTGGCCGACCTGGGGGTAATTACCAGTATCGGTAAGTTTGGCCGGATGATTTTCGGGCCTATCTGGGCCATGCTGGGTGATCGTTTTGGACGCAAAATGATCCTGGTAATCAGCGCCATGTGGGGCGCCTGGATTATAGCGGCCGGGTTAGCCCAGAACTTCACCCAGTTATTGATCCTGTACGGCCTGGGAGTGCTGGGAACGGTAGGCGCAGAACCAATCTCCAATGGCCTGGTATCAGATTTATTTAAGGCTGAAGAGCGTGGTAAAGTCTATGGTACAATGCGCAGTATCACCGGTGCAGCCTCGATTGTCATGACTCCGTTGATTGGTCAACTGGCCAATCTGCCTGATAATGCCGGGTGGCGCATCGGTATGTTTATTATGGGTGGTATTGGTGTCGTCTCAGGCATTCTGACCTGGTTTTTTGCGGAGGACCCGCGCAAGGCCGTTAAAAGCAATGGAGCCAGCAGCCAGGCTGCGCATTTAGAAAGCGCTAAAGAAGGTTTCAGATGGGCCGATGTACCTCGCCTGCTGGCTATTCCGACGGTTGCCCTGCTGGGTGTTCAGCTTATATTTATCACCAGCCTGGTACTCTTTGCCTTCCAGGTAACATTCCTGGTGGATGTCCGGCACTACAAAACCGATGAGGCAACTATTATAACCTCCGTTTTCTTCCTGGGCTTTACCATCAGTTCGCTCGTAGGCGGTTTCCTGGGTGACTGGTGCGCTCGCAAGAGCCCGAGCAAAGGTCGTATTATCCTGATGCAGCTTTATCTGGTCGCCTTTGCCATAATGAGCTTCCTGGCGATGCAGATAGATTGGAACAATAAACCGCTTGAGTATGCTGTCTGGCTGGTTTTCGGATTGATCGGTTCCCTGGGCTTTTCCGGCGCGGTACTACCGATGGTTACTACTGTAGTGGCTCCCCAGTATCGTGGAACGGCTTTCGCACTACTTTTCTCCTTCATTCAGGGTGCCCTGGCAGCTTTACTATCGCTGGCCCTGGGTGGTCTTGCTCAGCAATACGGTTTACGGACTGTAATGCTGGCGATGGTAACAGTTCCCTACGCCATCAACGCTATCTTCTGGTTCGTGTTCTACCGGGTTTACCCGCATGATGTGGCCCGTTTGCAGCAGAACCTGACTGGCGAAAAGGTTAATACTGCTGAGTAAGGCTGGCTTTGCTCATAATTTTAGGGAAATCAATTACAAGGTTATGAAGGAGAACACAATGTTATACCCAATTCAAAATAATGTGCGGAACCGGCTTGATCTCTCCGGTATCTGGGATTTCAAAACTGACCCTGACAACGCCGGCAAAACCGATGGCTGGTTCAATGGTCTCACGGAAGCACGTCCGATAGCAGTGCCCGGTAGCTGGAATGAGCAATACGAAGATCTTTTTAACTACTTCGATTTAGCCTGGTACGTCACGCGTAGTTACATCCCGGCAGCCTGGCAAGGAGAGCGCGTCTTTATCCGGGTAGGCTCAGCCTGTTACTTCGGTACGGTCTATGTCAATGGCCAGGAAGTCGGCTCTCACGAAGGTGGCCATCTGCCTTTCGCCTTTGAGATTACCGATCTGATTAAATGGGACGCGGAGAACGTTATCGCTATCAGCGTGGAGAATGAGCTGAAGCCAACCCGGGTACCTTCCGCAAATATGTCCTCGGAACTGGGGCTCAACAGCTATCCGCGCACCACTTATGACTTCTTCCCGTTTGCCGGTCTGCATCGCCCGGTGGTGCTCTACACCGTCCCCCGGACCTATATTGAAGATGTCGCCGTAGTGACGGAAATTAACGGCAAGGACGGTCTGGTAAAAGTAACAGCTCGCCTGAATGAGCCGGTAAGTGGAAAGGGTAGCGTGACCCTGTCCGGTGGCACCAAGCAGGTACAGGTCAGCTTATCTTTCGAGAACGGTGTGGCTGAAGCGAAGTTAGTCGTTCCGTCCGCTCACCTGTGGTCGGACAAAGATCCCTACTTATATGACCTGACTGTCGCAACCAGCGATGATCGCTATACCCTCCAGATAGGCATTCGCACCATTGCGGTACGGGGTAACCAGATTTTGCTGAACGGCCAACCGGTGCAACTCAACGGTTTTGGACGCCACGAAGATTTCTTTGCCAGCGGCAAAGGCTTGAACTTGCCTCTACTGGTCAAGGACTACCAGTTGATGCGCTGGACCGGAGCTAACAGTTACCGTACTTCGCACTATCCCTACAGTGAAGAGGAGATGCGCATGGCGGACCGCGAGGGCTTCCTGATAATTGATGAAATCCCGGCGGTAAGCCTCAACTTCGATACTCCTGAGAACATGGCCGAGCGCTTGCGTATGTGTCTTCAGCAGATTGATGAGTTGGTCGCCCGCGATAAGAACCATCCGAGCGTGGTGATGTGGAGTGTGGCTAATGAGCCTCTGCCTAAGGATTTGATGTCGCGTATGGGTAAGGGCATTCAGCCTCAAGATCCCAGGGACCAGGCCGGCCAGGAATTCCTGACGACACTGGTACGCCGGGCTCGCCAGCTTGATCCAACTCGCCTGGTAACGCTGGTTGGTGTGATGGGCGGTCCCCAGGAATGGCTGAGCGAATGTGACGTGATTTGTTTGAACCGCTACTGGGGATGGTATGTATACGGCGGCGAGTTGCAAAGAGGTCTGGAAGCGCTTGAGCACGAACTGGATGAGACCTGGAATATCCATCACAAACCGGTAGTGATGACCGAGTTTGGCGCTGATACTCAGGCCGGGTTACACGGACTGCCCAGTGTAATGTGGACGGAAGAGTACCAGGCGGAGCTAATTCGAGGTTACCTGGAAGTTGCCTCTCGCAAGCCTTTTGTGGCCGGTATGCATGTCTGGAACTTTGCCGACTTTGCAGCGGTGCAGGGAACTATGCGCGTCGGTGGCCTGAACCTGAAAGGGGTTTTCACCCGGAGTCGCACTCCTAAAATGGCGGCGCACGTCTTACGTGAAATATGGGTCACGCGCCCTCAAGCAAACGCTAAATCCACCAATGGTCTGGTAAAGCCGGTGGATACGACTAAAGATGGGCGCAGTTTACCAGTGAATACTCCAAACCTGGTCAATGTGAATAACTAGTAACCAGTTGTAGCAGGGGCGATAATCTATCGCCCCTATCTCTATATTCTCCTTTTTAAGAAACTCCTTTTTAGGTCCCCTAAACCTCCTGTTTTTAGCTTATAATAACCAAGTCCCTCTCTCGCATTAGATATAATTCAATTTCCAACAAAAGGAGAATAACATGTCACGGCGTTTTGCGTCTTACTACCCTCTGGCTCTAACGCTACTTTTCGGTTTTGTCATAAGCCTTTTACCGGTTAGCCCGGCTTTCGGTGATAATATTGGAGCCTGCCAGGGCTCCGGTTCTTCCTCGGCCAAACTCACCCTGGGCGGGCGGGTCATCACTTCCAGCCAGATTTTGCTGGCTAACGGCACTCAACCCTGTGCCAGCGGTGAAACCAAACTTGGCCTTGTCTCACTTTTCCGTACTATAGTAGTCAGTCCCAACGGTACTCCTGCGCAGAATGGCACTGCTTTGCTCACAGCCATGACCACTATCTCAAACTCCACTCCTTCCGCCTCTAACCCCTGGCTGTTAAAGTTGGAACCGGGCAACTATGACTTGAACGGCAATAGTCTCACTTTGCTCCCCTTTGTAGATTTAGAAGGTTCAGGTGAAGATGTAACCTTCATCTCTTCGTCTATCTCTTCTGGTTTCCCTCCAACGCAGGGAACCTTAACAATGGCCGCCAACAGCACTGCCCGTCTGTTGCAAGTAGCCAATTCCAATAACGGGTTTCGTAAGGCTGCTGTAGTAATACCCGCTACCGCTACGAACGTCCAGCTTAGCCATATAAACGCTATAGAAACCACCACCGGAGGCGGTGAAGGCTATGCTCTTTACAATAACGGCTCGGTGACCATTCAGAACAGCCAGTTCACCGTGGCCGGTGCAACTACCGATAATGTTGGTGTCCGCAACGATGGGGGTACCTTGAACTTGCAGGGTAGCCAGGTTACAGGCACCAGCGGTGGTACTATGGTTGGTATTTTTAGCTTTGCAGGAGGCACAACCAACGTGGCAAACAGTAATATTGCAGTATCGGGTGGTAGTACTTCCAATATTGCGGCTGCGGCACAAAATAGTGCTCAAACTAGCACCCTGATTATCACAAACAGCACTCTCAATGCCACTGGCATCAGCAGTTTTGGTGCTGTTAATTTTAGCAGTACTACTTCTGTGTTTGTGGGCGGGTCAGGCATTAACGGTGCTTCTGGCAATACATCGGGTACAGTGCACTGCGTCGCTTCCTGGACCGGCAGTTTTAACCCGCTTACATGCTAGTAACCAGTGTATGTGAAAACAGAAAAATGCAGTAACTGATTACCTTGCTATGAATAGCTGCTACTCCTGATCTGTCTTAATAGATGAGAGTACAAGAATGTCAGACTTTATTTAAGTCTGACATTCTTGTACTCTGGCAACAGTGGTTAAACAAAACTCTACTGCTAATTCGATTTATGTCTCAATTATCTTCTACTCTTAAAACTTCTTAATCGACATGAGTAAGTAAGCCAGCATATTATGTTGAAGAAGTGAGTAGATATTGCATAAATTAAATGTTTACGTAATGCTCTTCTTAATGTAATCAATATATAATTATTGCAGTAGAAACCAGCCAATCTTTAGTGGCTTAGTCTGACTAATCTCCGAAAACTTTTTGATTAACCGTTTTACCCGTGTCCAACTACGCAAATTGCTGATATACAAGTGCGGCAGTTGGAGTACGAAAGGTTCTGACTGTTATGCTTCACTCTGCCATTGCTTATAGTTCGCTTACCGATAGTACTGTCGCAAGCCAGGAACTGGCTCAATCCCTGTTGGATAAGTTAAATCATTCCCACCCTGATGTGTTAATAGTTTTTGCCTCGGCTCAGCACAATTACAGTTCTTTATTAGAGGGATTGGCCGTTAGCTGTCGCCCGCGCCTGTTGTTGGGCTGCTCTTCGGCGGGAGAGTTTACCAGCGAGCTAAATGGTCAGGGTTCTATTTGTGCGGTTGCTCTTCAGGCCCCCGAAAGTGAATTTAGCTTCAATGTTGTTATGGGGCGCGGGTTGCGCCAGGACCGGGAAGGAACTGCTCGCCAGATGGTAGCCGGGTTTAAGGGAATGAATAACTGGCACTATCGTTACCGGACCGGATTGGTGCTGACTGATGCCCTGGCCGGATATACCGATGACCTTGTGGAGAAGTTAACTTCACTCACCGGCGGTATTTATCAGTTCTTTGGAGGAGGCGCCGGTGATGATGGGCATTTTGAGCGAACCCACGTCTTTTTCGGAACAGAAGTGATAGCTGATGCCGCTATTATGCTGGAAATTCTTTCGAATAAACCGGTAGGGATTGGAGTTTGCCACGGCTGGCAGCCTTCAGGCCGGGAATTGCGAGTAACTGAGGCCGATGGAATGCAGCTTGTCAGCCTTAATGCTACCTCAGCTATTGAAGTCTTTGAGGACCATGCTCGATCAACCGGGCAGTCTTTTGAAGCCGAAGCACCGCTACCTTTCTTCTTACATAATGTAATCGGACTGAAAAGCTCAGATGGTTATAAGTTGCGAGTGCCACTGGCCGCCGCCGCGGATGGTTCGATTACTTGTGCCTCCGATGTGCCGGTCAACGCCAGCGCTGCTATCATGCAATCCAATACTACTTCGGCAATGGAGGCTGCTGCTACTGCGACCAGGGCTGCCCTGGCCCGATTAGAAGGAAACAAACCTGCCCTGGCTTTTTTCTTTGATTGTGTAGCTACCCGATTAAGATTGGGCCAGGCTTTCCATCAGGAATTGGCTACTCTTCAAAACGAACTCGGCGAAAAAACCGAATTTGTCGGGTTTAATACCTATGGTCAAATTGCCAGGGCGCCGGGTCAGTTTAATGGGTTCCATAACTGCACGGCAGTAGTGTGTATTCTGCCGGAATAAATTTCAAGGGATATACTGCCAATAAATTCTTTTCTGCTCAAAGTAATGGAGTAACCCATTGTTTGCCGATACTATTTCACTTTTTTCAGCTTCGGACTGGGGTGATTTAACACCTGAATTACTGGCACTGCTTGGCAATTTGACCGGTCCGGTTTATCATCGTCGGGAGGCGGCGTACTCCCTGGCCCGCCATTTCGGACTGTCTGATCTTTTAATCTTTAGCAAAGATCCTGAACTGGATGTGTTACTGCCGGTTGCCGGGTTCCCACAGACACTTCCGCATGGCCATAGATGGCATGCTTTCCTGTCAGATTGCCTTCTATCACCCGGGCATCTGAAACAAGGCACGTTACCCTTTCTGCTGGTGGTGGAAGAGGCATTCGCGCTTGGTCTGGCTTCATCTACCGGAGAACTGGTGCTGGTTGGACTGAAGTATAACCTGGAACAGACTCAGCTTGAGCCGGTTGATTCGTTCAGCAATAGCAACCGCGAGACCATGCTAAGCCTACCGGTCTTAAACCCGCTGATGCCTTTTTTGACGGCTGTGTATCGCCAGGAGCGAATGGCGCTTAATGCCCAGGGGTATGCTCGGTTGGCCGAGCAGAATGCTGCTCAGGCTCAAACTCTTGCCCACAATCTGGATAGTTTGCGGCTGGATTTACAAAAAGCGCTGGATGAAGCAAGTGAGGCTAACCGGGCTAAAGCCGAAATTTTGCAGGTACTCGAACTCTTTCTGGCTAATACTCCTGTTGGGCTGGCTTATCTGGATCGCGATTTACGTTATCGGCATATCAATCCTACCCTGGCTGCTTTTACTAATCTTAGTCTTGAGGCGCACCTGGGCCACACCTTGAATGAACTCCAACCTAAAATGGCTGCCAGGTTTGAAACTCATTTGCAAACAGTTCTTGCAAAAGGGCAGGCTGTACTGGGAGTAGAAATAAATGCGGCAGATGTAATGGCTGGCGAAACAGGGCTGCTCGAAAAACCGCGCTACTGGCTGGTTAACTTTTACCCGGTTACTTCGACCCAGAGTGGCTCTTTCATTGAAGGAGTTGGCATGGTAGTAATTGAAGTTACCACGCTTAAAGAATTAGAAGCGGAGCGATTCAGAGCAGGCCAGCTAGAAGCCCTGGGAGTGCTGGCAGGTGGAATAGCCCATGATTTTAACAACTTACTTGCTTCCTCGCTCGGTAATATTTCTTATGCTCGTAGTACCCTGGGAACGTCTGTAAAAGCCGAATACGCGGAACTACTTGCTGGCCTGAATCCGGTTCCGGGGAAAGGCGATAGCGAACAGGCTCTCCTCGAAGCTGAAAAGGCTATATTACGCGCTAAAGAATTAACGGGACAACTCCTGACCTTTTCTCGTGGAGGCGATCCACAAAAAACCACCCTGGATATAGCTCACTTGCTCAGGGAAGTGACTGATCTTGCTTTGCCTGGTACTACACCTCTGGAGGTTAAATACTCAATAGCAAATGATCTCTGGGCGGTAGAGGCTGATGCGGTCCAACTGGGCCGAGTACTTCAAAACTTGATTGTAAACGCGGTTGAGGCTACGCCATCCGGGGGTGCTAGCCTTTATTTCAAAATTACGAATGTGGTGCTGGGTGAAAAGGAGGTAGCTAATTTGCCCGCAGGGAATTACCTTAACTTGAGCATAAAGGATGAGGGAAGTGGTATTGAGAATAAGATCCTCCCTCGCATTTTTGATCCCTATTTCACTACCAAGCCGGGGGCAAGTGGCCTTGGTCTGGCCATCGGCTACTCGATTATCAGCAAGCACAACGGCCATATTGAAGTAAACTCCTTGCCGGGACAGGGTACAACCTTTAATCTTTATTTACCGGCTGTCACATCTGCCTCTTCCAGTGATACTACCGCAACTCAGATGACTGCCGAAATCTTACCGGTTTCCTCCCAGGAGGCTACCACAAGCCGCAGAGTCTTGATAGTCGATGACGAAGCTTCTATCAGGAGGCTTACCGAACGAGTACTGAGCAAACAGGGCTATGAGGTAACAGCGGTAGAAAATGGCTACCAGGCGCTTGAGCAGTACAGGGCAGCCCTTGAGCAAGGCCAGCTTTTCAAAGTGGTAATTACCGACTTAACCATGCCGGGTAGCCTGGGCGGAGAAGAAATTGCCAGGAGAATCCTGGAGCTTAATCCTGCCGCTATCCTGCTGGTTTCGAGCGGTTATGGCGACAATCAGGTTCTATCTGATTATCGTTCTTACGGCTTCCGCGGAATTATTCCCAAGCCTTATACCGTCCAGGAACTGCTGAAGATTATAGAGCAGTATATGTGAGAGGTTCAGCAAACGGCTTAAAATCTTACCACCAGCATACTCTTCTAACAGGCACGTGTTTTTAGCTGACTTTACCCGTGGTTGAGCGATAACTCAGCCACTTTACTATTTCCAGCCAGAAACTACCAGCCAGGGCCAGGGCTAGCGCCAGTAACCATTGATTGCCGGAGAGAGAACTGACTCTTAACAGGGTTTGTACTCCCGGTATCAGGCTGACTGCCAGCAGAAAGATCACCACAGAACCTCCCCAGGCCAGCATCAGGCGATTGGAGAAAAAGCCTAATTTAAAGAGAGGTTCGCGTTCGGAGCGCATATTGAGCGCCAGCAACATGTGTCCTAACATCCAGGTAACAAAAGCCATAGTTTGCGCCCGGGTAAGGCCCGCGCCACTGTACCAGGTCAGCAGGTACGCGATTGAGACTGCGGCAAAAAGTCCGGCAGCGCTCATAAAAATAGAGCTTATCAGGGCTTTATCCATAAACCTTGCTCGGAGGTTGCGAGGAGGTTGCAGCATCAAGTCTTCCTCGGGCTTTTCAGCGATAAAGGTGGCCGAAGCAGCCAGGTCCATAAAAAGTTCCAGCAGAATAATCTGGACCGGGGCGAAAGGCACCGGCAAGCCAAGCAAGGCCGGTAGAAGCGTAATGGAAATTAGAGCTACTTTACAGGCCAGGTAGTAACGCACAGCCTTCTTGAGATTTGCGAATAGTACCCTACCTTCTCCCAGGGCCCTTACAATAGTGGCAAAGTTATCATCGGCCAGGACAATATCGGCCGCTTCACGGGCGGTATCAGTACCTCCTTCGCCCATGGCAACGCCAATATCAGCGGCGGCCAGGGCCGGGGCATCATTAATGCCATCACCGGTCACAGCTACGCGTTCCCCCTGGCTTATGAGCGCCTGCACAATTCGCAGTTTGTGGGTCGGTGTTGTTCGAGCATAGACCGCCACCTCCTGTACAACCTGTGCCAGTTCGCTGTCTGAAAGCCGGTCTAACTCAGGGCCGGTTATTACTTTTAGATCATCATTGAAATCTAATTCTTTGGCTATGGTACGAGCGGTGCGTGGATGGTCGCCGGTGATAATTAAAGGCCGGATGCCTGCTGTGCGACAGGCTCTCATCGCAGGGTAAACCTCAGACCGGATTGGGTCGGCAAAACCGGCCAGCCCAACGAAACATAAGCCGGACTCCGCTTCTTCCTGGGTCAGTAGGTGCTCGCTGGCGGGATGCATAGCCTCGGCAAAGCCGATTACCCGCAAACCCTGTGTGGCCATAGTTTCGATTTCGGCCAGAAGCGAATTTTTATAATCCTGGGTTAAAGGCTGGCATCCTTGAGAAGTAATATGAGCAGTTGAACGAGCCAGTATCGCTTCAGGAGCGCCTTTGACCGCAATCCAGAGTTTTCCCTCGCGCCGGTAGACTGCGCTCATGAGCTTGCGAAGATTATCAAAGCTGAACTCATTATCCAGTAGATAGGTTTGTCTGAGGATTTCAGGATCAAGTCCTGCCTGCTGAGCGGCTTTTAGCAACGCGATATCAACAGGATCGCCGCTAAAAGAGTTTCCGTTTTGTAAAGCTTCATTACACAGAGCCCCTATCTCAAGCACCCTGTTAGCTGCTTCTTCCGGGTATATTCGACTGACTTCCATCCGGTTTTGAGTCAGGGTACCGGTTTTATCGGTAGCAATAGTCGTGACAGCACCCAGCGCCTCAACAGCCCGTAATCTCTTCACAATAGCATGTTGCTTCGACAGGCGGTAGGCTCCTAAAGCCAGTACCATTGTAATGAGAATGGGCATTTCTTCGGGAATTGTGGCAAAAGCCAGCGAAAGGCCGGTAAGTAGCATTTGCTGAAAACTCTGACCTGCTACCAACCAGCCCAGTAAAGGTACCAGCAGGCTAAAACCAAGCGCTATCCAGACCATCCAGCGGGTTAATTCCCGCATAGCCAGTTGCAGGGGAGTACGTGGCGGCTTAACGCTACCTGCCAGACCGGCTACTTTGCCCAGTTCTGTTACCTTGCCGGTAGCTACCACCACTGCCCGTCCCCGCCCATGCGCCACCACTGTACCGGCTAAAACAATGTTAGCCTGCTCGGCTAGAGGAGTATTACCAGGCAGCAGTGCTTCCGCGCTTTTATCTACGGGCACAGACTCACCTGTTAGAGCAGCTTCTTCCAGGCTCAAATTGTAGCTTTCCAGCAACCGCGCATCTGCCGGAATTCGTTGTCCGGTCTGCACCAGAACAATATCGCCCGGCACTACTTGTTCAACCGGCAGTTCAATATACCGGCCTGCTCGCAGGGTTTGAATGGTCGGCTCGGCCAGTTTGCCCAGGGCCTCTATCGCTCGTTTCGCTCGCGCTTCGTTATAGACTTCAGAAGCAATCAGGGCAAAAATGATAAAGAAGATCGTCAGGGCATCGCTTATTTCACCCCATATAGAATAGAGAATTCCCGTACCCAGCAGCAGCAAGATCATCGGTTCGGTAAGTTCTTCTATTATTTCTTCCCAGATTGGCTCTTTCTTTTCCGGAAGCAGCCGATTAAGGCCAAACTGAGCCAGCCGTTCCTCTGCTTGCGCTTCCGATAATCCGGTAGATGGGTTTACTCCCAGCCTGTTTACAGTTGCCTCTGGAGAAAGACTATGCCAGGGAACTTGCTTTATTTCCACAACTTTTGCTCCGAATAAGTTGATTTAGTAAGGGTTAGCATGATTGCTTTTGCGAGTAATTGACTGGCCTGAAAATTGCCCTGAAGTATATTATAAAATTTTGACTACAGGTTAATGGTAAGATAATCATGAGGAGATAATCAAAAGGAAAATGGAGAGCATGTACAAACCCTTCCAGGCCATAAGAATAAAAAAGAAATTGGTTCTGCTAAAGAGTATAATGATTGCCGGATTACTGGCGTTACTTCTGGTAGCGTGTGGAGATAGTACCTCCACCAACGCTACACCTTTGCCCACAGTTACACCATTGCCAGGCCAGAGTAGTTCGAGTCCCGGCATAACTCCTATCATACCACCATCAAGCGCTGTTAGTCCTGACGCTCCTGCTACGGCTGCGCCTTTAGTTACTACAGCAATTTCTCAGCCGGTAGTGCAGAAAACGGCCAACCCTGCCCCGCCGCAACAACAGGCTGATCAAAACGACCAGGGCAACGGCAAAGATAACGGTAAAGATAAAGAAAAGAACGACAAAAAGCCGGAAAAAGGAAAGGGAAAGGATCACAAGTAAGATTGAGTCAGAGTTTGAACCCGAAACAAAGAAGACTGCTGGCCCTTGAAGGCGAGACAAACCGTTTAAAAAAGCGCCTTTTGAGTCTGAAGAGTCTTAGCAGTCGCTATTCCTGGTTACGTCTTTTAATCTTCTTCGCCGGAGCAGCACTAAGCCTGACCGCCTATGGCCTGGCAGGATGGTGGTTTTGTTTGCCGGTGGTGGCGCTATCACTGGTGGTTTTTGTAGTGGTGGCTTATTTTCATGGCAAGCTTGAAAATGGAATTGCTCGCCATCAAATCTGGCTGGATCTGAAAACTACCGAGATAGCCCGCATGAAGCTTGATTGGGAAAATATCCCTTTGAAAACCGTCAGCGCCGCTCCGGTTCCCGGTGAGCATCCTTTCGGGATTGACCTCGATCTCTGTGGAGAGCGTTCCATTCATCGCCTGCTCGATACCGCTATCTCGCGTGAAGGGAGCCAGCGCCTGCGGGACTGGTTATTAAATCCTGATCCTGACCGCCTGGTAATCTACCGGCGGCAAGCTCTGGTGAAAGAACTTGCTCCTCTGACTCTCTTTCGGAATAAGTTGACCTTACAGGCCGCCCTGGCAGCCAGAGATTTAAATGAACAATGGGAAGGCAAAAAGTTATTAAGCTGGCTGGCAAAAAGTGAGAAGCCAGTCTCTCTTCGCAACGATTTGCTGTTGCTGGCAGGCTTTACCCTGCTTAATCTTATCCTTTTCTTGCTCTATTTGACTCATGTTCTGACTGCACTGTGGGTGATTGGTCTGATTGTCTTTCTTTTCCTCAATCTCTACAAGATGCAGAAGCTGGGAGATTTATTCGATAACGCTTTTACCCTGCGCGAAGGCCTGGAACAACTCGGGGCTGTTCTACACTACCTGGAAACCTACCGTTATGGGAGTAATAGCCAGTTAAAACAACTTTGTCAGCCCTTGCTAACCGGCAATAACCGTCCTTCGGTTCAGCTAGGACGGATCTCCAGAATTGCTGCCGGCGCTTCCATGCGCAAGAACGGCATTATCTGGCTGCTTATAAATGCACTGGTTCCATGGGATATTTATTTTGCCCACCGGCTTAACCAGAGCAAAGCTCAACTTGCTACCTTGCTGCCAGTCTGGCTCAACATCTGGTACGAACTGGAAGCACTTAGTTCCCTGGCCAGTTTTTCGCACCTCAATCCTTCTTATAGTTTTCCTGAAGTACTGCCGGAAGAACAGCCCCTCTCAGTCTCTCAGTCTGCTGTTTTTGAGGGCCGTCAGCTAGGGCATCCCTTAATTCCAGATGCCACAAAAGTCTGTAACGACTTTAGCCTGGATGGGCCGGGCAGGATTGTAATTATTACCGGCTCGAATATGGCAGGCAAAAGCTCTTTCTTGCGAACCCTGGGCGTAAATCTTTGCCTGGCTTATGCCGGTGGCCCGGTGAATGCTGCGTATCTACAGACTTCGCTCTTCCGAGTTTTTAGTTGTATTCGCGTCAACGACTCTGTAACGGACGGATATTCTTATTTTTATGCTGAAGTGCGCCGGCTCAAAAGATTACTTGATGAATTAGATCAACCCGATGTTTACCCGCTTTTTTATCTGATTGATGAGATTTTTCGGGGCACTAACAACCGTGAAAGGTTGCTGGGAAGTCGGGCTTACTTGCGTTCATTGGTAGGCCGCAACGGGCAGGGAGTAGTCTCTACTCACGACCTGGAACTGGTCAGACTGGCAGACGAAATGCCTCAGATTAGCAATTTTCATTTCAGAGAAGAAGTGGTGGAAGGACATATGGTTTTTGACTATCGCCTGCGCCCGGGCCCCTGTCCCACTACCAATGCCTTGAAAATTATGCAACTTGAAGGGTTGCCTGTGGAGTCACCTGACAATACTCTTTATCGAGATCAAAAAGTTTAAGTTTTGGTTGGTAACACTCTATAAGCACGAGGAGCTGAAAGAGAAAATAATTGATATTTTGTGAAATGCATAGTAAGTTATGGAGAAGTAAATTTAGATGAGTGATAATCCTGGTGGGCCATCTAAGGCTTCCGAATCTCCTTTAGAGCGGTTATCCACCGGAATAACAGGGCTTGATCGGCTCTTGCAGGGTGGTTTATTAAAGGGTGACTCTTACATTATTATGGGCGCTCCCGGTACAGGCAAAACTACTCTGGGTAACCAGGTCGCTTTCAATCATATTGCTGATGGCGGTAGCGCAGTTTATTTGTCCTTGATGACCGAAACTCATAATCGGATGATATTCCATCTTCGCCAGTTCCCTTTTTTTGATTCTACAGCGCTTGGTAACAGGATGTATTACATTAGCGGTTTTAGCTCTCTGGAAAAGGAAGGTCTCGAAGGTCTGTTAAATCTGGTACGTAACGTTATCCGCGAGCGTAAAATAAGCCTACTGGTTTTAGATGGTCTTTCAACCATTGAGGAATTTTCTCCTTCCGGTATTGATTTCAGGCGTTTTATTCAAGGCATAGACTCTTATAGTGAAGTGCATGGCTGCACTATTTTAATGCTAACCCATCGTAACGACAGTACGGTGTTTCATCCTGAATATACTATGGTTGACGGCATTATTGAGCTAAGCGATGAGATAGCCGGTATTCGGAACGAACGAAAGTTACAGGTTATTAAGTTTAGAGGCAGCGCTTTCTTACAGGGTAAGCATAACCTGGATATAACTTCCGAAGGCATTAAAGTGCTCCCCCGAGTGGAAGCTTTGCTGGCTGATATTACTGTTCCATCTCACAGTGAAGAGCAGTACCGCTTTGGAATTGAAAAGCTCGATGAAATGCTTCATGGTGGTTTGTATGCTGATACTACTACCATGCTTTTTGGACCTACCGGCAGCGGTAAAACTCTACTCGGGCTTAATTTTCTGGCAGATGGCCTGGCACAAGGGCAGCGCTCTCTTTATTTTGGATTCTACGAATCACCGGCCAGGTTAGTAACCAAAGCGGAAAAGATTGGATTACCCTTCAGCAATTACCTGGATAGTGGTTTGCTGGAAATTATCTGGCAGGCTCCTCTTGAAAATGACCTGGATTTTCTGGCAGCAAAGCTGTTCCAGGCAGTGGAGCGCCACAAGCCTCAGCGCCTTTTTATTGATGCTTTTGGTGGATTCCTGCAAGGAGCCATTCATAAAGAGCGCCTGAGTCTATACTGGTCGGCGCTGACTTATGGGTTACGAGCACTTAATGTGACAACGGTTTTTGCTCTTGAGATGCCTTTTATTTTAGGGGGTATGGTTGAAATACCGGTAGAAGGTGTATCAGCTATCACAGAAAATATTATTTTAGTGCGGTTAGCTGAAGCTAATGCTACGTTGCAGCATTTAGTCTCGATTCTAAAGTTGCGGGATAACGAATTTGATCGAACAATTAATGAGTTGTTTATTTCTGATGCCGGGATTGAAGTAAAATCTCTATTGGGGGCTAATACTGCAACAACATTTAGCGAAATCAGCGGAGGTGCCTCAGTAAGCAGGGTTTCTAGTGAATCTGAGAGTAATCAGTCCCGGCAAAGTGATAGTGATAGTTAAGTAGAAAGGAAAGAATATCAAAGTTAATTCTTTGATTGAAAAGCTAGTATAAGAATAAGATGGAAAACCTCTATCATTTACGGTCCTTATTACGCCAGCGTGAGCAAGAAGTGCAACAACTGAAATTACAGCTAAACCAGCTTCGTGCTACTGAAAAGCGTTACCAGGAAAATTTTGCCTTACTTGAAAAGAAAGAACGCCGCTTTCAAACTCTGCTTGAGCATTCCACCAGTATTCTGTTAATTCTGAATGAGACGTTAATTTGCCGCTATAGTAGCCCAGCCGTTACGCGCCTCCTGGGTTACAGTTTGCATGAAGTTGCAGGAAAAACCTTTCAAACTTTTATTCACCCGGACGATGTTGCTTCATTTCAGGAAGCCTATCAGATCGCTATACAACAACCGGGGCAAGCTCAAAAATTGGGAGAATGGCGCTTGCGTCACCGCAGCGGAACTTACTGTTACTTTGAATTTACTGTCAATAATTTACTGGTGGAACCTGCCCTGGGTGGTATTGTCATCAACCTGCACGAAATAGACGAGCGCAAACAACTTCAAGAAAATTTACGCATAACAGAATCTAAACTTCTGGCTCTTTACAATGCCGGAGTAGTAGGTATCTTAACCGGAGAAGAGGCTACTGTCCTGGATGCCAATGACATTTTTTTAGAGATGCTTGGTTATTCAAGAGATGAAATGTATACCCGTAATCTAAATTTAGCAGCCCTCACGCCTCCCGAGTGGCAGGCTCTTGACCGGCAAAAGTGGGATGAGCTAGAAGCCACGGGCAAGTTTGGACCTTTTGAGAAAGAGTTATACCGCAAAGATGGCAAGCGAGTTGCAGTACTGGTAGGAGGCTATAAACTTGATAATAACCCTTTACGTTATATCAGCTATGCTCTTGATATAAGCGCTATCAAGGAGATGCAGGGACGTCTATCTGAAAGTGAAAAACGCCTGTCCACCCTGGTCAGTAAAGCGCCAGTAATTCTATTTGCTATCAATTCCAATCGAGAATTTACCCTGATTGCAGGCGAAAGATTGGCCCTGTTCGGACTGAAAAATGAACCAGTTTTAGGACAATCCGTAGATGATATTTATCGGGACTATCCAGATATTTGTCACGATATAAGCCGGGCTTTAAATGGTGAAACTTTTAATGAAGTGCGCACCGTTGCAGGTAGAGTTTTTGAGATTAGCTACGTGCCCCGGCATGACCGGCAAGCGAAAGTAACCAGTCTTATAGCGGTAGCCACTGAGATAACCGATCTTATTGAAACCCAGCAGGCGCTATTGGAGCAAGTTAAAAAAGCAGCGGTGGCGGAGGAGCGTGGGCGCATTGCTCGTTACCTGCACGATTCGCTGCAACAGGATTTTTACGGCATACAACTTAACATAAACTCAGCACTGGTGCTTCTGAAGCGTAACCCGGAAAAGGTTTCAGAGCGCTTAAAAGAGGCTCTGGTACAAGCCGAAGGTGGTAAGACAGAGTTACGTTCTCTTATTTTTGATATGCGTCCCGAGGCGCTGGAAAGACAGGGATTGGTAGCAGGCTTAGGTAATTATATAACTACCTTACGCACTCGACATCATTTACAGGTTGAGAGCGATTTAGCCGAGGAACCGGCTATTTCAGCCGAGGCCAAAGAGGCTCTTTACTGGATAGCCCGAGAGACCTTGCAGAATATTATTAAGCACGCCCGAGCTACTCTGGTACAAATCAGGTTAAAAGTAGAGGTTCAGCCTGCGATGGTAATTCTGGAAATCAAAGATAACGGTAAGGGCTTTGAAGCTCAAAATTTCTTTCCAGGGCATTACGGCCTGACCTTCATGCGCGACCGGGCCAGGGAAGCAGGCCTGGAACTGGGGATAGAAAGTGCTCCAGATCGAGGTACCCTTGTACGCGCTTGCTACAATTACATATCCCCTGACTCCTGATATTTGCTTCAGCAGATAATTAGAGAAGTATCAAAGCTCAAAAATTGAAAAGCGGTTAATTCTGGTGTAAAATAGGGTTTTGCAGGCAGGAGTCTTTGCGGCTTATTTGCCTTATTATTTTGAGAGGGACTTAACCGATAATGGATACAACGAAGAACACAAGCCTGAAAGTATCTCATGAGCAACTGGAAAAGCTGGTTGAGTTTATTCGGCGTAATGGCCGTCCCCAGTCGCTTGAAGCGCTTACCCGGCGTTATATAGAACTTTTGAAAGAAGGAGCAGCCAGTCGCCAGGGGTAGACTTTCTGTTAATTTATCTAGATGCATAGAAGTTAAAATTTTAAGCATTCTGCCCGTCACTGGCAACGGCGCGGGTTGGGTTGTTTAGATAGTGAGTATTGAGGAGAGGATAGCTGCCTCTATGGTACAGCAGACAAATTTGCCCGCACTTGAACTTGGTGGTACGCCTGAAGAACAGGAACTGGCTACTCAGGTTTGGGGCTTGATGCGCATGCGCGGTTTCTCTTTTGCGATGAACCGCCCTATTTCCCTGTCACTGGATAACCTGGTGCAATATTATGCCAGCCAGAAGTACAGAGGTATCGAAAACCCGGAAGAGCTCGCGCCGATTATAGATCGGGCTTTATCGGCCAGCCCGGCGGTCTTCTTGCGTGAGGAAACTACCCAGGAAGAGCCTCCGGTTGAAGAAGGCGGTGAACCCACTATCAGAACGGTGGTTGCTTTCAAAACTACTAAAAGTGGTAAAGCGCCGGTTAATGTTGAATTTGACCATCATAGTTTCAAAACGCGCCTCTATCAGGATGCGCGACCGGTAGCACCGGAGACTGAAGAAGAACATGCCGCTCGCCCTGCTGAGCACGCGGGGCCTGCGCTTAATTTACCGGTGGCGGCTGCTCCCAGTGCAGCACCACAGGCTCAGACAGCGCCCACGCCTGTACGTCCTACCCCGGCGCAACCAGCGCCTGCCCCGGCGCGTCCTGCGGTTAGCGCTCAACCTAATCAACCGGCGGTGGCGCAACCTGCCCCTGCCCCAGCTCAGCCAGCGCCTGCTTCGGTCCGCCCCGCTGCGGCACAGCCTGCCCCGGTACAACCGGCAGCCACTCCGGCGCCTCAACCGGTGGCGGCGCAGCCAGCAGCACCCGCACCAGTGCCTGCTCCGGCAGTTCCGGCACAACCGGCTACACCTGCCCCGGCTACTACTGGACCGATAAATATCGATGTAGCGCCGGACGTAACCGTAGACCTGAGCCAACCTACCGCTAGTATCCTGGCAGAGCATGGCGATTACTTCGCTTCGGCTTTGCATAGCGCTCTCGAAGAAGATTTCCGCTTTGTCAATTTCGCCAATGACTGGTACCTGGAAGATATTACCGGCAGATATAACAAAGGTGACTTCCGCCGTATTCGCGAATATATGACCGAGATGGAAGGCCCGGTCAGTGATACCGCTATCCTGACGGACCTGTGGGGCAAACGTTCTACTGATGTAGATTACGAAGCGACTCGTTTCGCTCTCAACTACCGGCTCTACAAAGAAAAGAAAGATTTTGAGTTCGTTGGTGCTGCTGATGACCGGGTATGGACCGCGCCAGGCTTACCTCAGATTGGCAGTCCGCGTCACAAGGCCACTGAAATCGGTACTGACTACAAGTACCTGGAAGATGAGGCTTTGAATGATCCCAGCGAATTGACCGAAGAAGATGGTGTTAAGGTCTGGCGTCACATGCTCACTTTCTACGAGTATGAAAACGGCGTTTTACCTTACAACAATACTGCCAAAGAGCTTTTCCCCGGCCCATTACTCGAAGAACAAAAATCTTTGATTTTACGCTTCGAAGCTCCGCAGCTTTACTTCACTTACACCGCTGAATTACGCTACCCTACCGGTAGCCGCGGTGGTTGGATTGGCGGGTTGGAGCAATTCTTCGAGGAAAACCTTGTACCAGGGGCAGTTCTGGTTATTCGACAGGGTAACAAGAGCAATCACTTTACCATCGAATACGAACAGAGCGATGAGCAGAACGCCAATGTACTGTTCTACGATGATCGCCGCCAGAAGTTTGTCTTCCGCCCGATTGTCTTCGCCTGCCAGGTTGAGCCTGAAGGCTTACTGACACCTGACCGCTACAGTAAATTGAACGGTCAGAAGCGCCTGGAAGAGTCGGATCGCAAGAAGACCGACCAGGTAGTAGCTTCCGCTTTTGAGTACGCAGGTACGAAGGGGGCGCAAGGCTACCATGCTAATCTGGAAGATCTTTATCCAGTCGCCAATATCGAACGCCCCTTTAGCCGCAGCTATCTGCGACAATTGCTAACACACGGAAACTCTATGTTCCAGCCGGATGAAAGTAACCCCGATGCTTTCTACTACAAACCACCTGTTACAGGTGTCCGGCGCTAAACAGATTTACCGGTAAACTTTTGAGGGACTGACAGCCCGTCAGTCCCTTTTCCCTATATATACTCCCCTCTTACAGGGAAGTCAGGAGTGAGGAATATATGACAACAGCTACTTTGCCCAGGCGCAGTGAAATCCCGGTAGAATTTACCTGGAACCTGGAAAGTATGTATGCGAACAACGATTTATGGCAAAAAGATTTTGAATGGGTGGGGGAACGTCTTCCCGGTATTGAGGCCTATCGCGGCCACCTGAGCGAATCGGCTAAAATGCTGTTCGGCGCTCTGAAAATGCAGGATGAGGTTGGTACTAAACTGGAAAGTCTTGCAGTTTACGCTCAAATGCGTAAGGATGAGGATAATACTAACTCAACTTACGTGGCTATGGCTGATCGCTCGATGAGCCTGTGGGCGCAGTTCGCCGGCTCTACCTCTTTTATTACACCTGAAATTCTTGAAATCCCCGATGAAAAGTTAAACTCATTCTTACAAGAAGAGCCCAATTTACGGCTTTACGAGCATTACATTCAGCAGATTCTGCGCGAAAAAGCGCATATTCGCTCGGCTGAAGTAGAAGAAGTGCTGGCCCAGTCGCTGGAAGTGGGCATGGGGCCGGGCAACATCTACAATATGTTCACCAATGCGGACCTCAAATTCCCTACTATTAAAGATGCCGATGGCAATGAGGTTGAAGTAACCAAAGGCCGCTTTATTGATTTCATGGAAAGCTCTGACCGGCGAGTTCGCAGGGATGCTTACGAGGTTTTCTACGATACTTTTGGCAGATATTCCAATACGATTGGTTCGACCTATGCCGCATCGGTCAAAAAGGATATTTTTTACGCTCGCACTCACAATTACAAAAGTGCCCTGGAAGCGGCCCTCAGCCCTGAGAATATTCCCCTGGAAGTTTATGATAGCCTGGTTGAGACAGTTAACCGGAACCTGGGATTGTTGCACCGCTACCTGCATCTGCGCAAGAAGCTACTCGGCGTAGAAGACCTGCGCCCATATGATCTCTATACTCCCTTAATTCCACAGGCCCGCAAGAAATTTACTTACCAGGAAGCTACAGACACTGTTTTGCAAGGCCTGTCAGTCCTGGGTGAAGATTATGTACAGGAAGTAGGGAAAGGTATTAAGTCGCGCTGGATTGATGTCTATGAGAATATTGGCAAAACCAGCGGCGCTTATAGCTCAGGCTCTTTTACCAGCCAGCCTTTTATCCTGATGAACTACCAGGATAACCTGGATAGCGTATTCACCCTGGCTCATGAACTGGGCCACTCACTCCACTCCCTTTACACCAATCGTACTCAGCCTTTTATCTATGCCAATTACAGCTTGTTTGTAGCTGAGGTTGCCAGCACTACCAATGAGGCTCTGCTGACTCATTATTTGCTGGGTAAGACTACCGACAAAGAGGTGCGGCTCTACTTAATTAATAACGAACTTGAAAAATTCAGAGGTACACTCTACCGCCAGACTTTGTTTGCCGAGTTCGAACGAGTTGCCCATACTATGGTTGAAGAAGGCCAGGCCCTTACTCCTGAAAAGCTCAATGAGTTGTACAGCGATTTGATTAAGCGCTATTACGGGCCGGACCTGTTGGTAGACGACCGGATTAGTATGGAGTGGATGCGTATCCCTCATTTCTACCGGGCCTACTATGTTTACCAGTATGCAACTGGCATATCAGCCGCAACCGCGCTTTCTCAGCAGATGATCCAGGAAGGTGAACCGGCTGTGAAACGGTACCGTAAGTTTCTGACTACCGGTAGTTCTGATTATCCGACCAACCTGCTGGCGCAGGCCGGAGTAGATATGACCCATCCGGAACCGGTTCAGCTCGCCCTTGATTACTTCAATGAATTGCTGAGCGAAATGGAACGCCTTACGGCTTAACAATTGGGGATATATGGATGGATTACTTTCTTGAGAAATCTATCCATATATCCCTTTGTGGTTTCTTGAGACTATAGTTTAATTTTATAAAAGCTAAGATCAGACATTAAGAACGGAATGAGTTTATGGGATTGCTGAAGGTAGCTTTACTTCAGATGGTTTCCTGCGGCAACGACCAGGCAGCCAATCTGCAAAAGGGCGAAGCTTTTTGCCGGCAGGCGGCTTTGCAGGGAGCCGATATTGCCCTTTTCCCTGAAATGTGGAATATCGGCTACTCTTTTTACAGGCGGGCCGATGCAGGCGCCTTAGAAAACTGGCAAAATCAGGCGATTGGTCCTGAAGATAGCTTTATCAAGCATTTCCAGGCTTTAGCTAAAGAGCTTAATATGGCTATTGCTCTCACCTATCTTGAGAAATGGCCCGGCAGTCCACGCAATACGGTTTCGATTATAGACCGGCATGGCGAAATCGTCCTGACTTATGCCAAAACACATACCTGTGATTTTGGGGTAGAAGTAGCCTGTATGCCCGGCGAAGACTTTTATGTCTGCTCGCTTGATACCGTGCAGGGTACAGTTAAAATCGGCGCGATGATCTGTTATGACCGGGAGTTTCCCGAAAGCGCCCGTATATTAATGCTAAAAGGAGCTGAAATTATCCTCACTCCTAACGCCTGCACTATGGAAGACCTTCGCCTGAGCCAGTTCAAGACCCGCGCTTACGAGAATATGGTGGGAGTAGCCCTGGCAAACTATGCTGCTCCCCAGCAGAACGGTCATTCGGTGGCCTATCACCCGGTAGCCTATGATACGGTGGACGGTGTGCCCAACGATATTCTGGTTATAATGGCCGGGCGCGATGAGGGCATCTTTACGGCAAATTTCGACATGGATAAAATCAGGGCTTACCGGGAGCGGGAAGCCTGGGGTAACTCTTATCGCAAACCACGCCTTTACAACATGCTAACTGCACTGGAAGTAGAGCAACCGTTTATTCGTAAAAACGCCAGGCGTTAATTATTGAATTTAATGTAGAAGTAAAAGTAGTGTTTAGACCTGAAAATACGAATACTTTGACGCCGGACTGCCCGGCGGCTGTAATTTACCATGAAATATACGATGGGCGAGGCTTCTCTCGCCTGGATCGCAGTTGGGGGCGCTACCGGGCAGGATTGGACAGGTTTCAGGCTTTAGGTTTGATAGCCCCGGATGCCATCCCGGACGGTGTTACCAGGTTGGGTTATCAGGGTGGACCTATAAATGGTTACGTGACTGTTTACCGGCCCACTATCGCCAGCGAAGTTGAATTAGCTACTGTCCATAGCTTGCAGCACATAAAACACATTCAGGAAATGGATGCGATAGGCGAGGGCACTTTTGACCGTTATGATACCCCTGTCTGGCCGGGTGTTTATCGCCGGGCCGCCATGGCCGTTGGTGGTACGCTGCTGGGCGCTCGCCTGATCGGTAGAGGCGAGATGCAACATGTTTTCCATGTAGCGGGCGGCTTGCATCACGCCGGGTACGAAAAGGTTTCGGGCTTTTGCATTTTTAATGATATTGTGGCGGCCGTACGCTGCTGGCAGAATGAATTCGGTTACAAGCGCATTGCAATTTTAGATGTAGATGGCCATCACGGAGATGGCACGCAGTTTTTGCTATATAACGAACCTGTCCTGACCGTTTCTTTGCACCAGTATGACGGGCGCTTTTTTCCCGGTACAGGCGCTTATACTGAACGCGGTGAAGGAGCGGGAACAGGTTATAGTCTTAATTTCCCTCTACCTCGCTTTACCACTGATGCGGAATACTTACCTGCTTTGGAACTGGCTCTCGATGCGATTGAGGCTTACCGGCCAGAAGCGCTCATTTTACAATTTGGTGTAGACGGACACTACACCGACCGCATGGTTCGTTTGAAACTTTCCACACATCTTTACGAATACGTGACACGCCGTGCTCATGACCTGGCGCATCGTTTCTGCGAAGGGCGCTTGCTGGTAGTAGGCGGTGGCGGTTATGAACCGGATGCTGTAGCGCGTTGCTGGAGTATTTTGCTGGCAAATCTCTGTGGTCAGTCTGAAAACTTAGGGGAAAGTTACCAATCTCTACACGATGAGTCGGCATTATTACCCGAATCTGACCCACAGGCTATTGCGTATATTCAAAACCTATTGCAAGTAGTGAAACAAATGCTATAATAAAGTTTAATAATAGGTAATGACCTGATAGTGATATTGTTAGAAAACTCCTGTCTATAAATTGTTTACTCGATATTATTGGTCAGGTTGGTTAGGTACAGATTGGCTTAGTAATCCAATCAGAAAATAAATAGGTGCAAAATGGCTGAGCATATCGCGATTTTAAGTCACAAGAGTGTGCTGGAGAAAATTCTTAGTGGAGAAAAAACTATAGAATCTCGCTTTAGCCGCGTGAAAAGTTTGCCGTATGGGCAAGTATCTCCGGGTGATATTGTTTACTTTAAACTGAGCGGAGGCCCGGTGTTGGGCTTTGCCAGAGTTGCTAACGTTGAGGAATACGAAGATCTGACACCAGCGAGAGTGGAAGCTTTAGGTAAACGTTATGGTCACGAATTAGCCTTATCTCAGGATTTTCTTACTCGCAAACTGGAGTCTAAGTACGTCAGTTTTATCTTTTTAGAGGATGTACAGCCTTGTTCTCCCTGGAACTACAAGCAGGAAGGACGCAGTGGATGGATTATTCTACCTCCTGAGGAGAAAACCCCTGCCAGCGAGGAAGCCGCAAGCGTTGCCACCTCCTCCCAGAACTTGCTAGATTTTCGGAGCGTAGGCATGGAAATGGCCTGAGTTTAGAAGTTAATAGAAGTAAAAGGGTTTATGGTAGAATAAACATAAACCCTTTTATTTTTGTGCGCGAGATCATTGTAACTCCCGGCATACCCACGCGTTAATAGTAGCAGCAGTTTATTTTCTAGCGGAACGAAACAGAAAGCTGAAGAAAAGTTGAATAATGTTAACCTGGTGAGTGTCGCAATTACTCGCAAAGTCGGCCTGGGAATAACGCTGGCGATAGTGGCCCTGTTGACTGCAAACCTGTTACCCTCAAGTACTCCTTCTACCGCTCTGGCTGCCGAAAGTGTTTACTTCAAAGAGACCAATCAGAGTCTCTCGGATGAACATCATTTCTTGAGCTACTGGCGCAGTCATGGCGGTCTGGCACAGTTTGGCTATCCCATAACGGGTGAACTTATGGAAATGAACCCTGCCGACCAGAAAGTTTATATCGTGCAGTGGTTCGAGCGCAACCGGTTTGAGTACCATCCCGAGTTCAAAGGCACTCAGTATGAAGTGCTGTTAGGTTTGCTGGGCCGTCAATTGACGCTTGGCCGCGAGCACGAGCAATCCTTTCAGCCGGTGGCCGACCCCCATGCACCGGGTTTCAACTACTATTCTCCCACAGGCCATACCCTGGCGCATAGCTTCAAAGATTACTGGGAGCAGCATGGTGGTCTGGCGATGTTTGGCTATCCTATTTCTGAGGAATTTCAAGAGCTGAGTAAAACGGATGGGCACACCTACACTACTCAGTATTTTGAACGCGCCCGGTTTGAATACCATCCTGAATTCAAAGGTACTCCTTACGAGGTGCTGCTGGGCCTGCTGGGTAACCAGATCGTAGGTGGGCCTTTCTACCCGGATGCCCCGGTCGCGAGTATCGAGACTACCCTTGAGGTACCTGCGCAGTATCGCACCGGCGCTTACCAGGCTGAGCATAAAATAAAACTGCCCCCGGGCTTTAAGATCAGCGTCTTCGTGGCCGGGCTTAATGACCCTCGCATGATGGTGTTGGCTCCAAACGGCGATATCCTGGTAACGTTGAGGAACAACAACGGCGGCGGAGTCGGCAAAGTAGTGATAGTGCGAGATGCCAATCATGACGGTGTAGCCGACCAGGTTTTCACTTACGCCGACAATCTATCGCCTTATCCGCATGGTATTGCTCTCTATGGCGGTTATCTATATGTAGCCATGGAAACAAAGGTAGTCCGTTATCCCTACCAATCAGGCGATACCAGCCCGCGCGGTCCGGCGCAAACCATCATCAATGACTTGCCTGCCGGGCAGTCCGGGGTTCTGAACGGCCATAATACCCGCACGATAGTATTTGGGCCCGATGGGAAGCTGTATGTCCAGATTGGTTCTTCTTGCGATATCTGTATTGAAAGTAATAAGTACCGCGCTTCGATCTGGCAATTTAACCCGGATGGCAGCGGCGGGCGTCCCTATGCCACCGGTCTGCGTAACGCGGTAGCCCTCGGGTTTGATCCGGCCACTAACTTACTCTGGGCAGGGGTAAACGGGCGTAATAAGCTGGGTGATGATTACCCACCAGAGTTGCTAACACCTCTGCGCGACGGTGGTAATTACGGCTGGCCTTATTGCCAGGGTGTCAATCCTCCAAAACCGGACCCGGATTTTGGACAGGGTAAGGATGATTTTTGCGCAAATCAGGTAGATCGAGCTTTGCTGACTCTGCCTGCCCATACCGCTCCACTGGGGCTTACTTTCTATACCGGAACTCAATTTCCGGAAGTATACCGGGGCGGTATCTTTGTGGTACAGCATGGTTCTTTTCCGGGCGAGCGTAGTAAAGTCTATGGCGATGGTATTCGCTTTGTTTCTAACCGACCCGGTAAGCTTCAAAAAGGAGCACAGGAGTTTGCGAGCGGCTGGATTAATCCTGATCAGCAGAGTTACTGGGCCAGGCCGGTTGCGCCTATTGTGGGAGCGGATGGAGCGCTTTACATCAGTGACGACAATGGTGGGGCGATTTACCGGGTGAGTTACACCGGATAGACTGGTTTTGTTAAATGCGAAAGGCCGGGTGGTTGCTTCTTAATTGCCAGCTATCCGGCCTTTTCTGATTTTAACATTTTAATATTAAGTCTTAGCGGACGAGTTTGGCAGTCTGTAAACCAAAAACAGACTGGTCGTAGTGGGCCAGCAGGTCGGCAGGATTATCATAAATCGCAATTGCGCCGCGCAACGTTGAGTCACTCCAGCCACCAGAACGGACGGCAACTGTAGGGACACTAGCTCTGGCGGCTGCTTCAATATCGTAAGGTGTATCGCCGATCATAACAGCCTGTGCAGCCGGTAAACCAATCTTTTTTAGAGCTACATTGACAATATCAGGATCAGGTTTTGACTCATTGGCTTCATTAGAGGAGGTTTTTTGCTGAAGAAGATCGGTTGCCCCGGCTACTTCAAGTAAAGGCCGCAACTCATCTTCCTGTGCAGAACTGGCTACTACCAGGATTAACCCGCCCTGGCGCATTCGTTCGAGCAATTCTCGCGCTCCGGGTGTGGGTTGTAAGTGCGGCAAATACTTTTGCATGAAAATGTCTTTTCGCCTGTCGCTAATTCTCTTCCCCTCCGGCGAGTCTTTTTCAACTCCAATAGCCATTGGCATGAGCTTATCTCCGCCCATGCCGATCATTTTAACGATTTTCGCCAGATCTGTCCTGTAGCCATTGTCTTCAAAAGCTTCAACCCAGGCTTTAGCGTGTTCTTTGTTGCTGTCAACCAATGTTCCATCTACGTCCAATATAACCCCTTTAATGACCCAGGGTACATTTCTCTCAGGCATGTTGATGTCCTCCCTGATTTAACTGGTTATCCGGCACGATACCGATCTCTGGCCCAAATTTGATACCAGGGCCGGCAGGAATGGTATGAGTCTTGCCAAATAGGCCTCCTTCACTCACTTCATATTCTGTTACTGAAAGATTGGCAGGATCAATCATTACTTCTTTGACTATTCCAAGCAAATTCCCGGCGTCGCTGACTATTTTTTCATGGTTAACAAATCTGGAGAGGGCAACTATAGCCGGCCCGGTGGCAACGTTCAAATGCTGAGTACCACCTGTAGGGAAGGTATTACCCTGTTGAACATAAGCAGAAGCGCCGGAAGCAGACATAGTTCCGGTTTGTGGCTGTGCCTGTAAAGCGCTCACGGTACCTGGAGCAGCGCTGTTCATATCTCTATAAGTAAGGGCATCCGCTCCCAGGTTCTGTACCTGCCTGGCATCTATATGAAAAACTTCATTGCCTTTGACCTTTTTAACATCAAAAGCAGTAATTCTGCCGGTGGTTAGATCTAACCAGACATCATGAATGGTTCCTACTTTTTCGGCACTACCGAGGTTTAGAACAGCCAATCCTTTTAAATTACTCGCCTTCATCTCTTAACACCCTTTCTCCATCACCTGTTTTTAAGGCTTAACTATAAATTCTGTGTACTTTACGGCCAGTTAAAGGAATAAGATTATGCCTGGATTTAGCTGGAGCACAGCTTCTGCTGGCCGTCATAATGATTTAAAAAGTTGCTACAGAAATTCTTTTCGAAGAGTTTGGTAGCAAGCTCCTACTTTAAATATTGACACAGATAAGAAGTTGCACGAGGTGTGCCAGTAAAGCCGCTACCGCTGATAATTTTAGTTAACCTCTCCTAGTAGGAGCTAAACAAAGCTGTTATGTTACTTCAACAACTTTTATTTTAATAATATTTTGGCTTGATGATACTAACAGTGATTATGGTCATAGTACTTCTTATAACAAGAGTGTTAACATGAAACTGTCTGAGAGCATTCCACGTAAAGTAAGTGGTAAATAATCGCAGAACTGGTAGGTTTCGCTGGCTACCTCTCAAATCAGTAGCCCCCAGATTAGATAAGGAGGCTCATCTATGAACCGTTATGGACATGGACCTTTTTTCAACTTCGTATTCGTTGTATCCCTGGTGCTAATTCTCGGTGTTTTTGGCGCGGGCGCTTATTTACTTTTGAACAATGATGTAAATGTGCGGACAGGTTCTCTTAACCCGGGTAATGTGGTTTTAGTAATTGCGGCCGGTATCGGTTTGCTGGCCTTTTTTACCGCGCTTTTCTACCTGTTAGGCCGTCTCGATAGCTATTTTGTGGATAAGCACGACAACATAGAGGTTGACGAAACATATATGTACAGTGCGCGTAGACCGCGTTAGGATATAAAATTAAGCGTAGCAAGGCCTGTTGAAAAACAGGCCTTTTGTTTTCCCAGACGTTTTAACAGCAAGACTTGACTCTGACGTTACGTGTGGCTTTATACTGCTTAAGGCAAGTTACTATGCTTTCTCAGGCACTCGTTGTACCGTAAAAGGTTTGAATCAAAATGTTCAAGATAGGTGAATTTGCCCGGTTGGGTCAGGTTTCTATTCGCACTCTCCACCACTATGAGGACCTGGGTTTATTAAAGCCCCAGGAAATAGACTCTTTCACCGGGTACCGCTACTACTCCACCACCCAGTTGCCACGGCTAAACCGGATTCTAGCGCTCAAAGAACTGGGTTTATCGCTGGAACAGATTGGACTGATGCTGGACAGGGAATTAACTACCGAACAACTTAAAGGAATGCTGCTTTTGAAGCAGGCCGAATTTCAGGAGCAACTTGAGCAAATCCGGTTACACCTGAAGCGGCTGGAAAATTGGTTAGCTCAGTTGGAGTCAGGAGGTATCGAAATGGCATTGACCGGCAACTATGAAGTTACTCTCAAAAAAGTTGAGCCTATGCTGGTGGCTTCTATCAGACAAAAAGTACCCCAATACGGTATTCTGAGCGGCCTTTTCGGCGAGTTACGCTCCTACCTGGCCCAATTCGGTTTTACTAAAGTTCGGCCCAGCATGGTACTATGGCACTTCTCACAGGATAATGACCCGGAGCAAGGTTTTGAAGTGGAAGTAATAGAGCAGTTGGAGTATGCGGTCCCAGGTAATGAGCGAGTCAAGGTCTATGAACTTCCTCAACTTGACCTGGTTGCCAGTGTTACCTATCAGGGTAGTTTTGAAACGGCTAACCAGGCGTACCAGGCTTTAGGAAGCTGGGTAGAGGAAAAGGATTTTCAAAATTTCGGTTCTACACGCCAGATTCACCACGTATTTGATCCGAATCTCGATCCATCCGCTTTTGTAACCGAGTTCCAGATGCCGGTCGAAAGACTTGTTGAGTAAATATCAGAGCAGCCCTGTAGTAGAATCAAAAAAGACCTCTCCAGTAGCGGCGAGGTCTTTTTGGTCATCTCGTTGAATTTCGAGATGACCAAATTTTTGCGAGGATTGAGATTGTCTGGAGATTTAACTCACCAGTCTCCAGGCGCTTTTACAAGCTAGCGACCAGCGATAATCATTACCAGCGTCTGATTGGTTTTCAGATTACGCGCGGCATCCGGTAACTGGCTGCTGAGAGCCTGAATAGTTGTAGCATCCAGTGGACCAAAGGCAGCTACTCGCAACATAGTAGGAGTAGTAGTTCCCGTAGTGGAACCGCTGGCACCCGGTGTTGTCATTGTGCCTGGGGTAACACCACCGACCGCAGCGCCAGTAGTAGCTCCAGCCATGGTTGTGGCAGCGCCGCTAGTGGCAGCGGAGGTTGTGGCGCCTGCCGCACTGCTACTACCACCGCTCATGCCGGGAATCAGGCTGGTTAAAGGCTGCACTCCAACCAGTTTGCAGCTAAGGGAGCCATTAGAGCTACCGCTGCTCGATGCGCCAGCGGCAGGCGAGGCGCTGCCAGCCTGTACACCGCCAGAGCTACCCGCGCCACCGGTTCCACCACCGTTATTGCCGGTGCCAGACCCGGTTCCGCTACCTGCTGCGGCTCCCGAACCACCGGTACTGCCCGTTCCGCCGGTTCCGGTTCCACCGCCTGGAGGAGTTACCGCGCCGGTGACAGAACCGCTACCTGTGGCCGTCAACCCGGTACAGGTGTAAGAAGCGACCTGTCCTGAAGCGCTAGAACTAGAGCCAGAGCTTACACCACTGCCAGCCGCGCTGGTGGTAGCCGAAGCTGCTGTGGTAGCCGCCGCCGTAGTAGAGGAGGTTCCACTGGCGGATGAGCCGGTGTTGGCGGTCAATCTCTGATTATAGAAGGAAATTACATCAGCAGGCTGACTGTCCGTTGAGAAAGCGACTGCCTGGGCATTATTCAAACCGGGGGCTAAGGTCGAAACCAGGGTGTTTTGTCCGCCGGTGCTGATGTTGACGGGATTAGCACCGGGAAAGACCGGAATACCCAGGCTGCCCAGTGTAGCACCGCCCCCGGTACCACCACTGTTGCCACCGGTGGAATTGCTCTGAGCGCCATTGGCCCCTGCGCCGGTTCCGGCTGTAACAGTTCCGCCACCCGTAGCCGAGCTGGAATTAGCCGTAGTGGTGCCTGATCCGGTGCTACCGCCAGCACTGGCCGCTGTCGTAGCACCGGCGGCAGTAGTCATGGCAGCCGAGGTTGTCATAGCTGCCGAAGTGGTCATGGCAGCGCTGGTCGTAGAAGCGCCTGCTGTTGTTCCTGCCGTAGTTCCGGCAGTAGTAGCTCCGCTAGAACTATTTGAAGCGCTACTGGTAGAAGTTGGGTTGTTATTGTTATCTCCACAAGCCGCCAGGCTTAAGGCCAGTAAAGTTACGGCCACGCCTGTTTTGAAAGATCTCTTTTTTAACAAAGTGTTTCTCCTCTTATTGTACGTTTTCGATATAGTCTATCGCCTCCAGATAATAGATTTTGCCTGGTCGCGACTGGCATACTTATTAATCTCCTCCCGAAATGAAGTTTCAGCCTCATTTCACCAATCGACCTACCTGGAAAGCAAAGCTTCTTCAATTAAGAAAGTTTCCTAAAAGGTTTCCTACATGCTGCTCATGCTTGCTGAAAAGCAGCATGGGCCACGCCTGGTTAGTTAGCAATACAGAGACCATTAGCATATAATTAAATGATAGATTAGTAGTACAAAAGCATAAACCTTTTGATTTAGCTACTTTACATAAAGTATAAAGCGTAGTAAAATTTAAAAAAGATTTTGACCGGAAGGCAGATATGCCTCTATAATGGCACGAACAGCGCCATCCGGTTATGCGCGGAAAGAGGAATGGTCAGAGCGGCCCAAATTCAATAAGTGGCGGATTGTACATTTACATTGGCGAAAAAAGAAGTTATAATACAAATGTTCTATTTTCGCTGGTGTGCATGGTCACATTTTCCTGAGCTTTTGCAGGGCGTCAGGCTTCGCCCGGTCTACACTTCTGGCCTTCTCGCCGGAGCTACTTTTGCTCGCGAGGATTAAGCATAGATTTTATTAGCTTTTACTGAGAAGTGCCGCACCGGCTCGGCAGGCCAATTCCGCTTGCTGGAAGGAAGCATCCTGCTTGCACTGCTCAGTAAAAGTTTTTTTGAGGTATTAAATTGGCGAGAACACAAATGGTAGATAAAAATACAACCAAGCAAAACGCCGAGCGGGCTAAGAGTAAGAAGAATTTTCAGCAGCAATCGCTCTTTGATATGGAATTGCCCCAGGACCTGGATACTATCGACCAGGATACGGAAACGCAGGGCGCCCTGGCACTTAAGCCGCAGGTAAATCCTGAGATAGAAGCTCGCCGCGAAAGTTTTTCCAAAGTAAAAAAAGGTGAGAAAGATTATACCAGTGCCGACATCCAGGTGCTGGAAGGGATTCAAGCTATCCGGCACCGCCCCGGCATGTATATCGGCGCGACCACTACCAGCGGTCTGATGCACCTGATCTGGGAAGCGCTCGATAACAGTATTGATGAGTTTAACGCCGGTTACGGTAAAAATATCTGGATTACGATAGATGAAGAGGGTTGGGTTACCGTGCGTGATGAAGGGCGCGGTATGCCCTTCGACCCGATGAAATATCAGGGCAAGCAACTTCCCGCCGCCACGGTTATCCTGACCGTACCGCATTCGGGCGGTAAATTCGAAGAAGGCGCTTATAAAACAGCCGGTGGTTTGCACGGCGTCGGTACAACCGTTATCAACGCTCTTTCAGAAAAACTGGAATTAACTATCTGGAAAGAGGGCCGGATGTTCCGGCAGGAGTTTGCCCGCGGCAAAGCCCTCATGCATTCCGTTACGCCCTGCGATTCGCACTTGCATGGCACTCAGATGCGCTGGAAGTATGATCGCACTATCTTCGATAGCGATGTTTATTACCCGCACGAAATGCTGGAGTCGCGCCTGAAAGCGGCCGCTTACCTGAACAGAGGTGTTTCGATTCACCTCGATTTGTGGGATGAAAATGCCGAGGCCCAGGTAAAATTCACTTTCTTCTCAAAAGAAGGCCTGCCCGACTATATCCGTGATATGAATGCCGAGGCCCAACCACTCTTCCGGCAGGTAGCTTCTGTCATCAAAATTAAAGATGATGTTTCGGTGGAAGTAGCTTTGCAACCCAATAAAGGCTACAAAACGCAGCTAATGAGCTTTGCCAACGCCGTCAGAACCAGAGACGGTGGGGTGCATGAAACAGGCTTCAAAGCGGCCCTGACTAAAGTGGTTAACGATTACGCTCTTAAGTACGGTATTATCAAAAACCGGGAAAAAGAGGGTTTTCGCCCCGATGTGATTCAGCAGGGTTTGACCGCCGTAATTTCGGTAAAACTACATAACCCGCAGTTCCAGGGCCAGACCAAAGACCGCTTGAATAATGGCCCGGTTGAAGGTATTGTCCGCAGTATTGTCAACGAAGGGCTTTCCGAGTGGATGGAAAGCCAGACGGCGGCGGCAAAAGAATGGCTCAAGAAAATTCAGGCCATGCAGAAAGCCCGCAACGAGGCTCAACTGGCCGAAGAACTGGCTCGCACGGGCAAGGGTAAGAGCGGCGAATTAATTGATACTACTGTCAGCAAGAAGTTCTTAAAATGTAATACCGGCGATCCTTCCCGGGCGGAGTTGCTGATTGTAGAGGGTGATAGCGCCGGCGGTACAGCCAGCCAGGGCCGTTTTAGCGATTACCAGGCTATTCTAAAGCTGCGTGGTAAGCCGCTCAACGTGGCCAAAGCCGACCTGGAAAAGATGGTAGCCAACGAGGAAATTCGCACCATCATCAACGTGCTGGGAACAGGTACTCGGGCCGTTTTCGATTACAGCAAGTTGAAATTCGGTAAGATCATCTTCATGGCGGACGCTGACGTGGACGGCTTGCATATCCAGTGTCTGCTGCTGACTCTTTTCCACCAGGAGTTTCCTGACCTGATCGAGCGGGGCCATGTCTACATTGCCTGCCCGCCGCTTTATTCCGTCAAGTACAAGGGCAAAGTAATCTGGCTGTTGGATGACACCGCCCGGGATGATTTTCTGAGGCAGCATCCGGATGCGGCGAACCTGGAGTTCAAGCGCTTCAAAGGTCTGGGTGAAATGAACCCGAAGGAGTTGCGCGAAACCACCCTCGATCCGAACACCCGTACTCTCAAGCGCGTCACGATAGAAGATTCGCTCCTGGCGGCGAAACTGGTCAGCCAGTTGATGGAAGACACCAATGCGGAAGCCCGCCGGGTTTTCCTGGCCGACCACGCCCGCAAAGTAGCCGAGCTGGATTATTAATCCGGAAACGGCCAAAGAGAGGTTAATGGCAGACGACCAAAACCGCCGGTTTGAGCAGGTCAGGCTTGATGCCAGAACTATAGAAAGCCTGCTCATGCCTGCCGCTGAAAGGCTCGGTGGAGGAAAAGTAGCCTCCGTCGAGTTAATCGACAGTGGCCTGACCAACACTAATTACCGGGTTCAACTGGCGGATAATCCCAAAGCGCTGGTTCTGAAAATATATATGCGCCAGCCTGAGACTTGCCGGAAAGAGTATGAACTTTTTAAGCTGGTGCATCAAACAGTCCCGGTAGCAACAATTTACTATGCGGACTTTCAAGGCGAAAAATACGCCCGGCCTTATTCTATTTTTGAGTGGATGCCCGGAGTACTACTTGAAGAGTTGCTATCTGCGGTAAACACTACTGAAATGCAGGCAGTTGGCCGGGCTGTGGGTGAAACCCTGGCGGGAATCGGTAAGTACCAGTTCGAGCAAGCCGGTTTTTTCGGTCCTGATTTAAAGTTTGCCGCTCCCCAGGTTGAACAGGCCGGGGAAGAGCAAGGCTGGCGTGCCTACCTGGAAAGCTGTCTCGAAAATCCGATTTGCGCCGAACGCCTGGACAAAACACTAAAGACCCGGCTTACTCAGTTTATTCGCACTAACGCTCACCAGGTAGAGGCGCTGGGCGAGCAAAAAGCGCTTGTTCACGCCGATTTTAATCCTTCAAATATTTTGATGGTTCAGACTGAGACGGGCTGGCGAGTAAGCGCGGTGCTGGACTGGGAATGGGCGCACTCCGGTACACCTTTGTTTGATATCGGTAATCTCTTTCGGGATAGAGGTTATTCCCTTACGAATTTTGAAACCGGCTTTGTGGAAGGGTATCGCAGGGCCGGAGGGGAGTTGCCGGAGAACTGGAAACAGGTATCGCGCTTGCTGGACTTGATAAATCTGTGCGAGTTTTTGACTGTACCAAATCAGAGTGACACGAGGGTGTCACTTATCAGGCAGCAAATAAACGTCACAATCGAGGGATAAAATGACCGGGAAGGCTGAATTGAAGAACAATATGCAGGCAGCCCTTAATTTGCTGCGACAGGCTTCGGATTGTCTGCCCGATGTGACTCATCGCTATATGTTTGGCTGTGACGCTCTCTTTGCCCGCGAGTCTATTTATGCGATTGCCTTCAGAGATGGGCGCATCGGTCTGAAGTTAACCGAGCTTGAGCAGTACCAGGAATTATTATCCCTGGAAGGCGCCGATGTCTGGCGTTTTGAGGCTGAAGGTAAACCCGTCAACCACTGGGTTTTAATACCAAGGGCCATGAATGAGAATATGGCAGATTTAGAAAAGTGGGTAACTTGCGCGCATGCAAGTGCCCTGGCAAGGCCAAAACGTCCCAGAAAGAAAAGAGCCTCCCGGACAGGCCTGAATGTAGCCGGCATTGAATAAGTACGAGAGAGAAAATGGCAACAATTTTTGATAATAATATTCAATCGGAAGAATTTAGTGTAATTCTGCAAAGAGCTTATGCGGCTTATGGCCTTTCGGTGGTGACCGAACGCGCCCTGCCCGATGCTCGCGATGGTCTTAAACCGGTGCAGCGCCGCATCCTTTACGGCATGTTAAATCGCCGTTACCTTTCCAGCCGCCCCACTGTAAAATCGGCTGAAATCGTCGGCTCGATCCTGGGTGATTATCATCCTCACGGCGATGCTTCGGTTTATGATGCGATGGTACGTATGGCCCAGGATTTTACCATGCGCTATCCGCTGATTGAAGGCCAGGGTAACTTTGGCTCGATTGACGGTGATCCGCCCGCAGCCTACCGTTACACGGAAGCCCGGCTTAGCCCACTGGCCGAAGCGCTGATGGCCGATATTGAAAAAGAGACCGTTCCGCTCCATCCAACCTACAAGCAAGATCCTCGCGTGCTGGAAGCCGATTATCTACCGGGTCGTATTCCGCCTGTGGTAAATCCTTCGAGTGGTATTGCGGTGGGTCTTTCTACCAATATTCTGCCTCATAACCTGACCGAAGTAATGCGTGCCGCAATTGCCCTGCTTGATCGCCCTAAAATGACTGTTGAACAGTTAATGACCTACATCAAGGGGCCGGACTTCAGCGGTGGTGGCAGGGTAATGGGTATTGATGGCATCAAAGATTACCTGACTACCGGGAAAGGCCGGATTATCGTGCGTAGCGAAGTGCGCCTGGAAGAGAATCCCCGCACTCGCCAGCGTTCTCTGATTGTGGTGGCTATCCCGCCCATTGGCAAAGATCGCGTCAAGGCCAGCATTGTTAAAGCGATTAATGACCGGAAACTGGAAGGTCTCGTTCCCGATGTACGAGACGAAAGTGATACTGAAAAAGGCCTGCGTATTGTGCTGGAACTGAAGAAAGACGCCCAGCCCACCCAGGTTTTGCAGCAACTTTACGCCGATACTGACTTACAGATTGCGATTACGGCGCAGATGGTTTTCCTGTTCGGTGATGCAATGGAAGCCGCTCGCCAGCCAAAACAGACCGGTATGCTGGAGTTGCTGAACTTCTGGAACCAGCACCAGCAGGATGTCTTGCGCCGCCGGACCCAGTATGATCTGAATAAAGCCCAGGAACGCTTGCACATTGTGGAAGGCCTGATTATAGGTAGCGCCAACGCTCAACAGATTGTCAAAATTTTCCAGGAGGCCGCTACCCGCGAAGAGGCTCGCGCCAAGATTCAGTCGAAATATAAGTTGAGTGAACGGCAGGTTAGCGTTATCGCCGATATGACCCTTTCTCAGGTCACTCGAATGGATGCCGGGAAGTACAAGGCCGAGAAAGATGAGCTGGTAGAACGAATTGCCGAGCTTAAGGCTTTGCTGGAGAGTCCTGAAAAGCTGGTAGCCCAGCTTAAGAAAGAAATGAACGAGCTGGTCAAGCGTTTTGGAGACGCTCGCCGCACGGTAATCGATGCCGAAGGTTCGGCGCACGGTGAGGTAGAGGAAATCGCCAGTATCGTAGACCGCAAGGAGTTGCTGGTAGCCCTGACTCGGGACGGCGGCATCAAAACTGTGCCGGTTGATACTTACAGTAAGAGCAAGAAAACCGCCTCCTCTGCTACTTATGCCCTTACCAGGGGAGATGAACAACTGGCCTTTGCGCCAGTTCTATCCAGTACTCAGGATCATCTGGTCTTTATCACAGACCAGGGTCGAGCCTTCGGTATGCCGGTAAATGATGTGCCGGAAGGAACCCGGGCAGGCAAAGGCGAAAATCTGAAAGAACGTCTTAACCTGGATAAAGGTGAGCAGATCGTAGCGCTAATCACGGTCTCCGACTTTGGCGACCCGGGTTACATCGTGGAATTCACCCGGCAGGGAAAAATCAAGAAAGCACCGGTTAGTGAGTATCGGACTGCCGGGGAAGAAGCTATTCCCGACTTTAAGCTGGCCGATGGAGATGCCGTACTAACAGCGTTCTATCTGCCCGCTCCTGCCGAAGAAGCCTCTGCCGAACCGGGCGACTATTTGGTAACGACCGACAAAGGACAGACCTTGCGCTTCTCGGATGGGGATGTACGAGCCCAGCAGGGTCGCCAGGGCCAGGGTATCCAGGCTATCAGCTTGCAGACTGGTGTTGAAGTAGTCAGTGCGAGTTATGCGCCTGCCGGTAGCGAAACCAAAATGAGCTTGCTGGTAGTAACAGCCAGCGGTCAGGGTAAAAAGACTTTACTCGAACAGTACCCGGCAAAAGGCCGGGCGACCGTCGGGGTAATCACAATTGAGATGACCAAAGAGGATAAAGTTGCCGGTGCGGTACTGGTTGGACCGAAGGGCGAAGCAATATTAGTTTCGACCAAAGGCCAGTCTACCGGAGTTAACGTGGCTGCTCTACAGAATGTGCAACGGGCTCAGCATGGCCAGTCATTATTAGCTCTGGAAAAAGCCGGTGACAGGCTGTTGAACTTGTTCGCGCTCTAGAAGTTAAAGACTACAGGCAAACAGAAAAACAAATAAAAAGCGGGCTTCGCGAGAAGCCCGCTTTTTAGCGCTTTTAAACCCCTTCAGGGTGATTCTTATGCCATTCGTAGGCCGTGCGAATAATAGTCTCAAGGTCGTACTGAGTTTTCCAGCCCAGTTCTTGCTGAGCTTTAGAACTATCCGCCCAGATTGCCACCGGGTCACCGGGACGACGGGCTACATTTTCGACCTTAAAATCTGATCCTGTAATATGTTTGGTAGTATCAATTACTTCTTTTACTGAGCTACCCTTCCCGGTTCCCAGGTTGAAAACATTGGTCTGTTTCTTATCCAGCAAGTAATCCAGGGAAAGGACGTGTGCAATTGCCAGGTCTACCACGTGAATGTAATCGCGAATACAGGTTCCATCAGGAGTAGGGTAATCAGTACCAAAAACTTTAATCGAAGCGGCTTTACCCAGGGCGGCTTTCATGACCAGCGGGACCAGATTGAGAGTAACACTCCAATCCTCACCAAGCTTACCGTTCAGCGAAGCGCCCGCCGCATTGAAGTAGCGTAAACTGACGCTTTTCAGCCCATATCCGACATCGTACCACTTCAGGATTTTTTCCACCATCAACTTGCTTTCGCCATAAGGGCTTTCCGGATGGGTAGGATTGTTGGTTTCAGAGACCGGAACATTTTCAGGTGTTCCGTAAACCGCGCAACTTGAGGAGAAAATAAAGTTATTGATGTTATTGCGGCGCATCGCATCGAGCAAAGACTGAGTGCCATAGACATTATTGTTGAAATATTTGTCGGGTTTTTCTACCGACTCACCGGCGTTTTTATATGCTGCAAAGTGAATAACCGCTTCCGGGCGCTCTTCCTGAAAAAGCTTGTCCAGAAGAGCATGATCTGCCGTGCTACCAACAATAAGCTTTGAGGCGCCTGCTGCTTCTGCCAACTGCCGGTGTCCCAGTTCCAGAGTATCCAGCACTATTACCTCATGCTGCCTGTTTACCAGTTCGCGGACAGTATGGGAGCCGATATAACCGGCCCCGCCTGTTACCAGTACTTTCACTTTTTTCTCCTTAAAATGTCCACCTATAAAAAATGTTTAATACTGCTCTTGCTTTCATTATAGCTTAGGCCTCAAGCCATGTCCAACTTTTACATAAAGAAATTCGGATTTTTACTTTTGACTGCATCTTAATAGAAAATCTAGAGAACCAGCGTTAACTGACGAACTCTTGATTACTAATTGTCTATATTCCAAAATTCTGTGCCATTTTTACTATTGCCTTAACGCCAAAAAGGCAGTATAATATCTCAAACGAGATGGAGTGGTCAAAAGGTATTATAACTCCTAACTCTTATTGAATTAGTTTTAGTGTCGAATAGCGTACAGGAGAGTAGCGTAGAAGCTACAAGTCCGTAATTAATTTAGCGCAGTTCCTCTGAAAGACAGAAACCTCCCTGCTTATGCTCCTCTAATCGGTGGATAGGTTATTGCGCTAAAGCTATACCAGCTTCACGCCATCCAGCCTTGTTTATAATAGAAATTTGGAATTAGACCTGCTATGGTTGTTTTTGTAATCAATTCTCACCTGTTCTCAACAGACCACGTTCGGTTATTGTGATTATGCCTGCTCTTAATCAAAGGCCTGTATCTTTTTAGTCTCCGGTGTCTGTGTTGAAGTCACTTATCCTGCGCGAGTAAGTGAACGTGAGTAAAGCATTAACGCTTTCCCCATAGATTTACAAGTCATAGGCTTAGCGCATTCAAGTCGGTTATACGGTTATTTACTTGTTTTTCGCATTACCTGTCGGTTTCCATGATTTCAGATTCTATCCATTATTTAAATTTCACCAGATTGACCTGTGTCAAAGGAGTTTATCGTGAGTGTCGAACGGGAAGATAAGATATTAATGTGCCGTGATTGCGGCGAAGATTTCATTTTTTCAGCAAGGGAACAAGAGTTTTATGCCCAGAAGGGGTTTGAGCACGACCCGGTACGGTGCAATAGTTGCCGGAATGCTCGGAAACAGGGTAGCAACAGGGGAGGTAGCTATAGCGGACAGGGAAACGGGAATTCATACGGTAACAATAACTTCGGAGGTGGTGGAAACTCCTATAATTATACCGGGAACTCGCGTAATAATTCCAGTAGCTACGGCAATTATAGTGGTAATTACGGCTTTGGTTATGGTAGCCAGCGCAGTAGTTCCGGGGGAGGCCTTTACAACAACCAGCGCGGTGGCAATGGTAATAGCTACGGCAATCAGCGTAACGGCAACGGTGGCGGCTATTACAATAATCAGCGCAGCAACAGCAATGGTAACAGCTACGGCAATCAGCGCAACGGGAATGGTGGTGGTTACAACAACAACCAGCGCGGAAACAGCGGTGGCGGCTATTACAACAACCAGCGCAACAACTCCGGTTCTTACTACGGTAATCAGCGCAGTACCGGTGGCGGTTATTACGACAACCAGGATAGCGGGTACGGTAATCGAGGCGGCTATGACCAGATGGAACGCCAACGCTATCCTATAGTTTGCGCGAGCTGTGGAATCAGGACCGAAGTACCATTTGTGCCGCGTGAAGGAGTTCCTGTTTTCTGCAAAACGTGTTATAATACCCAGAAGCCGAACCGGAACTAGAGCCTTAAGTGGCCCGGCCAAGAAAGGGGTGATTTTTTTGCAGGTTACACAGGAAGAAGGCGAAAGCTTTGAGGCATTGCTTCGCCGCTTCAGCCAGAAAGTAAAACGCGCCGGCGTGTTGAGCGAATACAAACGCAAACGTTTCTTTGTATCTAAAGGCGTTGAGCGGCGTGAGAAAATGAAGAAGAGCCAGCAGCGACAGCGGCGCAAGAGCCAGCGCGACTAATTTTCTTCACCTGGAAAAAACTTAAAGCGCCAAATCTTTCTAGAAAGATGGCGCTTTTTGATTCGTGGTATCCGCCAGAATCTTTTTGATTACTTCATTCCTCAAACAGCTTCTTAAGCTGTGCTTTCCTCAGTTTTGTGTATAATTATTAGGCAGTCTGTTTTCTTTCGTGGTATTTATAATGAGAATGACCTATTTAAATCCCAAAAATAAAACTGAATCAAATTCTGGCGCTGCTATTGTGAATTGATCAGGCTCTGGTAATAAGTGGGCTGAAAATGACTACTCCTACAGGTAAACCGGTTATTTGTCCTGTCTTAATCAGCCGTAAGCAATCATTGGAACAGTTGCTCCTGCTGGTTGAGAAAGCGTTCACTGGAAAAGGTCGGGCCGCCTTCATTTCGGGTGAAGCCGGCATTGGTAAATCACGCTTGCTGACTGAAGTTAGTACCAGGGTGTTATCCAGTACCCAACATTCTCCAACCATGTTACAAGGACGTTGTTTTGAAGGTGATCATAGTTTTCCCTATGCCCCGATAGTGGATTTAGTACGTGCCTACCTTAACCGGCATCATCCTTCCGAGACACAACTTGCTGAACTTTTTGAGCCTGCTGCGCCTCTTCTTTACAAATTACTACCTGAGGTGCCTAAATTTAGTAACGATAGTAATGGGGAAAAGCTTGCTCCTGAGCAAGAGAAGCGCTTGTTATGGCAGGGGCTTGCAAACTTTTTTTTCAAGCAAGCCCAGCCCCTCCTGATACTCATCGAGGATTTGCACTGGAGTGATGAAGCCAGCCTGGACTTTTTGCTCTATTTTGCTCGCCAGTTAAGCACTCAGCCAATAATGCTGTTGATGACTTACCGGCGCGAGGAAACCGAACGGAAATTAAAGAGCTTTCTGGCTCAATTTGACCGCGAACGGCTAGCCTACGAGGAGATACTTACTCCACTTACAATGCCGGAAGTAGATAGCTTTATCCAGGCTATCTTTGAGCTAAATCAGCCAGTACCGGCAGAATTCCTGGAAGCACTCTACCAGCTTACCGAAGGTAATCCCTTCTTCCTCGAAGAGATTCTCAAATCGCTTACTACCAGTGGTGTTATCTTCCACCACTTAGATGTCTGGCAGCGCAGGCCAGTAGAAGAGTTAAGTATACCTCGTAGCGTTGAGGTGGTTGTACAACACCGTACTGACCGGTTAAGCAGGGAAGCTCGCCAGCTACTGGGATTAGCGGCGGTAAGCGGGCGACGGTTTGATTTCAAATTGTTGCAAACCTTAAATGGGCTAGATGAACAAGTTCTATTGGACCATATCAAGGAATTAATTGAGGCTCAACTTATAATAGAGGAGAGTGCAGATCTCTATGCCTTCCGACATGCTCTAACCAGGCAGGCAGTTTATTCCAAACTATTACGTCGAGAGCGTAAGAATTTACATCTACAAATTGCTAAAGGCATCCAGCAGGTGTACGGACCTTCTCCTAAAGCCTACCTGGCTGATTTGGCTTATCATTATTTTCAAGCCGAAGAGTGGGGAAAAGTTGTCGAGTACGGACAGCAGGCTGGGGAACACAGCCAGGCGCTTTATTCGCCCGGTACCACCATCCTGCATCTGAACCGGGTTCTGGAAGCCGCTTCAAAACTGGCAATACCTCCTTCCGCGCTCACCCTTCGATTACGAGGCCAGGCTTACGAACTTTTGGGAGAATTTGAACTGGCCAGGACTGATTACGCACAGGCTCTCCAATTGGACCGCCAAACGGGAGAGGACTATGAGGAGTGGAATAGCCTTTTGGCGCTTGGTTCTTTGTGGCGAGAGCGCGATTACCTTCAGGCAGGTCAATATTTCCAGCAAGCTCTCGAAGTGGTACGTCGTTTGGGGGAACAGAATCATCTGGCAACTACCCTCAATCTCCTTGGTAACTGGTATATGAATATGGAACGTCCTTTGGATGCTTTGCGCTACCATCGGGAAGTCCTGACAATTTTTCAGCAGTTAAAGGACCGGTCAGGACTGGCCGCAACCTATAACCTGCTTGGTGTAGCGAGTTTTATGAGTGGAGACCTGGCACAAAGCCTGAATTATTGTGCTCAAGCTAGTACTCTTTTTCGAGAATTACGAGACTATCAGGGTCTCGTTAACATTTTAACGCTAATGGTATTGTGCGGCGGTAGCTATATTGGTAATACCTGCCCATGGCCGGATTTGAAGCTTGAAGAAAGTCTGGCGGCAGGGGAAGAGGCTCTTGCGCTTTCCAGGCAGCTAGGGTGGCGTACCGGAGAAGCAGTAGCCCTTATTTTTCTGGCACAGAATCTGGGTTCCCACGGCAATTACCAAAAAGCGCTGGAATACGCTAACTTTGGCCTGTTGATTGCTCATCAAACCGGGCACCAGGGCTGGATACTAAATGCTCATTATGCTCTTGGTGCAATCTATGGTGATTTGCTGGATCTAGACAGGGCGACCGAGCATTTAGAAAAGTCGCTGGAAGTGGCGAATAAATTTGGCTCGCCTTACCTGTGTGGGGTAATCGGCGGACTTCTGGCATCGGTCCTCACAAGACAGGGTTATTTCGAGCGAGCCGGGGAAATTTTGAGGAATTTATTATCTCCCACTGCACCGCTTCAGACTCAGGCTCAACGTCACTTGTGGTGTGCTAAAGCCGAATTGGAGCTGGCTACCGGCCATCCCGATCAAGTATTTCCAATTGTGGACCGGCTGGTAGCTACTGCTTCATCCGGTAAAGAAGTACCCCGCTTATGGTTGCTCCGAGCGGAGGCGATGCTGGCTCTGAAACAGGATGCAGGCAAACTGATTGAGGCTGAAGTGCTTTTGCGAGAGGCGCTTGCCACTAGCCAAAATCAAGAGTATAGATCTCAAATCTGGCGAATTTCTCTGGTACTCGGTCAAACTTATCAAATATTAGAAAAGACCGAAGAAAGGGGCAGGACCGAACAATTCACCGGACAAACTTTGACTCAACTAGCCGGTAATATTACTGACCCGGCCCTAAAAGCGGCATTTGAAAACCGGGTAGCGCTTCTTTTTCCTTCGGTTCGAGTTGTCCTGAACCCGACTCAAGTTCGCCGGATATCTCATGATGCTTTTGATAGACTAACTCGGCGTGAAAAAGAAATTGCTACATTGATCGGTCAAGGAAAATCTAACCGAATTATTGCTACCGAACTGGTTTTAAGCGAGCGGACGGTAGGAAAACACGTTGAAAACATCCTCTCCAAACTAAGTTTCTCTTCACGCTCACAAATAGCTCTATGGGCGGTTGAAAAAGGATTAGTCAAATTATCTCCAAAAGAATAGATATTAAGAATAGGTAACCTGCTATCTACACCTACGTATGGCTCTCGGTTAATCTACGTAATTTTCCTCAAGGTTCTTTTTTGGTCTTTTGCTAAACTAAAAGCGAAGCATCCTCACCTGGTATATGCAGGAGGCTACGAATTTTAACCAAAAATCAAGGAGGAAAATATGGCTACTTTTGTAATGGTACACGGTTCCTGGCACGGTGCATGGTGCTGGAATAAAGTAGCGAAAGAGTTAAGAGCAACCGGTCATCGGGTTATCACCCCAGATTTACCCGGACATGGCTCCGACCAGACCCCAATTTCCGCGATTAGTTTGAAATCTTATACCGAAGCGATTTGCCGGGTAATAAATGAGCAGGCTGACCCGGTGGTGCTGGTGGGGCATAGCCGAGGAGGAATTGTGATCAGTGAAGTGGCTGAAGCACTTCCTGACCGGGTGAAAAGTCTGGTCTATCTGGCGGCTTACCTTTTACAGGATGGTCAGTCAATGCTTCAGGTCGCACTTGGTGACAGGGATTCTTTGATAGTTCAAAACCTGATTCTTAACGAAGAAGGAGGCTACCATCTGTTGCGGGATGAGGCAATTGCGCCGGCACTATACGCTGATTGTTCAGCAGAGGATATTGCCTGGGCTCAGTCACAATTTGTTCCAGAACCGAACGCTCCGGTTGGCACTCCCATCCATATAACTCCTGAGCGCTATGGGCAGGTCCGCCGCTATTATATTGAGTGCCTCCAGGATAAGGCGCTAACCCCCGCAATACAGCGCCAGATGTATACCGCTATGCCCTGCCAGGAAGTATTAAGCCTGGAAACCAGTCATTCGCCTTTCTTTTCTGCTCCCCAGCAATTAGCCCGGCAACTCGATGGTCTGGCAGAAGCCTTACAATCAATTTCATATGCAGTGTAGTGACAATAATAATGTGTCACATCGTACTCCTAAAAACCAAAAGAGCCTGACGATTAGCCAGGCTCTTTTGGTTTCTATTGCTATTCCTCATTACTGAAAATGAGAGACAGCAGGTTTACTACTTGATTATGTGCAGTATACCGGCGCTGGTATTGATTACCAGATAACCGCTATTTACTATCGGGGAATTCTGGTCAAAGACAGCACCAGCAGTCGCCAGTACAGCGCTGTTAGCGGCGTTGCTGGCTTCTACCCGGTAAACTTTGTTATCCTGCGCGCCGAAGTAAACGAACCCGTCAACTACTGCCGGGCTGGTGCGTACGGCAGCGCCAACCGTAAAGGTCCAGACCGGAGCGGCCGCCAGATTGGTGGCGTCCAGGCCGTAGACTTTACCGTCATCGGTGCCTACGTATACACGAGTGCCGGTGCCGACACTGGCAATCGCCGGGGTCGAGTAGATGGCCTTGGTCGCAGTGAAGGTATGCTGGCTCTGAATGGTGCCGTTGCCGTTGAGGGCGTAGAGCGTACCATTACTGGTGCCAACATAGAAGCGGCCATTGGCATAGGACGGGCGAGCTACAACGCTACCATCAAGCGCCGGGGAGTTCCAGGTGGTGGTGGCTACCTGCGATCCGTCCTTGTTGAAAGCGTAAACTTTATTATCGCTGCCAACGACATAAATGGTGTTGTTGACAATGATCGGGCTGAACAGATTAACCAGGTTTGTACCGGTTGCCTGAGCCTGCCACTTGGGCGTACCATCGTTGAGGTTAATAGCGTAAAGTTTACCATCCGCCGCAGTGAAGTAAGCGGAATCAGTATCTACCACTACCGAAGAGGGGATAGCAGACCCGGCCACAGTGCTGGCCCAGACCTGCGTGCCATCGCTTTCTTTAATAGCGTAGACTTTGCCGTCGCCACCACCGTAGTACACTACACCGTTATAAAGTACAGGAGTAGTATCGAAGTTTACGCCGGTCGGAGAAAACCGCCACGCCTGGGTCGGAGTGTTGAAGTTGGTAACATCTACGCCTACTACACCACCACCGGCAGTGCCGACGATTGCGAGCTTCTTATCAGGGTCGTAGAGGGCCGAAGAGTTGCTGGCGCCCGCGCCGGTCGGATAGGAAAGAACATTACCGGTACCACCCTGCGGCACAGCGCCACTCTTCAGATAGGAAGCGCGGAACTGGCTGAAATCAGACGGGGCCGGGGGCGGAGGCGGAGGAGTGGTCGGAGTAGGAGAGGTTTGTGGCTCCACATAGCGCCACTGGTAGTAGTGCTGTCCAACGTTACCCATTTCAACTTTGCTGGCTCCGGTAATGGCCGGGTTGTAAGTCAGGGTGCGGCGCTCGAACAACTGGACCAGCACATTGCGGGAAACGCCACCGACTTTAGTTACTACCCAGAAAGGCTCGGCAATCGGATAACCGAAGACCCTTTCCAGGGGCTGCTCGGTGTAAACCGGGGAATTCTCCACACGTGCGCCGGTCGCCGGGTCTGTCACCGGGCCACTGCTGGTAATGAAAGTCCAGAATGGTGCGGCGATATTATGGTTGGTATGGGTATCGTAAGCGCCAATTGTAACGACATCCTGGGGATTACCGGGAGAAACCTGCCCGGCTTTGTTAATGAACTGGGTAACAGTTGAACCAACCGCGTTTGGCCGGGAATTGGCATCCGGGTTGCCCAGCGTCACCACGTTCTTGAAAGATTCGTAAGTCGGAGCATCGGGGTTAACCGAAACCGGGTCACCGGCAACCTGGGTCTTTGAAGGATTGAATTGAACGAAAGAGGTATCACCCACCTGGCGCAGGCCGCTAACCAGTTCTTTTACTACCAGACCGGTGGTTACATAGAAAGGATCACTGGGGTTTCCGCCCGGGTTGTTGATTTCCATGCGGGCTTTGTCGAAATACTGTACGAGGCGCTGCCCGCCGGGGCTGCTATTGTAGGGTTCTGAAATGGCATTGGGCGCTTCAGGAACGCTCGGTCCCCAGGTGTACGGGCGACTTACGCCTGGAACACCTACTAACCGATCCTGGGCGACCCACTTGTTCTTAAAAGCATCATTAGCGAAGGTTGGATCTGCCGCCTGTGCTACTAATGTCATAAATGGCATCATAAGCGCCAGGACGGAGATTGCGATTAAGATGTGTTTCTTCTTCATCTTGCTGAGATTCCATCCTTTCGATTGCTCGTTATTGCTTATCTGACGAGAGCTAGAAAATTCGAGTACCGCTCAAATTCCTGGCTCACCTGCCATAAGCAGGCTCAGTAATAAGCATCTGAGATGAATACTACAGACCGATGGAGCTGGTCAGGCTGATTAAGGCCGAAAGTTATTATACTCTTATCACACAAGGCATGCAGAAACTGTTTCTACAAACGCTGGTTTAGAGCGAAACCTGACAGCTACCGTATTACCCCAAAATTGTTACTTCTGCCTATATAACGCGCCATATTTAAATTGGTTGCAGGTAAGTTGAAATTTTATTTATATCTCTATAACATTACAGGCAAAAAGAAACTGGCCGTCTCAAAAAGCGGCCAGTTTCTTTTTATGCCTCTAAATGTTCTGGGCGGTTAAGAGTTTATATAACTTTAGAAATCGAGCTTGCCTTCTACCAATCCTATGGGCAGCGGCTCAGGTCTCGCGCAGGTACTTTTCAGGTAAATGTGCTGCCCTTCACAGGATGCGTCATAAACCGCCTGCATGGCGTCCAGGATATGATAGGCCAGTTCTCCGCTGGCCCGGTGCGCTCGCCCTGACTTTATAGCATAGGCCATGTCAGCCAACCCCAGCCCGCGGCTATTGGTAGCATAGTTATAGGCCAGGGGTATTTCACTCCAGTTTTCGGCGCCTGCTCGCCTGATCTTTACCGGTCCACCAAAGGTATTTGGATCTGGCACACTCAAAGTCCCTTCCGTGCCGTAGATCTCAATCCGTGGTAACTGGTGATACCAGGTATCGAAGCTGGTAATAAGCGTACTTACTACGCCGTTTGCAAAATCAAAGACGCCTGCCACGTGGGTAGGTGTATTGACTTTAATTTTGGAACCGTACTTTGGTTCGCTGGTAATAGTGCGTTCTGACCGGAGCGCTTGCGCTGAGCCGGTTACACGTACAACCGGTCCTAAGAGCGATACCAGCGCTGTCAGGTAGTAGGGTCCCATATCGAAGAGAGGTCCGGCGCCAGGCTGGTAGAAGAATTCCGGGTCGGGATGCCATTTTTCAGGGCCGGCCGAAAGCATAAAAGCGGTTGCCGCTAAAGGTTGCCCGATCCAGCCATCATCAATCAGCTTGCGGCAGGTTTGTAATCCGGCCCCTAAAAAGGTATCAGGCGCACAGCCTACTCTCAGGCCTTTCTCCCGGGCAACTTTAAGACCTTGCGCGGCTTCAGTCAGGGAGGTCGCCAGAGGTTTCTCACTATAAACCGACTTTCCGGCTTCCAGGATAGATAGATTAACACCGGCGTGCGCTTTGGGAATGGTCAGGTCAATCACCACATCTATAGACGGGTCCGCCAGTAACTCTTCCACCGTACAGGCTTTAGGCACATTGTACTGTTCGGCCCTGGCCTTCGCTCGCTCCATATCCAGGTCGGCAACCGCTGCTATTTCCAGCACATCGAATTTTTTAGGAGCTTCCAGGTATATTCCACTGATGACCCCGCAACCAATCACACCTACGCGGGTTTTGTCTTCACTTCTCACAACTTATCTCTTTCTTTTGGTTGGTTCTTTTCGCTACCCACTTCTGTCCGTTAGACTATTAACGGCTGGCCCAGAGCATCCCGCGCTTTACAATTTCGCGCGCTTCTGGCACATCAAAATCTTTTGCCACATGCCCCAGTGAGCTGTAGAATACTTTTCCTTTACCCCAGTGGCGCTTCCAGACTACCGGCATCACGGTACCTTCAATCCAGTAAGCGTGTTCACCGCTAAAAGTAGTGGTAGCCAACACCTTGTTGGAGGGGTCTACATGCATATAGTACTGCTCGGAATGCATCTTGAAGCTCTGCAAGCCCTCTACAATCGGATCGGATGGTCTGGTAATATCCACCTGGTAGTCAATTACTCCACCGGGATGCGCGACCCACTGTCCGCCCACCATGAACTGGTAATTGACGTTATTGCGGAAGGAGTCAGCCATTCCGCCGTGCCACCCGGCGATACCCACTCCGTTTTGGACCGCTTCCAGCAGGCCTTTTTCCTGGTCAGGAGTGATAGTGCCCATGGACCAGACCGGTACAATCAGACTTAAAGACTGTAGCTTGTCTTTATCCAGATAAACATCGAGGGTATCGGATACTTCAACATCATAGCCCGCATCGCCTAAAATGGGCGCAAAAATCTCAACACACTGGCGTGGTTCGTGGCCTTCCCAGCCTCCCCACACAAATAAAGCAGTTTTCAATTGTTTTTCCTCTGTTAGTCTCTGAGCGTTTAGAATTCCAGCCAGACACTTCCTTTTTGAGAACTCTCCACAACTCTGGTTATGAATTGGAGGCCGCGCAATCCATCGTAAACTGTCGGATATCCTCCCTGAAGCGGCTGCCCGGCTTTAGCTCGCCTGATATCAGCGATAGCCATTTTGTAAATATTGGCAAAGGCCTCCAGGTAACCTTCAGGATGCCCGGCGGGAATGCGAGCGGCCGCTTTAGCCTCCTCGCTCATGTAAGGCTGTCCAGCGCGCCAGATTTGTTGAGGTTGCCCGGCAGGTTTGAAAAGCAGCGTAGAAGGTTCCATCTGGTGCCATTCCAACCCGGCTTTAGTACCATAGACCCGAATGGTCAGGCGGTTTTCTTCCCCGGCGGCAATCTGGGAGCAGGTCAGCACTCCTTTCGCGCCATTTTCCATGCGCAGAAGAATGTTGGCATCGTCATCAAGTGAGCGCCCTTCCACAAAGGTAGTGAGATCGGCGCATAAAGTTTTGATCTTAAGGCCGGTAATAAACTCCAGCAGATTCTCTCCGTGAGTACCGATATCGCCCACGCACCCGGCAATACCGGAACGTTTAGGATCGGTTCTCCATTCGGCCTGTTTATTGCCCCTGACTTCCTGGGGTTCCATTAGCCAGTCCTGGATATATTCGACCAGCACTTTGCGAATATCGCCCAGCATACCCTGCTGGACCATGTAGCGGGCCTGTCTCACGGCAGGATAGCCGGTATAGTTGTGAGTCAGGGCAAAAACAAGCTGTTTCTGCTCCACCAGCCTGACCAGTTCCTGGGCTTCTTCCAGGTTAAAGGTCATGGGTTTATCGCAAATTACCGGAATATTTTGCTCCAAAAAAGCTTTTACTACCGGGAAGTGCAGGTGATTGGGCGTGGCGACTATCACAAAGTCAATCCCATCGGGCCTTTTACTTTCGGCTTCGGCCATGGTCTGGAAGCTATCATAGGAGCGTTCCAGGTACCAGGCTCTAGCGGAAGCCTGCGCTCTCTCAGGGTCAGAAGACAAAGCACCCGCCACGACTACAGCCTGCCCATCCAGTTCTGCGGCGATGCGATGTACCGCCCCGATGAAGGAACCTGCTCCGCCGCCAACGATGCCGGCTCGCAACTCTCGATTAAATATTTCTTGCGACATAATTCGCTCTCTTACTCTTTATGAATACTAACTGGCCAGACTGGCGCTCATTAACTGCTGAAGATTGGCCAGGCTGCGTTTCACATCATCCATCGCATCGCGGGGATGATCCTGCTCAACGATATACCAGTCTACTCCCGCGCTTTCCGCTATTTCCAGGATCGAAGGCCAGGGTAAGCGACCTTCACCCACGGGCAAATCTTCACGGGTTTCGGCAGTAGACATATCTTTCATGTGCAGTAATGGAAAGCGTGAACCATATTTCTGCAAAAGTTCCAAAGGTTCAAACCCGGCGAATTTGGCCCAGTAAAGATCCAGTTCCAGCTTTACCAGGTTCGGATCGGTCTTCTCCTGCAAAACCTGCCAGAGTGAAGTTCCCTCAATACTGGCAAATTCAAAAGCGTGGTTGTGGTAGGCGAACTTGAAGTTCTGAGCCTGGGCCTTTTGTGCCAGGTCGTTCAGGATTTCGGCAAGCTGATAAAACTGCTCTTTACTCTGGCGGCGTTCTTCCGGCACAAAAGGTACGACAGCGTAAGCGCAGTCTAGCGTGTGCAGGTTCTCAAAGACCTGGGCTGAATTAGCTTCAAAATCTTTCAGGCTAATGTGGGCGCTGACCGCTTTTAAGCCAAACTCATCCAACCGGTTGCGCAAGTCCTGGGGTGTCAGGCCGTAAAAGCCGGCCAACTCTACCGCCCGGTAACCGGCTTCAGCCAACTGGCTAAGCGTGTTGTTTAAGTCCTGCTGGGCCTGTTCCCGTACTGTGTAGAGTTGAAGGGCGATTTTGGTGGTGTCCATGGTTATTATCTGTCCTGTTCGTTGTAAATTAGGCAAGACCCAAAATCTTGCGGTTGGTGGTTTCGTCCGTTGCTCCGCCTGCAAAATCATCGAAGGCATGGGTCGGAGTATCAATCAGCATATTCTTGATAAACTCGGCCCCTTCACGCGCACCCTGTACCGAGTCTTTGATGCAGCATTCCCATTCCAATACAGCCCAGCCTGAATAACCGTTCTGGGTCAGTTTGGAGAAAATTTTCTTGAAATCTACCTGCCCATCTCCAACGCTGCGGAAGCGACCGGGCCGGTCTTTCCAGTCCTGATAACCGGCATAGACACCGGAGCGGGGGGAGGGGTTGAACTCGGCGTCTTTGACGTGGAAAGCCCGGATATAATCCTTATAGCAATCCAGGTAGCCGACATAATCAAGATGTTGCAGCACAAAGTGCGAGGGGTCATACAGAATTTTTACACGTGGATGGTTTCCGGTAGCTTTCAGGAAGCGTTCAAAGGTTACGCCGTCATGAAGGTCTTCGCCCGGGTGAATTTCATAGGCCAGATCGATCCCGTAATCATCCGCTACGTTCAGAATGGGCAGCCAGCGTTTCGCCAGTTCTTCAAAGCCCATTTCTACCAGGCCTTGAGGGCGCTGTGGCCAGGGGTAGAAGGTGTGCCAGAGCAGCGCTCCTGAAAAAGTCGGCACTACGCTCACACCCAGATTGCTGGCGGCTTTGATAACTTTTATCATTTCCCTTACCGCCCATTCGGTTCGGGCTTTAGGATTGCCGTGTAACTCATCAGGGGCGAACGCATCGAACATGACATCGAAAGCGGGGTGGACTGCCACCAGTTGTCCCTGAAGGTGGGAGGCCAGTTCGGTCACTTCCAGCCCGTTACAGCGGCCTTTTAATTCGTCGCAGTAATCCTTTGATTCGGCCGCTTTGTCCAGGTCAATCATACGAGAGTCGTTAGACGGCAACTGCACTCCGATGAAACCGAGTGACTTAGCCCAGGCCGTAATATTTTCGAGAGTATTGTAAGGTTCCGTGTCCTGCGCAAATTGCGCCAGGAACAACCCTGGTCCTTTAATTTGTGGCATCTTTGCTCCTCTCTCTACTCTTAATTGCGCACTATTCCTAGAAAATGGCGCAAGCCTTTATCAGATAGGATATATTAAAGCCAGAAATTGCTATAATATCAATTGATTATTTGCTCAAAACTTGACTTATCTGGCTATCTTAATTAAGAGTTTAATGAGAACTGGGATGACTGAACAGCAGCAAAAATATCAAAATGAGGTGCTAGGCGCGGGCTATTCCTACCACGCCAGGCCCTTTCATTCCGTACAGCGCGAGGGTATCAAAAGCTATCTTATCCGTTTGCAAACAGAAGGGCACGCTTATGCCCTGGTAGGTGGCGAACTCAAATTAATTCAGCCCGGCGACCTGCTGATTTATGCACCCGGTGATCCCTATGAATTAAAAATCTCACCCTCAGGAGGGGATGCGCTAGCACAATCTGCTAGCGCTGATTATTACATCTTTTGCCGGGGTGCATGGCTGGATAACTGGTGGGAGCTTAAGCTCAGGCCGCGCAAAATCAATATTTCAGTGGATGAAAGTATTCTTACGATCTGGAGGCAGATTATTGCCGAGAAAAGACGCGTCTGGGATGAGGTGAATGATATTTCAGATTACCTCTTACGCAGTCTCTGCCTGGCCCTTGATCGCATTATCGGCACGCGTAACCAGGACACAAAAGGCTACCTGGCTACCGCTTATCGTTTAAAACATTATATTGAGCAAAACGCTACCACCCATTTTACGCTTGATGATGCCGCCAAGTACGCCGGGTTGAGTGTCTCGCGGGTGGTACACTTATTCAAGACCACTTTCGGACAGAGTATCATGGACTATACCATTGATGTGCGCCTGTCGATTGCCTGCGAACGCATCCGGCTAACTTCGATGCCGCTGGAGCAAATTGCCGAGACCAGCGGCTTTAGAAACTACTCTTATTTTAGCCGGATGTTCCGCTCACGCTACCATGTCTCGCCTCGGCAATACCGCAACCAGATGCAGTAGCTACTTTTCTTTTCTGTTTAGCAGGCTTCCCCCAACGTGCAGTACAACATCAGCGGAAGCATGAGCGATCATAGCCGCTTCCAGGCCTTTTTTCCAGTAGAGTTGCCCGAAGACTACACCACCTATGCCGTTAAGTAGCAAGGCCCTTAATATCACCAGAGGTGACAGTTTAATAACCTGGGCGGTGGCGGGAAGATGGCCCGCGCCAAAAGCCAGGTTTGCAACCAGGATGGCGGGCCACATTGTTTTTCCTGCGGGCGGCAAAGCTTTATCAGCTTGCAGGCGTTTCAGCCCGGCAGCCAGTAAAGTTTGCAGACCCAGGCGCATTAAAACTTCTTCGGCAATACCGCCATAGAAGCAGGCTAACAGTGCTTTCCAGGGTGCCATTTCGAGTACACCGGCTTTCTCAAATTCCCGGGCTACTTTGCGAAAAAGAGTCTTATCCAACAAGACTATCAGCAGCGCTGCTCCAACACCTCGCGCAACATAACCACCCACCTGTGCAGGTTTTACTTCCGGTTTTTTGCCTTCTAACCATGCTTCCAGCTTTGGCGCACCCATCCCCATCGAACGGGCCAGGCGCAAACCCAGACCTGCTGCCAGCCCGAAAGTGAGGTGTCCGTTCAATAACGAGCTTAATACAATCCTACCTGTAGTCAAAGGTTTTTTACCTGCTTTTAGCATGGCTTCGTTAGCTTTGGCCAGGCCCTTTTCATTCATAGTAGTGGCGTACGGCAAAATAGCGACGGACGCCGCCGCGCTGGCTTCGGTCAGGATTAGCCACAGGCGAAGCGGGAAAGACTTGTTTGTGTTTTGCATACTCTTAATTTCCAAATTCCAATCTACATCTACACTCACTTACATACTATCTAACTACTCCTTTACTGCTTCCTGATTATGCTAATTGCTTGTCAGGAAGTCAAATTGAACAACTTCAAACCTCTTTTTTTTGCTGGCATAAATTTTGTTGCATTTTCGAGCGTGAACATGCTTTACCACTGAAAGCAGATGTTAAGTTAACAGGGAGAGACTCGTCATGTATACCCTGGGAATCAACGCAGTTTACCACGATTCAGCAGCTTGCCTGGTAAAAGACGGTAATGTTGTTGCTGCGGCGGAAGAAGAACGCTTTACCCATATCAAGCATGGTAAGCGACCGGTACCATTTTCAACTTATGAATTACCTTTTCACGCCATTGACTACTGCCTGCGCGAAGCGGGAATTGAGCTGAGTGATGTTGAGCATATAGGCTATTCCTTTGACCCCTACTTATTGCTGGACTGCTCTACGGAGGAAGCTACTATAAGCTTACCGCTTGAACCAAGCGCGCATGCTTCTCCGGCGAATGGTAAATCTCCCTGGGATGATCTTTTTCTTTCATACGTGGTGAACGCGCCACGTCACCTGGCGGGCGGTGTTCCGCATCACCTGAAAGCTCGTTTCCGCGGCGTCCGTTCCGATGGGCCATTCAAGTGGCACTTCCTGGAACATCACCTGACCCATGCCGCCAGCGCTTTCAATGCCTCCCCTTTTCAGGAAGCAGCAGTTTTAACCCTGGATGGTCGAGGCGAAAAAGCCACTTCCAGTTACAACCTGGGTAGCGGTACTCACCTGGAGCGATTAGGCCAGGTTAATATGCCGCATTCGCTCGGCATCCTCTACGAGCAGGTCACGGAGTACCTGGGCTTTTTGCACTCTTCAGATGAGTATAAGGTTATGGCGCTGGCTTCTTACGGCAAGCCGCGTTATTTAAAAGAGTTCCGCGAAATTGTGCAAGCGGGCGCGGAAGGCCAGTACCATATTCAGTCACCACGCCTTGTAGAGCGTTTCGGTCCACCTCGCGAGCGCGGGGCAGCCCTCGACCAGCGTCACTTCGATATCGCGCATTCGCTGCAAATGGTCCTTGAAGAAACCGTCCTTGAGATCGCTACCTGGCTATATTCAGTGACCCGGGTTCCTAACCTTTGCCTGGCAGGTGGCGTAGCCCTCAACTGTGTGATGAACGCTCGCTTGCGCGAGCGTGGCCCCTTCAAGCAAATCTGGGTACAACCGGCGTCCGGTGATGCCGGGACCGCTCTGGGCGCGGCTTTATGGTTGGATGCCTGCCAGCGCGGCGTTATTGATCGCGAATATAAAATGGATCACGCTTTTCTAGGTCCCTCCTTCTCTGACAACGAGATTGAGCAATTCCTCAAGTGGTCGAAATTGCCCTATCGTCGCCTGGAAAATATCGCGGAGCAAACGGCTGCTCTGCTGGCAGACAACAAAATTATCGGCTGGTTCCAGGGTCGTATGGAGTATGGTCCACGCGCCCTGGGCGCTCGCTCGATCCTGGCTTCTCCCATCGACGCTGAAATGCAGGCTCGCCTGAATGAGATTAAAGACCGCGAGGATTTTAGGCCGGTAGCCCCGGTAGTCCTGGAGGAAGAGGTCGCCAACTGGTTCAACCAGGGAGACTACTCACCTTTTATGCTCTTTATCTTTGATGTTCTACCTGAAAAAGCTCATCTGATTCCTGCCGTGCGGCATACCGACGGGACCGCTCGTATCCAGACCATCAACCGGCAACAAAACGCCCTCTACTACGACTTGCTCAAAGCTTTCCAGGCGCGGACCGGCGTCCCGGTGCTGGTTAATACCTCCTTTAATACCAGGGGCGAGCCGATTGTTTGCACTCCCCGTGATGCCATCGAATGCTTCTGGACCTCTCCGCTCGATGCCCTGGTAATCGGTTCGTTTATGTTGCAAAAGCCGGAGTAGCTTGCATGACCAGTGATGCTCATGACCCGGTTTTGATCTCGGTAGTCGTTCCGACCTGCAAACGCCCGCACTTACTGAAACGCTGCCTGGACGCTTTGCTGGCACAGACCCTCGATAGGTTCCTCTATGAAATAGTGGTGGCTGATGATGCCGGATGCGAGGTTACGCGCAAAATAGTTGAATGTCTATCCGGGCAGACAACAGGAAAAGGCCCTCGGCTAAGCTATTTTGCAGTAAATGAAAGACATGGCCCTGCGGCGGCCCGTAACGTGGGTTGGCGAGCGGCACGCGGAGAGTTTATCGCCTTTACCGATGATGATTGCATACCAGACTCGCGCTGGCTACAGGCCGGTCTGGAAGCTTTCGGGGAAGACGAAGAAATACTGGGTGTCTCGGGGAAAGTGATTATTCCTTTGCCGCCTGTCCCCACCGACTATGAGTACAACTATAACGGGCTGAGCCAATCGCAGTTTGTCACGGCCAGTTGTTTCTACCGCCGCCGCTTTCTGGAAAAGGTGGGCGGTTTTGACGAACAGTTTGAACTGCCCTGGCGCGAAGATAGTGACCTGTTTTTCCGGCTATTGAAACTGGGTGAAGGTAAAGTAGTTAGAGCGCCGGAAGCTTTGGTAGTGCATCCCGTGCCGCCCGGCAAGTGGGGAGTCAGTCTTAAGCAGCAGCGCCGTAACTATTACAATGCCCTGCTATATAAAAAACACCCGGAATACTACCGGCTTTACTTATCCCCGGTAACACCCTGGCGTTACTATCAGATTATGCTGGCGCTTTTAGCCGGGCTGCTGGGTTTCTGGCGCAGGCAACCTCTTCTTGCCTTGACAGGACTCAGCCTGTGGGCCTTTTTAACCGGGCGCTTTAGCCTGCTGCGCCTGAGTAAGACTTCGCACGAGCCAGGGCACGTAGCGGAGATGCTTATAACTTCGGTCCTGATTCCACCGCTGGCCCTCTTCTGGCGGATGGCAGGAGCAATCAAGTACAAAGTGTTTTTTCTGTAAGCCGCTGAGCAAAAGGAGCTAAGTTATTTGGAATTACCTGTTTATGTGCAGATAGAACCGGTCGGGCAATGTAATCTGCGCTGCCAGATGTGCCCTATTCAGTTTCGGCGGGATGGTCCCCCCTATGGCCCACCCGCTTTTATGCCTTTTGAGACTTATACTCACCTGATTGACCAGTTTGAAGGCTTGCCGGAGTTACATCTCCAGGGATTGGGCGAACCTATGATGCACCCGCGTTTCTTTGACATGATCGAATATGCTGCAACTAAAGGCATTCGGGTGACTACCAATTCAAACCTGACTTTACTCAACGAGCGGCGGGCTGAACGTTGCGTGACCAGCGGACTGGATTGTTTACATATCTCGATAGACGGCGCGACTGCTGCAACCTACGAACGGATCAGGGTACGGGGGCACTTTGACCGTATTTTAAGAAACCTGGCTCGCCTGGAAGAAGCTCGCAACCGTCTGGGTTTACCCGGCCCGCGCCTGCATCTTGTGACAGTCATTATGCGGCAAAACCTGGCCGAGCTACCTGATCTGGTGAGACTGGCGGCAGAGTGGCAGATGGAAGAAATGTTTGTACAGCAACTCTGCCACGATTTCGAGGAGTCCAGTCTGCCTGCCCATTACCGTCCTATGCGGAATTTTATTCAAAACGAAGCCCTGGTTAATGAGGATCAAAAAAAGGTTGAATACTACTTTGCTGAAGCGCGCCAGGTCGCCAGAGAACTGGGCCTGAGATTACGCCTGCCGAAGACAGAAATGCGTCTTTATTCTCCGGGTACACCGGGTCGAGAACGCTGTGACTGGCCCTGGCGCGGCGCCTACATCAGTTACGATGGCTATGCCATGCCTTGCTGTATGATCGCGACGCCTGACCGGGCTAACCTGGGCAATATGGCGGAGGACGGCGTGGAGCAGGTCTGGAACGGAGCGGACTACCAGGCGTTCCGCGCAAAACTGGACTCCGATGATCCACCTGAGATTTGCCGTTCATGTTCGGTTTACTCAGGTACTTTTTAGAAAGGATTTTGAAAAGTGGCACTCGTAGATGTTTTATTACCGACCTGCAATCGCTTGAACTCGCTGGTAATGACTCTATCCGGCCTGGCAGGCCAGACTATGCGCGATATAAAAGTAATTGTAGCCGACCAGAGCACTGACCCGGTAGAAGATAACCCGGTGGTAGTGGCAGTGTGCCGGGTTATCGAGGCGCGGGGCGGAGAGGTTGAATGGCATATCCGTCCGCCAGTTCACGGCATTGCTGAGCAGCGCGATTTTCTACTGCGCCAGGCTTCGTCTGACTACATTTTATTCCTGGATGATGATGTTTTTATGGAGCCGTGGGTGCTGGAACGCCTGGTACGCACGCTTCATGCTGAAAATTGTGCCTTCGTAGGCGCTTTTCCGGCCGGCCTATCCTACCGCGACGACGTGCGGCCTCAGCAGCAAAAGATTGACTACTGGGAAGGGCCGATTCAACCGGAAGCGGTTAACCCGGGTTCTACCGAATGGGAACGCTGGAATCTGCACCGGGCGGCCAACATGTACCATATCGGACTTGGGCTATCCTCGGGAGTGGTCCGGCGCTATAAAGTGGCCTGGATAGCCTCCTGCATTCTGTACGACCGGGCTAAACTGCTTGAAGTAGGCGGCTTTTCTTTCTGGGAGCGCCTGCCACGTTACCATTCCGGTGAAGAAGTGCTGGTACAGAATCTTTTGATGCGCCGCTGGGGTGGTTGTGGCATCGTCCCTACCGGCACTTATTACTCTGAAGTGCCCACTACTGTCTTGAATTCGGCTGGCACCGTAGACGGCCATGCCCTGGATTTGCTGGACGAGATGATAAACCACTATGTGGTTCTTCCGGCAAGTTCTGGACAGGCAGAATGGCAGGTCTGAGATAGATTTAGATTTGAATAAGTAATTAAAAAGGCCGCGAATTTGTAGCAGCCTTTCTGGCGAAGTTAAGTTTATGTAATTCTAAGTATTATCTGACAACCGGCATAGTGATCGCGTCAATTTCTCTGAGTTCTTCATCAGAGAAGTTCAGATTCTGGAGCGCAGCCACATTTTGCTCAATTTGTTCCACTTTGGAAGCCCCGATTAGAGCGCTGGTTACGGCCGGTAAACGTAAAATCCAGGCAAGCGCCATCTGCGCAAGCGTCTGCCCGCGGTTCTGAGCTATTTTATTGAGGCGCTGCAATTTATCAACCGTTTCCGCATCTAATACTTCGGACTGCTGCTGTTTACCCCACCACTGGGCGGCGCGTGAGTCCTGGGGTACAGTTTGCTTCAGATATTTATCGCTCAGTTTCCCCTGGGCAAGCGGGCTAAAGGCGATTACTCCGACGCCGTTACGCTCTGTATGATCAAAAAGATCGTATTCGGGTTTGCGGTCGAACATGTTGTAACGCGGTTGGTGAATGGTAATGGGAGTCAGGCCCATTCTCTGGGTAATCTGGACGGCTTGCTCGAAATGTGCCCCAGAAAAGTTGCTAACCCCCACATAGAGCGCTTTACCCTGTTTTACGATCAGGTCAAGGGCGGCCATGGTTTCCTCTAAAGGAGTTTCAGGATCAGGGCGATGGGCATAATAGATATCAACATAGTCCAGTCCCATACGTTTAAGAGACTGATCCAGGCTGGCAACCAGATACTTTTTGGATAACCACTCACCATACGGACCGGGCCACATGCGATATCCGGCCTTGGTAGAGATTATCAATTCGTCACGCGGCATTTGTCGCAAAATCTTGCCTACAACTATTTCAGCGTTACCCGGTGGTGAGCCATAGTTATTGGCAAGGTCAAAGTGAGTAATACCCAGATCAAAAGCTCTGAACAAACACTCCCTGGCAACCTCCTCTCCCCGGTAACCACCAAAAGTTTCCCAGGCCCCTAATGAAATTGGTGGCAACAAGAGGCCTGAGCGCCCGCAACGCCGGTAAGGCATACTATCGTAACGGTTTGAGGCAAACTGAGGTTGAGAAGTTGATTCTTCACTCATCATCGGCTCCTTTAACTTTTAGGTTTCTCTGATCACTTCAATACTATAATAGCGCAAAATAAAATAGCTCGCCTGAGAATCAGACGAGCTAAATTTTCTAGCTCTGTTACTAGACAATCCGAGAGCGAATGTAGGCGCTGGTAAAGTCAATTGACATGGTAATGACAATCACTACCAGTAAGGCCATACCGATGTTAGCATATTTGTAGGTTTCGATGGCATCCTGTACATACGAACCGATACCACCTGCGCCGACCAGACCGAGGACCGCCGCGCTGTGAACATTAACTTCCCAGCAGTAAAGCATATGGGAAATGAAATAGGGTATAACCTGCGGAATAACCGCAAAGAATACCACGTGCACAGGGGAGCCACCTGCCGCTGAAATAGCTTCTACCTGGCCCCAGTCAATAGCCTCAATCGCCTCGCTGAAGAGTTTTGTCATGAGGCCGGCAGAAAAGATAGTCAGGGCCAGCACAGCCGGAAAAGGACCTACGCCTACGCTTACCACGAAGATAATAGCCAGGAAGAGCGTTGGAATCGAGCGGACAATGCTGAGAATAATTCTGACAATATAGTAAGCCAGGTTTGTGATAGGGTTGCGCCCCATCAGGTTACGGGCTGCCAGCAGGCTGAGCGGAATGGCGAAAACGGCGCCCAGCAGAGTACCGATAATCGAAATTTCCAGAGTTTCACGCGCCCGGAACATGATTCCCTTGGGAGTCCATAGCGCATCCCAGGCCGGGCTCAACAGACCTGAGATATACTGGCCGATATTACCCAGTTTACTTACCAACCGGCCCAGGTCAACTTCAGCATCTTTCACTACCAGCATTAAGCCCAGAATAACAACTACAGCCGCCAGGTAGTTGAAGTAAAGAATGTTATCGAGCCAGGTGCCCCGCGCTTTACGCAACTCTGCCACTGACTTCGCGTTCAGGTTCAGGTTATTTAGTTGCGCGGCTTTGTAGGTACGCCCCATCAAGTTGAGTATCAGTAGCGCTAACAGGCCAATTACGAGCAGTTTTGATTCAAGCGTAAGTACGCTCCAATTCCAGAGGTCCGGTTCCGGATTAGGCTGGATAGGGGTCTTCCGTTTTTCCAGTTCATCAGGAGTGAATTGCAGAAAGCGCAGCCCCAGGATGACGTAGGACAAAAAGAACAGGAACAGCGTCAGAATAGCGCTGCCCCATTTCCACATATAAACGTAGCCTGCACCGGGGATAATCTGAAGCAGGGCCGCTTTTTTAGGATCGCGATATTTAGGCACACCCGCTTTGCGCCAATTTTGCCTGAACCGGCCTACCAGTCCCAGGGCCGGAGTATAGGAAGGCATAACAGCGTCGGCTTCCGGTACGTTAAGTTCTTCTTTTTCTACACCGTTTAGATCGGGTGTAGTTAATTTTTCATTACCGGTATACTCTTTCATAAACCTCTCGCGTTACTTCTTCTGGGGAGCCATCAAAAACCAGCTTACCGGCTTTAAATCCAATTACCCGATCTGCATACTCTCTTGCCAGGTCTAACTGGTGCAGGTTTACAATAGTGGTGATTCCGTCCTCACGGTTAATGCGCTTTAGAATATCGAGCACGACTATGGAGGTTTCCGGGTCAAGGCTGGCTACCGGTTCATCCGCCAGCATTATAGATGGTTCTTGGGCTAATGCCCGGGCGATAGCCACGCGCTGTTGCTGCCCACCCGACAACTGATCGGCTCTGATATAAGCTTTTTCCACTATCCCAAGACGATTAAGACTCTGGAGCGCCATATCAACATCTTTACTGTTGAAAACCGGCCAGATATTGCCCAATCCACCTTTATAACCCAATCTTCCCATCAGGACATTTCGCAGTACGGTAAGCCTTTTGACCAGGTTAAATTGCTGGAAAATCATAGCGACTTCCCGGCGTAAGTGGCGCAAATCGCTACCTTTCGCCGTAACGGTATCGGTTCCATTTATGATTATATTGCCGGAACTTGGTTGTACCAGGCGGTTGAGGGAACGGATGAAAGTTGATTTACCGGCCCCGGATGAGCCAATAATAGCTACAAATTCACCCTTTTTAATGTCTACATTTACGTTATCTAACGCGCGTAAGCCATTTGGATATACTTTGTTTAACTTACGCACTGTAATTTGTGTCGAACCTGTACTTCTGGCTCTCTCTGAACTCATCCTAAGCGCTCTTTACTCTATCACTCTTTAATTTATACGCTTTAGTATTAAAAATTAAGAGTGAAAAGCCCTCGTTACAGGCTTTTCACTCTCAATAAGATCTTAACTAGCTTTGCAGCAGGTCAGGCTTGGCGGACTGAATAACCTTGCGCAGACCATCGTAAGCGCTATCGCTGATCGGAGCAAGACCATCAATGGTGAAGAGGTCATTGATGTACTTCTTGCCGTTCGGATCGTTAGACAGCTTAAGCATGGCGGCGTAGATCTTTTTGACTTCGGCGGCATTCAGATCCTTGCGGACGATCTGAGGGTCAGCCGGAATCAATTCAGTGGTGTAAACGATTTTGGTATCCTTCAGAATGTTCGGATACTTGTCGGTGACTTCCTTGTTGGTGCGAGCATCATCATAGAAAGCGCCGGCATCACAAGCCTTTTCTTCGACCGCAATCGCAATCGCGCTCTGATTGGTAATCTTGCGAACCTGTACATCCGTACCCGGTTTAATACCGGCGGCAATCAAAGCAGCGGACGGGTAAAGGTTGCTGGAAGCGGAGATATCATCACCCAGGCAGACGGTCTTGCCTTTGAGATCAGCCAGGCTGCTGATACCGCTATCAGCGCGAGCGACAATGAAGGCCTTGTAGCCCAGAGTGTTCTTGCGCACAGATGCGGTAATAGGGTAAGTGCCAAACTTCTTATTTGAGATCACATAATCCAGCGGACCAACCCAGCCGATGTCAATATTCTTCGCGCTCATGCCTTCACCAACGGCAGCATAGCTCTTAACAACAACGGCCTTAATGTTGTAACCGGTCTCTTTGCTTAAGAAAGCGGCAATGTTATCAGCCTGAGTCTGAATGACATCGCTCTGGCGAGAAGGCACCAGGCCCATTACCAGATCTTTCTTCTCAGCTTCCGTCCCAGCGCCGGCAGGAATAACTACATCAGCAGCAGCGGTAGCGCTGGCGGCAGTAGTTGCAGCGGCAGTGGTAGCACCGGCGGCGGTTGTGGCAGCCGCGGTGGTAGCGGCAGCAGTAGTAGCCGCAGCAGTCGTGGCAGCCGCGGTGGTAGCGGCAGCAGCAGTGGTAGCGGCAGCGGTGGTAGCCGCGGGCGCCGTAGTAGCAGTATTATCACCGCAGGCAGCCAACAGGGCCAACAACATGGATAGCACGGTTAAAATAGCAAACCGTTTTGCTAAACGCATAAACTCTCCTTTTGCTGGTTACTTAATTTAAACCAGCCCTTTTCTTGGTCACTATTCACTAAATCGAATGAGCTAAAGTTTCTTAGCGGGCTTTGCAGGTTAGCTCGTTGTTTAATCTCTCCTCTGAGATTAGAGGTATTATAACATGAAGTTGTAACAGTTACTAAAATTGGGGCCCAGATTCATGTTAAATCTATTGTTAAATTATAGGCCCCCGCGGAATCTATTAATTACAACTGTTAAAGTATTTCAGCGGCCAGAGATTACGATTATCAAAAGAAGATCGAGCTTAGTATACCGAAAATTCCTGAACAGAGCTTCTAAAACTATTTCTAGGCTTATAAACTCTTACAGCTTTTGGGTTCATTTCTTTGAAACAATCCTCGATATACCGTATAATGTAGCAACGGGCGATGCTGCTCCCTATTACTGCGATAGTAACCTGCTGACTGGTACAGGTTTTTGAAAAATTCAGATTAATCTAGTAAAGAAAAGGGTGTAAATACTTAAAAGATGACGGAACCGCTTAATTCTGTCCCGGTTAAAGCTGATCAGCGCCCGATTAAGAAGGTGCTGGTTCTTGGTAGTGGCCCTATTGTGATTGGGCAGGCCGCAGAATTTGATTACGCTGGAACTCAAGCCTGTAAAGCCTTGCGAGAAGAGGGCGTTCAATCGGTCCTGGTCAATAGCAATCCGGCTACTATTATGACAGATGAGGATATTGCCGATAGCGTTTATATTGAACCTTTGACAGTGGAAGCGGTCAGTCGAATTATCGATCAGGAAAGACCAGATAGCCTCCTGGCTACTCTGGGAGGTCAAACAGGCTTGAACCTTGCTGTTGCTCTCTCTGAAGCGGGAGTGCTGGAACGCTATAATGTGCGGGTACTTGGTACACCTCTTGAGGGTATCAAAAAGGCTGAAGACCGTGAGCTTTTCAAAAGACTCCTGACAGAGATCGGCGAGCCGGTTATTGAGAGCGAAATTGCCAATTCATTTAATGAGGCTATGGCAATCGGGGAGCGCATTGGTCTGCCTTTGATTATTCGGCCCGCTTATACCCTGGGTGGCACGGGTGGTGGCATCGCCCTGACCTGGGAAGAATTTAAAACTTTTGCTAATAGCGGCCTGAAAGCCAGCCCCATTTCGCAGATTTTAGTCGAGAAGTATCTGGGTGGTTGGAAGGAGATCGAGTACGAAGTAATGCGGGATGGAGCTGATACCTGCATTACTATTTGTAATATGGAGAACCTCGACCCTTTAGGTGTCCATACCGGCGATAGTATCGTGGTTGCGCCAAGCCAGACTCTTTCGGATAAAGAGTACCAGATGCTGCGCAGCGCTTCGATTAAAATTATCCGTGCCCTGGGTATCGAGGGTGGTTGTAATGTCCAGTATGCCCTGGACCCCTACTCCTTCCAGTATTATGTAATTGAGGTTAATCCCCGCGTCAGCCGTTCCAGCGCCCTGGCTTCAAAGGCTACCGGCTATCCTATCGCGCGCGTGGCGGCCAAAATTGCCTGTGGCAAACGCCTGGACGAAATTCCTAACGCTGTTACCCGTCTGACAAAGGCTGCTTTTGAACCGGCGCTTGACTACTGCGTGGTAAAAATTCCGCGCTGGCCTTTTGATAAATTTCCGACCGGCGACCGCACGATTGGTACTCAGATGAAAGCTACCGGCGAAGTGATGGCGATTGATCGTTCCTTCGAAGCGGCCTTTCAGAAAGCGGTTCGTTCGCTGGAGTGGGGCGGCAAGAGCCTGATGTGGGAAGAAGGCGAATGGTCCCTCGGTAGCGAAAGCCAGCAGCTAGAAACCATTTTCAAATACATTGATAAGGCCAACGACCGCCGTCTCTGGGCCGTTTTTGCCGCTTTGCGCCGGAATGTGACACCCGAAGAAATTTACGAGCGCAGCAAGATAGACATGTGGTTCCTCCGCAAGTTCCAGAAACTGATTGCGATGGAACGCCGCCTGTTAAACAACTCCAGCCTTAGCCCTCACCTGCTTTATGAAGCCAAGCGACTGGGCTTCAGTGATGATCAGGTTGAATCGCTAACGGATGAGTTGCCCGGGCGGGTACGTCAAATGCGCCTGGATTACGGTATTCGCCCGGTCTATAAAATGGTGGATACCTGCGCGGCTGAATTTGAAGCGGTAACGCCCTATTTTTACAGCACCTATGAAGAAGAGAATGAGGCTTTGCCTCTTCCTCGTCCAAAGGGAATTGTGGTGGGTAGCGGACCAATCCGCATCGGACAGGGTATTGAATTCGATTATTCAAGCGTCCATGCCGCCTGGGCTCTGCACAAAGCAGGTGTCGCCAGTATTATGGTCAACAGCAACCCCGAAACGGTTTCCACTGACTTTGATACCAGCGACCGCCTCTACTTTGAAGCCCTGGATGAAGAGAGTATTCACGATATTCTTCAAAACGAGTCTTTGCCAGTTCCCGGTAGCCAGCCCAACAGCCTCGGTGAGCAGCCGATGGAATATCCCCCTGTCATTTTACAATTTGGCGGGCAGACTGCTATTAACCTGGCTGAACCGCTCTCCCTCGCCGGAGTTCCCATTATAGGTAGCGATGCCGAAGCCATTGATATTGCCGAGGATCGCAAACGCTTTGAAGATTTCGTAGCGCGTCTCGGCATCAGCCAGCCACCCGGTGCGACTGTTATGCAGGTTTCCGATGCTTTCAAAGTGGCCGCTTCCGTAGGTTACCCGGTGCTGGTCCGTCCCAGTTATGTACTGGGTGGTCGCGCTATGGAAATCTGCCACAATGAAGCCGACCTCGAACGCTATGTAAATACAGTAACAAGGGTGAGCGAAAAGCACCCGGTACTGATTGATAAGTATCTCGAAGGTAAAGAAGTCGAGGTAGACGCCATTTGCGACGGTGAAACTGTCCTGATACCCGGCGTGATGGAACACATCGAACGTGCCGGTGTACATAGTGGCGACAGTTTTGCGGTCTATCCGGGGGTCAATCTCTACCGGCATGAGGTTGATACCATCGTAGATTACACTACCCGGGTAGGTCTGGGCCTTAATGCCAAGGGTCTGATCAATATTCAATTCGTCATTTTCGAGGGACGGGTTTACATTCTTGAAGTCAACCCTCGCGCCAGCCGGACCGTACCATTTTTGAGCAAAGTGACCGGCGTACCAATGGTTCAGCTTGCGGTTAATATTATGCTCGGAAAATCGCTCAAAGAACAGGGTTATGAGGGTGGTCTATGGCCTAAACAGCCTCTGGTGGCGGTTAAAGCCCCGGTCTTCAGTATGTCAAAACTTTCAGGAGTGGATACTTATCTCGGTCCTGAAATGAAATCAACCGGGGAAGTGATGGGAATAGATAAGACTTACCCGGCAGCCATGCGCAAGGCTCTGATTGCCGCCCGTATGAGTTTACCATCGAAAGGGACGATCTTTTTCAGCGTCGCGGACCGGGATAAGACTGAAGCCCTGGAACTGATTCAGGACCTGGCAGAACTGGGTTATGAGTTGGCGGCTACCGAAGGCACCGCCGCCATGATCGAGGACGCCGGTTTGAAGGTTAAGGTGATCGCTCGTAAAATTGGCGAGGGTCGCCCGGACACGGTGGACCTGATCAAGCAGGGCGAGGTAGTAGCCGTGGTAAATACCGTTACCGGGCGCCGCCGTCCTCTCCTGGATGGATTTGAAATCAGGCGAGCGGCGGTAGAAAACGGTATTCCCTGCTACACTTCGCTTGATACTGCTCGTGCGGCTGTAACTGCCCGGCAGCTTGATAGCAATGACGCAGAGGCCGAGTATAATATCAAGTCCTTGACCTGGTACCGCCAGAAGTAAGTTTAGGTACAGTCTATACTGTAGCTTTTTCGGTAAAAATAGAGCCTGGAAAATTTCAGGCTCTGTTGCTTCTACTGCACTCCGGTTAATTTGTAAGTTTTAGTTGTATCTCCGATCTTTAGTTTAACATAATATCCACCGCTGCTAACATCCTCAACCTCTTGTGGGGCTGACAGCTCGAACCAGGATTTTTGCTGCCCGCTAACCTTGCCCATGGCCCACGTTGCCGGCACATTCAGGAAAATTTTAGCACCGCCCTTGATCTGCACGCTGCTCTCCATATGAGCCTGGACCAGTTCAAAGTAGCGTTTAATCACATCGGAGAAGCTGCCTTTGCCGCTTTCTTTCCAGTTACTCCAGCCAAAGCAAGCCGGTAGCCAGTGCGCCTGGTGCTGAATAAACTGGTAGTTGGCTTTCGGCCACTCCGTAACATAGGAATGCTTTTTAATCTCGCTCATTTCGACGGCAAAATGGGCCTGTACCAGTTCCTGAGCGTGATCTTCGCCCTGTTTTACCATAAAGGCCGCTATATTCGCCATCATTTTAGGATGCTTTTTATTCAGGCGATCAAGGGCCGTATCGGCATTACCTGAACCACCGTACTGTTTCTGGTCGTCGGTATCTACTACCCACACCCAGTTTTTCTCGTCGCAGGTGATACCCATTTTGTAAAACTCGGCTCGCGCTCCCGGCACCAGCTTAAAGTATTCCTGTAACAAATCTCCCAGTTTACCCCCGGCGGCAAAACCCTTGCCCCAGGTAAGCCCCTGATTATCGTAAGTATTGATCGAATTAAACCCACCTTCGCTCTTGAGTTCCTCAGCGATGGCCGAAAGGGTGGCTTTTTCTTTATCATTCGCTGACACGTTTTCTATAGCTTTATCCACGTGGCCGTTAAATTTAGCATCGCCTTCATCATACTTGATTCCGACTCTTGAGCCGTAAGTTGCGTAGTGTTTATCGCGCTTTCCGGTGAGCAGGTTTTTGTCCGGGTTGCCGCTAAAGAGTGTTTGCGAGTAACTTTCCCGGTTCTGCTCTATCTGCTGGCTAAGCTGGTTGATAACCTCTGCTAAGACTTCCGGCTCCTTTTTGTTTTTCTTCTTAGGCTCACCTACTTTAGGTAAAAGGGTATGCCAGTCTCCTACTGCGCCAGGCGTTTTAGCAGGGGCTGGTTTAGCGGTCTCTTTGCCAGCTTCATGATTGTCCGAAAAACTCAGCTTTTTAGACCAGTAATCCCAGCTTAACATGCTCGGAGAATCATCTACCTTCTGAGGAGAGGCCGGGGCAGCCTGGGACTGGCTATGGCTCGGCGCAGGGGCGGGAGCGGGTGTATTTGGCGGTGAAGCTGGCGTGGCTTTTTTAGGCGTTATATTGGCAGGAGCGTCCGGCGCGGTCAGGTACATCAGGAAGAAGAAGCTGTGATTTTTAACCGCGCTCCAGGGCAGTACATCGTCTTCGCCCTTGGTATCGGCTGTACCGCTTGCATTCTTTTTATCCCAGCCGTAGCCGTCCCCGGCCTCTATCTTCAGATGTCCAAAAGGATCATCTACAATGATGCCTTCTTCGGTTACGCTTTGCAGGCGAATAACATGGCCTTTTTCCCCCTGGTGAACGCCCATCACCACCGACTTACCTTCGCTCAACGCCTGGCCGGGATTGGCTACCCACCACTCTTTATCTTGCTTGAAATAAGTTGAAGCGCCAGGAGCATAATCCAGTTTTAGGCCCAGTTTGTTAGAGAGGGCAATCCAGGTGCTATGCTGAGTACGGGCGTCCAAATTTTCTTTACGCCGAATCCATTCCAGCACATCTTCAAACTGGGTCAGTTCTTGAGGCGCTTGCGGGTATTTGGAGCGAGCATTTTTAATGGTAAAGCCTACCCCTTCCAGGGCCATTGCCAGGGAAGTCAGGTTGCACATCACGTCTCCGACTTTACCATAGACCTGATTGGGATTATCTTTGTTGGCCCAGTCCTTATGATAATCCTGGCTAACATTATCGCGCTGAGAATGGTAGGGTACTTTGGCCTGCAAAAGAAGATAAAGCCGGGCGCGTCTGGCAACATCCTGCTCATGGTTAGCCAGTTCTCGCGCCTTACTGAGCTGCTCTTCATTGTAGTGAGCAGCCGGCTGTTGCAGCCCCATTAACTGGTCCAGTTCATCCAGATTGCCGCTGGTAGCCAGTTGCGCCACAGCCTGTTTGGTTTCATGATGGGAAGTTGCAGTTGTTGCGGCCTGTTTCGCCTGGGGCTCTTCCGAAGATGTACTAAACTTGCGCTGCCAGTAGGCCATACTAAACATACTCTCTCCCGGTTTATCTTGACCGGATTGTGGCGCGGGTGTCGGTTCAGGCTTAGTGGTTTCGACACCAAATTTATGCTCCCAGTAAGCCATGCTAAACATGCTTTCCTCGTGTTTTTGCGGGCTGGCAGTGGCTTTTTCGGTGGGTTTGGGCGTGTTAGCCACTTTGGCTTGAGGCAAAAGCGTAGTGTTGATGTAACGCCAGATTTTTGCTTCGGGTGAACTGCTGGAGGTTATTTTATGATTTCCGCGCACCGCAAAATAAGCTTTATCCGTAGCAGCGCTATCCCTGGTATTTTGAGAAAGAGCTTCGTGTAAAGCTTGCATGGCCCGGGTTTCTTCTTCAGGTGTCAGCAGCGCTTTTGCCTGGGCCGGAGTATGCTGCTCAGCCTGGTTATTTAGCGAGTTGCCTGCCGGAGTCGCCGCATGTTGTTGCGACCCGGCCTGCTTGAAGGCATCTTCGACAGTGGCACCTTCCTCTCCCAGCTTTTTAGCCGGGAATTTATATCCACCCGGAAATTGCATGTGCAAAACGCCGTTGGTTTCGATTAGCAGACCGTTATTGCCTGCGCCCATTTTCTGGCCTTTTTCGCGTACTTCGTCTACCTGACCGGGAGCGTTTTCGGTGCGGCCTACCGATGATCCCGAAATATCGAAAGCGCGGCCCTGCAAATGCGGCGAGATCATGCCGTACTTCTCCTGGTCGCCTAGAAATTCTTTTTGTAAAATGGCCTGGACTACCGCCCGGCAGTTTTGGGCGGCGCTATTTTTGGCCTTGCCCCTGGCATCTTTGTACTTACTATGCGCTTCGTTAAATTCATCCGATTGCAGAAGGAGTTGCCTGATGTTTTGGCCCATTTCACCGCTTTTGTAAGTAGCGGTTAGCCAATCAAGGCCATCTACGCCGTTACTTTCTGGAAAGTTACTCGCCATGGCGCGAGCCTGATCTTCTAGTTTGCGGATACCGCTTGTAAAGTCAATCCCCGGCATTGTTAGTGCAAGATATTTAGCCGCCTTTTCTACTTCTGGTAAAACTCCCAGCTCCTGGGAAGGTTTGCGCTGGATAACGGCGATGCGATTTGCATAGCTATTGCCGCGCTGGTGAGCCATGGCGCGAAATACCTTTTGCCGGGCGCTGGGACTTGGTATAGCGGAAAGTTTCCTGGCCGTATTTTCAATTTTGGCTGGCTGGTCGCCTAGCTTTCTCGCTAGAGTGGCTTCCGCTCCAGCACTTTCAACTTCATGTTCGGGCGCTGTTTGCCGGTAATTTTCTTGATATTCAGGCTGCTTTCGGGAAATTGAATCTTTAGCACGAGGGGATTCAGGCACAGGTCGGGCTCCTTTTACAAGTTTGTAAAGCCTGGAAGACGATTATAGCGATTGCTCCTGGCTTGTAAAAATCAGAGGTATAGTTACGAAGATATTCGTTTCCTAAAATAAACTGGCCTTACTATTCTAATTGCTTTCAGCAAAGCGGTAATCAACCTAAAGTAGGATTCTTCGCAAGAATGAGTTGGAAAGATACCAAAATTTTGGTAACTAAAATAGACCCTCTAATGCCAGAGGGTCTATTTTAGTTGCTAAACTATTTACTTACCGGTTACACTCCCGCTAATTTAGACCAATCATCAGGAGCCGGAAGAAGGGTTATTGTACGGTTGATTGCTCTGGTCGCTCATATTACCGCTGGAGCCAGAGCCATAGGAAGTCCCCGGAGTTGAGCTGCCGGTGCTACCACTTGAGCCAGAACCATAAGAAGTTCCCGAAGTGGCGCTACCGGAGCTACCGCTTGAACCGGTGTTATAGGAAGTCCCCGAAGTGTTGCCGTACTGGCTGCCCATGCTACTACCCGTAGAGCCACTTCCCGTACTCATACCACCGGTAGTTCGTTCAGCCATACCACCTGTGTAGCTACCGCTGGTACTTCCGCTACCTGTGCCTGTGTTGCCACTTGCAGCACTAGTGCTGCCCGCTTCAGCAGCGGTATACCCGGTGGAGGTTTCATTCGTGCGGGGTGTGCCAATCTGGCTTGCAGAAGTGCCCTGTCCTGAACGAACCTGTACCCGGCGGTTGGCAGTCTGGCTCAGGCGCGGCAGCGTGACACGCAGCACCCCATGATCCAGGTTAGCCTCTACATGGTCAGCATCAATCGGCTCCGGTAGCCGGATTGTACGGAAAAACGAACCGGAACGGCGTTCTCGGTAGATATAGTTTTTGCCTTCTTTGCGTTCTTCGTTGGATTGAGATTGTCCTCGCAAGGTGACTGTATCACGGTCGACAGTAATATCAAGATCTTCTGGTCGTACACCTGGCATAGAGGCTTCCAGTTCATAACCCTGATCAGTCTCGCGCACATCCAGCGCTACACTCATCATATTGCCTTGCTGGTTAAAGAAACTACCCGGTAAGCGGTCATCGAACCAGCGATCCATAGCCTGGCGCATAGAGTCTAAATCACGAAAAGGGTTCCAGCGCTCCATACTCATACTTGCTACCTCCTTGTAATCGGTTAAAATACTCTATTGACCTGTATAAGAAAAATGCCATTGATATAGTTCCTGCATATATAGTGTCAGGTTAGAAACAGATTGGGAATAGCGTTTTAGCCGCTTCAAAACTTAGACAAAGGCTTGACACTTAGTACCTCGGTGTTATAATTAAACATAAGATAGATTCTCTCTAATTATTATGCTATGAGTTGTACACTTTTGTTACCCAGAAAAGGATTTTTTTATTATGGTTGACTCTACTCTCGATTTCGCTATCTACAGCATAAAAGCAGTAGCCCACATGGCGGATGTAACCGAGCCTACTTTGCGTGCCTGGGAGAAGCGCTACAGTATTCTTTCCCCGGGCCGTACTGAGAGTGGACATCGCCGCTATACCAAACGCGATATTTACCGCGTAATGTGGTTAAAACAGCGCTTGGAAGAAGGTATGTCCATCAGCCAGGCTTCAGCTTTACTACAGACCCAGCCTGAAACTGCTCTGCTTGAAATGGCGCAGTACGAGAAAAATATTCGAGGTGGCGGAACACGTGCTACCATTCTGGATGTGGATGAAACTGGACAAACCCGCCGCCAGACATTTACCCTCGGTGAGGTACGTTCACCTCGTCTCCTTTCGGAAAGGTTACTGGAAGCCTTCCTCGCCTTTGACGAACAGTCCGCAGATAATCTTTTATCTGAAGCTGCCAGCATTTATCCTCCTGACGTGGTGTGTGTGGATATTATCCAGAATGTGATGACCGAGATTGGCGAACGCTGGATGAAAAATGAAGTAACTATCGCCACTGAGCATTTCGCCAGCACTCTCTGCCGTACTCGCCTGAACGCCATGATTGAGGCCCTGCCAGTGCAGGAAAATGGCCCTCTGGTGTTAACCGCCTGCGGACCGCATGAATTTCACGAACTAGGTATTGTAATTACCACCTACTTTCTGCGTCGAGCCGGGTGGAGGGTAATTTACCTGGGCCAGAACACTCCTGCTATCGACCTTGAGAAGGATGTACGGCGTTTACGCCCTTCCTTGCTCGTCTTTAGCGCCGGGCGGACCGAGACTGCCCTTCTCCTGGCACGTGAAATTCTACCGGTGGTTGAACGAGTACGCCAGAACTGGCAACCGGATTTACTGTTTGCCTACGGTGGTCGTGCTTTAGTGGACGATCCCGGTCTGCACGACATGTTCAAATCATACATCTATTTTGGCGATGATGCTCGCCAGAGCGTAAAACTGATAGAGGATATTCTGCCTAAAAGATAAAATAGAAACTAAAAAGCGGCTCTCGTGGCCGCTTTTTAGTTTGGCTATATACGTTGGAATCTTAGAACCTGACTACCAGTCAATTGCAGACCCGGTACTTTTTTGAGTTTAAACCAGGGCCGGTTGTAGATGGCACTCAATCTGGCAGTAGGAAAATTCGCCAGAGACGCGAGCGTAATACATGTAGGTCAGGTCAATGCCCAGGCCGTACAACAGACGCAGTCCGGGGTGTTCCGGCATGGGGCGGCCACTGGCGAAAATTACCCGGCTGATCCCGGCCTGTACAATCGCTTCGCTACAGCCCAGGCAGGGTTCGCCCGTAACGTATAATTGCGCCCCTTCAGTTCGCGCTCCCAGGCGCGCGGCGTTGTAGATGGCGTTCGTTTCAGAGTGCAGGCACGGCACGGCGCAGGCGCTATAAGAGGCGCCGCTGGGCAACTCCATGCGACCGCAGGCGGCGGGGTGAGGATAACCACGCGGCACTCCGTTGTATCCATCTGAAACTACAGTCCGGTTGCGCACTATCACCGTGCCGTGCCCGGCTTTTGGACAGTTAGTCATGCGCGAGTTGAGCATGGCCTTCGCCATAAAAAACCCTTCGGCGCTGGGCCGTAACCCGTGCATCATTATGTCTGCGATAGCTCCATACCACTCCTGGCGGTTATTCTCGCGATCCAGTTCATCTACCTGGCTTATAAATTGGTCGAACGGGCGGTAATCTACCCCCTCAATATAACTCATGGTCAATGTCCCTCGTAATCAAATCTTACCCGTTCAGTAGCCGCTTCATTCGCACCAGGCCCTCCTGGATATTTTCCAGGGAGTTGGCGTAAGACATCCGCAAAAAGCCTTCACCATAAGAGCCGAAGGCTGAACCGGCCAGCATTGCCACCCCTGCTTCGTTCAATAGCCGGTCGGCCAGTTCCTTTGAGGATAATCCGGTGCCGCGAATATCCGGGAAAGCGTAGAATGCTCCGGCAGGCGCCGCGCACTTAAAGCCTTTAACCTCGTTCAAACCGGCCACCACTACTTCACGCCGCCGGGTAAATTCCGCCAGCATATCGTTGACGCAAGTTTGCGGGCCTTCCAGCGCGACCACACCGGCTATCTGGGTAAAAGTGGCTGTGCAAGAATTGCTGTTTACCATCAGGAGCGTCATATGTTCGGCCAGCCAGAGCGGCATCAGGCCATAGCCCAACCGCCACCCGGTCATAGCATAGCTTTTTGAAAAGCCATCCAGCAGAATAGTGCGCTCAGGCATACCGGGCCGCGTAGCGATTGTCTCGTGCTTACCGGTGTAAAGCAGACGACTGTAGATTTCATCGGAAAGGACCATCAGGTTATGCCGCACCGCAATTTCGGCAATCCGATCAAGATCTTCCGGTTCAAGCACACTGCCGGTCGGGTTGTGCGGTGAGTTAAGAATGAGCAGTTTTGTACGAGGAGTAACTAAAGTTTCTAATTCTGCCGGGTCAAGGCGAAATTCTCGTTCCACCCGTAAAGGAATGGCTACTCCTTTACCTCCCACGTAATCAATCATCGAGCGGTAGATTGGAAAGCCGGGGTCAGGGTAAATCACTTCATCGCCGGGGTTAACCAGCGCCAGGATAGTATAGAAAACCACCGGTTTGGCTCCAGGCACTACCACTACCTGTTCCGGTCTTGCCCAATCCAGGCCGCGAGTGCGCCGCATTTCCTCGACCACGGCTTGCCGCAACTGGGGTAGGCCCGGGGGCGGCCCGTAATGAGTGAAACCATCACGCATAGCCTGTACGCCGGCTTCGACAATATGGGGGGCAGTCGCAAAGTCGGGCTCGCCGATTTCAAAATGGACTACACTCCGACCCTGCGCTTCCAGAGTTCGCGCCCGCGCACCAACTTCAAAGGCTCCTTCCGTACCGAGTTTTGAGGCGCGCTCCGCCAGGAAACTCACCGGGTTGAGGGTTGTAGACTCCGCTGTATTATTATTCATGCGCCAAATCCAGTTGAAATAAAAAAAGTGTTATAAAGGTCAATTTGAAGTTTATTATAGCATACCGGCCAGAAGAGGGCCTTTTTAGCCGTGTAGCCTGTGATACTTACTTTGGAATCTGCCTGAACTAAAATAAAGCAGCAAAACTGTTTGTTGTTAGTTCATCCTGCGGTATCCAGCGTGACGTTAACGGTTTAATAGCTTTCTGAGGTGGGTGGAATTTATGAACAGATTATTTCTGGTCCGGCTGCGTCTTTTTGGTGTGACGCTGGCATTGCTGCTGGCTTTTTTCGCGTTTGATCTGACCGCTCTGGCTCAGTCGGCTCAACCACAACCCACTCCTACCAGGGCTCCTTCCGGCTCGAACCCTGTTAAATTGGCACCGACCGATGTTCCAATTGAGTGGTCGCTTTTCTGGGTTTTTATGTTTTTTGCTGTGCTCTGTGTAGGCCTGCTTTTCGCTAACTGGCTGGTACGGCGAGGCACTTTTGATGAGCCGGAACGCCGCCTGTAACTCAGCCTTTTAAGCTCACCAGCTTGTGCCCCTTCCCGGAGTTAATGTTTCTCGTCCAAAATATTCCAATATTCCAGGAGAATACGCATGTCTGTCGAAGTACTTTCTATACTGGCGGTGGCCGGAGCCTGGATAAGCGGGCTAGGTGTTATCTTCGCGGTTGCTTCATTTTGTTTCGGCTTTATCAAGCCGCGCCTTTTCCGATTTGGACTGACTTATTTGCTGATAACGGACGCCGGGCTTATCCTGATGCTGGCTGCTCTGCTAGGCATTCTAAATGATACTACCCTCTGGGTCTTTAGCCTCATCGGCCTGGTGCTGCTGGTAGGGTTTACAATTGCCGCCTTTGTAATTGTGCGCGGTTATGCCAAAAATATTCCCAGCCCCGCTACCGTTCTCGAAACTACGCGCCGCCGGATCGAATTCTAGAATAAAAATCAGGGCTAACAGAACAATTTATCTCTGTTAGCCCTGACTGCTTTTTCACAGTTTAAATCGAGACGTTACCCCACCTGATAATAGCCGCTCCCCAGGCGAAACCTCCCCCAAAACCGGCCACGGCCACTCGCATACCGGGTTTAAGCGCTTCTTCCCGCACGGCATCGTAAAGGGCGATAGGAATCGAAGCCCCGCTGGTATTTCCGTAGCGGTGCAGGTTCTGGTAGACCTTACTGTCCGGCAATCCCAGGCGATTCTGGACCGCTCCAATGATACGAGCGTTAGCCTGGTGCGCCACTACCAGGTCAAGGTCTTCCAGCTTTATATCGGCCTGAAGGGCTGCTTGCAGGCAAGCTTCAGACATCCCACGTACCGCAGCTTTGAATACTTCGGAGCCGTTCATTTTAATGTAATGCATGCGGTTCCGAACGGTTTCTTCGCTTGCAGGGTAGCGCGAGCCTCCCGCCGGAATCATCAAGCTATCGCCTTTTGAGCCGTCACTCATCAGCACGACATTTTCAATTTCTCCCAGCCCTTTATTCGAGCCACGTACAGCCTGCACGACCGCTGCGCCTGCGCCGTCTCCAAACAGCACACAGGTAGTGCGATCTTGCCAGTCTATTACTCTCGACATCGTTTCAGAGCCGATCACCAGAATATTCTCAGCCATACCGCTGACGATATAGGCCCTGGCAACGCTCAAGGCATAGACATACCCGGCGCAGGCAGCGCTCAGATCGAAGGCGGCGGCGCGAGTAGCGCCCAGGGCGTTCTGGGCCAGACAGGCAGTAGTGGGAAAAGGATGCTCGGGAATCAGGGTCGCGCAAATGATTAGATCCAGGCGGGCCGGGTCCAGGTTAGCTGAAGCGAGTGCCTGTCTGGAGGCGGCTACAGCCATTGTCAGAGTAGTATCTTCTGGGCCAGCTATTCTACGTTCACGGATACCGGTGCGTTGTACAATCCATTCGTCAGTTGTATCAACCAGTTGCTCCAGGTCACGATTCGTCATTACTTTAGGGGGCAAATACACCCCCAGCCCTGTAATAGCGGCGCGGGGTTGTGTCCCCAGATTGCTATTCAAACTGTTAAAACTCCTCTTCTCTCAACCATAAGCAGATCCAAGCTATCTACGAAAGAAAACCTTTGCGCTCATTATAAGGTAGTCGCAACGATAAGTCTATCCTTTTTATACAAATTAATTTCAAAGGCTAATTGACATAACTTCAAAAGAAGGAATTTAAAAGGGACCGGATCAGGTACATCCGGCCCCTTTTTGATATTCCGGCTAAAGAATATCAGGGTTTAACCTGGCTTACGCGAGTAGCCCAGTTGCCGAGCGAGGTTCGCGTTCCGCCACAACTGCCAAATGGTGCAGAAACGTACTGCTGTAAGGTGCAAGTCTGAGCGATATATTCTGAAGCTATCCAGATGTTTTCGCCATCCGCTACTGCCGCCCCATAGTCACCCCAACGCGGGCGGGGAGGATTGCCAAAGGTTTTGTAACCGCTGAATCCATCCTGGGGACCGGCGCCTAACCCGGCAACCTGGACCTCGCCCACGCCTGCTTCACTGATGGTAGCGTACGCGGCGCTTGGATAATAATCGTCTCCGACCAGGCTAAAGGCCATTATACCCTTGCCCTTGCTGTTGATAGCAATGGCCGGATAGTTAACGTTATTACCCGGAACGGCCAGATAACCCTGCTTGTTAACTTCACCTTTAACCCGCTTGCCTTCCGCTTCCGGGTTGATTATGTACCAGGCAATACCCGCTTTGGTCTGGCCATTAATTTTGACCCCTGTGTCCAGGGCCCCATAAAGCTTACCGTGAGCATAGGTTACCTGCTGCATACGGGAGTCGTTCGAGTCCAGCGGAGCAAGAGTTTCTGTGAAGGGTGGTTTAGCACCTAGCAGGAAAGTTCCGCAGCCGTTAGGGCTGGCATCGTTGAGACAATCCCGTAGTGGAGCAGGCCCATTTTTCTGATTAGAGGCCGGTGGTACGGTGTAAAGCTTTACGTTAAGCAGGGTATTGCTAATGGAAACTCCTGGATTAGCGCTGTTCAAGGAGCGAGTATTGGTCAAAGCCCATAGCACTATCTGCCTGGCGCTGTGAGTACCATTGGCTTCATCCGCCGCAGTTGAACTCAAGAAATATTCGGTGCCACCACTGCGATAGTCAAAATCGTGGTCTGGAGAAATAGCCGGCCAGACGGTGAAACCGGGATTGCCATTAACTGCTCCCAGTGTATCAAACTGAGTTACTCCAATACTGGCCGGTCCAGCAGCGAGAGCGTATTTGGATAAGGCATAAATTTGCGCACCGAAGTAGCCATTGCCAAAGAAAGAGTATTCGTTGGTGGTGATATAAAAGCCATAAGCGTCCGCGCCAATATGGGGATAGTCACCCAGACAGGGCCCATAGGCGTTAGGGCCATTGTCACAGCCGTGATTTGGTGTACCATCACTGCCATCGTCCTGTACCGGCAAGCGATAGATATTCCAATCCCCGGTTGGGTCGGAAGTTTTGCTGACAGCTATATCAAGGTGATTTGATCCCAGGAACGCGCCTGAAGCCGGGTCAACATCCAGGGTCAGCACTACATGATAGAAACGATGAGTGTCGTTGTCATAGTAGCAGCTAGGGTCGGTAATAAATGGTCCCTGTTCGCCCGTACTGCGGTTGATAGCTGCCGGATAGCCGTAAAAAGTGTTCAGGTCTACTACACCGCTACGTGGGTTACCACTGGTGTCAAAGACCCGCAGCACGTCATTAACCGATTCGAGTACGAAGCCGTTGCCCACACAAAGGCCCTGGTCAGGGGGTTCCAGGGTGAACTGGTTGCCGCCGTTCGCTAAACGCTGCTGCCGTAAATTAAGCCCGGTAAAACTTTGCAGCAATTTGCCCTTTGCGTTGTTACGGGAACCGTCATCACTACCGCCGTCGTCACGGCCTTTATCCGATTTGCTGCGATTTATGACCGGTGAAGCCGGGTTACCGGTATTGCCCGTACCTCCGGCGTCTGCTTCGTTACCATCCAGACCTTTGGGAAACTCGGGCCACTGGACTCCGGTATCCACTCCTTCCGATGAATTATGGAAAGATGCTGTACCCCCACTGGATATCTGACGGGTAAAGGAACCACTGTCGGCTGCCAGACTGATAGGTTCTGCCACTATCAAGTTGGCAACAAGCATAAAAACCATGAGCAATCCGATCTTACTGCGACGCTTCATCACTTGATCTCCTTAATACTACTCCACTGCTATAGGCAAAGAGAGTCTTTAGACCAACTACAAGCCAACGTAAAGGTTAAAAATGGACAAACCAAAGGTAAACCATCAAGTAGAACCTGGTGGTTACCGGAAGAAACGGGAAAACAAAGGAACTGACTACAGGTTTTATTACCAGCCAGTCAAATACTGCCTCCAGGAAATCTCACCCACAGAATATGATTCTGAGAGCTGAAAGCGGCTGCTTACTGTAGATTTACAATCCGTGCTTTCGATTGGTATGCAAAATGAATAACCGGGATAGGTAACGGATAAACAGGATTTTGAAATTGCGAGCATGACATGCCAGGGTTATAAGAGAACGGAAGTAGAATGTTTCTCCACCTGTATAGTAACAATATAACTTAACGTGAGAATATTGTCAATTGCATTTTGCCTTTTGTAATAATATTAATGTGTTTGGAGGGTGTTGATGAATCGATTTTAATATAGGAAAGAGTAGCTCACTTTATCTTATGATAGGTGAGCCACTCTTTCCTAAAAGTTTACTATGCCTGGTTATTTTCTAGCCGAACCGGCCCGTAATATACTGCTCGGTCCGTTCATTTCTGGGGTTGGTAAACACGTCACGAGTATTGCCAAACTCCACCATTTCTCCGGCCCGGTCTGGAGCCATCATGAAGACTGAGGTGTAATCACTGGCTCGGGCTGCCTGCTGCATATTATGAGTTACGATCACAATTGTATAATTGCGGCGAAGCGTCAGCATTAATTCCTCAATCTTGATGGTGGAGATAGGGTCCAGGGCGCTGGCCGGTTCGTCCATCAGGATTATCTCGGGCTGCACCGCAATGGTGCGAGCGATACAAAGGCGTTGCTGCTGGCCACCGGAGAGAGCCGTAGCCGAAACGTTCAGTTTGTCCTTGATTTCATCCCAGATGTAAGCGCCACGGGCACTTCGCTCCACTATTTCATCCAGTTCAGCCTTCTTCTTGATGCCGTGCATGCGCGGTCCATAGGCAATATTATCGTAAATGGATTTGGGAAAGACGTTTGGCCGTTGAAAGACCATCCCCACCCGCGAGCGCAGCTTAACAGGGTCAATATCCTGGAAAATGTTCTTACCGTCCAGGGTGATGCCGCCTTCTACCCGCGAGCCAGGCGTCAGGTCTGACATGCGGTTTAGCAGACGTAAGAAGGTGGATTTACCTGTACCGCTTGGGCCAATAATAGCCGTAATCCGGCGACTAGGGATATTAATATTGATGTTTCGCAAAGCCTGAAATTTGCCATAATAAAAGTTAATATTATTAACTTCCATTTTACTGGCCGGAATTTCGGCGGCTTCCTCGGCTACGGCTTCTTCAGCTTTAACAGCCGTTTTGATTCTTAAACCCTGCAAGGCACCGAGTCTTTCTACTATTTCACTCATTCTATAACCTCAATCAGATTATTCTAACAGTTTCCCTGTCTTGTGGGCAATATCCCCTTATTGCTCACACTTTGATATAACCGGTAGCCCCTGCTACCTCAGAAGAAATGGTCACAATGTCTACTAACCAAAACGCCCGCTGATGTAATCCTCTGTACGTTGATCTCTGGGCGAGGTGAACATCTTCTTGGTGTCACCGAATTCTACAACTTCACCGGTTCTTTCCGCTCCCGCCAGCATAAAAGCGGTTTTATCGGAGACGCGGGCCGCCTGTTGCATATTGTGAGTTACGATCACTATCGTAAATCGTTTCTTGAGTTCCAGCATCAGCTCTTCAATCCGCAGCGTGGAAATAGGATCAAGCGCGCTACATGGCTCATCCATCAAGATTACTTCCGGTTCCACGGCAATGGTACGAGCGATACAGAGGCGTTGTTGCTGTCCGCCGCTAAGAGATATACCTGGCTCATCGAGTTTATCTTTGACTTCATCCCAGATGTAAGCCCGTTTCAAACTTTCTTCGGCGATTCGGTCAAGCTTGTAGGGGTTATCTTCCCCTACCAGGCGAAGACCGGAAAGGACATTTTCCTTGATTGAAAGAGCCGGAAAGGGGTTAGGCTTCTGGAAAACCATGCCAATGCGCTGTCGCAACAGAGCTGGATCGGTCTTCCTGTTAAGAATGTTCTCATCACCCAGAAAAATTTTACCCTCCGCTCGTCCGCCGGGAACTTCCTCATGCATTCTGTTCAAATTCCGTAAGAGGGTAGACTTACCGCAACCACTCGGCCCAATCAAAGCTGTGATCTGATTCGGCTCAAAAGTAATGTTAACGTTTTTAATGGCCAGGTGCTTGCCATAATAGGCATTCAGGTTTTCAACCCTGATTCCTTTACCGGTCGCTCTGTCTGAAGCGCTACTGGCAGCCTTTATTTCAGTTAATACTGTCTTTTCTTGCATCTTGCTTATTCCTTAACTTCTTCCTCTCGATACCTGATCTATCCGGCAGTACTGGTCTTAAATTTTACAAAGTAGCCTTGACGCGGTTACGAGTAAAGAAGCGCACTCCAAACGAAAGGATCATAATGAGCAACATCAGAATGAAAGAAGCGCCCCAACTCAGGTCTATGGAAGTTTGATCAGGTCGCCGCCCGTAAGTGTACATTATCAAAGTCAGTGCCGGGGTCTGGTCACCCAGGCCATTGAAGCTATCATTGCCGCGAGCGGTCAGCAGGATAGGAGCGGTTTCACCGGCGACACGCGCTACTGCCAGGATCACACCTGTCACAACCCCACTCATCGCTGCCGGTATAACTATTGTTAAAGTGCTTTTCCATTTCGGCACTCCCAGGGCTAGCGCTCCTTCCCGCAAAGCGTTAGGTACCAACCGCAGGATTTCTTCCGTAGTACGGGTGATAACGGGGATCATCATTACGGCCAGGGCAATAGCGCCGGCCCAGCCATTATATTTTTGATTGGGTACAAAAACGCTGGTATTGATCACAACCGTCAGAACGAACAGACCCATAATGATACTCGGAATACCCACCAGTAAATTGGCGGTGAAGCGTACCATCTGCCCGAAACGATTATCCCCATACTCCGATAGATAAACACCCGATAGAATTCCAATCGGAATACCGATTAGCGAGGCCAGGCCAGTCATAACGGCTGTTCCAACAATACCCTGGGCGATGCCGGGGTTGGCTGTCGGTGCGCCGCCAAAAATCGAGCGGCCACTGGTATCGTTTATCAGGAAATCAGGCCGGAAAACTACCGGTAACCCGTTGACAGTCACCATAATAAAGATGGCAGCCAGTGGGATCATTGCCACCAGAATGGCTAAGATGAACAGCACTTGCATGAAGCTATTCATGAATTTGCGATAGCGGTACGATTTGTCAGGATTACCGATTAATTGTATCCAGCGTGGTAAATGCCGTCCCTTTTCCTCGCTACGCACTTCAAAGATTCCGAGCGCCTTTAGAGCCGCCCAGATAACAATAATAATTCCTGATAGCACCAGTGAAATATACGGGCTGATCAGCAAAATTAAAACCGGGAAATAGATCGTTCCAATCCATTTCCAGACAGTGCCGGCAAAACCCTGTTGTTTTTTCTGAGTAGCTACCGCACCGCGTGAGGCCATCCATTGCGCCAGTACATTGATAACCAGGGTAATGGCAAAGAGTACCAGACCTAATTCAACAAAAGAAGCAAATCCATAACTATCAGCCGGAGAAATTTCGTTATAGTTGTTGGCGAACTTGCTGGCAATAGTTTCGCCGCGGTTCAGAACACTGGCCTGCGGACCGATAAGAGTACTGGAACCGCCAATTAAGAAGGCCACAGCGATAGTTTCGCCTAAAGCACGTCCCAGGCCTAGAATAATTGCCCCGATAATGCCTCGCTTGCCGTAAGAAAGGACTGCCTTACGAATGCTTTGCCAGCGCGTGGCTCCCATCGCCAGCATACCTTCGCGCTGGGAGTCTGGTACGGTCCGAATTACATCTCTTGTAACGGAAGTGATGGTGGGAATAATCATAATTGACAGCACCATGCTGGCAACCAGGATATCGCGACCATTAAAAGACACCGGTAACTGCCGGTTCGTAGTAGTAGTGACCTTATCGGCAAAGAGGGGCAGCCAGCCAAAGACGCCGTGTAGAGAGCGTTCTACTCCGTTAGGACCGCCCATAACATTTGAAAGGGCCTGGACACCCCAGAAACCATAAACGATACTGGGAACGGCTGCCAGCAACTCTACCAGGAAGGAAAGCGGGCCACGCAGCCAGGGAGGGGCATATTCCGAGAGGAAAATGGCGGCTCCCATACTGGCCAGACCACCGATTACCAGGGCAATTGCTGAGGTTACAAGGGTACCGTAGATGTAATTAAGTGCTCCGAATTGAGGTCTATCAAAGCCCGAGTCCGGCCAGTTAATTGAGGTAAAGAAGGTCAATCCATTGTGCCAGATAGCATCCCAGGATGTGACCGTGAAGATTACCGCAAACAGGATTACCAGTGCTACTACTACCGCCGCCGTAATAGCGGTGAGGGTTGCAAAAATACGATCTCCACTATTTGTTTCTCGGACAGATACCGTTTTATTTTCTTTTGCTGGCGCACTTACAGCCATACGATGATTTTACTCCTGATTTTCTTATCCACTCACTCTAAAGATTTATTTACTAAGCAGAAATTCTATTTTCAAAACCAAATGTTAAATCATTTCCCCAGGTTTATAAAGCGGGGAAACCACGCCGAAGCGTGGCTACCCCTGAGCATTCAATTTGGCTTATTGCAATACAGGTGCGCCACCCGCCTGAATGGTTTTCAACTGAGCTTCAATCTTCGTGACCAGCGAGGCCGGTAACGGAGCATAGTTCACATTCTTGGCATCGGTTTGGCCCTGGTGAATAGCATACCAGGCGAAAGCAACCAGCGCTTGACCTTTAGCTTTGTCAGAGTAAGTCTTGTTCAAGAGCATGTAGGTCGTGGTCGAGATAGGCCAGGCATTCGGGCCGGGCTGGTTGATCAGGTTTACCTGGAGGTTTTGGTCAGGGGAGGCGCTTTCAGCCGCCGCGCTGATATTGTCCAGGGTAGGCTTCACGAAGTTACCAGCCGCATTCTTCAGAGTAGCGTAAGCAATTTTATTCTGGATAGCGTAAGCCACTTCGTTGTATCCGATAGTACCCTCACCCTGCTTGACCAGGCCGGCTACACCATCATTACCGGGAGCGGAGGTTACGCTGATACCGGCGCCTTCCCACTTGGGCTGACCAGAAGCACCTACTGTCGACTTGAAGTCAGGGCAAATAGCCGAGAGGTAGGAGGTAAATACCTGAGAAGTACCAGAGTTGTCGGCGCGTACCGCGAATTTAATCGGAGTATTAGGCAGAGTTACGCCGCTGTTGTCAGCCGCAATTTTCGGATCGTTCCAGCTAGTGATCTTGCCGGTGTACATACCGCAAATGGTATCGGGGGTAAGTTTCAATTCAGAAACACCCTGGAGATTGTAGGAGAGGACGACAGCCGCCAGGGTAGCAGGCAACTGAAGAATATCACTAAGATTTTTGTTGTTCTTCTTGGCTTCATCGGCGGTAATCTGTACATCCGAGTCACCGAAATCAGTCTTGCCGGTCAAGAAGTCACTGCGACCCTGGCCAGAACCACCGCCGGGGTAGTTGATTTTCACATTAGAGGCCAGGCTACCAAAGTTGGTCTGCCAGACTTTGAGCGCGGGAGCTACCAGGGTAGAACCGCTACCGTTCAGGTTAGCGTTAAGTGAAGATGGGCTCAAGCTTGCAGGAAGAGTCGCGCTCGCGCCTGTACCACTGGTTGCAGCGGCAGTAGTTGCAGCGGCAGCCGTAGTGGCCGCGGCGGTAGTAGCAGCGGCAGTAGTCGCGGCAGCGGTGGTCGCAGCGGGGGCGGGAGTATTAGTGTTATCGCCACAGGCTGCCAGCATAACCATAGACAGCAAAGCGGTTAGTACAGTAAGGCTCAGTTTCTTTCCCTTACCTAAAAACATTAGAAATCTCTCCTTTTTGTTATCGCGTGGTGCGTTATAACAGATCTTTGGCTCAACTTCACTTACTTCAAACAGAAGCGCCGATAAATTTAGCTACGGCAGTAAGTAATTGCTTGCAAGGTGTGTTTGTTGAGCAGTTAACAAAATCTACTTAAGCAGTTTTCTTCCCTGCCTGACACGTTGTCTATGCAAAGGTTTGCTTCTCCGATAAAAACCACCTTGTTTCCAGGAAGAACTAATCAACCTCTATTGTGCAATTTAACACTATCTCTTTAATAGGGCTTTTTTAAGTTGTTAAAGTATAGTTAAGGCTTGTTAACAAGTTGTTAATAAGTAACAAAACGACTTGTGCAACTTGAACATGATGTAGCAATTGGTCCAAAGTCCAATGGAATGTTATCATAAATGATAATATAATTATTTTAGAAAAAGTCTTATAAACAACAGGAGAGGAATAGTTATGACTCAGCAAACTGAACAGAAACCTATGGTCGCCTACGAAATGACCAGTACTACATTCGATCTACCGGGCTATCGAGTAGTACGCAACGTAGGCGTGGTGCGCGGTATCACTGTCCGCAGCGTTCACCTGGGAAAGCAAATAACCGGCGCTTTCCGTACTATTGGCGGGGGTGAAATCAACGAGTACCTGGAACTGGCCGAACAAAGCCGCGAGCGCGCTTTCGCTCGCCTCTTACAGAACGCAGCGGCAGCCGGTGCAAATGCCGTTCTCGGTATTCGCTTTGATGCTAATGAAATGGCTTCAAATATGAATGAAGTAATTGCTTACGGTACAGCCGTCGTAGTAGAACCTGCCCGCTAACAATTGAAACTAAAAAAGCCGGATAAAAACCGGCTTTTTTAGTTATACGCAAGAGGGTCGTTTTAAGTCAAACAGGTCAGGTTCTGTAGCATCAAATACTTCTTTATATTCCTTAGCTGAAAAAGGCGTGAGCCTGATACGTACAAACTGTTCTAAAGCCTAAACTCTCGTAGAGAGGTTTACCCATTTCGGTAGGTTGCAACACCGCGTAACGATAGCCCAGAGTTTGCCCTTCTCGCAGGGCTGCCAGCGTAATTGCTGCGCCGATACCCTGGCGTCGCGCGTCAGGTACTACCGAAATGTCGTAAATTCCCGCTACGCCTCCTCCCTGGACCAGCGTAGCGGTAGCAACCGGCACGTTATTGAGTTTACCGAGGAAGCGGAGGAAGGGTAAGTGCGCACCAAATCCCATGCCGCGGCGGAGCGCGTTAAAGCCCTCTATTTCGGCTTCCTCTATCTCAAAACCCACTGTTTCAGCCGTTAGCCACTCCTCCAGGCTTTCACTGGTGTTTACAGGTTCTATCGTCAGACCTTCGGGCAGGGGTGGGTTGTTAACAGCTCTTCTCAAATCAAGCGCCATACCCTCTAACTGCGCGACAGTTTGAAAGCCAAAAGCTCGCAAACGCTCTGCCGTATTAACGGGATGCGTGCAGGGCCCGGTCAGCCAGCCAAAAGGCACTTCGCGGGCGTTAAAGTGCACGATTACTTCTTTAATAGTAGCGTCCAGTTTTTCTTCAGGAAGATTGGAATATTGAACTCCATTCATCGAGCCGGATGGCACCCCGCTGATGAACCATTGTAATTCTGGAGTATCGTAGAGTTCAACCTGGGGAGCCAGGCCAAAGGTACGAATGGAGGCGGACCAGTTTGCGGTTATAGCTTTCTCAAGATCGACCGTAGAAGCATCTTCAAGCATCAAATCAGTGTCAGGTTTCAAATTGATATTTTCCGGAAAGTATAAAGAGTTTAAGACAGCAATATTCTGCCTATAGTGCAGGCAGGTAATTTAATCTTACCTGCCTGCACTCAATCATACTGTAATGAATGTCACTTTTCTACATGACCTTATTCGCAAAGTACTTATGAGCTTTTTCGGGTTTGCTCTAACAGAACCCGGTGAAATCTGCCTACAGGATAACTCCTGCGTCAACGGTAATAACCTGGCCGGTAATACTCTCATTACGTGCCAGCATTAGATATACATCAGCCGTCTCACTCAGGCTGGTGGCTTTCTTGAGTAAGGCTTGCTGGGTAACAGCTTGAAGTTGTTCAGCCGTAAAATTGGCGCTCCAACGGGTTTGTAAGAAACCGGGTGCTACTGCATTGACCCGAATATCGGGAGCTAACGCTACCGCCAGGCATTTTGTAAGATGAATCATAGCCGCCTTGGAGACGGCGTACGCAATGCTACTTCCTACACCGGCGCGCAGACCTGAAATAGAAGCGGTATTAATTATCTGACCACCACCGTTCTGGCGCATAATCTCGACTGCCGCCTGCGTAGTAAAAAAGGGAGCCTTGGTGTTTACGTTCAGGACATTATTCCAATCAGCTTCATCCAGCTTTTCAATTTGCGTAAAAGGCACACCCCTGGTAGTGCCCGCATTATTAACAAGCAAATCGAGCCGTCCAAACCGCTTGGCGACTTCTTCAATCATTTGCTTGCTTTCGGCCACGCTGGTAGGTGCGTTCAAATCTGCTTGAAAGGCTTCCGCTTTTACTCCTGATTCTTGCAAAATCTTTACTGTGGCCAGGGCTTCATCCCTTGAACGAGAGTAATGCACTGCTATGTCCATCCCTTCAGCGGCCAGTTTCTGAGCAATCTCCTGACCTAAACCGGTACCACCACCTGTAATGAGAGCCACTTTTCCTTTCAGGTTCATTATCTGTTCTCCTTCTCGACTTTAATAATCCTGATTTCGCTTGAATCCTGCTCTTTATAAGCATATCCTGATATAATCTATTGAACAAGATAAAGTTTCCGATTAAATCGTTCAGTTTTACTGATATATTAGTAATATCCTGAAAACTGATCATTAGCTTCCTTCACATGTTTCTATCTGGCTTGTAGCGAAAGGAGTATTGCTTTGGATTTGCGCCATCTTCAAACCTTTAATACCATTGTTGAAGAGGGAAGCTTTGTCAGGGCAGCCGAGCAACTGCAATATGCTCAGTCAACTATCAGCCTGCAAATTCAGCAGCTTGAAGAGGAGTTAGGGTTGGAACTGTTCGACCGGCAGCGTAGAAAAATACAGCTAACTCCCGCCGGACATCTGCTGCTTGCCCATGCTCAGCGTATTCTTCAACAGCTAACCCACTTACAGCAGGACCTTTCTGACCTGGCGGAAGGAGAAACCGGTACTATAAGGGTGGGGATGGTTGAACCGGTAGCGCGGCTTTGCCTGGTCGAGGTATTGCGTCTTTTTCGGCTGCGCTATCCCCGTGTTCGGCTTACCATCGAAATCCTCAGCACTATTAGAGTCCACGAGCACCTGGCGGAAGACTGGATTGAACTCGGTATCTCAACTCCGCCACCGGCTAATTCAAATTTAGTTTTTGAGCCACTGATGAATGATGGGCTGGTTCTGTTGCTGCCTGCCAACCATCCCTTACAAAAATACAGTCAAATCTTATTGAGTGATCTGCGCGATGAAACTTTGTTGCTGACTCACCCTCCGTGCGCTTACCGTACCGCCATAGAGCAGGCCTTCATAACACAAGGCCTGACCCTTAAAGCCAGTGTAGAAGTTGGCAGCCTGGAATTTATCAAGCAGGCGGTGCAGCAAGGTCTGGGTATTGCTCTCCTGCCCCGGCTTGCTGTTTACAATACCACGACTTCAGCGATAGTACGTGAGATAGAAGATTGCCAGCTACCTGTTGTATACGGCCTTATCTCTAAAGAGGCTTCGCTGCCTCATGGCAAGGCTACCCAGGTTTTCAGTGATCTGCTGAAACAGGCGATTTTGAAGTAATGATTTTACTTATTCTTCAATCTTAAGCTTTAAAAGAATCGAACGAATCGAAAAAGACATTCCAACTGTAGAACTGGAATGTCTTTTTTACTTTTCTTGTTGACACTTAAACGTTAATATGTTATAACACTATTACGTTATACTGCGTAATAGTCGAACTCTATTGTTTCAGTCATTTTACAAAACTATTTGAACTGGTCTGAAGGCTCAGTTGGTTTTGTTATGCCTGAAAATGTGGTTTTACCGGTAAGATAGATAGTGACTTAATAAGGAGAATTGGTATGAGCGAATATAATTGGCCTTACGAACTTTCTTCCAGTCAAGCCAGGAAGCAAATATATACTCCCCAGGCGGTAATCCCTTACGTAATTGAAAATACCAGCCGTGGAGAGCGCCAGTACGATGTCTATAGCCGCCTTTTGCGAGAGCGCATTATCTTCCTGGGTGCTCCGATTGACGATCAGATCGCCAATGTGATAGTAGCCCAGTTGCTCTTTCTGGATTATGAAGATCCAGGGCGCGACATCAAGCTTTATATCAATAGCGGAGGTGGCTCAATCAGCGCTGGCCTGGCCATCTATGATGCCATGCAGTTCGTTCAATCGGATGTTGAGACTATGTGTATGGGCATTTCTGCCAGTATGGCGACTGTTCTGTTGTGTGCTGGTACGAAGGGCAAGCGTTACGCTTTGCCCCACAGCGTCATTCACCAGCATCCGGCCCTGATTATGGGTAACGGCATGCAGGGCTACGCGCCGGATATCGAGATACACGCTAAATTCCTGTTGAACGAGCAACGCAAAGTGCGCGAGATTATGGCGCGCCATACCGGTCAATCCTTCGAGAGGATCAGCCAGGATTTCGAACGGGATTACTTTATGTCGCCGGAAGAGGCCCGCGAATATGGCATTATTGATGAAATCCTCGATAACTCGGCCTCTCAAATTCCGGCACTGGCAGCCGCTTCGAAAGCATAGTTAAGAGCATAACCGCGCCATCCTTGATTCGTTGTATACTGGTAATAATCAAACTTTTAAAGTACCGTTTCTAGAAAGACAAGGATGGCGCGTAACAATAATGGGGGTGGCCTGCGCGAGCGCGGGGGTCTGATTATAATTGGGCTGGGAGTGCTGGTAATACTGGTAGCTCTACCTGTTTTGCTCCTGGCAAATGGACTTTTTCAACCGAAGCCAGAACTGCCTACTGCCACACCCGCTCCCACTGCGACTGTCGCTCCGCCGCCCCTGCCTGTGTCACCTTCGCCCACCCCCACTCCTACTTTACCTCCTCGGACAGTATCTCTGAGTCCAGAACATGGTATTCATGCGCCCATTGGTAACCAGTGGACCGACCCGCAGCGTAAAGCGCTGACCGATTTTAAGGATAGTACCGGGTTGAGCGGTGCGCCGGGTTCGGTAGTAGCTCTCAGCGCTGACATGCTGGCGGCAAATAATGCTACTCATACCCCGATGGAACAGGATTTGTGGCAGTATGCCCGGCAGGGTAGCCAGATCTATGTCAGGATGTATCCGCAGCGTTTCCCGGGTGGTTTTTCAGAAGACCCGGCTAATTCGGGCGGGCGTAATACCATCAGTGGTACTCCCCAGGATGCCGCAAATGATATTTTTGAATTTGTATCTTTACAACAGCGCAGGAATAGCTGGCATTTCACCCGCATCATTCCCGGCAATGAACCTGATCTTGAATGGCCGGATGATCTATATGGTTATAATTTACTCTCCTGGCACAGCAATGGCGACCCCAACAAATACTTCCAGATTAACCGCTTTTATGTGGCGCTTTACAAGGCCTGGCAAAATCGCCTGGCGCAGCCTGATGCCGCTCCTTTCCGTGATGTAACCCTTTATTTTCCACCTCTGGCACAGGATGGCACACCCGGCTCACAATACTACGCCGCTTTCAACTACTACGATGCAGCGAACCCGGTTGGCAACCGTTACGATGCGCTGCGTGAAGCGGTTGAACTTTATGGTCGCGTGGCATGGCATAACTACTTCCAACCGGGTCACGCCTGCCAGGATGTGGCGGCCAATTTCTTTCCGGATTGGCTGCGAAAGGGCTTGCAAGCAGGCTGGCCTGCTGTGATTGGAGAGGCGGGGTGGGCTCCTACCAGCCTGGCCTTACCTGCTCAAAATGATAGCCGCGCTCGCATCGCGCAGTTCTGGCAGTTGCTCAAGGTTAAATGGGAGCTGAAGCTCTACCAGGATGACCGGCCTAAATGGCAGACTTATGACGCCAGGATAGATGGAGTCAGCTTTGAAGATGACCTGCAACGCTTTACGAGCGGATGTTATAAGGGAGGGCTTACTCTTTCTCAGCCTGTAGCCATCGCAGTCTGGCTCGCCGGGAGTGAAGGTAACTTTGAAGCGGCCCTGGGAGTGGAACCAGGTGCGGCAGGGGTAGTGAGGCGCTGGTTCCAGGCCTATGCTAACCGCCCGTTTTAGCACCTTTGATTTGACACCACCTGTGCGATCCTCTACAATCGATTTATTATTTTGAACAGGTGGTAGAATAATCAGGGGATGTGTTGAATAATGAGCGCTAAAGTTAATCCTGATAATCACTCACGTACTAACCGTAAAGTAGAACCTGATCTTAAGCCGGAACGTACCCGCGCCCGGCTAAGCCAGCGGGCTATTGTAGCCACTGCCTCTGATCTCTTTGCCCGCAACGGTTTTGGCGCTACCAGCCTGGATGACATCGGTGAGGCGCTGGGTGTGACAAAAGGAGCGCTCTACTACCACGTCAAGAATAAAGAAGAAATCCTCAAGCTTATTTTTATGACCGTCCTGGCAGTTTCAGAGGAACCTTTGCGCCGGATTGCCGAAGCCGAAATTCCTCCTGCCGAAAAGCTGCACCGGGCTATTACGCACCACGTTTCGATTGCCGCCGACCGCTCCCCGGCTATGACCGTTTTTTATCGTGAAGAAGCCCACCTGACCGGTCCTTTTTCCCGCGAGATTGCCGCCCGCAAAAAGGACTATGAGCGCCTGTTTGAAAAGATTGTAGCGGAGGGCATGCAGCAGGGAGTCTTTACGGCTAAGAATGACCCTAAGATAGCGACATTCGGTATCCTGGGCATGTGCAACTGGCTCTCGCAGTGGTACAAGCCAGGGGGCACATACTCAGCCGAGCAAATCTCCGCTTTCTTCACTCAGCTTGTGGAGAATGGTTTGCTGCAACGGTAGCTTCTTTTCGCTTAAAGAAATATTTGTAGCGATTATATCCTACCATTATGCTGGCTAACCAGAATCCGCCTAAAATGTAACCTCCGGCTACATCTGAAGGGTAATGTACCCCGAAATATATCCTGCTCAACCCTATCATCAAAATAATGATAGCCATCAGTAGCGCTACCAGCCATTTCCCGATAACAGAATGATAATGTATTATCGCCAGGCAAGCCAGTAATCCAAAAAAGCACATTGAAAAGGTAGCGTGACCCGATGGATAACTGTACGAAAGCGGTCTACGTACCCCGTTAATTTCAATTTGCCATAAGTCAGGGCGAGCGCGGTGGAAGATTTGTTTGAAGAGTTCGTCCAGAGCGGCGCCGCCTCCGGTTACCAGGAGACTGACTATAGCCAGGCTAAATTGACGTGTAATAAGAAATAATCCTATTACGATAGCTGAAAACAGCATCATTGTCAGCGGTTCGCCGAGGAAGGTAAAAAATTCAAAAACATGCCCCAGAAAAGGGCTATCCCAGCTATGCACGGCATACTGGATATTGTGATCAACTGTACCCAACTGTTTTTCGGCAATACCTTCACTCAATCCCGCAAAGCCCCAGGCTAAACCAACTGCTATTACAATTCCGGCCACGCCGTACCAACCAAGACTTTGCAGTACTACTTTTATGAATTCTAAAGCTCGATTTGGTTGTTCTCTTTTGTTTGCTACGCTCAATTTAATACCTCACTATATAACTCTGTTCCCATTCCCTGTTTTATTTTTAGAAAAGCTAATGCTAAAACTGCGCCATGAATTGACTTTCGAGCACTAAATTTATTCAACTCTAACCGTTTTTTAATCTATACTTTACTTTTGTCCTTCCAAAGAGTACAATTCTAATAGCATCATCGCGCTTCGGCTTCATAATTAGCCGGAATTCATAGAATTTATTTAGAGCGAGAGGTAAATTATGGCAAAGCAGCCAGAAGATCCTCAAAAGAAATCCTGGTCTTTCCAGTCGGTTTTAAGGAAATACGGTCAATATCTTTTTATGCCTACCGAGTCGGGTGTGCCTGTTGAAGAACAGGATTATAACCAGCGAGTTATTACCATCTGGGAACGCCTGGAGCGTAAAAGTGTGGTTCAAGAAGAACACAAACGCCGGGTAGGAGAGGTACATAGCGGAGATGGCTGGCTGGTTCGGAGAATCGAACCAAAAGAACCGATTGATTTTATGGAATATTACCGCCGTAAAAACTAGGATTCCGCTTTTTTGAAAATCCTCCTGTAAACTTTCTCTTTCGAGTGATTGGTCATTTACCTCTCGCTTTGTTTACGAGTGTGCAGTATATTCTGCTGTAAAAGACTCTCTATCTCCACAGTTACTCTCCCACTTATAACAACGAGTACTGATGTATCTTTACTATGTTGTAATTATGTTGTAACTTTTAGCTCTTCTGTTGCGTACTAAAACCAGTAAAGATCTTGAGTTTATCTCATAAATTCTTATGTCATGAAGGCAACTAGCGTCTCTGGTTAAGCTGGCATGTCAGTGATGGATGCGTAGAGCTTAAGTACTTCAGGAGGTTTTAAATGCTTGAACTAATCGGGTTTTTAATCATCGGATTACTGGCCGGTCTGGCTGCCAATGCATTAACCGGGCGGCGCAGCAACTCTATGCTGCTAAATGTACTACTGGGTATTGGCGGCGCTCTGGTGGGTGGTTGGCTGCTGAGCGCTATTGGCTTTTATTCTTACAATTTTCTTGGAAATCTGATTACTGCCATTATCGGCGCGGTAGTTCTGATCTGGTTAGCCGGTCTCTTTACCGGTAGTAACCGGCGCATCCGTTTTTAAGCGTCTTTTGGACTTTTAAGTTAACACACGCTAGAATATAGAGCGGTCTCCGGTTAAGGAGGTCGCTTATTTTATTTGTAGCGCTTTTAGCAAATACCCTGGAGATACTTTAGAATGTTAATACTTCCGGCCATTGATCTCAAGGACGGCAAATGTGTGCGACTGTTTCAAGGTGACTACTCGCAGGTAACAGTTTTTAGCGACGACCCGGCGGAAGTGGGAAAGCGCTGGCGCGATGAGGGCGCACAATACCTTCACCTGGTAGACCTGGATGGGGCAAAAGCCGGTCGTCCGGTTAACCTGCATGTGATTGAGCAGATTAAAGCAGCCAGTGGATTGCCCGTAGAGGTCGGAGGCGGCGTTCGAGATGAGGCTACGGTAGCCGAATTGTTAGAGAGAGGGATTGACCGGGTAATCCTGGGCACTGCGGCTTTGCGTGATCCTCAGCTCACGGGAAGGCTTTGCAAGCAATATGGCGAGCGAATTGTTATCGGAATAGACGCCCGTAACGGTATGGTAGCGGTTGAGGGTTGGACGGAGACCTCAAGCATGGCGGCTACCAGCCTGGCAAAAGAACTGGCCACACTGGGTGCCGCACGCTTCATTTATACCGATATCAGCCGAGATGGGACTCTGACAGAGCCTAATTACGCCGCTTTTGAAGAATTCGCGCGCGCAGCGAACCGGCCGGTAATTGCCAGCGGCGGTGTTGCCCGTCCCGAACATGTGAAACGGCTGGCCGAACTGGGTGCGGAAGGCGTTATTATAGGCCGCGCCCTTTACACTGGCGATGTAAAACTGGCCGATTTGCTGCATTAGCAGGTTGTATTCCGGCAAACGGCTTTTTTTTTCTTAAAGAGCCTGTATTCTTGCTATATGGCAAGCTACAGGCTCTTTGTTTATAGCTCTTAAAATTGGCCTGGCTGCTGCTGGTTCCGTGGGTTCTCCAGGTTAATATCCGAAATATCCCGTTCACCTTCTGCCTGGCTGGGGAAGCCTTCCTGAGGAAGCGCCTTCCCACGGGCTGCATCGGGCTTAAGGTCACTGGCAGCCTGGGCCGGTTCAGGTCGCTCATCCGTCTGGCTGGCTTTACTGCCATTATTGCTTCGGGAGCTACTACCGGCCTTTGAAGAGGTTTTGGAGAAAGGATTTTCGTTACTGTTTTTGATTTCCTCGAAAACTTCAGGACTGTTTTTTGGATCTCGCAGGGCTTTAAGGGTTTCCGGTGGATATTCCTGTTCGGTGCTACCCGGTTGTTTCCCCTCTGGCGCAAATGGTCCGACCTGGTGTTGTTTCTGCCATTCCAGTTCAAAGCGCTCGGCGTTACGTACACGCCAGCCGCGCCCGTAGGCTATTTCGCCACCTAACCAGCCGGAAACCATCAGGCTACCGGTTCCAATGGTCGAGAGCAGGAAGCCCAGAGTACTGCGGCGGTTCCTGGTTCGTAGCATCAGGTTCAGGCTGTAAAGAGCAATCAAGCCACCGTTTAGCAGGCCGTGAGTATTGGCCATACTTTTGGCCGGGTCATTACTTTGCATCTGCTGCCAATCTAGAAAGCCGGTGAGCGCTGCTGGTAGCGCTCCGAGGCTACCTATCAGCATATTGTAGTAGGCAGCATCGTACAGTCTATCATCACCGGTTATTCGGGCGGCTATATCCAGCATGTAACTTGCCGGGAATGACCCCACCGGTATCGGAATAATTGCAGGGTGGAGTGGATGACCCTTAACCACTGGTTCCATTGATATTTCTCCTCTCTTTTCAGCCCGGACCTTTCGCAGACAGTCCATTGTTGTTTGTTTCCGAATTACCCCTACCAGCGGGTAATGAAGCCAACACTATTAACAGCAAAGCGCATACCGCCACTTAATCCGGGTGGGGTAATTTCAATTTAGTTTCGGAGAAGTACAGGTTTTCTCTGGTATGATAAAACCTGGAGCGACTCGAACGTCGACAAGCGGCTACTTTGCCGTTAAAAGCTGTTGCCCGAAAAGAATCTTTATTTTGAAAACTTCCTGTATAACAGAGTTTGGAAGACAAATGAGGTTATAACTATGCTTAAATACCAGTTACTTCACCCTGAAATCCTGCGCGCGCTTGGCGAGGCCGGGCATGGAGCCCAGATCTTGATCGCTGATGGAAACTACCCACTTGCTACTGGCTCGCATCGTGCTGCCCGGCGGGTTTTTCTCAACCTGGCGCCCGGTCTGCTCTCAGCTACGGATGTGCTTAAGGTGCTGGTGGGAGCAATCCCAATCGAAGCCGCCCATGTTATGAAACCAGACAACGAGGCAGAACCGGCTATCTTTGGCGAGTTTCGCAGTTTGCTACCAGGCCTAGAATTACAACCGCTCAAACGCTTTGATTTTTACGATGCTTCTCGCAGCCCGGACCTGGCCCTGGCGATCGCAACTGGCGAAGAGCGCGTTTACGCTAATATTCTCCTGACTATTGGCGTTGTACCACCTTCCTCGAAGTAATCATTAGTTTTCTAGCTGGTACCTGGCCGGGAATTAAACTTCCGGTCAGGTTAATATGCGTGATGCCCTCCGACAACCTGCCACAAAAATAGTTAGTAAAGTGCTAAACCGTCCAGAAGTACTAGACATTAGTTGGTTGTGTTAAAAAATTATACGGGTAAAAATACTCATGACTTTGTCTGCGCAAAAGCAGACTCTGCTGGTTAATTCACCGGGAAACTCTGGATACTAATACACATAAAAGTAAAGGTGGTAGTTATCAAAAGAGACTAAAATTTTGACTTGCTGCAAAGCAGCTATAATCAACTTCCAATTCCTCTGAGGAAACTGTGCAAGAGACAGGCAACACAATTTTGTAGATTCAACCCCAGATATCCGCTTCGTCCCCTAATCAGGCTGATTTCGTTTCGTCTCCAAATTTCCCCGAGATGTACCAGGGCAGGCAGAACCTGGTTTCTTAAAATAGTCTACTCTTCAAACGACTTTTTGAATTAATGATTAATTCATTACCTGCAAAAAGTGGGTTTACTTATCTTACCTTTTTAGCTAACTTACCTTTTAAGGATGCTCGATCCTTACTGTTGAAAACATTTTTACGAAACGCAACGGCCATTTTGGAGAAAACTGAGAATGGGAAATAGTGATCTACTTCGCCTGGCAGTGGTAACAGAGATTTACCTATCGCACTATATCGAGTTAAAGCAGGAGCGGGAGGCAACCGCATGTTAACATTACTCGAAATTTTCCTGGTTATTGCTTCCTTACTTCTAACCATTCAATCCGCCTACTCCGCCAGCATTATGCTGTATGCCTGGGAGGATGAGGACCGGCAGCAGCGCAACCGCGTACCGCAAGACTTTGGGCCTCCCCGACTAAGTTTCACCCTGCTCTTGCCCGCTCGGCATGAAGAAGCGGTTATACAGGGTACTATTCAGCGCCTTGTAGATCTTAATTATCCACCTGAACTTGTCCAGTTATTGATAATTATAGAGGCAACCGACAGCGGCACCATTGAAGCGGTCAATCAGAAACTGGCTGAATTGCACCGGGCCGGAGTAACAAATGTACGGCTTTTGACCTATAATGACCCGCCTGTTAATAAACCTCATGGTCTTAACGTTGGGCTGGCCCAGGCAACTGGAGATGTGATAACTATTTTCGATGCCGAGGACGAACCTCATCCTGATATCCTGGCTATCGTTAATACCGTTATGCTCAGAGAAGAACTTCAGGTGGTGCAGTGCGGCGTGCAATTGATGAATTTTGCAGATCGCTGGTACTCCAGTCTGAATGTGCTAGAGTACTTCTTCTGGTTTAGAAGCCGCCTGCATTTTCATTCCCTGGTCAATATGGTTCCCCTGGGGGGCAATACCATTTTTATCAAATATGATGTGCTAAAAAGCATGGGTGGTTGGGATCAGAACTGCCTGACGGAAGATGCTGATATAGGTGTACGGCTTAGTGTAGCAGGGCTACCCATTAGAGTCCTGTACGATGACCGCTATGTAACCCGTGAGGAAACCCCGCCTACAGTTAGCCAGTTTATTAAACAGCGCACACGCTGGAATCAAGGTTTCTTGCAGGTGCTGGCCAAAAAAGACTGGCAGCACTTGCCTTTACTACGGCAGCGCTTGCTGGCCTTTTATACTCTTGCTTTCCCCTGCTTACAGGCTCTTTTACTGGTCTATCTTCCTCTTAGCCTCTGGATGATGTTGTTCCTGAGACTGCCTTCACCGATTGCCATCATCAGCCTCTTTCCCATCTACATGCTGGGTCTACAACTGATTGCAAATGTAGTAGGCTTGTTTGAATTTGCGGCTGTACATCATCTGACTATACCGCCCCGGTTGCCTACTAAAATGGCCCTGGTTTTCCTCCCCTACCAGTTTTTGCTGAGTTTTGCCGCCTTTAGAGCTATTCAGCGGCAATTTAAGGGTAAGAATAACTGGGAGAAAACAGTTCACACCGGCGCGTTACGCAAACCTGATTTGAATACTATTGGTTCCCGGCCAGATTACTCTATAGCCATCTCTTCGGTGTTGACTAATGAAGCCCTGGCAGGTGAGGAGGAATAAATTATGGCTTTAAGCAACCCTCCTCGCCTCCGGCCAGGCTTGCATCTGCCTTTACCTTTCAATCGAGCCAGTGGCCTTAAAGGCTTGATAGGTATACTGTCGAACGAGACAACTCTGGTTATAGCGCTGGTAGTTTTTGGAGCATTGGTCCATTCACTAAATATGTTTAACTACCCGGCCTTCACCTACAAAGATGACGAAGGGATTTACACTTCACAGGCCTGGTCAGTTCTACAACTGCATAAAGTAACGCCTTACACCTATACTTTCGATCATACTCCGCTTGGCTGGATACAGTATGCCGTCTGGACCGGTCTTACCGGCGGCTTTTATGCCTTTGGCACTCCCATCAACAGCGGGCGAGTTTTAATGCTCCTGTTACACCTGTTGATGATACCCATGCTGTACCAGTTGGCCAGGAAGCTCGGCGGCAATATCTGGATGGCGGTTTTGGCGACTTTCCTTTTTTCCATCTCGCCCCTGGCTATTTTTTATCAACGACTCGTACTGCTCGATAACATCATGCTCTTCTGGGTACTGCTCAGCCTTAACTTGCTGCTGGATGGGAAAGGCCGTCTCAGTCGCCTTTTCTTGAGTGGCGTATGCTTCGGGTTGGGTCTATTGAGCAAAGAGACTGCTATTTTTCTGCTGCCGGTGGTGCTCTACCTTGCCTGGCGGCAACGCTGGCATCACCACGGGCGCTTCGGTTTTACTGCCTGGGTCGTACCGGCCGCTATGGTGGTCAGTTTATATCCGCTTTATGCTCTCTTTAAAGGCGAACTGTTACCGGCCAGCCAGAATGCCCGCTTTTACCTGGGTGGCAATCCTGTTAATGGCGTTTCTCTGGTAGACGGTCTGCGCTGGCAAAGTACCCGCGGCGATGGCGGAATTTTTAATCTGGACAATGAATTCTGGAAACTGATCAGCAGCGATTGGATGGTCAGAGATGGCTGGCTTTTCGCTGGAGGCGTGATAGCCACGATGGTTAACATACTGCGAGGCCTGCGTAACCGTCTGGTGCTGGTGACAGGTCTACTGGGTCTACTGCCATTAATCTATCTTGCGCGGGGCGGAGTAGTTTTTAGTTACTATATCGTCTTTGCCATCCCTTTCTTCTGTCTTAACCTGGCTGTATTGCTGTCACCTCTTTTCAACCGGCTTCCTGGCACGGTTGCCTGGATCCTAACGGCTATCACCATGTTAGTATGCCTGGCCGGATATACCCTGGGTGGAACTTTGCCACCTCTTTTCACCGAGAATCCCTCTGAACCGGGCAACTCCGCAGTAGCCTGGATCAAGCAAAACATTGATCCGAACAGCAAAATAGTTATTCGCGATGACATGTGGACGGAACTGCACCAGGCGCAAAGGAGCGGGCCAGTTTTCCAGAATGCGCACAGTCATTGGAAAGTAGGGGCTGACCCTGCTATTCGCCTGGATGTCTTTAACGACGACTGGCATAACGTTGATTACCTGGTAATGTCGGGTGGCCTGGAAGGCGCCTTTGCTGTTACTAATAATACAGTAGCCCTGGATGCCCTGACCCACGCTTATCTGGTCAAGCGCTGGGCCGCTCCGGCAGGAAATACCGCTTTGCACCCAGCACAGTTTGTAGAAATCTGGAAGGTAGACAAGACTGAGGCCATCCAGAATACCTTACCACAGGTATTGATGGCCCGTAGCGCCAGCTATATGTCAGGGGCTTTTGAAAAGGACGGCGCCTTTTACAACAGTAACGGCGCTGTTACCTCAGAAAATCAGGCTTTCGCGCTGTTGCGGGCTGTCTGGTCCGGCGACCGCAGTGGTTTTGAAAGTGCCTGGAACTGGACCAGGGCTAATCTGTTGAATGAAAATGGGCTGTTGCGGTCAGAGTGGCGCCCTGGACTGGGCCCGACTGATAATCGCAATCTTTCCGGTCCGGATAGCGATGCCGCGCTGGCTCTCTTGATGGCGAGCAAGCGCTGGAATAATCCGGCTCTGCTGGAGGCCGGTAAACAGATGGTTACGGCTATCTGGAATTACGATGTAGTGACTATCAACGACAACTCTTATTTGACCGCAGGAGCATGGGCAGCAAAAGGACCTCAATTAATTCTACGACCAGCTTACTTTGCTCCGTACGCTTATCACATTTTCCAGGAAGTAGTTCCTGAATATCCCTGGCAGGCATTGATCGCAACCGGCTACCAGGTACTTTTTGATAGCACTTCGGCTGACCTGGGTTTTACCCATACCGCCGGTCTTCCGCCGGAGTGGATCGGTTTAAATCGCTCTACTGAAGAATTACAACCCCTGACAACGGTTGCCCCTGGTTTTGACGGCAAAACTCCCTCTGATTTCGGACCGGGCGCAGCCGCAACTTATTGGCGAGTTGCCCTTGATAAACTCTGGAATAAAGATGGTCGGGCGATTACTTTTCTGGAACAGGCTACTTTTTTCCAGGATGAGGTGACAGCCTCAGATGGTTTTGTCGGCATTCATGCTCACGATGGCACTATCATTCAGAACAAACCAGACCTGGCTTCTACCGCCGGAGCGATGGCAGCCTTACAGGCCTTGGACCCGGTAGATACCAATTTACTTTACGGAGGACAACTGGTAAGTGGATTCAATTCCACCAGAGACGGTAGCGGTATCTGGTGGGGCGATCAGAATGATTTGCAAGCCCAGGAATGGGGCTGGTTTGCTACCGCGCTTTACCATCAAGCCTTATCTGATCTATGGCATTACCGCCCTCAGGATTTGAAGCAAGCAAAATTGCAATAAAAAACAGTGGAGGATACGCATTGAAGCCAGTACCTTTATACCAATTTACCGATAAAACTCCTAAATTTCAATTATCTCAGCATAAAGCGGTAGCTCTGCTGATAGGCGTGGTCGGATTATTGCTGATAGGAGTCACACTAGGTGATGGATTTTCTGGAAGTGCGCCTGTCAGTAGCTCCCCGGCATCGAATCCGGTTACGCTTCTGCAACCCGCTTCCGGCAATTCTACAGCCTCAACCTTGATTATCATTGACCAAAACTCAACCGGACAGGCTGAAACTGGGGAAGCTGCCAGATTGAACGCTTTACCATCAAGTACCGGTACTTATTTAAGAAGTCTTTTGAAGCTTCAAACTCAGGGTGAGATAGTCCCACATGTTCCGGGCTATGCCAGCAGAATTGAGCCTGCTAAAACAGGTCAGCAGCATTAAACCGGCTCAGGATATTTTGCTTTTGAATATACCGAGTTGGTAAGCATGGATAGACTTCTTGAATGACTCAGCGTGAGCTTGTAGTGTAAGCTTGTAAGGTAGGAACAACAATGACACTAAATAGCAAAGTAACACATCTAACAACACAAATTCAGGAAACTCCGCTTGTTGAAAGAGCAACCATTCCAGGCGACCAGACTCTAAAGGAGAAGGAGATAGCTCCCTCCAACCATGCCACGGCAAAGATCAACACTGGAAAGAGCGGTTTCCCCTTTCCCGGTGCTGCTCTCGGCTTACTGGTTCTGAGCTTGCTTGCCGGGGGCCTGAGAATTAGCCTGGCCGGAATACAGAGCGCCTATCTGGATGAAGCCGCTCAGATCCTGGCCGGGCGTTACTTGATTGAGCGGCACCAGAGCTATGGTCAGTTACTCAACTGGTCATATGGCTCGTATCTATGGCCTTTGCTGGCTGGCACAGCCGACATTGCCGGAGGTTTATTTTTAGTCCGAGGCCTGGCGGCTTTGCTGGGCGTGATTGCCGTCCTGGCGACCGTATTTTCGGCGTACCGGCTTGCGCCATCTTCTTATACCGGCGCTTATCGTTGGGGCGCGGCTTTACTTGCCGGTCTTTTTATGGCTGTCTTTCCTACGGCTATCGCGATTGGCCGGTTTGGAACCTATGACGCTCTGGCTGCTGCCGGTTTTATGCTGGGAATCGCTCTGCTTTTTCCTACTGAGGGGCGGTTTAAAGTACCGCGACTGTTATTAGCCGCCGGGCTACTCTTTGCAGGATTTTTAGCCAAGTATTTGCTGGCAATCTATTTTCCCTTTATCTGTCTTTATTTGCTAATTGCTCCACGTAGCCATAAAACTCGCTTGCTGCACATGGCCTGCTTTATCTTGCCTTTATCTGCACTGTGTGCGGCTTACTTCCTGCTTTTCCAGTCCGAGTTAACAACGCTATTAACTTTTTCTAAAAGCTATAGCGATCTCAAAAGTAGCAATCCTTTACAGGAATATATATGGCAACGCCCCGAAATCTGGGTTTTAGCCGGCCTGGCTTTCCTGGCCTGGCCAATGGCCACTAAGATCGGGAAGCAAGTAGCCCTGGCGGGCTGCGCCGTTATACTGGCTTTCCAACTGATCTCCCGGCCTGACTTCGATTTCTGGAAACATTCAATCTACCTTATTTTCTTCCTCTCACCGATGGTTGGTCTTCTGCTCGCTTCCTGGTTAAGACCCCTGTTCCTAACCAGGGCAGTTCCCGGGATTTCTGTTAAGGCCGGACAGCGGCAAATTCTACCCCTGCTTATAATTGGTCTTATTTGCGCAGCCGGAATAGGGTTAAGTGTTACCCAGGCCTTAAAGCTGGTTACCTACTACCCTGATTTGAACAGCGCGATGCCTGCTATTCACACGTATACCAACGGACAGGCGCGCGTACTTACCGATGACCCTGCCCTTCGCTACTATCTCTATCCGCAAATACCTAGCGAACAGGTGATAGATCCCTACTTCTTTAATTACCGTAAGAGTACCGGAATGGCAAGTTACCGCAACGCTATCAGTGATCGTTATTTTGATGCGATAGTGCTGGACGGAGGTATAGGGCCATCCGGCCCGCAACTCAAACGGCAGGTTAGTGGTTTAATCATGCAGAATTATCAGCGGGTCTATTCGGGCAAAGATCAGAATGGAAACCTGATTGAGATTTACACGCCACCTGCTTGCCAGTTTGTGACCTCTTCTACCAGTGGCCTGAAGTTGTTTAACTTTGACTCAGGCACTTCAGGGTGGGGTGGTCGCCCGGAAGGTCAAACACTGCATGCAGGAGAACAAGTGGTTACCAGTAAAGATGAAACCTGTGAGGGACATAGTACCCTCAAGTTTACGCCTGATAATAATACCACTGATCTAAGTGTTGCCCTGAACGGTCAGGTAAATACTATCAAGGCCGAGGTTTATATCAAACCTGAAGCGGCGCTCGGCCTCTCAGTTCCGGTCGGTATGTTTGGGTTTGACCAGAACTGGCAGTGGCATGATGATGGATTCAAACAATTAGTCCCCACGGGACGCTGGATCGAGTTGACCTGGCAGCTTAGCAACCCCGGAACTTACCGGGAAATCGGTTTGAAGTTCCCTAAAGGTACGACAGTTGTCTATATAGGACAGGTTACTGTCAGCTAGATAGATAGGATAAAACAACCCTATCCTGCGATGTTGAGCAGGATAGGGTTGTTTTGTTTGTAAATAAACCTTCCTCTCATTTTGTTGGTCCTCCCAAAGCCGCAACGAGCCTGGACTTAATAACCGCAGATATACCTGAAGGCCCATTTCATCTCCAATTCCAGTCCCGGCTAATTTCCACTGTATTTTTCACAATCTCAACTTTAATTTTAACTTTATTAAAGTACAATTAAAGTGTATGAAGCTGAGGTTAGCTTTTAAGGCCGACCGGGAAAAGCTTCCAGCGGAAAGGTAGGTTTGCTATGCTAGCGCAACAAAAATTAACCAAAAAACCGGGCAGGTGGATTAGATGGTTAATAATCGGCATAAGCTTTATCGTAGTTCTACTTTTGCTAGCGTACGTTGGCATCGGTATTTACGGCGCAAATACCTTTAACCAGGACAGTAAAAGAGTCAGGGACTTCGGGCTGGAAACCCCCGCCAAGTACGGATTGAATTACCAGGAGGTGAGTTTTGCCAGTTCCGGCCAGTCCAACCTGACTCTGCGGGGTTGGTGGGTGCCTAAAGACGGTTCGCAGAAAGCTCTTATATTAGTTCACGGGCGCGATAGTAACCGTACTCGCTTGCTTCCTCTCAGCAAATCCCTGTCAGACAGCGGTTATAACTTGCTTTACTTTGATCTACAGGGTCAGGGGCAATCAGATGGAGACCGTTACTATTTTGGCCAGCGTGAAAAAGAGGATGTGACAGGCGCTTTTGCTTTTGTTAAAAGCAAAGGATTTAGCTCAAGTAGTATTGGTGTTTTAGGCTGGAGTATGGGGGGTTCCGCTACTCTTCTGGCCCTTCCGTTAGAGCCTGAGCTTAAGGTAGTCGTTACTGATTCGGCTTATGCTGATTTTGAGAAGGTGGCCTACTACAGGTTCAGCCGCGATTACGGACTGCCGGATTTCCTATTGCCAGGCATCTTTGCTTCCGGCAAGTTACTTTATGGCCTGGACATGAACCAGACACGTCCCGAGGTGGCTTTACAGCAGGTAGAGGGCAGGCGCATTTTCCTGATACATGGTGATAAATACGGATGTGACGCCTGATCACCTGAACATGCTCACGTCCGCAGGTCGGGATAATATTGTCTCAACCTGGCTCGTACCCGGTGCTAACCACATCCAGAGCTTTGATTTATATCCAACCGAATATATCAGTCGGGTAACAGCTTTCTTTGATAAAGAATTAATCTCTGGTGATGCTAAGCCTTAAGATCATCCCTTGCTGTGGCAGGCAACACACTTCTGGATCTATTCCAGGCAATTTTCGGGAAGTTGAATACTGGATTGTACAGGTTCAAAAAGCCTGTACAATCCGTTTCTCCGAACAGTGGTCAATAAAGACGCTCTACTCAAACCTGTTCCTGTACAGGATCTTTATCCAGCAGTCCATTGTTTGTGGCATAAATAGCGGCCTGAGTACGGCTTTCCAGACCGAGTTTACCTAAGATAATGCTTATATGGGTTTTGACGGTAGCTACACTTAAATTCAAATGCCGGGCTATTTCTTTGTTAGCTTTACCTTCGGCCAATAAGCGCAATACTTCGCTTTCTCGTTCGGTCAGATGTCCGCCGAAAGGCATACCTCCGCTACCAGTCGGAAGTGTTCGCCTGGGTTCTTCAGGCATGCTATTTTTAAGTGGTGCTCCTGCCAGAAGGAAAGCGGCTTCCTGTGAAATTTGTACTGGTCCGTTAACCACATTTTTAATCGAACGTACCAGGGCTTTAGCATCCATATTTTTCAACAGGTAGCCATTAGCGCCGGCTTTAACCGCATTTGAGATATATTGCTCTTCCAGCATACTGGTCAGGATTAATATTCGCAGGTCAGGAGACTCTTGCCGAATTTCTTTCAAAACCTGAATACCATCCATACCGGGCATTAGCAAATCAAGCAGTAATACCTCCGGTTTGAGCTGACGAACAAGATTTATGCCTTCTTCTCCATCAGCAGCCATGCCGACGACATCAATTTCAGGGTCGAGTGATAGCAGAGATTTCAAGCCCTGCCGGACCACATTATGGTCATCAACAATAATAACTTTTACTACCATGCTGTTTGCCTTTTTCCAGCTAATCTAACTTTTACCAAACAATCTCTAACTCCAACCCTACGTTCGTACCTACTCTAATTATATCAAAATTCAAGCCATCTTTAGCAAAAAAAAAGGCATAACAGCTTCGTTGGTGTCATACCTTATAATATGTGGCAAAAGTTATAAGCCTTTACATTTAGGAAATGTTGTTGAATTTTAGCATCCTGAAAGCACAAACTCCACGTTCCTTTGTCTAGTTCTTTTGTCTAGTACTTAGAATACTTGCTTTCTTAATTTTAATTAGATCAAGTTGAGTATAACACATACTGTAAATTAAAAGCACCGAACTGACCGGCAATGTCAGGTGGAATACCGATTTTACCCTACCAGGAGCAAGTTAACTTACTCTTAAAAAAGTCTTGTTTTCCGAAAAGAGCTATGTTATAAATTGAATGGTGGAAAAGTAATTCTAACCGGAAAATTATAACCCTGGACTAGAAAGGTTTTTAGCTATGCGCCAGCCCAATATTCGCCCTCCCTGCTAACTCTTAGCTTCACCCTGGCGTTATTCCCTCATTTGCCCTCATCAATCAGCCTTTGCTGATTATGTTTGCCTGCTTACTAATTCCAACCCTCAACCTGATGACCTTGACGGTGCTTGACGTTGTTTAAGTCACCGGATTTTTTGCTGCGCCCGTGCTCCTCCTGCTCGGTTCTTTCATTTCAAATTTTTGTTGATTTTGGAAGAATGGAGTATGGACTTAATGGAATATATACGTGGAAAGAGTTGCGCTCAGATAGAAGGGCTCAGTTTCAGTGCGCTTGCCAGTACCTATGATGATGTTTTAGTGGACCTGGGTACAGGTGATGGCCGTTATGTTCAGGCTGTTGCGCAGGCCTATTCGCGGAAACTGGTGATAGGACTGGATGCCTGTCGTGAAAACCTTTATAAACTTTCTGCTAAATCTTTGCCAAATACCCTGTACCTGATCGTGAATGCCGAAAACCTCCCGCCCGAACTGGCTGGTATGGCAAATACTGTTACTGTCAACTTTCCCTGGGGGAGCCTTCTGACGGGTTTGTTACAAAGACGTTCGGGAGTGCTGGATGGTTTGCAAATGCTGTTGCGACCCGGTGGCAATCTCCGGATCATCTTGAACAGTAGCGCCTTGGTTCAGGCAAATATATCGCCCGAGCAGGCCGCTTTATCTATTCAAGCCAACCTTCGCGAGTATGGTTTCCGGGTAGGGCCGGTTCAGAAGCTAGAAGCTAAAGAGCTTCGTGTCTATCCCAGTACCTGGGCAAAACGCCTGGCCTATGGACGCGACCCTCAGGCCTTACTGCTTATAGCAAAAAAGGAGGATAGTAAATATTAGCAATTAAAAACTGACCCTATTTCAGCACTGGCTAAATTCTGGAATAGGCCGGGACAGCCAGAGAAGCTTCCTCCAGGGCGTAACCAATAGCCTCCTCCAGGCTCATAGACTGTCCCACTGCAAATTCTTTATCAAACAGAGCTTCTCCAGCCTGGTGCTGAAGGAGTTCGCTAATTTCCTGGTAAATCTCGCGCTCCGAAGGTTGGAGCGCTCCCTTCATTAGAGTCATCAGGGCAGTCAAAGCGCCACAAAGACAGGCTGCCCGCTGCAAATGGGGCTGGAAGTTCATAGCCAGCCCCATTTTGGTGCTGATTGCAGCCAGTCCTAAAAGTGCCACTGCGATCCCATAGCGGTCCTGAAGTTCTTTTTTGAGTTTGAGGCTTTCCTGGAAATAGCCAATGCCTTCAGCATAATTTTGTTGCTGGTAAGCCAGTAAGCCCAGGTTAGTTAAACTGGCCGCTACCCCAAACTTTTCACCGACTTCGCGGCGAATTTCCAACCCTTCAAGGTAATAATCGTATGCCAGGGAGTAATTTTTTTGGACGTAGGCAACAGATCCCAGGTTGGTTAAGGCATAAGAAACACCCAGCTTATCTCCAACCTCGCGCCGCAACTTCAGGCTCTCTTCATAGTAACGATGAGCTGTATCCATATCATCTCGATACGCGGCCATATTACCTAGGTTATTAAGGGCGCTGGCAATGTAAGTTTTGTCGCCAAGCCTGGTTACCAGAGTGAGACTTTCCTGGTAGTATTTTTCGGCCTGCCCATAATCTCCGCGATTGGAAATGATATTGCCCAGATTGTTCAAGTTGGCCGCCGCGCTCCATGTATCTCCGATTTCTCGGCAAACCTCAAGACTTTCAAGAAAATACTTTTCGGCGCTGGCGTAGTCTCCCTGGTTGTCCGCTACTCGACCCAGGTTAGTCAGGATAGTGGCAATTGATGATTTGTTGTCCAGTTTACGGCAGAGGGCCAGGCTGCGATTATAGTAATCTATGGCCTGCTGGTACTCACCTAACCCCTGCACCATAAAACCGGCCGCCTGTAGAATCCGGGCCTGATTTTCAGTGGTGAGAGCGTCAAATTGTTCCAGGACACCCTCTACGTAGGCCCGCCCCTCACTCCAGAGGTTGCGCCCGGACCAGTAGCGCCACAAACCGCAACTTAAAAGCGCGGCTGTTTCCGCTTTCTTCCGATTCAAACTCCAGTCAAGCGACAGGCGCAGGTTATCGTACTCACTATCCAGTTGTTGTAAGGCCGCCTGTTGTTCCGCTCCCTTTAGTTTTGAATGAAGCGCCTCTGTCAGGCCGGTAAAGTAGAGGCTATGGCTTTCTCGCAAGGTTTCTGCGACCTCGCTTTTTTCGAGCTTTTCCAGGGCATACTCACGAATGGTTTGCAGCATCTGACAGCGGGTCTGTTCATCACGCCACTGGTACTCTTTCAGCAGATTTTTGTTCGCCAGCGATTCAAGACCATCCAGCACCTCAATTTCCAGATCACCGGAGGCGTTACAGACCGCTTCTGCCGCTTCAACCGTAAATCCCCCGGCAAAAACGGCCAGTCGCGCAAAGAGTTGCTTTTCAGCTTCTTCCAGCAACTGGTAACTCCAATCCAGGGTAGCCCGCAAGGTTTGCTGGCGGGCCGGTAAATCTGAGGCGTTGGCTATGAGAAGTTTGAAACGGTCGCTCAAGCGCTCCAGAATTTGGGCCGGAGTTAGTAACTTTATTCGCGCGGCAGCCAGTTCAATCGCCAGGGGTAGGCCATCCAGTTTTAAACAAATCCTGGCAACATCGGCCGCATTCTCATTCGTCAGGGCAAAATTCTTTTTAATTTCAGAGGCGCGCTCGACAAATAGGGCGACTGCTGCCTGGTGGGCTAACTCCTGTGGACCGGCGGTAACAGTTTCAGGCGGAGGTAGTTTCAAAGGTTCTACCGCGTATTCTTTTTCCACAGAGAGGTTCAAAGCAACTCGGCTTGTCACCAGCAACTTTAACTGTGAGGTAGCTTCCAGCAATTTCTCCAGAACCGGAGCACAATTCACCAGTTGCTCAAAATTATCCAGTAGCAGCAAGACTCGCTTTTCAGCCAGGTATGTTTTGATATTATCCAGTAGGCTTCTGCCCCTGGTTTCTTTTACACCCAGCACCTGCGCCACTTCCTGAATAAACATATCCCTCTGGATAGAGTTTTCCAGGTTAACAAAATAGACCCCATCGCTAAAATAAGGCAACAGGCTTCGCGCAGTTTCGGTTGCCAGGCGAGTTTTACCTGTACCACCAACCCCGGTAAGACTGACCAGCCTGACATTCTCCTGCTGTAGCAGGTAGCCTATTTCGCTTACCTCGCGCTCTCGGCCAACCAGGCGATTTAATACCTGTGGAAGATTATGGGGTGTTTGCTGAGCAACTGTAACCTGCTGGTTTGCCGTAACATCACTCAAAGCCTGGCGGAAGGCGCTTGCCAGTTGTAAGGTGTTGGAATAGCGCTCCTGAGGATTTTTAGCCAGGGCTTTTAAAATGACTTCTGAAACTTCTTTTGGAATCTGGGGATCAATTAAGTGAGGCGGGATAGGTTTAAGTACGCTATGTTGCACCAGGACCGAACCGGTTTTACCAATAAAGGGAGGCCGGCCAACCAGCAATTCGTAGAGAATAATGCCAAGCGCATAAATATCGCTCTCGATGCCAGGCGTGCCATTGGCCTGCTCCGGCGCCATATATACGGGCGTGCCCATAACGCCCCCTTTACCGGGTTGTTCAGCCGTCAGGGTAAGATCTTTGACCAAGCCGAAATCGCTGATTTTGGCCTCACCGGTAGGCGTGATAAGAATATTGGCCGGTTTGAGGTCGCAATGTACCAGACCTTGCCGGTGCGCGGTATCAAGGGCAGTGGCAATCTGTTCCAGAAAGGTAGCAGTTTGTGCCAGGCTCAATTTACCCCTGGCTTTCAATAAAGCCTTTAGATCGGAACCATCCACTCCGCTGGCCACATACTCCATGACAATAAAAGGTGTATCTTGATGCTGCCCCAGGTCGTGCACCCGCACAATATTGGGGTGTACCAGGCGTAACGCATTACGGGCTTCCCCGCGAATAAATCTATCGCGGCTGGCAGGATCGGCTGCGCGCTGGTTCAAAATCAACTTGATGGCGCGTGGTTCATTTAACAGGAGATGGGTTGCCTGCCAGACCTCTCCCATACCACCTTTGCCCAGCACTTTTTCAAGACGGTAAGTTCCGGCCAGAATTAAACCTTGCCGGGGTGTTAAAGTGGGGATAGTAGCGGGTAGTGGCGAAGATTGGGGAGTGGGAGAGAGCTCGGCATAAACCGGAATGGTGCTTAAATCCGGCTTATTGTGGCTAAGCCCGGAAGCTATTTCTTCCAGCTTAAGAATATTCTGATTAAGCTGGTTCTGAAGCTCTTCATATAACTCAAGGGTACCGTGATCGGTTTCGGTAGCAAGGCTCTTACCACAATGCTCTAGCTGCCGCCGTTGCTCATCGAGAATAGACTCTAACAGATCCAACTGATTTTCCACTGTCTGTGCTCCCGCAATAATAAAGCATTATTAGCCTAAACCTGAGTGCGAAATAGTGGTTGCTAAAATTATACCAGTTATCCTATCCTTAAGCATAGCCAAATTGTCCTGGCAATGAGTATTTGCAAAATATAAAAGGCTTGTTATACTTGACGATAATAAGTTTTTTCCTTTCGTATAATCGCATCACATAGTCGAGGCGAGTCGAATAAGCGAAGCAGTTTTACTTATTCATAGTACTAAAAAATTCATAAACTGAAAGTAACGTTGAACACAGAAGCTACCAACCAACTTGCCGCCCGCCTGATTTGCAATACCGGGGATGTTTACGAATTTAGCCTGGCAGAAATTAATTTGGGTAGGGCCGATGATAATCAGATAGTAGTTAACAGCCGTAAAGCCTCGCGGTATCACGCCCAGATTTATTATCAGGATGGGAAGTACTATGTCCGTGACCTGGACAGTAAAAATGGGACCAGGCTCAACGGCTCCCGCCTTCTTTCGGATACCCTCCTGAATAACGGCGATCACCTGAGAATTGGTGAACTGGAATTTACTTTTGATGTGCCTGCCCTGGCTGATCAGACTGAAACAGTTACCGCCACTTTAACCGGGATAGAGCTATCTAACGTGCCGCTCTGGATTGACTTTGAAGCTATGCAAGTCAAGTTGAACGGGCAGTTACTTTCCCCACCGCTTTCGCCCCTTGAATGGAAGCTACTGGTCACGCTTTACCAGCAGCAAGGCAAGGTTTGCACGCGAGATATGCTCTTCGCAACCCTTTACAATATCTCAGACCTGGCCGATATTCCACTGGATACCGCCCTGGAAACGCTTGTTTCGCGCCTGCGCAAGCGCCTGGAAATGACCGACCCGAATCGCTTACCTTATATCAGGGCAGTCCGTGGAGCGGGCTATCGCTTTGAATTGTAAACCACTAAACTGCAAACTAACTGCAAGCTAACTGCAAGGCATTCTATCTCAACAGGCTTTACATTAGTATTACCAAGATCGTTTGGTACAAAGTAAAAAATATTTACAACCAACAAGGAGGTAATTCCAATGTTCAAGCCTGTTAAAAAAGTTCTTCTGATAACCCTGTTGTCCTTGATGGCAGTCCTGGCGCTGGCAGCTTGCGGCGACTCGACCGCTACTCCCGCCACCAGCGCTGGCGGTTCTTCTAATACTACTGCCGCTGCACAATCGAATGGTGGTAGCCAGTCGAGTGGTGGCAATTTCTACGTAGTGAGCGGCGCTTCGGCCACTGATGTACCGGCGGCTTTGAAGACAGGCCTGGCTACTTATGAATCGCAATACCCGGGTAGCAAAGCGCAGGCCTATAAGATCAGCGAATCTCCGGCCAAAGTCAAAGAATTACTGGCAAATGCTTTCACTAAAGAGGGCTGGCAGAATCTGACTGCTAATGTACCTGATACGGGTGGTAACTTCGCGCTTGGTTTCACTAAAAATAATAAAGGTGCTGCGGCGATTGGTTTCCCTGGCGTAGCCGCCGGTCTTAGCCAGAGTGACACCCTGTACATTGTCTTCTTACCTCAGTAGTTATTAAGAAGTAGTTAAACTCGGTTGTTCGAACAGGGCGGGTGTGTTCTTTGAGCGCAAAGGCGCACCTGCCGGGCCAATCTTCAGGATTAGATTTGAGTTTGTTTAATTACTAAAAAGCGGAGTGGTTTCCCGCACCTTTAAGTCCTAATAAATAAGAATCAACAGTATTTAATTTCATTCAGGAGTAAAAAAATGAAGGCGATTATCTATCTGGTAGTAGGCATTATCACTGTTGCAGTCGGTTTTATTGTCTTTTTCACCCTCAATGGCAGCGGCGCCGCTTCAGCGGCTTCCAGTGTCGGTATCAACCTGACCGGCACTCTCCTAATTCCCTCGATTACGTGCTGGGCTATTGGTGGCATAATGGTTATTTTTGGTATCCTTGGTCTGTTGCAGGGCAAAGCTCGCCAGGGTGAGCTACAGCAGATTGCGGCCACCGGAGTAGAAACCGGAGGGATTATTACCTTTCTTGATCGCAATTACTCCTTGCTGATTAACAATCGCCCGGTCTACTCGGTTATTGAATATCGCTACCGGGATGGTATGGGCCGGGAGTTCGTGAAACGGGCCGATAACATCAAAACCGATGTGGTTATCCGCAGTGGCTGGCAGGTCGGCTCCCAGGTGCGAGTGCGCTACCTCCCGCAAGATCCTACCAAGTGCGGTTTAATGTTCGCTGAAGTTTAACATCACATAGTAACTATCAGCTTTTCAGAACAACATATTCCAGGCTTCTGAATTATAAGAATATTTAAGGCGAACCGGCTAGGCTATAGCCGGTTTTTTTAATTTCACATGTTTTTACGCCATACCTCTATTCCAGGTCTGAAGTCCGCGAAGGTTTCTTCCTCCGCTAAGAGAGAAATCGGGGAGATTATGGAAAGACTTGCTGCTTATAGTTGGAGCGTGGATTTGAAAAAAAACTTGTAAGAAGAAAGCTATAACTCTTAAAGAAACCATAAGGAGATTTTGAAACTATGGAAACTCTTAACCCTGCTACTGTCAGTCGCCCGGAAGACTTTCACCGCACCTGGGCTGCCGCCTTCAACGCCGGGGATCGCACGGCGGCCCTTGCTCTTTTCGAGCCGAACGCTACTATGGTGGCCCAGCCTGGTCAGGTTGTGCAGGGAATTGAAGCGATTGGCTATGCTTTGGACGCTTTTCTGGCCCTCGGCGCCAAAATTCAGCACTACCCGAAACTGATCGTGCAGAGTGCGGACCTTGCCCTTATAATTGCCGATTGGAATCTGAGCAGCACCGACCCTGCGGGCAATCCGCTTAACTTGATAGGCCAGACCGCTGATGTGGTACGAAAGCAGGCCGACGGGCGCTGGTTGCTGGCGATAGATAATCCTTTTGGGAGCCAGGGAGCCCTATAAAAATCCTGCTGGATTCCCAGCTTTCAATACTTTGCTATAATTGCCGGGTAGTATTAATTGAATGAGCGACCTTTCTAAGCCTGGAAAGAGGTAAAAATGCAGTTAGTAGACCCGGCACCTGATCTGAAGGAGCGGTTAGAGCAGGCTTCTCTGGTTGATCTTTACTACTATCCTGTTAAGTCATGCGCCGGGCAACGCCTGGAGCAGGCTCAGGTTGTGGAAACCGGCCTTTTGCATGACCGCGAATTGATGGTAGTAGACGCGACAAACGCAGAGTTTTTGACTCAACGTGAATTGCCGCGCATGGCCTTGATCAAACCGCAGATTAGCGGAAGCCACTTGACATTAAACGCGCCCGGTATGCCGGCCCTGGAAATGGATTTGCTATTGGACGGGCCGGAGAAAGGTGCGAAAGTCTGGGACGATAGCTGCCGGACGATTGACCAGGGCGATGAAATAGCACGCTGGTTCAGCGAGTTTTTGCAATATGAGGCTCGCCTGGTGCGTATGTCACCTCGCTTTAAGCGGACGCTTGATAGTCGATACGCTTTGTCTCCAGATGACACCACCAATTTTGCCGATGGTTTTCCTTTTCTGTTGATTTCTCAGGAATCACTGGATGATCTGAATAGTCGCATGGCAGAAGCACTGCCCATGAACCGCTTCCGGCCTAACCTGGTTATTGCCGGAAGCGGTATTCCTTTTGGCGAAGATCAGGTCAGGCGGATTCAGATAGGAGAGATTTCTTTCAGTATCGTCAAGCCCTGTGCTCGTTGTGTGACAACCACTACCGACCAGCAAACAGCCGAACGCGGCAAAGAACCTTTGCGCACCCTGGCGACTTACCGCAAAGCTCCTAAAGGAGTTATGTTCGGCCAAAATCTGATTCACTCCGGGACCGGAGTTCTACGCGTAGGTGACCCTGTCCGGGTTGTAGAATGGCCCGGTAAATAAAAGAGGAGGCTTTCCACCATATTGCGGAAAGCCTCCTCTTTTGATTATCTTTAGAGCTAGCTGGAAATCGGCAGCGATTAACTACTTACTACCCTGGTAGATTGAACCATTATTGATGGCCGAGTTAGCCATTTCCACCAGCAGGTCAGGACCGGAACCGCCGATGGCTACCGTATAGTGGACATCACCGATCTTCCAGGTGAGGGTCGAAAGGTCACAGCTTGACCCGCAATGTCCCGCAACATAATAGCCGGTCAAACCCTGGGCCAGTTTATACTGGTCACCTTTGAGCGGTAATACGCCCGGCCCGTTCTCATCACCCGAAACATAGCCCAGGTCACAGGCCGTAGCACCATTACAGTCCGGGGTAAAGCTTATATCCACCCAGTAACCTTTGCCATTAGCTCGCGCAATACTGGCGTAGAGAGGCTGGTTGTTCTCGTTGCCAGGGATAGTGTTCGGTAGCAGGACCGGTACACCGGCAAAATCTATCAAATCCTGCAAAATCGGGTTGAAAACCGGATTGACTTTAACGCTGGGAGCCTGCACTTTTTGCACCTGGATATCGGCTTCATCGAGGAAGAAGTCTTGCGTACCTTCGTCCCATTTCACCCGCCACGTTCCCACGAACTTTCGGGTTTTAGGACCACTGGCCGTATTATCGGTAGCGTTTATTTCTACCTGAACCAGGTTAGGGCTGCCGGTGGCTTCCGCTTTGACCTGAATGTCTTTGGTGCTGGCGTAACCTTTAGACCACTTATCAAAAGGGTTAGCTTTCTGATATCTGGCGGACAAAAGTTTGTAGGCTTTATCAAGTTGTTTGCTACCCAGCAGCTTGTAGAACTCACTTACTTTTTGCTCCATGTAAGAAGCTTCGGCTTCAACATGTGAGGATGTAACTTTAAGCTTGCCTCCCGAGAGGGTATAGTAGATAAATTCAGCCGCATTGGGGCAGCAATTCGGAATGCCAGCGGAGTAAAGGGCGTTGATACCGAGCAACTGGTCTTGCTTAATATCTACTTCCATTTTATAGCCTGATACTGCGCCCACTAATTTTGGCCGGGGTGTGGCCCTGGTGTAGACCAGAAAACCAACGTTTCCGGCGGTGCCGCCTGAATTCAGGATTATAATAGCTTCGGCTGCGCCATCTTTATCCAGGTCATAGTAGATGATATTCTTTAGTAAAGCCACTCCACTTAGTGCCGGGTCTTTAACATTTACATATGGACCCTCTTCAGTACTGTAATCCTGCTCTACCGTAAGTTGCGGGTTATTGGCCAGTACATCAGGCCAGTTAGCGTTACGCAGAGATACGGCCTGAGAGACAGTTGTGGGTTTAGGTGTAGCTGTCACCGGGGGAGCGGTGGTTTCTGCAACAGTCGCGGTAGGAGCGGCAGTTGTCGCAGCAACTGTGGTCGCTTCAGTGGTAACGGGAGTCACGGTAGCGGGCGCGTCAGGAGTAACAGCGGCGGTTGTTGCGCTCCGGGTAGTAGCTACGCCGGTAGTAGCAGGTGCGCCGGTAGTAGCGGTTGCTGACCCTGCGCTTACAGTATTGCTGGTAAGGTCTATAGTGTTCGATTCACCACATGCCGCGAGAATTAGAGCTAAAGTTAAAAGTAGTAAGAGTCCGCTAAATAGTTTAATTGTTTTCACAGAAGTGGAAGCTCCTAAGGAATTAAAAAAGCTAAAATGCTTTAATATCAGGCATTATGCAAAAGATGTAAACAAGCCTTTTTGCTATAGCAATAGTAAGGGCTAAGCCGAGAAAACTTTATACTGTGGCTTACATTTATAGCGTGATTTTCATCACTTATTCAGCCATTTACCGCATTAAAAAGCCCCGCCCGGGGCCTGCATCACAACGGGGCTAAAAGAAATATAAAGGTTGTTTCAGATAGTAGAATGGGGATATCTCACAAATCATTCTAAATTGAAGCTCTCAACTCCTCTATTCGACTGAAACTTTTGGCAGGAAGCGGCGGATGAAACCTGGCGCCCACCAGTTGGCTTTACCCAGTATCTTCATAGTTGCCGGTACCAGCACCGCTCGCACAATCGTAGCATCCAGCGCTACGGCCAGCGCCATTCCGATCCCTACGGCCTTAATTATAATAACATCGGCTGTTCCGAAAGCGCCTGCGACCACTACCATCACCAGGGCCGCGCTGGTTATCATCCCTCCGGTACGTTCCAGGCCCATCGCCACGCTCTTGCTGTTATTGCCTGTTTCGTCATAATACTCCTTAATCCGGCTCAACATAAAGACTTCATAGTCCATAGAGAGGCCAAACAGGACCGCGAACAACAGGATGGGCAGGGTGGCTTCCACATAACCCAGGTTTTGAGAGCCCATAATACTGGAGAGGTTTCCATCCTGGAAGATCCAGACCAGCGCCCCGTAACTGGCCGATAGCGAAAGCCCGGTAGTAATAACAGCCTTGATTGGCAGTACGGCAGACTGGAACATAATAAACAGCAGCACATAGCTTATAACTATTACGACCAGGATAGCGGTCGGGAAATCTGCGTATAGCACACTGACGAAATCGAGCAGACCGGCTTGCTCGCCTCCCACTCTCACATTTAAACTGGCAGGCTGGTTATTGCGCAGGTCTTTAATAAAATCGTTCGCGCTCTGGCTGGAATATTCGATACCGGTCAGTAACTTCAGGCTGGCAGTATCTCCACTTACTAGCTGGGAAAGAAAAACCTGCATCTGTGGATTAAGTGAGGCCGGGTTAGCACCATAAGCGGTAAGTAGTTGCTGGAATTGCTCCTTTGGCATGGCCAGTAAATCCTGGCCACCCGCTACTACCGTATTAATCTGAGGATACTTACTTTTTAGAGAAGTGGCGTAATCATAAAGTAACCCGCTATTGGCCGGATCGGTCATGTTGCCATTTTTGGCTTTTACCAGCAGAAAAACATCGCTATTCTTGCCGTAGCTCGGGAAATATTGATCGAGGATTTCCGCGCCCTGGCGGCTTGGTTCACTTGCAGGCAGGGCCTGGTAGGTCGGTTCGCCGTAACGAATATGCAGGAAGGGTGAGCCCATCAGCAGCAGCAAAGCCAGCACCGGAATCATCACCAGGACAGGTCTGCGGGAAACACCCTGCGCCAGGTTGTGCCAGAAGCCATAGGTGGCGTGTTGCTGGGCCAGGCGCTCATCGACAGGTTTAAGACCCGGCACTTTCCAGGCGTTAATCCGGCGTCCGAGCAGTGATAATACTGCCGGAAGCAAGGTTAAAGCAGCTATCACGCTCAAACCGACTACCAGCATCCCACCGATTCCAATACTGCGCAGCATAGTAAATTGAGATAAAAGCAAACTACCAAGACCTACCATGACAGTCAGACCGCTAAAGAAAATGGCTTTGCCCGAAGTGCCCATTGTTTTGCGGATGGCTCCCTGGACATTGCCATTTTGTTTGTATAGCTCTTCTCGGAAACGACTGACGATAAAGAGCGCGTAATCAATGCCCATACCCAGGCCAAGCATGGTTGAGATATTCAAAACGAAAATTGAAAGATCCGTACTCTGTCCAATGAAGTAAATACTCATCAGAGTAACGCCGACACTAACCACGGCAATCATCAAGGGCATGGCCGCGGCTATTAGCGTGCGGAAAACCAGCAGCAAGATAATCAAGGCCAGTGGGAAAGTTAGCATTTCGGCCTGTTCCACGTCATGCTGGCTGACTGTATTGAAAGCTTCATAGACGACGGGAAGGCCCGTAAGTTTTACATCCAGCTTGCTTTTTTTGATTGTGCTATCCAGATCAGCTACCCTGGCCTGAGCTTTATCATAATCCAGGTTCAGGCCGATCAAAGCATAGGTATATTTGCCATTCGAACTGATGAAATCCTTTGAGCCTGTGCTGGCATAAGTGGCTACTATTTTGATCTCTTTATCCTGGCGTAAGGCTGCGACTGAACTTTCCACCTTTTGGGCATAAACCGGGTCATCGGTCCGCGTACCATCAGGGGCGGTATAAACGGCAAAGATATAGCTGCGGGCCCCGTTAAAGCGCTGCGCTATCTCCTCGCCTACCTGGATCGACTCCGCGCCCGGCAGACTAAAACCGCCCGACTTTAAGACTTGCGAGGCTTTGGGAGCAAAAATACCGGCCAACCCTATTACCAGTACCCAGAAAATAAGGATTGCCCAACGAGCTTTATACGCAAATGTACCTAGCTTGAAGAACATAGCGACTTACTCCTTATCCGCAACGCCTTGGAAATCAATTATATGGTAATAAAAAAGGCGACTGATTAGTCGCCGGACATCAGGAAATATTCAAAACGAGGATGCTGGCGTAGATGATCTAGCTTTTCATCTTCCTGTGCCCATTCGCTGACCTGTTCCCGATCAATAGCCCAGGCATTACTGAGGCTTTGCAGAGCTTCTTCGATGCGAAAGTTTTCGGCGTAGTAGCAGGCCAGGTGATAATGAGCCAGGAGATAGGATGGGTCCAGTTCCGTAGCTTTGCAAAGGGCTTCTTCTGCTCGGCTAGAATCTTTAAGCATAATAGCCGTGAGCCCCAGGTTGTGCCAGGCTACGGCATCTTCGGGAGTAAACTGTAAAATAGATTGGAGTTGTTGGGCTGATTCGTGATAATCGCCCAGTTCCCAGAAAATATCGGAAAGCCGGAAGCGGGCGCGAGTATCTTTGGGGTTTTGTTCGATAGCGCGAGCGAAAGCCGAGATTGCTTTATTGGTTTCGGCCTTTTCAAGGAAGAGATCACCCAGAGCCCTGCGCGCATCAGGATAGAGCGGTTCGCGGTCAAGAGTCTTTTCCAGGAAATGCTGGGCGGTATCCAATCCGGCCTGGAGTAAGAAATAACCCAGGTTATAGGTGACGGTGGGGCTTTCAGGGTCGATGCGCAAGGCATCTACATAGTGAATGAGAGCTTCTTGAAACTTGTTTTGCTCGGAACAGATAGTGCCAAGATTGTCGTGGAGGGCCGCCCAGTTAGGAGCCAGCCGAATAGCTTCTTTTACTTCTGCTTCGGCCTCCGGATAACGGCCCTGTTCAAACAACTTCTTGGCTCGTTCATTATGCAAACGAGCTTTTTCAGTATCGGGGTTCTGGCCGGAACTGTCCTCTTTTTCCGGTTTATCCTTTGCTACCTCAGGCTTTTCCAGCCTCTCCTCACTACCTTCAGACATGAATCCCTGTATTACCTTTTAAAAATCTATCGCTAATGCTTTTCTCATTATATCATATTCTCCACGCATCCGCTTTATAATGAAGCCTCAAAACATTCTTTAAGAGGAAGAGATAAGCCCTGGAAAGGTGGCGAGTAGTTTCAAGGGACAATCAACTCGCTATCCGGCAAGAGAAAGCAAAGAGGCATCAGATTTAAATTCCAAATGCCTCCTTTTCATAATTATTTGGTAATCTTTCAGATATAATCCTGGTTTACTAATGGGTAAACGAACCTACAAAGACGAAATTAGGGGTTTTGTTTACTTCTTTTGCCTCAAACAACTGCTGCGGATTAGCATTAATCAGGTCTATGAAGCGCTGCATATCGGCCTGCCCGCTTGCTCCGGCCCAGCGCGGTACCTGTATCTGAGCCCGGTCTTTGATGGCGGCGGCAATTTGCGCGCTGCTCAAGACCTGTCGGTCGAAGACCAGGGCGGTATACTTACCGATGTTTGCCCGGCTGTAATCGAAAACCTTGTTGCCGGAGCGCAATTCCAGGTTCAGAGCAGGCAGTTGAACCGTAGAAACATTGGCCTGCACTCTCGCAATTTCACTGTTATCGGCCAGGGTGGTATAAGTGGTGGGGTTTGCCGGCTTCAGGTCACCCAGGGCCGGGCTATCGCTGGTGGCTACGATAGTGCCATCCGCCAGGCTCTTATCGCCCACGGAAATCAATTCCAGTTTGCCCAGGCTTGCCAGTGCCAGTACCTGGTCGGCAGTCAGGGCCGCCGGTACTATTACATTAATCTGGTCATCCCCGGTGCAAAAGATCAATAATCCGCTCCGCAGGCCAATCTGGTTGACTGCCCGTCCAAAGAGCAGGCGGGCGGCTTCTTTGGCTCCTCCCGCTTTCACATCTACCGCAGAACGATTTAGTTTTAGCGAGTAGGCGGTGTAGGCATCGCGAGTGCTGGGGCTGGCCGTTTCCGCGATATAGTTAACCGGAGTGATACGGGCATCACTGCCCGCTTTGTTCTTAAGCCGGTCGCTGTTGTTATCGCGAGCGATCACATACCAGTGGTTGCTTTCAGTCCAGGATGCGTAAGCCGGGAAATCAGGGTTGGAAGTGACGAAATCGCGCTGGGCTTTTTCAGCCTCGTCGGAGAACTTAAAATCGGTTACGGCCAGGTAAGCTAGCGCCGGTGTCGGCGCAGGCAGGGCCGTGGGCGGCGGCGCAGGGGTAGCGGTTGGTTTGTCATCTCCACAGGCCGTAAGCAAAGCTATCAGCAGCAGGCTTAACAGGACCAGGCTACTGAATGTCCGAAAACGGCACGGCAATTTAAAAGGCATAATATTTTCCTGTCTGATTACGCTCTAACCCGGTATACGATGCATGTTTACATAAGCAATTTAGCACAGCGCGGGGCGTATTTCAACCCCCCAAAAGTGTAGTTACTACTACCGACTACCTTCCTGGCCTCTGTTACATTAAATATGTCTTGCCATAGCAATTAATCCGCCCTGCGCCATTTCAAACAGATAAATTTGCGGCTGTGAAGCGGCGGGATTTTTGCCTGTTGTGCTGCTTTACGTCCTCATTTCTGGCTATTTCTGGCTTAATTCGCCACTTTAAGGAAGCGAGAGCGCCCATGACTATATCACCGGAGGCTATTAACGGTTCTAACAGCTTCTCCAATAAATCTGACCAAAATCTAAAACAGGAGACTATACAGGGAGAGATTGAAGTTATTCGGGAAGATAACGGCTACCACGCCTTTTGCGGATTGGTTTGCGTGGGCTGGCTCTACCAGAAAATGAAGGATAGTTTCTTTCTGATATTAGGTACGCATACCTGCGCTCATCTCTTGCAAAATGCCCTGGGCGTTATGATTTTCGCCAAGCCGCGTTATGGCGTTGCTATGATCGAAGAAGGCGACTTGAGCGCCCCCAATATTGATATAAGTGATATCGTAAAAGGCATTGTGAAAGAACACCATCCCTCGGTGATCTTCCTGCTCAATAGCTGTACCCCTGAGATTATGAAGGTAGACTTCGAGACTATGGCCCGCAAGCTAAACCTCGTATACGAAAATACCCCTGTGCTGCCCGTCCGCGCCGATGGTCTGGTTTATACCATGACCCAGGCCGATGATAATGTGCTTCAGGCTCTTTTGCAGTTTTGTCCCGAGGCCCCTGCCGGGCAAAAAGAAATTGTTTTCCTGGGCGCTGTTAACGATGTAAACGCGGGCGAATTGCGCCGGGAGTGTGAAAAACTGGGGCTTCCGGTAGCCGGTTTTGTACCTTCTAATAGCTTCAAAGAGCTACCCGCTATCGGGCCGGATACTATTATTGCTCCCTTACAGCCTTTTGTAGCCGGAGCGGCTACGCTTTTCAGCCGCAAACGTGGCGCGAAAGTCCTGCAAAGCGTCTTCCCGATTGGCCCGGATGGCACCCGCATTTTCCTTGAAGACCTGGGCCGCGAGTTCGGTAAAGAGCTAGACCTGAGCGAGCGCGAGGCCGAATGCTGGCGCAATATCGAAGCGAAGGTAGCCCAGATACGTGGTAAACGCATCTTCATCACGGGCGATAACATGCTGGAATTGCCCGTCAGCCGTTTCCTGAAGGCTGCCGGGGCGGAATTGCTGGAAGTGGGAACCCCGTATGTCAATCGTAAGTTCCACGCCCGTGAATTGAATTACCTGGCCGGGGAACGCATTGTTGAAATGCCTAATATGGCGCGCCAGATTAACGATATTCGCCGGCTTCACCCGGACCTGGTAATTACCAATTTCTGGGAAGCCAATCCCTTTGAGGCGGAAGGTATCCCCACTAAATGGTCCACTGAGTTTCTCTTCACCCCGCTCTTCGGCTTTGGTGGCGCCGGTGAACTGGCTAACCTTTTCAGCCGCGCTTTAAATCGCCGCCGTAAACTGGATATGGTGAACTGGAAAGACTTTTTACCCAATAATTAACTTTGAAGAAGCAGGGTAATCAACTATGCGAATGTCTTACTGGGAATATCAGGGTACCGCTCATACCGGTGTGGCGCGAGTGGCTTGCAGCATGAAGGACATGCACGGCGTCTTTTACTCGCCGGTCGGAGATAGTTATATTCACTCGCTCTTTACCATGATGGAGCGGATGGACCGTTTTCCGCCCATCACTACCAGCGTCCTCGATAGCCAGACTATGGGTATGGGTATCAACAAATTACCCGAGACTCTTAAACAAGTTTACCACGACCATCACCCGCGCTTGATTGCGATTGCCTGCACCTGTTCCTCTACTTTGCTTCAGGAAGATTTAGGCGCATTGGCGCGTTCTGCCGACATCCCCCAGGACGAAACTGAAATCCTGATATACGCTCCCAATCCTTACCGGGTAGAGGAAGACGAGTCGGCCAACGGCCTGCTAACCCTGATGACCCAAAAATTTGCCGCTAAGCCCTTGCCGCCTACTACTCGCCCCTCGGTCAATATCATCGGACCGATCTCGCTGGGTTTCCACAACCGCCACGATCTAATCAGCCTCAAGCGCATGCTGGAAGCGATGGGCCTGGAAGTTAATGTAGTCTTCCCTCTGGATGCCTGCCTGGATGATGTTAAGAAGTTGCCTCAAGCCTGGGCCTCGATTGCGCCTTACCGCGAGATGGGCCAGGGAGCAGCCGACTGGTTGGAGCAGCAGCACGGTATCCCGGCAGTTAAAACAACCCCTATCGGGGTAGCCCTGACTCGCCAGTGGGTGCGCGAAACCCTGAATGCGGTAGATCGTTTTGCCAGGTCTCACGGTCTGGACTTTGATCCAACCGAACCGGCTCTTTCTGCTTTTTCGATGGATCAGAAGAGCGCTCCCAGCACGTTGCCCTGGTTCAGCTACACTGCCGATACCCAGAGCTTTAGTAGCCGAAAAGCCTTTGTCTTTGGCGATTTCACGCATGCTACCACCCTTACCCGTTTGCTGGTAACGGAGATGGATATTCAGGTGGTAGGCGCGGGCACTTATAATATGCGGCTGGCCGAAGAGTTCCGGCAGGCGGTAGCCCCTTACACTGATAATGTCATAATCACTCACGAATTTGAAGAAGTCCGCCAGCAAATTGCCGCTACTATGCCCGATATGGTACTGGGCAGCCAGATGGAGCGCCATACTTCCGCCGGGCTTGATATACCCTGTGCTGTTATCAGTAACCCGACCCATATTGAAGACTACTCCCTGGGTTACCAGCCTTTCCTGGGTTATGACGGTACTAACTTCATCACCGACCGCCTTTACCACACCATGCAACTGGGCCTCGAAAAACACCTGATTGAGATGTTTGGCGATGCCGGGTTAGGCGAGGAAGGTTACCGCCGTGACCAGGCGCCGCTTGATACGCCTGCTGTCTCAGCCCTGCCGAAGACAGAGGTGGTTGCGCCTTATGAACAATTGGCGGTAGATGGAGGTTCCGCCGCGCCGGTGCTTGCCGCCCCGGTGATTCAAGAATTGGCCTGGACCGAGGAGGCTCAGAAAGCCATGAAGGGCATTCCTTTCTTTGTCCGGCCTAAAGTGCAAAAACGCGTCGAAGATTACGCGCGATTGCACGGCTACTCGCTGATTACCCTCGACCTGGTCTACGAGGTTAAAGAAAAGGCGGGCTAAGACTGGCTTTTGGTGTGGATTTTTAGTGTAAAAGGAAATAAATATAAATGAACCACGCATATGCTTTTTACGGTAAAGGTGGCATCGGGAAGAGTACCACCGCCAGTAATACAGCCGTGGCAATGGCCCGGATGGGCGCGAAGGTTTTGCTGATCGGCTGTGATCCCAAGCACGACTCAACTTTCACTATCACCGGTCACATGATTGATACGGTGATAGATACTTTGGAAAAGAAGAATTATCACGCTGAAGAAATAGAGCCGGATGATATTATCAAGACCGGTTATATGGGCGTGGCGGCGGTCGAGGCCGGAGGGCCCCCCGCAGGTGTAGGTTGCGGCGGCTATGTGGTAGGCGAAACCATGAAGATGCTCTCTCGCATGGGTGTCTACGAGAATTACGATGTGATTCTCTTCGACGTTCTTGGCGATGTGGTTTGTGGCGGCTTCGCTACTCCCCTGCAATGGGCCGAATACGCTATCATTATTGCCGCTAACGACTTTGATAGTCTTTTCGCGGCTAACCGCATCTGTGTGGCAGTCAAGGCCAAGTCTGCCAAATACCCCGTCAGATTGGCCGGTATTGTAGGCAACCGCATTGCTCCAAATGTGGACGGCCAGAACAATAACGGCCATGAGTTAATTGATCTTTTCGCGGGGCAGGTAAGTACCAATGTGCTGGGTATGATACCGGCAGAAGATAATATCCGCCGCAGCCGTATCAACGGCAAGACGCTCTTTGAAATACCGGATATGGATACCTCTCCTTACGAAGAACTGGCGAACACCTTACTTTGCGAACCGGAGGTGAATATCCCTACTCCCATGCAAGACCGCCAGGTTTTCCAGGTAATCGGTAACCGTTTCTAACAGACGACAGGTCAGGAAGTTACAAGGCTTTTCAAAAGGCTAGAAGTGGTAAAAAGAGGGCCAGCGCTCCGGAGAGTACTGGTCTCTTTTTGTGAAGAAATGCAGAACTTGTGAAAAATCAGGCAATAATAGAGTTATAATAGAAATATATTACAGGGAAATTATTGCAGCCGAAAATTATCATCTGGCGAAACTGTGCAAGATTATAAGGAGGCAAAAGTAATGACCGAAAAAAGCGGTAATCGAACCGGTCAAAAAGGTGTAAAAGTGCTGGTGACCGGCGCCGACACTGAACTCGGCTATGTCACAATCCGGCGTTTAGTAAGCGAAGGTAACAATGTAAGCGGTATCTGTTCCTCCGCAAATGGTCTTGCTGAGTTGAACCGGTCAGGCGCTACCGGTTACGTGCTATCAAAAGTAAGCCTGGATACCTTAAGTGCTTTGCTGGCGCAAGCCGCCCCTGATGTAGTACTGAATTTATGGCCGCAACCCGCTAATAGTCTTTTACACGATGGCCAACGCTGGCGGAATTACGACCGCTTACTACCTGCGAGCACCCGAGTATTGCTGGAGGCTATCAAGAACCACTCGCCTGGTCCGCCTTTCCTGGTCCAGACCAGTTATACCCTTTTATACGGTAACACCTTACAGGCTTCAGAGGAGCAGGCTGTTACCGCTCCCGGCGATGATCCCATTTTTCGGGCTGCTCTCAGGGCCGAAACAATGTTGTCAATCAGCGAGGTCGAAGCCTGCCTGCTGCGATTGGGTTATCTTTACGGGCCGCAATCTCACGACTTGAAGCTTTATATCAAATCCTTCCAGGCCTTCCGCCCTTATTATCCTGGCCCTCCCGGCCAGCTACAACCCTGGCTGCATTATGAAGACGCTGCGAGCGCCCTCGCTCTGGCGGTTAGCCGCCAACCGGCAGGTGAGATATTTAACGTAGCTGATGACACTCCTACCAGCTTTGGTACCTTTATGGATTATTTCGCGGAACAGGCCGGGTTTACCAGACCCTGGCATATTCCACGCTGGTCCACTCCGCTAACCGCTCTTATTTTTACTCGCCAGCAGTTCGAGTTACTCGACCAGACTGTAACGGTTAATACCGGCAAAATCAAGAATAAACTGGGCTGGAAGCTTGCTTACCCCTCTTACCTGGATGGTGTCAGGGAGATAATGTCTGCCTGGAATCTGGCTCGCTAAAAAAGGGGCTGCTCGCCTCTTTCCGGTAAAACTTAGCCGGAAAAAGGCGAGCAGCCCCTTTTTGTCTGAAGAAAACTTTTTTAACTGTTTTACTGAAAATGGTTAAGCCAGTTCTTCCAGCAGTTCACCCTCTTCTTCTGAAGAGCCGTAGCGCTGCCAGAGATCTTCGGTTATAGCATCCGCGTTGCATCTGACACCCTGCCTGCTGAAATATTCACAGACACGCATGATATCGCGCTGCAAAATAAAGCGGGCGTTGCGATTGGTGCGGATATCTGTAACCTGGGGAAAGTCAATCAGGGTCAGGCGCTCATCCCAGTAGAGCATGTTATAAGCCGAAAGATCGCCGTGAACGAAGCCCTGCTGCATCATCAACTCGATATTGCGCAGTACTTCTTGAAATAACTGGCGAGCCTGCCTTCCATCAAGCTTGATTTCGTTAAGGGTAGGGGCGGACCTTCTACTGTCGCCAATGTAGTCCATAATGATAGCGTTGTCCCCTACGGCGTGCGGTTGCGGTACGGCAGCCCCGGCCTGATGTAGTTTCAGGAGTGTGGTGTATTCGTAAAGCAGCCATGAGGAGTGCTGCACCTGCTCGCCAAAAGCGGTTTTCTTGCCAATAGCGCGCATAATACGGTGATCGGTGCGCTTGACTATGCGCCCTTCGCCCGTCAGAATCTGCCGTCCCTCCCGGTACATTTTATCGTTTCGCAGGTTGCGAAACATTTGCGGGCGGTAGACTTTGGCGGCTACCAGGTCCAGGCCAGTATGGGAAACAGCCTGGCAGCGATACACGCTCGCTTCTTTGCCACCTTTCACCATAGCCAGCACGTCGCTGATCAAATGCTCATCATAAAAGACTCGTAACGAGGATAATAACCAGACCTTCTCATACTGAGCAGGCTGGTAAGTGGTATTAAATCCCCCTTCCAATCCGGTTGCTTCAACGATTTCTTCCAGTACCTGGCTCTGTTTCTTCTTAGGTACGTGGTGCGCTTCCGGCATTCTTCCACGCGGGCCTTTTGAATTGAAATCGTAATCCAGATCTTCAAGGTCTTCGGACGGGGGAATATATTTAGGCAATGCTTAACTCCTTGTTATCAACAGATCAATTTAGTAAGAAAATTAGACTGACGGCGGGAAATAACAACAAGTTTCATCATATGCGGCTCCTTTCGGCTTTAATATTTAGTCTACAATTGTCTAAAGCATTTAGCTTAGATGGTTATACTATAATTTAGATTTTGCCCTCTGTCAATATAGTTTTTTACAGTTTCTTTTCTTTATGCCGTAATAAGTTTTCCAGGAAAAACAAATAGAGGTAATATGCAACAAATCGAACTCTCTACTGGTTACTATTTTCAGAAGAACAATAAGCTATTTTAACTTCACTGAAAGGTTTTAGCAGTGGTGGACTATTTCGGAATTGGAGTTACCCTGACTGTAGGTGGCTTAATCGGAGGGTTAGCTATTAGTTTGGTTGTATTAGGAATAAGGCAACTTGCAGTTTTCAAAAGTTTACCCTTGCAACTAACCTCCCTGCTGTTTGCCCTGGTTCTCAGTATGGTCTTTGCGCGACTAATCTGGCGACCAAATGATTTTTACGGTTGGGGACTGTGCGTAGTGCCACCCTGCCTTGCCGGAACTCTACTACTCAGGTTTTGGAGTAACAGCAGTTTCTTAAAGCAAATCTTTATCGCTGGCTGGTTAATTACTATAGGAACCTTGACAACCGGCCAGTTTGTATCACAGATGGAAACGCTCGGCTATACTATCAGCTACTGGCATGCCCAACTCCGTTATGACCCGTATGCAGTTGACCATGTCCTTGAAAACTTTAACGCTGAAGTAGATTTTGTTCTTTTTTATCTAATTATTGCCACTCTCCTACTGACGTTGCCTTTTGTGTTCTTACCTGTGCTGGCACGCCTGAAAAGAGCATACGTAGGTAGAGTACGAAAACCGGTTAATCTATAAATATTTTGTAAGCAATACACGTAGTATAGATTTAGAAAGCTACTTTCAACTATGAAACTTTACCGCCCGGTTGGCTTAGAAGAGTTACGGCTTATCTACGAGTCTGGCATGTGCAGATTTCCGCCGCGCCTTCCGGAACAGCCTATCTTTTACCCTGTACTTAACTTCGCATACGCCGAGCAGATCGCACGCGGTTGGAATACAAAAAGCGGCTCACTGGCCGGATATGTTACCGAGTTTAACGTGGAAGATGTTTATCTTGCGCGGTTTGAACCACATATTGTTGGGAGTCGTCAGCACGAAGAACTGTGGATACCGGCGGAACAACTTGAAGAATTTAACGAGCATATAACGGGATGTATTACAGTTTCAGGGGCTTATTTTGGCCAGAACTTTAAAGGGTACATCCCTGATAAATTCGGAATGAAGGGCCGGGACGCGGTAGCCCAATTTATTTTACTGGGATCAAGTTATCACTACAGCCCGATGGATTTTTGGTGTGAGATTCGAACCAATAATTTAGCAGTTTTTCTGCATTACCCGTTCTGGCAACAACATGATTTCTCAAACGAATCCATGCCGCTTTCAAACAATCAATGGTTGGCTGTAACCAATGCTTTAAGAGATACTATTCTGGAAGCAATCAGGACTGTATGGTCTACTAAATTCCCACAATTACAGCTTCCAGAAGTTAGAAGAAGTTGAAACAGGAGTGTTGCAATAGCTGAGTATCAGGAAGCCGCTTTGAGGCGGGCGGCGTGAGCCAGTCTGAAAATTTCAGCTTCACACTCGTAGCTCATTTTACGGTTTTCTGGCAAACTATCGAAAATCCGCACTTCCTGTACTTCGTAATAATCGAAATGATCTTTCAATTCGGTCACTTCCGCATAGAAGAGGGCAGCTTTGAAGGAGCGGTATAGTCCGCGTTCCAACCACAAAACACTGACAAACTCAAGGCTGGACACTTCGGCCCCGGTTTCCTCTACCAGTTCGCGCTCGGCCGCTTCCACAATACTTTCACGCCACTCTACTCCGCCCCCCGGAAATTCCCAGGCTCGCCAGCGATTGCGGCACAGCACGAATTTTTCCTCCAGGAATGGTACTGTAATAACTACTTCGATATGTTCTCCGGCCTGCTGGGCTTCTTCGGGTGACTGGTAGCTTAAAATTTCACGAATCCGCATAATACTTCTAATTTTTTCGATTTCTTTGAAATCCGATTACACAACCTCAACTATTTTAATTGATCTTGCTCCAAAAAGGTGCTCAATTCGCGATTAAAATTATCCAATCCTCTGTTAGAAGGATTGGATAATTTTCAAAACTTTGCTCAATCTGGAACCGGGTTAAACTAACCCAGGACTGTATCTTTATCCAGCACCGTTCCGTCCGCTACAACTACCTGGGATGAACCGGCGTTTGTAACCTTCACGCGTTTACGCACGGTAACGTTCGCGCTAAAACGTATATCACCCTCTACTTTGAAAGCTTCGCACCCGGTGAGCGAGGGCGCGCCTTGCGGGAAACGAGCCTGCAAATCGTGGACGAACTTGTAGAATTTAGAGTCGAGTTGCACGATTGGCAAACCATAGCGGTTGCCCGGATTCAGTACCACCCGACTATCTTCGGTCAGGACGTAGGCATCTGACCACAGCACCAGCAGGTCCGAGCAAAGCTTGACCGGGGCAAACCGGGTACGCGGCACTCTGATTGCGCCCGAGCCTGCAAAGACTTCGATAGCCGCGCCCATAGCGGTTTCAAGCTGGTAAACTTTGGGCGAATTCGGGTCGCGCGGATCGAGCGTTTTGCTGTTGCGAATGAGCGGCAATTTCAATACCCGGTTGTTTTCTTCCAGCGCCTTTTTCAATGAGGGCAGGTGCAGCCAGATGCTATTGGTATTGAAATAGCTGTAGCGGCGAATATCGCTGAAGGCTTCCATGGCTTCCGGCGGGCATTGCGCCACTTCGCGCAAGATTAAACGCCCATCCTTTTTGCGGCGGGCCAGGTGGCCGCCTTTGCTATCCGCCTCGGTGCGGTCGGCCACTTCCATCAGGAAGGGCAATTTCTCGCTGGCGAAATAGCCCAGAATATTCTGGTCCAGCACCGCGCCCAGGTTATCAGCGTTTGAAACGAAGACGTACTCGTAGCCTTTAGAAAGTAATGTTTCCAGCATACCGGAGGTTTGCAGGGCAGTGTAGATATCGCCGTGACCGGGCGGGCACCAGGCCTGCTCATTATTTTCGCCCCCTTCGACTGCCTGGAAGCCTTCCTGGAGTACCTTGGGTTCTTTATTCTGCACAAAAGAGAGGGGGATACCGATATTTAAGTCAGGATAGCGGCTGAGAAGATTCAGCGAATCCTGGTTGGTCACAAAGCTGTTCATCAGGATGAGCGGGACAGGGCTGCCTGTCTTCTGGCGCAAATCCAGCACTTGCCGGGCAATAATATCGAGGAAGGTCAGACCATCCTTGACAACCAGTAGCGACTTGGCTTTATCCAGACCCATGCTGGTGCCCAGGCCACCGTTCAGCTTCAAGACTACCGTTTTAGCCAGCGCCTCGCGCCCGGCCTGTTCATAGCCGCTCAATTTATCCGCGTCCGGCAATTCCGATACCGGTTCTAGCTCACTTTCGCCAATCATGCCGGTATGCCCCTGCACTAACTGGCCGTAATAATACTTGAATGTATCTATGACGATTGGTTCCAGGCCTGCCTTTCGCATCTGGATGGCAAAGGGTTCAAAACGTTCATTAAAGTCAAGAGTATTACTATTAGTTGTTTCCGGCACGGCTATCTCCTTCGTTTGGATAAAGCGACAGGTCCAACAAACTAATAAACGCCAGTTTTTTACAAAATGGCGTTTACTATTCAGACTTCTTTAACTATTTTATCACAAAACTAAAAAATTTTTAAGGGTGGACACCTACTGCCCTTAAATCCCGAAAGGTGAGGCAGGTACCGTTTGCTGGCCGGTCTGGAACGCCAGGTAGACTGCTATCAGTTCAATCAGGATTAGAGCCGGGACTGACCACCAGTTCGACAGAAAATCACGCGTTTTAACTACAGCAGTTTGCGCGCCATCGCCGATGGTTTTCTTGATATCCAGCGGCGAGAGGAAGTACCCCAGGAAAAGACCGGTGGCAAAACCTCCCAGGTGTCCATAGATGCTGATACCCGGAATAGAGATGGTGAAAAGGAGGTTAATCCCGGCTGTGATGAGCAGGCTCTGTAAATTTGCCCTGCCCCAGGCGCCTGTTCTGTCGCGGTGGCGGTAGAAAAAGCCAATTAACGCCCCCAGCAAACCAAAGATCGCTCCACTGGCTCCAGCGGTAATAGCGGGCCGGTTCTCAAGCAGCAACACCAGGATATCGCCCCCGATACCTGTCAGAAAGAAAATCCAGAGGAAGCGTTTTGAACCCATCAACTGTTCAAGCTGTATACCCAGAGCAAAGAGGGCGATCCCATTGAAAAGGATATGCATCAGGCCAAAGTGCAGGAAGATAGGGGTGATCAGCCGCCACCATTGTCCCGCCAGTACCTGGCTTTTGACCAATGCTCCCTGCTGAAGGAATGGATCAAGACCGCCGGTAAGCGGATTACCTCCCGAAATACTCTGGCCTATAAAGACGGCCACGATAATACCGAGAATGATATAAGTCCAGGTGGGTTTATTATTGGTATCGGCCCGCATTAAGACGCGGCGCTGCTGACTCCGAGTCTGACCATAATTCTGATAGACGCCGGTTGCCGGCTGTGAATAAGCGTTTGGCCCGTAAACCGGTCCCTGGTAGTTTTGATAAGTGTTCTGAAAAGTACCGTTCCCGGTCAAATTTCCCTGGTAAGGATTCTGGAAAGTGCCATTGCTACCAGTGGTTCCCTGGTAGGGCTTCTCAAAAGTAGGACTTTCCGGCTGAGTACCCTGATAGGGGTTTTGGAAAGAGTAGCCTGTTTCCGCCGGAGGGGTCCAATAAGTATTACCACTAAAGGGACTCTGGTAAGGGTTAGCGGATTGGCTATTATTTTGCCCGCTTTCGCTACTTGCTTTATCACTATCCTGCGGCATATAAGGATTTGAACCGGGAGTGTGATTTGGCTGGTACGGATTGGCGGGACGGTTATATGGATTGGGTGGGCGTTCGTTCGAGCTTTGCTCGTCATCAGCCTCTGAATTTGGATATTGTTCCACGTTTTGTGCCTGTACTTGCTATCTATTGGTCTGATAAGGCTTACTCCCTCAAACTGAGAGCTTACTCAAAAGACTCGTGATTTATCTACAAAGCGAAAAAATTCTGCAAAAATATCTACGTTTGATATGTCATTTTGTTGCATATATGAAGTATTAGAGAATGATTATTAAAACAGTTTTCCCTGAACAGGCCATTCGGCTGCTTTGCTGGCAGGTTCGCCAGGAACAGGGAAGGCCTCGGCGCTACCGGCAAAATTGTGGGCGGCGCGGGTAGTTTCGGGCAAGCGGTAACCCCGCACGCACTTCAGCACGAAATCAACCGCTGTAGGCAGGTCAATTTTATTGCCAATCGAGATAATCAGGGGGTTAGTTCGCAACTTTGAGCGTACTGCCATACCGATAATTTCGCCTTTGTCTGTCAGGTGAGCCGTATCTCCAGGGTTAGGACCGAGATCTTCGTAACGACCTCGCAATATAGATTTAGCGCAGCCGATACTGGGCTTATCTAGCAGGACTCCCAGGTGACAGGCGATACCAAAACGGCGCGGATGGGCGTAGCCTTGCCCGTCTACCATCAGCATATCAGGCTGTACTTTGAGCTGTTCCATGGCAGCTAAGACCAGCGGCACCTCGCGGAAGGAGAGCAGACCTGGCACATAGGGGAATTCGAGCTTGCGGCTGGCAACGGCCCGGTCCAATAATTCAAGTTCTGGAAAAGAAAGGACCACTACCGCAGCCTGTCCCTCTTCTTTCAACGAAACATCTATTCCGGCGATGCTTTTAATCTCTCCAGGCTTAAAGCTGTTGGTTTTCTGGACCAACGGGCGCAGGCGTTTTTGAATATTAACTGCTTCTTCTGGCGTCACATCCCAACTGTGCAGATATTCAGGTTGTGCCAAACTAGTCCTCCCTTCAAAGTAACCCCGGTTACTGTGTCCATTTTACTTTAATCAGCTCAATAAAGCCAAAGTAACAAAGTACAAGCCTTTATACCCCAGTGCCTTTGTGATGCTAGTTGCATTTATTGTGCTAAAGATCTTTGTTTGTGTTTACCTTCGATTCTACTGCCCCGTTATGGCGCTTAATAGAGGTAGCGCACCAGGTCCTAAAGCTTCTAAAAGCGTAACTCTACTCCTGAAATAGTGTTTAAAGAGGTAAGAAACCAATTTGTAAAACAAGATATTGCTTATTTGAATGAGGCTTGAGGTATGTTCATTATTTGCAAAAGAGGCCTGCATACTATAATGACCCTGGAAATTTGGACAAAATAAGAGGCGTTTTTAAGGTGTATACTAACGAATATGACAACACCTAGAAAACATTATTCTCCAGCTTTTAAGTCACAGGTTGTGCAAGAAGTTCTGGAAGGCAACAAAACC
>DATAKM010000011.1:0-12177 GCA_036261665.1 Chloroflexia bacterium
GTGAGACAGCCGAATGTTTTATTTACTTGGCAATGTGCCGCTTGATGTTAAAGCGTTTGGCCTCTTACTACTTATGAAACACGTTCTAAGTTCACCTTTACCTTATTCCACCCGAATTTTGACCTGCCTGAGCTATGCTAAAAATAGAAGAATAGCGGCTTACTTTTTTTTGCTTTCCACCATTATTCTATCTTATAAAAGTCCTAGTAGCTCAAATACTTCCCGAAAAAGTGCAGAAGAATTGCAGGTAATTTCTATGTGTTCTAAGCGTAAGCCTTTAGAAAGCGAAAGAGGAATGAAGTATGGACAGAAAAGGTTCTTTCTTCAGGATAGGGTTAGCAGTACCCAGGAATAGCCGGGGAGCTGCCAGGCACCGCTGGGGAGCGAGAATAAGTGTATTCTATTTACTGCTGGCGTTGTTGTCAGGATTAGGATTGGTTTTACCAGCAATCTCCCCCGCATCAGTCAGCGCTATTGACAGCCAGGTGGGTTCGCCTTATGGCTGGGGTTGGAACGAGTATGGACAGCTCGGTACCGGAGATTACAACAATCGTACCACTCCTACTCCGGTCAGCTCTATAACGGGGGTTACGGCAGTTTCAACAAACGGGATAAATAAAAAATGGATCGCCAGAGACTCGAACTCTGAACCCACTGATTAAGAGTCACTCTAACCGGCAGGCCTCTATCCGGTGATAAAATTACCTATTACAAAAGGAAAACCTGATTTTCCCTCTTCTAGAATTACCTCCTGAATATCAATGGATCAGTGGGTCTTATTTTACGGCTTAAAATACAGCAAGTGCAAATCTGTCAGTTTATTTAAGCCTGTTAAAATCCTACTTCATTGGAGTCGGTTAATCTACTCCTTAGAGTCGCTTACACTTTTTTCTTTGGAGGCGGCTTCTGCCTCCCGGTAACGGTTATGGATGATCAGAACCAGCATCTCCTTGTCACTCTCCTTGAGATATTCATCTTCCATCACTCGTTCGATCAGCTCTTTTCTCGATTCATCCAGCCCCATCCTTCTAGCACTAGTGCTAGAGGTAGATTTATCTTCAAAAAGATGTGTAAAGTTTGGCTCACCCTCACCGTAAACCAGGTAAGCTACACTTGTATTAAGGGCATCGGCCAGCTTTTGTCTGGTGATCTCCCGGCCGCTGCTAATACCAACCTCCAACTTCTGGATAGTACTTATGTCAACCCCAGAGATTTCGGCCAGCTGAGCCTGCGACCAGCCTTGTAGCTTCCTCAAATATTGCAGCCTTTTAGCCAGACTCCCGGCTTTTTCTTTATTATTCATAAGCTACATTATAATTCAGTAGCAGATTTTATGCTAGAGATATTTCCTGATATTCTTGCACCTTTAGCTACTATTATTATTGCTTTATAGTAATAAATATGATAATTTATAAGAAATAAATTGAAAATATTAGGTTTAAGCTCATTTCGGGATGAGAGAATTAGAGGGTCATTTTCCCTCTTAATAGGAAATAACTTGAGTGTATAGAGCTTCTTTTCAGTAAAAACTATCATATATGAGGGTTAAAAGCTGATGGTGAACGAGAATAGCAAAAGGTTCTGCTCAGCCATTTCTTTTCCAAAAGGTGAAGTAAACAGCAACAGAGCCTTTGAGAAAGGAGTAATGGTTAACAGGAAAAGTACCGGAAAAAGGCATTCACACCCGATTGACCGGCGTTTGAAAGAGATGGGCAAGTCTCGCAGGTGGTTGGCCAAGCGGGTCGGTAGAACACCTCAGACCATCGGGCTATATTGCAACTACCAGATTTCCATAAATCCGAATAGCCTGGTTACGAAGCGTATATGCCGGGTTCTAGAGGTAGATCTTAATTATTTGATTCTGGGTAAGGGTTGCGCTCAGGCACAGGAAGCACGATAGCAGGTTATTTATATAAATAGCTTTACCAGCCTTCTCTATAAAAAGCTGGTAAAGCTATTTATTTTTGGTATTTTCTACTTTACCAGGCTGTGATAGTAGTGTTTCAGCTTTGATGCTCTAATCAGGATAAAACGCTTTTGCAACAACCAAAAGAACGTGAACTAATAAGCTGACGAATTACGCTTCATTCTCCTTCAGAGATTCCTAGCTTCTGCAACAATGGCAAACGATACACTTTATCACCCGAAACAAGCATTTCAATCCCCGTCATGGCTACTTCCCTCATCCGAAACAAATTAAGATGGATGAACAAAGTAGCCACGACGGGGTGTGCTATCCTGCATCTTGAACCTTCCTTTGTGTAAAGTTTGGGATTAGGCACTCCAAGCTTGGCACATCGGCAGGTTCACGCTTTTTCTGACACTATTTTGCTTTTAAGGTGCTGGGTCTCTCTTCACTTCTTTTCGCATTATTTAATGCATAGCAACTGTTTTTTACTCAGATTTAAACCCTGGTTTTATAAAATACTTATAGGCACATGAGGAATGGGTAACACATTCTTGGTTGGTATAGCTTCCAGATTGGAGGTAATTTATGAACAAGACCGCAGATGAGAAAATGGTCACCACATTGGCCAAACAGGTCGAGTCCTTTGTCCATAATGAAAATGATCTTGGATACCGGGGTTATTTATTCAAAGAACTGCGTGAAGTAGGCTATTATGAAGAACTGGGCCTGTCTTTCGATAGGGCTGATATACCCTTATTTCAGCTATATGCCGGCCTTGCCACACTTTCCCGGGATATACACCTCTACTTACAAGACCATCCTGATGAAAATGCTAGCTGGTTCCATGAAATAGTTTCGGAAGTGCAGCAAACTGATCAAATCCTTTATCATGAGAAGGCCTTTCCCTACCCCGATGAGACCTTCTTCATAACCCAGGGCCAGGAGCCATTACCCCTTGGCCTGGCTCGTGCTGCCGCAGAAGATACCCTCAATACCCAGATGCTAGAGCAATACCTTGCCAATCCTCGCATCATCCACGAATGGACCGTTAAGCCAGGGAAGCGGTTATTCATAGCTTTCTGGAAAAAATTTGGAGCAGAACTCAAGGAGGAAATCTGCAAAACAGACGGAATCAAAGATAAGTATGAGAAGGCACGAGGACAGTATGACGTGGTACCAGTGCTGGTAACAACAATTATAACCGGTGCTATTTCAGCCTCTACCCTCTGGATACCATTACTGGTATATTTCGCGCTACTGCTGGTAAAAACGGGGTTGAGCCTGTTCTGTGAATCCGGTTCAGTTATAAAGCAGCCTGGCACTTTACCAGCTTAAGCCTTGAAGCAAGCGCCTGCCGCTGGCGTCTGGCCCGGTTAGGTTAACATCGAACAGAATTAGCGAGAGCCGGGTTCACCAACCCAGCTCTTTTCGATAGCATTCTTTTAAGGGACCAGCCCTGGCCTGGAGTGAGAATTAAGCCATTGCATTTGCTCGTTTGTCTCCTCCGCTTGCAGTTTCATTCCAGGATACCGGCGACAAAAACTGACCCTCAATTCCTCGTTCAAAACCTGCACTCTGACTTGCAGTAAGTAATTGGCTCCTGCTTTGGGTCGAGTAGACAGTGAGTATTACTGCTCCCCAGCTCTCTAAGAACGGTAGGTAAACCTTTCGATTAATACCGCTCAAGCTTTTTTATTGCTCCTTGGAGAAACGCAGCTTTTCAACCGTTAATTTTCGGGAGTGAACCTGACTAGGACAGTTCGGGTGTAGTAATATCTGATTTTCTGCAATGTCTTTGCCACCGTTAGTACGCCAAATTATGTAATGGTTGTGCCAGTCCGTTCATTTGGTGATTTTCTGGTCGCATACCTGGCAGATACCGTTTTGCTCTTTCCATAGATAGAGCAATTGTCGTTTCCCACACAGGTTGTCTACCCATAGTGGCCTGCTGGCTAGCAGGTTCATCCGCTGTATTTGCTACTTTCTGGCTACACCTTGCTTTCCAGGGCATTCAGTTATTAATCTAGCTCCACTTTATCGATAGGCAAACAAAGAGACTAATTTTGTGGATTAGGCCTCCTGGTTTTCGATCAGGTAGTCCACTTCATCCTCGCTCGGGCCGGCTTCTTCAACAGACACTGGCTTCTGGTATCACGGTGCGGCCAGGTAGTAGCTGACCTCTTTTTCCAGCACCAGCCTGCCTGCTTCCAAGAACCGGACCAGGTTTGCCAGTTTAGACCGGCTGATAGCGCAAGTACGCACCTGGCTCTCCAAAGCTCGCTCCGAAATTCGCACCAGGGCCTCAGCCTGTGTGAGAAGTCACCACCAGTGCACCCGCCATTATCAGGATAACCGCCACCATAAAGCATCCCGCCACCCCGATCATTACCACAGTATTCACGGTACCGGGCGCTATTTGTAGCGAAAAGAGAACCGCCAGCACCACCCCGAAGACCCCTACCAAAAGCCTGAATAAGCTCTTCAAATCTATTTGACTTTTATCAATAAGCTTAAGTTTTTATTTGCTAATCTTACAAAGTTTGTTAATTTCTTAATAAGCGGGCAGTCTTCCCGAAAAAGGTCTATGAACTGCTTGAAATTGCTAGAACCGCCTCAGAAGAAAGCTGTTTCGTCGTCCTGATTTGCTATCAGCCTCCTTACTTTTTCTACATCCCAGATATTATTTACATGGCCGATTTCAGGGGATAAAAATGTTGGCAGCCCGGGCCCACGCCTGCGGTTTTCTCGGCAGTCGCGGGGTCCCCTGATAGCGCAGTTCTCTTTCACCATTTATGGCTGCGTAACCGCACCGGCGCAGCACCGAGGTTTTGACCATGCCGGAGACCCCCTCGATTAGATCATTTCGCTTACCCATTGCCCTTACCTCTTCAGGGTGTTTGGGCTGGTTTAAGGGGCGTATACCACCCTGTAATTGCGAAAGACCCGTTTTCTGGACCAACCATTCTGAATGCCCTACTCTGATTACTTTGATTTGAGCGTTTGGGGCCCTGGCTGCACCGACATTTCCTCCGACTTACCATAGAGTGCAGGGTGCAGGTATTTGCCTCTTTCCTTTGCGTTCTTATCTTGCTCAACCGGAATGCGGTGAGCCTTAGCCCAGGCATCTTGCCGGATACCTGTCACCATCCAGCTTACTTTCTGACCTGCTTGACCACCTGCTATCTTGAATTTACGCTCCTTAATTTCCTCAGCAATAAAGAGGTTTGGCATTGAAGCACCAATGGCGGTCAACTGGTAGCGGAAGTCAAAGTTAAGAGCCTCGAACCAATCCGCCATCTCAACAGTGGCTTCGCCATGTTCGTCCATAGTGACAATACCGTTATAAATGTTGAGCATATCCGGGCTTTCGACAAAGGAGTGGTAAAGGTACTTATTCTCAGGATCAAGGGGATGGTCTATCTTGAAGCTGCCGCCTCCTTTGGCAAGGGTGCCAGTTATTTCTACTTTACCAGAGAAATAGCCGGCATAACCTGTGCTGCTGAATGATAAACCCCTGATAGCATTGCCGTTAGTGGTAAGGCCAAAAACGCCATAACCGTTATCGCTAGTGCCTAAAACACCATTACCGCCGTCACATTTGCCATAAACGCCATAGCCGAGATTGTCATTGGTACCCTTGACTCCTGCATCGTAATTACCCGTGGAGGTGCCAAGGACCCCGGCAGTGGCGGATGAGCTTGTATTACTTGTATTAGAGGTAGTGCCGTAAACGCCATAACTGCTGGTGCTTACGCCCCGGACGGCGTAATTGCTGTCAGTCTGACCGTAGATGGCTATGCCAGTCTGACTCAGACCGACAATAGTTGAACCATTGTTATTATCGTAGGCAATGATGGCTGAGTTGACGGTGGGGGCTATAGCGTTTACATTAAACGAAGTATCACCACTCACCAGTAGACCTACCTTGTTGGTTGAGCCACCGCCCATGGTACCACTCACACTAGCACCGGGTGGCATCACCAGCATGCCTACTCGCCCGCTGAGGCCATTGCCGGTTGGGTTACTGGAGAGTTTGGCTTCTGCCGGTTGCGGTAAACTCGCGCCTATTCCACCAACAGCAAGCCCTGCTACCAGCCCACCGGCCAGGCGCCGTAACAAGTTGCGTCGTGTGGTGGAAACCTCGACTTTTGCTTTGGATTGAGCTACAGACTGCGGTAGAGCCTGGGAATGGGCTTTGAGCCTGTCAAGTTCAGCCTTCACCTGGATCAATTGAGCCATAAGTTCTTGCACAGTAGAGCTTAAATCTTGCTCTTGGGATTGCTCACTCATTTCATGTTACTCCTAGATATTGAAAGGGGACTTAATATAATAAATAGGGGTCAGGGTATGCGAGGCCGCCCGGCGGCGATGATGATATAGAATGATTTATTATAGCAAAGGATAAAGGCATAAAGTTCCGGTTATTACCGGTTTTTGAGCAAAATAAAGCCCAGGGGGCTGGTTAGCAGCGCCAGGGCTTGTTTTAACAATGACATGGCCGGCCAGCTTTCACAAATTAGGTAAGGCAATAAAAGGCTTGCTTAGCCTGTTTAGCGGGCCTTTGACAGTTATTTGAAGATAAATGAGACACACGGATAATAATTACAACCTTTGAATGTCAAAATAGGCCAGGCATAAAATAATTAAACCTGAATTGGCTAGCAGCAGCATCCAGGTTAAAATGAACCCTTTAGAGGGTTTAATCAATGGTTTTTCCTCGTGGCTTTGCCTTTTCGCTTCTGGTTTAATTTGGCTGTGATGAGTGGAGCAAACTGCTTTTCCCAGTTTAGTACGGTCTGATGGGTGAACTTAAACCCCCTTTCGATAAACATTTCTGATAAATCTCTAAGTGACAGTTTGTAACGCAACCGCCACAAGACAACTAAAAAGATAATCTCGGTGGGGTATTCCAGAAAATTAAAGGGGCTGCCAGTCCGTTCATTATATTTTCGTTCACAACCAAGGCAGTAGAAAGTTTTATATCCTGGCTTGGTTTTCTGCTTACGTTCTTTGGTGTCTTTACTTTTACAATAAGGACAAGCATTTAAGTTCTCCCCCCTCCATGTTTTTTTTTCAGAATAAGTGTTTCTAAAGGAAGAAGGATAAAGGCAAATGCCGGAGCATTATTTTCTTGAAAATCAGTTAACTACTATTCTTGAACCCTCAGTTTTTACACAACCTGGCAATAGAAGTCCGGTCGGTTGTGTGCGGTACTGGCCGGACTTTTGTTTTTGCCCCAATGAAAAATGGATCTTGTTTAATTGCGAAAGAGAGTTATAGTAGAAGAAGCTCCTGGTTATTCGCGGTTAATCTGACAACACCAACAAGTTAATAGTGACCTGAAGGTAGTGTTCGACCTGTCCCTTTTAGCATTAATAAATAGGGAGGTCATTTACTATGCCAACTGAAGAGAACAAGGTGCTGGTTCGCCGGTTTTGGGATGAGTTTAACAAGGGTAATTTTGACGGGATGCTCAAGATGATAACTAAGCGCTCGAACTGGTTGCCAGCGAGATTCAACCGCGCCTGGCAAACCCTTTAATCGTGTCTGCACAGGCTATATAATCAAAATAGAAAGAAATTTTATGACGGTTAACACCAAACTTGAAACTGAGCAGCAAGACGAATATTACCTCGATACCCCGGTTATCCGCGATTTCGTGGGAGCGGTCCGCCAGGTCCTGGCCGAACACGCCGAGGTGGAGACCAGGCTGGCGGCTTTGCAGCCTCGTTTCACCGCACTGCTGGCTGACCAGAGCTGGCTGACTGAGGAATTCGCGGCAGCCAACCCACAGGGCGGGATGGGGGACGGCATCGGCTCCTGGCTGCTCTTCCGGGCCGCCGACCGCTCTCTGACTTTAATCAGTTTGGTTGTCCCATCGGGTTCTGAAACCCATGTCCACGACCATCTGGCCTGGGGTTTTGTCGGTATTTACCGGGGTGAGCAGTCTGAAACGGTCTATCGTCGCCTTGACCAGGCCGGTCACAACCATGCACACCACGAGCCTGAACAAGACCATAATCATAGCCATTCCCCAGATTACGCTCACCTGGAAGTGGCCCAGGTCAACCAACTCAAGCCGGGGGACAATTATACCCTTATTCCGCCTGAAGGCGATATTCATTCGGTCAAAACCACTTCCCGGCAAGCGTCCATCTCAATTCACATGCTGGCGAATGATATTGGCTGCGTGATGCGGCATGTTTTTGAACCGGATAAAGACCGGGTGCGTGCCTACCGCTCCGGTTACTCTAATGTGGACTGTCCTGACCTGCCAGGAGATAACAAGGCGTGACCTAATTGTACTAGAGGGTCTTAATCGCTTTGGCTTGCCGGTTGGCTAAACGGGGGGGAAATTCACCAACAGGCCGGGTTAGGCTTAACTGATATAGCAGCACTATGTTTTGTAGAGACACGATATCAGGTTGTTGAGAAGATGCAGCGCCAGAACTAAGCTGGTAACACTATTGCTACCTGCTGGGACGATAATTCCTGTTTTAAGGCACAAAAGATTAGTCAAGATAATCTGGAATATCTTTTGTAGAATCCAGGATAAACGAGGCTGTTTGGCTACTTTTGAGGCGGGATGTGGAAAGTAGCCAGCACGGCCAGCGCCCCTTGCTCGCCGCGTTCGCATCCAGGCAAGTTGGATGCTCACTTGTCGTCAATTTAATTCTTAATATTATCAATTCTTTCATTGATTACTAAGTGATGTCGGAAGTCCGCACATGTGAAAGCCCTGCTATAAGACCTAATTTTTACCCGTCCACTAAATGATAACGGTTATTAGGACTGAAAAATATCATACAGCCTCCGCCCAGAAGGTCGAGGGCAGGAACAGTTGGACTTGAAAGAGCAAAAGCCCGGCCTGTTCTAATGACCGGGCTATTACTACTCCAGGTTATCTCGTCATTACCGGGTGTCGATTGGCTGGTAGTAACTACTACAGGTCAGGTTAAGTAGTGAGCGGTGAAACCTGCTCGGTGTCATAGCGCTTCCGCAGGTCACCAATCGCCTGGATGTCTGGCGGCCCAGGTTTGGCCAGGATTTCGGCTAGCTCCTCAAAATAGCGTTCATGCACCCCGGCTGGTGATATCAGAAGCAACAGTTTGGCGGGTTCCCCATCCGAATTGCCGAAACCGTGGGGAACGCCGGGTGGCACGAGGATGAAGTCCCCCGGTCTCGCCCGGAGAAGTTGCTCTCCGGCTCGAATATCGATCTCACCCTCGAGTACATAGAAGATCTCTTCGATCTGGCTGTGAACGTGATCGCCTGTGCTGAAACCAGGTGCCGCGGTGAATTCCAGGACGGTAGGGCCACCGCCTGGGCGCTCACCCTCGGCTTTGTAGCCAACTTTAGTGCCGCGCAGCGAGAGTGCCTTGCCCTCGCCAGCTTGTAGGACGATCTCATGGAGTGACATCGCAACTATCCTTTCTCCCGGACAATATTTATGCCGCAGGGCTTTTGCACGTCCTATAGGGTTATTGAGCAATCTAGAAGTACAAACACAAGTGGTTTACACTTTATTTTACCCAACCTGTCAATTATTTTGTTGACCCTGATAGGGTGAATGAAAGTAAAAGTATTCACTCTCTTATTTATCGAAAAGGTAGTTGTTGGGGATTCATAATTGTACGGGCAGAAGGCAACCCTTGCGTTAAAATTATAAAGATCTAACTTGTTAATCTATTAGTAGCAGGTAACAAGTGCTAAGGCTACAAGTTTTAGAACAGGCAAGAATGGTAAAAGCTAAGGCTACCTAATCTAGACTAGCCCTCAAAGCTTTTAATAACCCTTTCTGCTTGATAAGCCAAAAAGTTTATCCGATTACAAGGTCTATTTAATCACGTCATTAATAAAATCACGATAAGCGCTGGAGCCTGACCCGCTAATTATGAATCCCCGATTTGGTATATCGGAGGCATTTGAATTTGTATTAACAGTTTCAGAAAGCAGGTGCCTGGGATTACTCATATCCATACCCATTAAATCAGCCAGCTTACTAATACTACTACCGGAGAACAATCACCTGGCTGTAGCAGAAGAAAAGCTCTAGCTCGTACTTTTGGTAGTTATATCAGTATAACTTCCGTAGCTTATACCTATATAGTATTTACTCGAGTCAACTTCAGAGGCCTTGTTAAACATGGTTTTTGCCAGCGTCCCTGGCAAACCGAAACAAAACACAAGTGAGTTATTCTTCTGATAGCCCAGATAAAAACCCCCAATCCCTTCTAGCTGAGCAGCCGCATCCTTAACTCCTAGAAGGGTGGTGGTCAGATCGGTTATATTCTTCCAGTGCTCTTTGTTCTCTAGCGCATCCTTCAAAAAGCCTTGAACTTGGCAACCTCGGCGGGGTTAATGGTATAGAACTCTCCACTGGTAAAAGCAATATTCGAAACGTTATCAAGGGCGATAGCCTGTTGGATCAGCTTATCCGGTAGATCAGCCTTTTGCCAGGCTGGGTAGTCTAAAACTGGATAAGTTACTGATGTTAAGGCAGGAGTCTCGGGATTGTCGGTACCAGGGCTACCCTTAATCTCAGCCAGAGGCGACAGGCTAACCATAACTGTGCTCGGGTTATCTCCTTTGCTATTCACCGGGAGGCGGGCAGGGTTAAGAAGCAAAGTCAGCGACAAAAGTAGCACCAGGGCGACTAAGCCTCCCACCAGGCCAATCATAAAACCGTTTCGGTTTTTACTGGCCTGCATAGAAGCTTTAATCAGCGTTTGAGCTGGCTGAACTGGTGGTTTAGGGGGTAACTGAGGGTAAAGGGGTGGTCATTGATGGCTCATCAATCGGGGGAGAGGGGATTGGAGTGCGAGCTTGACCTGAAAAATTTTCTGCCAGAAGTTGGGTAGGGACTTGTGTGTTTTCTTGAGGAAGTAGCAGAGCTATAGTCAGGTGGTCAGGCAAAATTGCACTTTGGAAAGCGCTGGCAAATTCAGCGGCACTTTGATAGCGCGCTGCTGGAGTTTTTGCCAGCGCTTTTTCAAGGACATTTTGCAAACCGGGAGAAAAATCAGTATTAAGTTCGGTTATGACTGGTACAGCCTGCTTTTCATGAGCAGTGATTAGCTCGTAAAGGCTTTTACCTTCCCGCCGGCTACCGAAAGGCAAATGTCCGGTAAGCATCTGAAAAGCAATCACACCAAGGCTGTAAATATCGGTAGTAATTCCAGCATGTTTGGCATCAGAAAACTGCTCTGGAGCCATATATTCGGCCGTACCTAATCCAATCCCGGAATCGGTGAGTTCAGAATTATCTTCGTGGGCAACTCCAAAATCGGCCAGCACTAATTGATCATTAGCACTGAAAAGAATATTGCTTGGCTTAAGGTCGCGGTGGATAGTACCATTTTGATGGGCGAAATCAAGGCCATTCGCGGCCTGGGTCAGGTAGTTAGTGACTACTTCTAAAGTAAGCTTGCTACTTAATCGAAACGAAAGACTACCCCCAGGTGCGTATTCCATCACCAGAAATTGATTTTCGTATCTATGCACCCGAAGCGGATGGCAAAACTAAAAATGACCGCTTCCGTGAGATTTTTTTAGCTGCTATCAACCACAAAAAGCTCTTGGCAAAACGATCCTTTTCGATAGCTGGTACGTTAGTGTGGCTAACATGAAGCTGATACATCGAAACAGCGTTACTTTGTCACCTCGCTCAAGGCTAACCGCCTGGTCAGCCTTAGTCCCCAAACGGGCTACTGCCATTTGGAAGATTTGGAGTGGAGCCAAGAAGAACTGCTCAGTGGGCAAATAGTCAAGCTCAAAGAACTACCTTTTAAGGTGCGCTTATGCAAGGTAGTTGCCAGGAACGGCGACAATGAATGGATCATTACCAATCATCCAGGCTAGCTCTCGGCGCACCTTGCGAAAGTCGCTAGTGACGTGCTTTGGCAGATCGAGCAATTGCACCGCGAATTGAAGCTGTTGAGTGGTACTGAGAAGTGTGAATGCCGAAAAGCCAGGGCCCAATGTAACCATATAGCTTTGTGCTATCAAGCCTGGTTAGCCATTCGGGTCAAGGCTGATAGTCTCAAAAAGACGGTTTATGCCGTTGTTAACGAGCTTTACAGTGATTATTTGAGAGCGAAGTTATGTCATTGTCGCATTCCCGCTCTCTACAGCAGTTAGCAAAGTTATTGAACCAATGAAGAATAACCACAATGTTTGAAATAACCAAGAGCATCTTGCTTAGTTATCAGTTCGGCACACTGCCCGATTGCACTTTCTAAGGCTTCCCGATCTCGCGCGCCTATCCT
>DATAKM010000012.1:0-122171 GCA_036261665.1 Chloroflexia bacterium
AGGATAGGCGCGCGAGATCGGGAAGCCTTAGAAAGTGCAATCGGGCAGTGTGCCGAACTGATAACTAAGCAAGATGCTCTTGGTTATTTCAAACATTGTGGTTATTCTTCATTGGTTCAATAACTTTGCTAACTGCTGTAATCGCTAAATAATATCCTCAAATTAGCAAAGCCGGGTTCAATTGAACCCGGCTTTGCTGTAGAATAGGCATTAACTCTACCTCAATTTGTGACAATACCATTGCCTTTTTTTAGTTTAATTACCCCAAAATACAGTACCTAAGTAACGGCTAAAGTATTGACAGACACTATAAGTTGTGCTAAAATCGCTTCATCAATACAAGATTTAGGGTTTTGGTTAGTGACAGTACTAAATCTTGTATGGGGAAGATAAAGGATAGCTTTGAGAGATGCTTAACTGCTTGAAGCTTCAAATAGAAATTTTTTACGAATGAAATGCGTTTTCTGCCATTATAATGACTCCAAAGTCATAGACTCGCGAGACCTCCGCGACGGTGAAAGCATCCGTCGTCGCCGGGAGTGTTTGCGTTGCGGCCATCGCTTTACCACCTACGAACGGGTAGAGCCTATTAGCATTCTTGTCATCAAAAAAGATGGAAACCGCGAAGAGTATAGCCGCGAAAAGGTTCGCAAGGGTGTGGTAACGGCATTTACCAAACGCCCGGTCAAGGCAGAAGACATCGAAAAATTAATCGACTCAGTCGAAGCAGAGATTTTTAGTAAAGGCGAACTGGAAGTCAGCACTCAGCGTATCGGTGAAATCATCATGGAACACCTGCGCAGAGCTGACCCGGTTGCCTATATTCGTTTCGCCAGTGTTTACCGTGAGTTTGCCGATCTGGATGTAATGCGTAGTGAAATGGACCGGGTTTTGCAAATGGAGAGGCAGGAGCGGGCACAGCGCCAGCAAGAAGCTCTCTCGCATAGCAAAGAAGCGGAACCTTCTACTCAGACCTAGCATCGTCTATCTCAAACGACTTTAAACGGGATACCAGCGCCAAAAGCCTGATCACTTCTAGCAATACCCCTCCCGTTTATTTCGAAACCCAGACCTACAACTCCAAAGTTTTTCCCGCCGGAACCGGGATTTATATACTTTTATTAAGCCTGACAATCAGGCCTGGTTTTTTGTGCCTTTTTCAGACATGCGGAAGTCGGGAACGTCAGTATAGCGTAGCAGTACTCGGACAACGTATCCCTTTTGGGACCAATTCGTGACAAGGAGAACCCCGATGCTCGAAGAAGAAGCAATGCTTGGAGGAACACGCAGGATGGCGTACCCTGAGACTATTATTAAACGCGATGGACGGGAAGTTCCGTTTGATATTATCCGTATCGAGAAGGCGCTTGAACGCTGCTTCGCCAGTTTCAACCGCACCCCGGAAACCTCGGTAGAAGAACTTTCGCAGCGCGTTTCCAATATCATGGTCGCTAAAGGCGGCACACCTACCGTTGAAAGTGTGCAGGACATTGTAGAAATGGTTTTGCAGGCGGCGGGTGAATTTGAGGCTGCCAAACGCTACATCCTCTACCGTGCCGAGCATGCTCGTAGCCGCGAACAACGCCCGGTTCCTGAAGAAGTGCGCGCGGCCTTTGACGAGTCGGCTAAATACTTCCCAACCCAGTTACAGCAGTTCCAGTTCTTTGATAAGTATTCTCGCTTCGATTATAAATTAGGCCGCCGCGAGACCTGGGTAGAAACGGTTAATCGCACCGTAGACTTCCTGCACGAACTGGCCGGGCCACGCCTCGAAGCCGAAACTTACGACCGTGTCCGGCGCGGTATCCTCGAAATGAAGGTGATGCCTTCCATGCGTCTGCTGGCTATGGCCGGCCCTGCCGCTCGCCGCTCTAACATTACTCTCTATAACTGCTCTTACCAGCCGGTCGAAAGCATTGACTCTTTTGTAGAAGCGCTCATTATCTCTATGAGCGGCTGTGGCGTTGGCTTCTCGGTAGAGCGCGAATACATCGAAAACTTCCCGCGCATCAAGCGCCAGACGGGTAAAACTACCGATACTTATCTCGTTCCGGACTCGGCGGAAGGCTGGGCCGATGCCCTGCGTTACGGTCTGCAAACCTGGTTTGAGGGCGGCGATGTACAGTTCGACCTTTCGCTGCTGCGCCAGGCCGGAGCGCCTCTCAAAACTAAAGGTGGCCGCGCTTCCGGTCCTGAACCGCTTCGCGCAATGCTCGAATTTGTCCGCAACAAATTACTCTCGCGCCAGGGCCAGTTCCTACGCGCCATTGATGCTCACGATATCATGTGCGTGGTCGGTAACGCGGCGGTTTCAGGCGGCGTGCGCCGAACCGCGATGATTTCGCTCTTTGACTACGATGATGATGAACTGCGCCTCTGCAAGAACGGCGATTTCGAGTACGAGAACAGCCAGCGCTGGAACGCCAACAACTCGGCGGTCTGGCCGGAAGGCGGCCTCTCCCAGACCGAATTAGCTCGCCAGGTGCTGGAAATGGTCGAGTCGGGCCGCGGCGAACCGGGTATCTTCAACCGCCAGGCTGCCTGGGACCTGCTGCCCGAGCGCCGCGCTCGCTACGATGAAAGCGGCAACCGCATCAAGTTTGGTACCAATCCTTGCGGCGAGATTATTCTGCGCCCCTGGCAGTTCTGCAACCTGAGCGCCGTGGTAGCCCGCCAGGACGACACCGAAGAAAGCATGCGCGAGAAGGTCGAGCTTGCCACGATCATTGGATCTATCCAGTCGATGGCTACTAATTTCCCTGGCCTGCGCCCGATGTGGAAGAAGAACTGCGAAGAAGAGCGCTTGCTGGGTGTCGATATCACCGGGCAGCTTGACAGCCAGGCGGCTCAGAATCCTGAACTGAAAGCTCGCCTGCGCGAATACGCTGTCGAAGTCAACCACGAAACCGCTCAGAAACTGGGTATCAACCAGTCGGCCTCGATTACCTGCGTGAAGCCGAGCGGCAACACTTCTCAACTGGTGGATTGCGCATCCGGTCTGCACGCTCGCTGGGCGCCTTACTACATCCGCAACGTTCGCGTAGCTGCTCACTCGCCGATCTATAAGGTGCTGAAGGATGCCGGCGTGCCGATGGACCCCGAAAACGGCCAGACGCCTGAGAACGCCAATACCTGGGTGATCCACTTCCCGGTGAAAGCCCCCGATGGCGCGATTACCCGCAACGGTCGCAACGCTATCGAGCAGTGCGAGTACTGGCTCCAGAATAAACTCTACTGGACCGAACACAATCCGTCCGTGACGATCACTTACAAGCCGGACGAAGTGCTGGCCCTGATGAACTGGATCTGGGAGCATCGCCAGCAGATCGGCGGTATGGCCTTCCTCCCGACCTTCGATGCGCAGTATGCCCAGTTACCGTACATCGAGATTTCGAAGGAAGAGTACGAGAAACTGGCCCCGGCCTTCCCCGCTGTGGACTTCTCGAAGCTCTACCGCTATGAGAGCGAGGACTACACCAAAGCGGCCCAGGAGCTAGCCTGCTCCGCCGGCACCTGCGAAATAGAGTTCTAGAAATAAAAATTCTCTGGAGGAGTACTCCTCCAGAGAATTTTTATTTTATAAGGGGGTAAAGTTGTTAGCCTCTAAAACTTTACTCGTAAATCACCAGACCTGCCGCCGGGACGGTAATTAATACCGCTTTACCGTTGCGGGCTTCGACGTTAACGGTCGTGCCTTCCTGGCTGTGATCGGTCGAGTAGATACAGGTCAGGGTGTCGCCGGTGTGGTGTAGCTCATTATCTACAGTGATCCAGGCGGTGCGCGGCGAGTAGTAATCGGTATTGATCGCCACCAGGATTTCGCGGTCACTGAAGATGCGCGACCAGGGAACTACCGAGCGGATTTGCCCGCCAAACATCTGCGGAATGCCAAAATTAACCCCGTTATCCGGCCCCGAAATCTCGCGCAAATACTGGCGACCACGCATCAGCGGTAGCTTCCGCCGCCTGATTTCAAGAATACGGCCCAACTCTTGATAGAGTAGATTATCCTCGTTAAAGCAGTGCAGGTCATGGCTGCGGAAAGCGCCAAACTTGCCGCCGAACATAGCTTCGCGGATATAGCGGTCATTATCGCCGTTGCCATCGAAATACTGCTCGGTACCGTAGTAGATGCAGGGAATGCCGAGCGTCAGGGCGTTGAGCGCCAGGGCGTTCAACACTACTTTGTAGGCATCCGGGTCGGCGCAGAAACGGGCTTTGTTAGCGCCTTTGCGAACCTGGTCGTGATCGTCAAAGAGGGTTACCACTTTGCTCCGGAACCAGACATGCGAGTCTTTCTGGATTAGCAGCGAATTGCGGAACAGGCCAAAATAGTCCGCCGGATTGCGCAGACCTTTTACCAGGTATTCCAGCTTGTCGGGAATATCATCAATACCGAGGGCGGCGTCCAGGCCGGTTTCCTCAAGCAGGGTATAGGCCAGCACTCGCCCGCCGGTAATCTCGCCGATCATATAAAAATTCTCTTTGCCGATACTCTCGGTAAACTCGTGAATGACCGAAGCAAAATAGCGCGTTGCTCCCGGTTCCATGTGCTTGACCGTATCCACCCGGAAGCCGTCTATATCGGCGTAGGCAATCCAGAACTTATAGACTTCACAGAGGCATTTGAGCGCGGCGGAAGGCTGGTAATCATCCAATCCGCCCACGCCATGATGAATATCTTTCAGGTCGAAGAAGTCGCCTTCGCTATATTCTGGATAGTAGTCCCAGTTATTAATGCGACCTTTGCGGGTGAAGGTTTCCGGGTTCTGGAATTCGACCGGCCAGACTGCTCCGGCTAATTCATCAGCCGAAGGAGGATGCTGCAACGGGCCATAAGGAATGGTAGGATTGCCGTTTTTGTCGTTAAACCCGGCAACTGTGTAAGGGTTGCCATCCCAGCGCGCATCAGGGTTGCCCTGCGCATCATGGTAGCGGTCTGCGTCGGCGTAACTGAAGACATCGCCGGAGTGATTGAGAATAATATCGAGGATGACATAAAGGCCGTTGGCATGGGCCACCTCAACCATTTCCTTTAGATCTTCGCGTGTACCAAAATGCGGGTCTACATTCAGAAAGTTCTGAATACCGTAGCCGTGATAGGTCTGCTGGAAAGCCACCTGTTTGAAGATGGGACTGACCCAGAGAGTGGTCACGCCCATTCGTTTGAGATAACCAATTTTGCTGGTCAGGCCTTTAAGGTTTCCTCCCACCCAGACTGCGCCCGAGTTACGCCACTGCGAGGCATCCTGCTCGTTCGTGATGGCGTTACCGCTATCACCAAGAGTGAAAAGAGGGGTGTTACCTCCGGTAACAGGTTGGCCCTGGTTGTCGCGGTAGTCGCTCTCGTTTCCATCCGAGAAACGGTCAAGCATCAAAAAGTAGATAACCTGGTCTTCCCAGAAGAGAGGGGAAGGATAAAAGGTACGATTGGTCAGTTCATCCAGGTTTATTTCGGCCAGTTGTGTTTCAGCCATTTCAACCCCTTAACTTTCTTATGAAGCTTTTGTTTGAAGTTTTTTTATTAACGCTAAAAATGCGGCCAGGACTCGCTCTTGTGTATATAAATTCTTAAATAAACTAATCACTATGCCTTTATTATAAATGCAAAAGAACGAGTTTTTAGCGGCTTTCAGCCAGTTTTGTTAAAAACAGCATATTCTCAATCGCCAAAACACGGTTATAATGGTTATACAGGAAGCAAAAATGGAATTTCCGCCAGGATAAAACAAACAGACGAAATAGAATAGCTCTAGCAGAAAGGGACCGCTATGCAAACTCAACAAGTAATCTGTCCGAATTGCCACGCTGATAATGTGCCGGGCGCACTGGCCTGTTACCGCTGTAATACTAAACTGCCGGGTGCTCCCGGTTGGACCGGGCCGGTTGCATTTAAAGTTTACGACGGCGCAAAAGACCGGGGCCTGGCTTACATGTTCGCTATATTGGGTGGCATAATGGTAGTAGTCTCCTTTTTCCTGGCGTGGCTAGGCGTGCCGAAAGAGGCGAGCGATGCTACCAACCGGGGAACCAGCGGTTTTGACATCCTGGCAGGAGCGCAGGGTAGCCATAGCGCCATCGGTAATGGCGGTGTGGGTGAGTCCAGCGTGGGGTTAGATGTGAGGTTGATTTTGCTGGTGGTGCTGGTGGCGGCTTTCGTAGCAATATTAAGCGCCATAATCAAACCGCTCTTTGGCCTGTTGCTGCTATGTGGCCTGATAATTCTGGCCGGGCCAGTCTATTTCTTCTTGCAACTCGTCCTCCGAAATAACGCTCAGTTCAATACTCCTGACCTGGTTGGATTGCTAAGAGTGGGTTTTTACGGAGCGATTGCCGGGGCCGCAATTATCATGGCTGCTTCCTTCAGCTACCGCAAAGTGGAAACTTATCAGAGCGGGATTCGTTAAAGCTGAGCTTGATTTATTTCAGTAATTAAGAGTGATAAACGTAAAAAAAAGCCGCCCGTCTTTCCGATGGGCGGTTTTTTTGTGGTTAGCTAAGAAAGATAGCCTTCCCACTTCAGCACCAACCTCCACATAGTATTGATATATTCGTGGGTGTCGTTGCCATCTGCGGCGGGAGCGTAAACCGGCACAGCGTCTTCCAGGCGATCCAGTCCTCTGTTGACATAATATTTAATCATCAGGCGGCACCACGCTTCCAGACCGGCCTGCCAGGTTGGGAATTTCTGGAAACCACAGGCTCCGTCTTCTTCCCCGCGTACGTTGCCCCAGTTCTTGTTATCCAGGCTGTTCTGACCGTTACAGTAACCTACGGCTGTTCCAGCCCCACTTTCTCGTACGAAGAAAGCCAGTGCCACGGCAGGGTCAAGCCCGTAGCGGACAATGGTGGCATACAAATCTCCGGCCTGACCGGTTACCGGCGAATTATAAGACTGCAATACTTGCCGGAACTTATCGAGGCTGATACGCGCCGGGCCGCTGAAAGTCAGGTCGTTGTGGGAACGCCAGGAGAGGTAGTGCAGACCGGCATTACCCATTTCGACCTGCCAGGCAGGTGAATTGCTGGGCGTGTAGGAGAGTACCCGCCGCTCGAAGAGTTGTAGCATGACGAGGGTTTGCTTGCCGCCTACCATTACTTTAGCCCAGTAAGGCTCGGTAATCGGGTAGCCAAAGACGTAGACCCAGTCGAATAACGGTTCGGTTACTGTATTTCCGCTGGCATCCTGCACCGGTCCCTGGCTGTTAAAGTAATCCACAAAAGCCTGTGGGACATTATGGCCGGTTTCAGGCACGTAGAGCGCAATTTTAGCTTTTGGGTCGCCGGTGTTAATCTGTACCGTATCGGCGTAGCGGTTAATCAACTTGGTCACGCTCTGGCCGCGCCGGTCGGGCGATTTAAACCCAGCCGGGGTTGAATAATCGGTAAAGGTGGCATAAGTTGGAGTAGCATCGCTAAGGGTGTCATCTCCGACAACCGGAACATCGGCCGGTGTTTTTATACCCAGCGGATTTAAAGTGGCCGTTCCGCCGTCTTCACTGGTGGAGACCCGGCCTGTCACCATTTCTTTCACCAGGGAACCGCCCCGGATGTACCACTTACTGCCAACAGGCTGACGCGGGTCGATTTCCATGCGGCCTTTATCGTAGTGGCGGAAAGCGCGAGGAGCAGGCTTATCGGTGGAATTATAGCGATAGCTATCTACGTAACTATAATCAAGGGCTTTCGGGCCCCAGACCCAGCTCCGGCTGACCGCTCCATCATCTACCAGGTTGTCGGTACGCGCCCATAATTTGCGGAAAGAAGCAACCTGGTCAGGTGTAGCCGCGCTGGCTGTGAAAGGTGTTAGTGCGAGGTTGTAAGTGAGCAAAAGCGCCAGGGTCATAACGAGCAGTCTGACCCGGCGTGTAAGTTTAAAGTTCATCTAAGCTAAAATCCTGTCCTTATTAAGTTCTGGCGGCGTTTTCCATCAACCAGACTAAATCAGAACGAGAATGAAAAATCCGAGGAGTATCTGGAAAAAACCGCGCCAAAAATTGAGCAATTCAAGATTTTGAGGGATTATACCATAAATCAAGCAAGGTCATGCCCGGTCAATTAGGGCTGGATACTATATTAGAAAAGTAAGCAGCGAAAACCGCAATTTTGGAGGGTTGGTTATGAATTTATCAGCTACTTATAGCTCGTTACGCCGCTGGCTACGCTTTACCCGGCTTTACCTGGGCAAGCCGCCCTGGGATACTGATATTTCTCCTCCTGAACTGGTGGCGGTAGTGGAAGGGCCGCAGGCCTTGCCACCCGGAAGGGCCCTGGACCTGGGTTGTGGTACAGGCACCAATGTTATTTATATGGCCCAGCATGGCTGGCAGGCTACCGGAGTAGACTTTGTGTTGCAGGCTATCAGGCTGGCCCGCAAAAAAGCCGGCCTGGCAGGCATGAAAAGCGCTACCAGCTTCTACCGGTCCAGCGTTACAAAACTGGCCATGCTGCAACCTGCTTTTGATCTTCTGCTTGACATCGGTTGTTTGCATAGCCTGCCGCAGCCCGACCGCCTCAGCTATGCGAGTGAAGTAAAGCGGCTAAGTCACAAGGGTAGTCTTTACTTGCTATATGCTTTTGGTCCTGGCCTGGAAGGCACACCCTCCACTGGATTGGACCGGGCAGCCGTGGAGAGGCTTTTTGAGCCTGAATTCAAGCTGGTTGACTACTGTGCGGGCAGCGACACCGGGAGTGGACGGCCTTCTGCCTGGTACACTTTAAGGCGGAATTAGGCAGTTATGCGGTTGCGATTGTGCCTGAAAAGCTCTATACTATGCGCGGTTGGACCTGTTAATCAAGCACTTTTAGATAGAGGTTTTCTGAAAGCAGGGTTGGCAAGGACGCTACCTCTGACCGGGGGTACTGGGAAATGCCCAGCTTATCTCCTTTCTTTTTCCAGATTCTATACTCAAGTGCTTATACAAGCCTGAAAAAGAAGAGGAGCGGGAAAGATAGAGATGATTAAGGATGCTGCTAAAGGCATACTGGAACGTGCTAAACAAGAATCGGACACGCTGGCCGTAACCGATCCTGAGCTTTTCCAGGCCATAAAAAATGAAGAACAACGCCAGCGCGATAATATTGAACTGATCGCCAGTGAAAACTACGTCAGCCGGGCAGTCCTGGAAGCCCAGGGCAGCGTACTGACTAATAAGTACGCCGAAGGTTACCCGGGCAAGCGTTACTACGGCGGTTGCGAATATGTAGACGTAGCCGAGTCGCTGGCTATCGAACGGGCCAAAGAAATTTTTGGAGCAGGCTTTGCCAACGTACAACCGCATAGCGGCGCGCAGGCTAATATGGCGGTTTATTTCTCCCTGCTTAATATTGGCGATACCGTTTTAGGTATGAACCTTGCCCATGGCGGACACCTGACTCACGGTTCCCCGGTCAACTTCAGCGGGCGTTTCTTTAACATAGTAGCCTACGGCGTTAACAAGGAAACCGAACTGATTGACTACGATGAAGTCGAGCAACTGGCTAAACTGCACAAACCTCGCGCTATTATCGCCGGAGCCAGCGCCTACTCCCGCACCATTGACTTTGCGCGTTTCCGCCAGATTGCCGATAGTGTCGGAGCTTATCTCTTTGTAGATATGGCTCACATCGCCGGTCTGGTGGCGGCCGGTTTGCATCCCAGTCCTGTTCCTCACGCTCATGTTACCACCACTACCACTCACAAAACTCTGCGTGGCCCGCGTGGCGGTCTAATTCTGAGCAATGATCCTGATCTTGCCAAGTCCATTGATAAAAATATCTTCCCCGGCATCCAGGGCGGACCTCTTATGCACGTGATAGCCGCTAAAGCGGTCGCTTTCAGAGAAGCTTTACAGCCCTCTTTCAAGGATTACCAGCAGCAGATTATTACTAATGCTCAAAAACTGGCTGCTACTCTTCAGACCGAAGGGTTGCGGATTGTCAGCGGCGGTACTGATAACCACCTGATGCTGATTGACCTGAGTGTGGCCGGTCGGACCGGAAAAGAAGTAGAACGCGCCCTGGACGAAGTGCATATTACGGTTAACAAGAACGGTATTCCCTTTGACCAGAAGAGCCCGATGGTTACGAGCGGTATCCGAGTAGGTACTCCCGCTACGACCACGCGCGGCTTCAAAGAGCCCGAAATGGAGCAAATCGGCCAGATGATCAGCAAGATCGTCAAGCACCTGGGCGACGAGACGGTCAAGGGCGAGGTAGCCGCTAACGTGAAAGAGATTGTCAGCCGCTTCCCGGTTCCGGGTATTGACGAATAAAGCAGGGTTATGAGCGGACAAATAAAGTTAACTGCCGATGAACTGGATGGGGTCTTTGTCTCAAAGCATCCCTTGATATTGCACAAGCTCAGTATTTTGCGAGATAAAAATACCGAGCCTAAACGCTTCCGCGAGGTGGTCAATGAGATCACCTCGTTACTGGCCTACGAGGCGACTGCCGACTTACCCATGCAACCGGTAACCATCGAAACGCCTCTCACTACTGTGACCTGCCAAGAAATTGGCGAACGCATCGGCCTGGTGCCGATTCTGCGCAGCGGCATCGGCATGGTCGGCGCCATGCTGAATATGATTCCTTCGGCCCAGGTCTGGCATATTGGGCTTTACCGGGATCATAACACTCTCAAACCGGTGACTTACTACAATAAGCTACCGGACCAGGCTACTACCGATATTTGCCTGGTGCTGGACCCTATGCTGGCGACCGGCGGTTCGGCGGTAGCTACCGTCGATATTTTGAAGGAATGGGGTACTCGCCGGATTAAGTTCATGGGCTTGATAGCCGCTCCCGAAGGTGTCAGGGCTTTACGTACCGCTCACCCTGATGTCCCGATTTATGTAGCGGCCCTCGACAGCCATTTGAACGAGCATGCTTATATTGTACCGGGCCTGGGGGATGCCGGAGACCGCCAGTTCGGAACCATGTAATACCCGTATTATTCGGAAGTTAGCAAGAGGCCATCCCGGCCTCTTTTTTATTACGCCGGCTTTCCTAAATTCATGACAGTGGTGGGTTAAACCAGCGAATTAAATGACTTATCAGGGATTTGTAAAATAATTTACAGCGGTTGCGGCTATAAGGTGAAATAATCACATTACAAATGCAGAGTAATCTAAAAACGTATAGCAGAAAATGAATTAGCCATTCTTTACTGGAATGGAAAGTAAAGGAGTACAAAATGTACCAGAATATACCTACCGCGCCGCAGCCTTATGCGCCTTCTCCCTATCCGCAACCGCCCGCGCCCAAACCGCCTTTTTACAAAAACTGGCTGCTCTGGCTCGGTATAGTGGCCGTTTTAGTGGTAGGTATTGTTTTAGTACTGGTTTCTTACGTAGGGGCCGATTCCCGGCGGCAGGATGTTCAGAAAGAATTTGATAGTTACAAATCCCAGGTCGCGGCAACCGTAACGGCTGTAGCCGGCAAAGCCCAGGGCGACCAGGATGCTGCTGTTGCTAAAGCCAAATCGGATGCCCTGGCTACCGCTACGGCAGGTGCCCAGCAGGCCCGCGCTCAGGGTGAGCAGGATGGCTTTAACAAAGCGGTCGCTACGGCTACCGCCCAGGCTCAGGCGCAGCGCCAGGCCGCAACCGCTACCGCCGTAGCGGTGCCCACGGCTACTCCCGCGCCGACCGCCACGCCTGTACCGCCTACGGCTACTCCCGCGCCTACAACTGTCGCAGCCCGCACTCCTTCACCGGAAGTGGTCCTGGCCGAGTCCTTGCTCAAGAGCAAAGGCTGGAAGACCTGGTGGTCGAGTGACGATCACTATAATGCCACCCTTTTCGGCTCCTACACCGATACCGTCAGGGGCAACGCTTCCTACAAAATGGAAGTCAAGGATGGACGGGGTGTTTCGGGCGAAGTGAACTTCAACATCTACACCGCCGCTAAAGATAACGACTATTCTGAAAACATCGGCGGCGCGACCGGTATTCTGTACGCCGCGGTCTTGCCTGACCAGGATCTGAATGTCGTAGCTACGCTCTTTAACGAGACTGCCGCCAATTTCCAGGCTTCTCGCACTCTCGGCGGCAAGACTGTAACCGTCAAAATTCTCGATGTCAATGGCGGTCACACTCTCTTCAAAATCAGTTAATTGCAAAAAAGTCAGACCGTGAGGAGAGCGCCCGCACTGCGGGCGCTCTCTTTTGCTTATTAAACGAGTGTCTTCTTGCCCGATTTACAATTATGAAGGGCTCTCATTAAACTAAAAAGACTCCAGCATGTGGAGTCTAAAATTACATAATATATAATAGTGGAAAAAGCTAAAAATCGAGATCAGGGCTGCTGTCCGGCGGAATAGCCCCTTCCGGCTCCTCACCAATTTCGAGGATAACCACCCGGTCGAGACCGGCATAATCCTTGTAAACCTCGTACTGGCAGCCGGGGAAGAAAAAGCGGCCCAGGTTGCAAACATCGGTGGCCTGTTCTGAGCCAATTTCCAGCGCGACCAGACCGGGGCGCTTGACGGCATTGCGAGCCTGACCGAGCAACTCGCGGTAGATAACCAGCCCTTTGGGGCCACCATCGAGCGCGATATTCGGCTCGTAACGCGCCACGTTAGGTTCTACCTGTGATAGCACGGTGTAGGGTGGATTGGAGACGATTACCCGCACCTGCTCGGGCAGCGGTTCAAGTAGATTTCCCTGCAAGAAGTTGATGCGCTCTTCGACTTCATAGCGCCGGGCATTCAGACCGGCTACTTCAAGCGCTTCCGGGGAAATATCGGTGGCAAAGATGCGCGCTTTGGGGAAACGCAGCGCCAGGTATACCGCGATTACACCACTCCCGGTTCCTACATCCACTAGAGAGGTTTCCTCGATACTCCAGCCCTTTTCCAGCATCTTCTTGACGGTATACTCTACCAGTAATTCCGTTTCGGGACGCGGAATCAGCACCCGGCGGTCTACATAAAAATCGAGGGCCATAAACTCGCGGTGACTGGTAATATAGGCAACCGGTTCACCTTGCACGCGGCGTTCTACCAGGGCTTCGTACTCGCGAGCCTGCTCCTCGCTTACTTCGTCATTAAGACGCGCGTAAAGCTGGGCGCGAGTATATCCCTGCAAATACATCAACAGCACTTCTGCGTCAAGGTGAGCCGTTCGATCCTGGGCGCTATGTAATTTTTCAACTGCCGCTGAAAGTAAATCTTTTGCCAGTATTGCCATGCCTTTTTGTGAGAACGCTCGCGGCTACCTTTACAATAGCGCCGGGGCGTTCTCATCCTCATATTCTAGAAACTATTAACCGGCCATCCCGGCAGCCTGGAGCCGTTCGGCCTGATCAGTAGTCTGAAGCGTTGTTACCAGATCATCTATTTCTCCATCAAGGATACCCGGCAAATTGCTCAAGGTCAACTTAATGCGATGATCGGTCACGCGGTCCTGCGGGAAGTTGTAGGTGCGAATCTTCTCACTCCGGTCGCCGGTTCCGATCTGGCTGAGACGTTGCTCGTGCAACTCACTCTGTCGCTTTTCCAGTTCCAGGTTGAACAGGCGGGTACGGAGCACTTGCATAGCCTTCGCTTTGTTTTTAAGTTGCGATTTCTCATCCTGGCAGGTTACTACCAACCCGCTCGGCAGGTGAGTAATACGTACCGCGCTATCTGTGGTGTTAACGCTCTGCCCACCGTGTCCGGTCGAGCGATAAACGTCAATCCGCAAGTCGTTTTCGTTGATCTGCACGTCTACTTCTTCCGCTTCAGGCATCACGATTACGGTTGCCGTAGAGGTATGAATACGTCCGTTTGCCTCGGTCGCGGGTACACGCTGCACCCGGTGCACCCCGCTCTCATATTTGAAATGGCTATAGGCCCCTTTACCGTGGACCTCAAAAACGATTTCCTTGATTGAGCCAATACCGCTGCTGTTACTGGTGATAACCTCGATTTTCCAGCGTTTGCGCTCGGCGTAACGAGTGTACATGCGGAACAGGTCAGCGGCAAAAAGACCGGCCTCATCGCCACCCGCGCCTGCCCGAATTTCCACGATTACGTCTTTCTCATCATTCGGGTCTTTGGGTAGCAGCAGCACTTTAATGTCTTGCATTAAATCTTCTGCCTGTTCGCGCAAACTGGCTACTTCTTCTTTGGCTATTTCGGCCATTTCGCGGTCACTCAGCAGGCTTTCCGCTTCTTTAAGGTCGTTCAGGGTCTTTTTATACTCACGGTACTTGCCGACAATTTCTTGCAATTCGGATTGCTCTTTGCCGTAAGCCCGCATCTTTTCATTGTCATTAATCACTTCCGGATCAGACATCAACTCCGATAGTTGATCGTAACGCTGCTCCAGTTGCTCTAATTTATCGTTCAATTCTTAACGTAGCCTCCACATACTCACTTCTAATTATAGCACAATGCGGCCCCGCAACAGGACCAAAAGCCGTGCGCGAGTAGAAGTATTATTGCATTTTGATAATAAATTCAATAAAAGGGATATAAATTATTGGCGGGATAGTCCGGCTAGTGCCAGGAGATAGAGGCCACGTAGGGCGCGTGCAGCAAAGCAGCCTGAATTTGCGCCCGGTCGCGCGGGCCTTCAGGGAAATAGATACTTAATATTTTTTGCCGCTTCACGTTCTTCATTCTTAACCTCGGCCCGTATTATAACACATCTCGGGCCACTCTTTTTGCTGTTTCTATAGTAGATATACGTAATTCATGCTATAGAAGTTTTCAAACTACTCCTCCTGCTGTCAGGCTAAATAGTCCAATAAAAAAAGCAGCTTTCCTGACTCAATCAAGAAAGCTGCTCATTTTGTACAAAAACTAGGAAGCGTGCGCCTCAACCGTGTTAGCCATCGGGAGACGGGCCTTGCCTGTGAGGTAGTGGTCTACGCCGCGCGCAACGTCGCGGCCCTCGGCGATAGCCCAGACCACCAGCGACTGGCCGCGCACGTTGTCGCCCGCCGCGAAGACGCCCGGCAAGCTGGTCATTTTGTGGCGATTGACCCACAGCCCGCCCCGCTGATTCAGCTTCAGATTTAGCTCGTTGACCAGGCCGGACAGCACCGGGCCGCTGAACCCGGCGGCGATCAGCACCAGTTGGGTTTCGATATTGAAATCCGAGCCGGGAAGCTCTTTGAAATGCCGCTTGCCATGCTCATCGTAGTGTACCTCCACTTTGACCGCATGCAGGCGTTCCAGTTTGCCGTCCGCGCCTTCAAAAGCCCTGGTAGCGATGCTGTAATCAACCCTGCCGCCTTCCTCGTGCGAGGTGGACTTTTGCAGGATAACCGGCCATTCCGGCCAGGGATTGCGGTGAGTGCGCGAGCGGGGCGGGGCCGGTTTGTGTTCAAACTGGATCACCTCTTTCGCGCCCTGCCGGAGAGCGGTACCCAGGCAGTCGCTGCCGGTATCGCCGCCCCCGATAATTACTACGGTTTTACCCTGGGCCGTTATTTCCGGCTCGTCAAAGGGAAGCCCCAGGTTGCGGCGGTTTTGCTGGGTCAGGTATGGCATGGCGTAGTGAACGCCGTCCAGGTCGCTGCCCGGCACTCCCAGGTCGCGGGGTTGCTCCGCGCCTGTCGCCAGCACTATTGCGTCATATTCCTGGCGCAACTGCTGAATGGAGACATGACCGGGCGCTCCCACGTGCGTATTAAGCTGCCACTGGATGCCTTCAGCCGTCATCAGGTCCAGGCGGCGCTGCAAAATCTGCTTGTCCATCTTGAAATCGGGGATACCGTAGATCAGTAGTCCACCTGCCCGGTCAGCTTTCTCATAGATGGTTACGAGATGCCCGGCCCGGTTCAGTTGTTCGGCGCAGGCCAGACCCGCCGGGCCGGAACCAATCACCGCCACCCGTTTACCGGTGCGTTTTTTAGGCGGACGCGGTTCGATCCAGCCTTCCTCGAAACCACGCTCGATAATCGAGACTTCGATTTGCTTGATGGAAACCGGGTCCTGGTTGATGCCCAGCACGCAGGCGGCTTCACAGGGGGCCGGGCAGACTTTCCCGGTAAATTCTGGGAAGTTGTTAGTAGCCAGCAGGACATCGAGGGCCTCGCGCCAGCGCTTTTCGTAGACTAAATCGTTGAAGTCGGGAATGACATTGCCGAGCGGACAGCCCTCGTGGCAAAAAGGAATACCGCAGTCCATGCAGCGTGCCGCCTGCTGCTGCACTTCTTCCCGCGAGAGCGCCAGGGGAATTTCATTCCAATCCTTCAGGCGCTCTTCTACCGGGCGGTAAGGCGCGTTTTTACGGTGTATTTCTAAAAAACCGGTTGCTTTTCCCATTTAGGCAGCCGCCTCCTCTCTCTGTTTGCCGGTCTGAGCCAGGGCGCGGCGGTATTCACGCGGCATTACTTTGACAAACCTGTCAATGTAAGCAGGCCAGTTCAGCAAAATTTCTTCGGCAATCTGGCTGCCAGTATAGCGATAGTGCCTGGCAATTAATTCCTGCAATTCGGCCAGGTCGTTTTCTTCTTCCACGCTTTCCAGGTCTACCATGCCGGGGTTGCAGCGCTCCTTGAACTGCCCATCCTCGTCCAGCACATAGGCAATCCCGCCGCTCATACCGGCTCCAAAATTGCGCCCGGTACGGCCCAGCACCACCACCCGACCACCGGTCATATATTCGCAACCGTGGTCGCCCAGGCCCTCTACCACGGCGTTTGCACCGCTATTGCGGACGGCGAAACGCTCACCCGCCACTCCATTGAAGAAGGCTTCGCCGGAAGTAGCGCCATAGAGAGTGGTATTGCCAATAATAATATTCTCTCGCGGGTCGAAGGTCGCTCCTTCGGGCGTCCTGACCACAATGCGTCCGCCGCACAAACCTTTACCGGCGTAATCGTTTGAATCGCCTTCCAGAGTCAGGCTGACTCCCTGCGGCAGGAAAGCGCCAAAGCTCTGCCCGGCGCTGCCGCTGAAATTGATCTGAATAGTATCTTCCGGTAACCCGGCCTGGCCCCAGCGGCGGGAGATTTCGCCGCCAAGCATTGCGCCTACGCTGCGGTGCAAGTTGCGAATGGGCAGGTCAATCTCTACCGGTCTGCCATCTTCCAGGGCGGGTAGGCATTTTTCAATTAAGAGGTTATCCAGCGATTTCTCCAGGCCGTGTTCCTGGGGCAGGCTGTGGTAGCGAGTCTCGTTCTCGTCGATTTCAGGCTGGTAGAGCAGCGGTGAGAGGTCAAGGCCCTGCGCTTTGTAGTGAGCAATGGCCTCGTTAACCTCTAGCCGGTCCCCGCGCCCGATCATTTCGTCAACGGTGCGGAAACCCAGTTCGGCCATAATCTCGCGCATTTCTTCCGCGATAAACTTGAAGAAGTTAACCACATATTCCGGTTTCCCGGCGAACTTCTGGCGCAGGCGCGGGTCCTGGGTGGCTACACCCACCGGGCAGGTATTGAGATGGCACTTGCGCATGAGGATACAGCCGGTAGCAACCAGCGGAGCGGTGGCAAAACCAAACTCTTCCGCTCCCAGCAGGGCCGCCACTACTACGTCTCGGCCTGTTTTAAGTTGCCCATCGGTTTGCAGGCGTACCCGGCTGCGCAGCCCGTTCATCATTAGCACCTGGTGCGCTTCGGCCAGGCCTACCTCCCAGGGCATTCCGGCGTGCTTGATAGAAGTCAGTGGTGAAGCGCCCGTTCCGCCATCGTGCCCGCTGATCAAAATGCTGTCGGCGTGCGCTTTGGCTACACCAGCCGCTACTGTTCCAACGCCTGCTTCGGCTACCAGTTTGACCGAGATGGCAGCCTGCGGGTTAACATTTTTCAAATCAAAGATTAGCTGGGCCAGGTCTTCAATCGAGTAGATGTCGTGGTGAGGCGGCGGCGAAATAAGGGTCACACCCGGAACGGAGTTGCGTACTTTCGCAATATACTGGTCTACCTTGTGTCCCGGTAACTGGCCGCCTTCACCCGGTTTGGCTCCTTGCGCCATCTTGATCTGGATTTCATCGGCGTTGACCAGGTAGTAGCTATCCACCCCAAAACGAGCCGAGGCTACCTGCTTGATGGCGCTGCGCCGCGAGTCGCCATTGTGGTCGGGCAGGTAACGGGCCGGGTCTTCGCCGCCTTCTCCGGTATTGCTCTTGCCGCCGATGCGGTTCATGGCAATCGCCAGGGTTTCGTGGGCTTCTTTACTGATCGAGCCGTAAGACATGGCCCCGGTACAGAAGCGTTTGAAAATCTTCTCCGCCGGTTCTACTTCTGAAAGCGGAATAGACTTGCCCGGTGTGAACTTGAGCAGACCTCGCAAAGTGCTGAGGTTTTCTGCCTGGTTGTTCACCCTGGCGCTATATTGCTTGAACATTTTGTAATCACCCGCCGCGGTGGCATGTTGCAACTTGGCTACGGTAGCCGGGTTGAAGAGGTGATATTCGCCGTTCTTGCGCCACTGGTACTGCCCACCGCGATAAAGCGAGCGCCCCTCTGGGTGCGCCGGGTCAAAGGCGAAGGCGTGATGCTGCCTGACCTCCTGCGCTATTCCTTCCAGGCCAATACCGCTGATCTGGCTGGTAGTGCCGCTAAAGTAGCGCTCTACTACCTCCTGGTGCAGACCGATAATCTCAAAGATCTGCGCTCCCTGGTAGCTCTGGATGGTAGAAATTCCCATCTTGGAGAAGATTTTGAGCAGCCCTTTGTTGATGGCTTTCAGGTAGTTATATTGTAACTTGGCTTCATCCAGGTTAGGAGTGACCATATCTTGCTCTCGCATATAGCGTAGAGTCTCGAAGGCCAGGTAAGGATTGACCGCGCTGGCTCCATAACCGATCAACAGGGCGTAATGCATTACCTCGCGGGGTTCGCCCGACTCGACCACCAGACCGCAGCGGGTGCGTAGCCCGGCTTTAATCAGGTAATGATGGACTGCCCCGGTAGCCAGGAGCGCCGGTATATGTGCCATCTCGGCATTCACGCCCCGATCACTCAGAATCAGGATGTTGTAATCTTCCCTTATCGCCTGGGCGGCTTCCTGGCAGAGTTTTTCCAGCCCTGCTTCCAGGCCCTTTGCGCCGTCCGCTACTTTAAAGAGTATGGGCAGGGTTTTGGTTTTAAATCCGGGCTGCTCGATATAACGAATCTGTTCCAGTTCGTAATCGGTCAGTATGGGGTGATCCATGGCAAGCTGGCGGCAATGCAGCGGTGACTCTACCAGCAAGTTCTGCTCGGTGCCGACCGAGGAAGAAAGAGACATAACCAGTTCTTCGCGGATAGGATCAATCGGCGGGTTGGTGACCTGGGCGAAAAGCTGCTTGAAATAGTTGTAAAGCAACTGCGGGCGCTCCGAAAGCACTGCCAGCGGAGTATCATTGCCCATGCTGCCAATCGCTTCCTCTCCATTGTTGGCCATAGGAGCCATCAAAATCCGCATCTCTTCCACGGTGTAGCCGAAAGTCTGCTGAAGCTGTAACAGGCTGGCAGTAGAATGCGGGCTAAAATGCTTTTCGCTAATAGTTTCGGGGGGATGCGGCAGGTCGCGCAGGCGCACCTTATGTTCTTGCAGCCACTCGCCGTAGGGCTGGCGGTTGATTACCCGCTCTTTTACTTCCGCGTCACTGATAATGCGGCCCTCTTCCAGATTTACCAGGAACATCTTGCCCGGTTCAAGCCGGCCTTTGCGCTCGATGTTTTCAATAGGGATATCCAGCACTCCCGTTTCGGAAGCCATAATGACCTGGCCATCTTTTGTGACGAGATAGCGGGCAGGACGCAAGCCATTCCGGTCGAGAGTGGCCCCGATTACCCGGCCATCAGTAAAGGCAATCGCCGCCGGTCCATCCCACGGCTCAATCAGGGATTGGTGGTACTCATAAAAAGCCCTTCGAGCCGGGTCCATCGTGGGGTTAGTCTCCCAGGCTTCCGGTACCATCATCATTACCGCGTGGGTAATATCCCGCCCGGCCATTACCAGCAGTTCCAGCACGTTATCGAAGGAAGCCGAGTCGCTTCCACCCGGTATAACTACCGGGGCCAGTTCTTTGACATCCTCGCCCAGAAGATCGGAGGCGAAATGAGCCTGGCGGGTATTTATCCAGTTACTGTTGCCGCGGAGGGTATTTATTTCACCATTGTGGGCGATATAGCGGTAAGGGTGGGCGCGATCCCAGGTGGGGAAGGTGTTGGTACTGTATCTCTGGTGAACCAGGGCCAGGGCACTTACAACGTCAGGGTCGTTCAGGTCGGTGTAATAAAGCGAAAGCTGGTTAGCGGTCAACAATCCTTTGTAGACTATGGTGCTACAGGAAAGGCTGGCGATGTAGCAACAATCGGCTCCCTGGAGATGAGCGGACTGGCGCAGGCGGTTTTCGATAGCCTTGCGCAGCACATAGAGTTTTCTTTCCAGGGCAGCGCGGTCAAAAAGTTTATCCGCATGCTGGAGGTCCGGCAGGGTCACAAAGAGTTGCCGGACAAGCGGTTCGCTCTGGCGGGCCAATTCTCCGATTTCCCGGTTATCTGTCGGCACAGACCGCCAGCCCAGCAACCGTAAGCCTTTTTCGGCTACGACACTTTCAATCAATTTTTCCAGGACAGTGGCTTCAGCCGGGTCGGTAGGCAGGAAAACCATACCTACGCCGTACTGTCCTTCTGCGGGCAAAGGCTCTACCTCTGCCTGTGAAGCAGCTTTTACGAAAAAGGCGTGTGGAATTTGCAGCAGAATACCTGCTCCGTCTCCTGTATTAGCATCCGCGCCGGTAGCGCCCCGGTGTTCCAGGTTGCTCAGGATGGTAATTCCTTTGGTAATAATATCGTGTGACTTCGCACCGTTAATATTAGCTACAAAACCTACACCACAAGCATCTTTCTCATACTGAGGGTCATACAAACCTTGTTTAGGGGGTAAACCTATATTCTTCCGCATCAATCCTCATCCCCTTTCCAAGCTGATCACATGAAGATACAGCCAAAAAACCGTGCATTTTTTGCCCGGCTTTGCACGAGTTAAGAGGCTACATTGCCACAATACCTGAACCAATATCGGTTACAACTAATTTAGCCGCATACGCCAAAAAAGCGTTTCTCTGCTTATCAGAGTACGGCTGCCAGTTGTTCAACCTCAACACTGAGGATTCTGACGAGGGAAGTTAGTTTTTAAGTTTCCAGTTATAGAAGGGTGCGCGTATAGCGAACCTGCACCGGCTACTGTTAGTCAAATTGAGGTAGGGCCGGATTTAGTTTACGATACGATTTTAGTTGCAATTTTAGTTACTTTGCAGCACTGCGAATAGAGTGGAATCGAACAGTAAAAACTTAGAGCTCCTTTGCTTTGCACTATTGTATGTTAAATCAGCTATTTTGACAATAGCTACAGGCTACAAAAACAAGAATCAATGTGATATATCAGACAAAATATATAAAAGCTCTACTTTTGTTAGTTACTACCAGATAGTACTAACAAAAATAGCCTCATTAATTTAGCCAATATTTGCTATTTTCCTAATATTATTAGCTTTAAAATTTCGCTATTTTGTCACTGGCCAGCGCGTTAGGAGCTAACTCCAAAATCAGGCATTGACGGAAAGTGCTAACAATTCACAGAAAGAGCTAAAAGAAGAGGAGATCAAGCGGAAATGAAACGAGGTTATAAACGTAAAGGAGGCAAAATCTTTGCCTCCTCAGTTTCTATGTATAGCGTTAATTCTAAAAAGTAACCGGCAAACAGTTAAATCATCTTTTAATGCTGCCGGTTGACCTGATGGGCAATCAGACCGGAAGCGAAATCTATCGCTTCTTCAACATCCTCAGCATCGGCAAAATAGCTGACGCTCCTGGCTATGTCGGCGCAAGGTTTGCCCTGGGTGTATTGAAAAAGAACAAAAGGCAACTTATCGAACAGTCTCTCGCGGCCTCGGAAATAGCGAATCATTCTATCATCCAGCAAATTGCTGAAGATAGCGGCCTGAGCCATTACCGGTTGAGCGAGCGGACCTTTATCCAGGCCCCGCAAGATTCGCTTTACCTCTTGTGCGCTATATTTATGCCTTTTAGACTGGCTGGATTGCCCCGCGTAACTACCTACGCGGTTGCCCGCCGAAGAGCCCGGTATGTTGGGCGACTCCGCCAGACGCCCGCGCCCGTTCCACAAATCCAGCCGAAAATAATCATGGCCATGCCTGTTATTATTAGAATTAATATCAAGGCCCAGTAATTTACGAATAATATCTATAAACTGCCTGCCAAACTTTAACATTATTGTAAAACCTCCGTCGTATACAGCGGTTAAACCGCTAGGCTGTATAGAGCGGTCCTGCTAAGAACAACTAAGAGTCAATGCTAGACAAAATCTTAACCGTGTTAACTCATGCAGGTCTTGCCCGTTAAACACTTGCTACTGATGAAGCAACGCTTTTTGCTCCCTTCACTTTCAGGCGTTTCAGCTCCTACCAGCTTATATGAATTATAAATTGCAAATAATTCCAATTGCTCCAGAGGTTTAGATTTAAGATTTAAAACCTCTATAAGACACAAAAAGCTTACCCGATCACCTGGAAAAATAGTGATACGGATAAGCTCTTCCACGAGACGCCTACGAAGTTAGCTGAAGGGTTCGGGCCTGTGGAAGAGCCTGGCAATAACAATACATCAGTTATTACCTGCTACTTTCTTGCTGCCCTACGCCGGGCCGCGCTTGTTTTCTAAACAGGCGCGTCGGACGATTCACCCCTTTGTAGTTAACCCGGTAAATCTGGCTTTAGTTTGTTTTGCCGTAACTTGTACCGGGCTGGTTCCCCCGTTTTCTTTACAGGAAACTCGGCGGTTCTATTTTTAATAAAAGGTACTGGCGCTACAACAGCTCTGGCAGCCTATACCGTTACAGTGAATTAGCCTCTTTGATTCGTGCTAAATATCACCACACATCTATCATACAGCACAATACAGGCCAGTCAATGGTCAAAAGACCTAAAAAATGAACATTTAACGCTGTATTTTAGCACAAAAAGGATTTTGAACTAAAATAGCGGCAAGATTCCATGCCGCTATTTTAGAGCTTAACCAAATTATAACTCTAAGCTTTAGCTCCGGCCAATTCCGGTTGCGATACGGTAGCTTTTTTAAGACCAAATTCCGCTGCCGCAGATTTGGTTAAAAGAGCTTTAATCATTCGGAAGCCTCGCAGCAGCCACAAACCGAGATTTAACCCTACCAGCAGGGTGGCAGGGACGGCTATCAAAATCAGGGTCCAGCTAGGCTCTTTTACATTATTATACAGAGCATCCTGGGCTTTATCAGCCAGGAAGGGCAAGCCCATAGCCAGGATACCCAGCAGCAACATCAACCAGCCAAAGCGCATGCCCACCTTGCTCATGAACTTGCCGGTCTGTTTCCAGGTTACCCGATTGCCGAAACGATGCCGTAAAACATCCTGCAACTTGCCGAGGGCAAAGGTGAAACCAAGTAAGAAAACGGCTACACACTCAATAACGAAGACCATCAGAATGGCTGTCGTCAGGATCAGGGTATTAGCGGCATCTTCGGCCCTCAAGAAGTACTCGGCAGCCTCGTTAATGGTTTGCACCAGTAAGACAGACATCTGGCTGAAGAAAAGGGCCAGGACAAAACTCATAACCACCGCGGTTGCCAGGATACCCAAAGCAAACAGGGAAATAACTTTGATTTCGTTCCAGACTAATTTTCGCCCTACTCGTATAGTTGTCTGGTTGGTAGTAGCGCCCGGTTCGATTACGCCTGCCGCGCTGGAAATGAATTCCGGTAAGGGTTTCCCCTCCTGTTCAGCCACCAGGGCTTCTACCGGGTAGGTTAGCATTAAGGCAACATCCGGCCGGATACGCAGCAGGAAGAAAACCAGCAAAATGACATAACTTACCAGCGAAAGATAACTCAGGAAAGGCATTACGAAGCGTACAATACTGTCAGCCGTTCGCACTACCGCGTTTTCTTTCAACTGAAGGGCGTTTTCCAGCACTACATCGAAGATGGGCTTTTCGGGATCTTCATTGGCCAGGTCGTCCGCAATTCCCACAACGATATCAGTATAGTTGTCAATCAGGTACTCGCTATCGTCAATAACGTAGTTCAACGCCTCCCGTTGCAGGACCAGTTGCGGGTTCGTAACACCACCCAGAACCCTGCCCGTCAGAAATTGAACACCGAAAAGCGCAGACCCCAGTAAGACCAACACCAGCGTCACAAGAAAGGCCTGCGGCAAATATAATTTGTAGATGCGGCCAAGCGAGACCCCGCTGACGCGTTTGTTAATTTTGGAACGCGCAATAAACGGATACACCAGGAAGACTAGAAGAGTAGCCAGCGGCACAACCCCAATTACCAGGATAGCAACCCAGAAGAGGCGGCCATCTTGCTTCTTTTTGGACTTAGCATCCAGCTTTTCCAGGGCAATAGGTCCATATTGCTGAATTTTTTCGACCGCTTTGGCTTTTATCTGAGCCAGTAGTTCAGGACTAATTGTACCTTCTTCAATACCTTTGAGCTGCTGTATCTGCTGGCTATCCAGGTTCTGGTCGCTCCCTTCGCCATCCTCATCCAGGGCCTGGTTGAATTGCCCTGCCAGTTGAGTCTGGACAGCCTGCGCTTTATCTGTCAGGGTGGAGGATTGAGTGCTGGAAGGTTCCGCGCTCTGTGTAGTCGGAGCCTGACTCTGTTGTTCCGCCTGGGGAGTGGTTTCCGGTGCACTCTGGGCATAAACAGCGCCGGAAAAGAGACCCACAAGAATAAGAGCCATTATAAATGCGGAAAGGAGCCCGATTCTGGTACGCAAACCGGACATGCCTGTGCGGCGCTTTGGCATATAAGTGATTATCTCCTTGCTAAAACTAAAGTGTAACTAAACCGTGATTTTTGCGAGATCCAACTAAAGACTAATCAGCGGGTAAACTTAAATATGCTCTTTAAAGATATTAGCGTTAGAAAAGCCGTGTACTGATAAAACTGCCAGGAAAGCCTCAGGTAAGTTAATCTTCCTGGATAGTAGCATAACAACATTACTAAATATATTACGATATATTTCTGGTTGATCAGGTTTCTACTCTTGATCTCACCGGTTTCGATTTATCAGGAAAATAAAAGGTTTACCAGTCTAATAAAGTTGGATATAAAGAGGAGTCAGGCCATTCAATCTTGGCTGACTCCTTTTTCGCATTTTAGAAAAGATTCTTAGGTAAATACCGGGCTACCCCGGAAAGAGGCTAGAAGATTATTTTATTGGCGGCTTGCCGGGCAATTTCCAGGGCTTTTGTGGTATTGCTGCCGGGGGCCAGGGCTGTGACGTGGCCCATTTTGCGGCCCGGTCGTGACTCGGCTTTGCCGTACAAATGCACATTGGCTCCCGGTACCGCCAGGGCTTGCTCCAGGCCATCCGGCCCATCGGTGCGTTTATTCTGGCCCAGTAAATTTACCATTGCTGCCGGTGCTATTAACTCGGTCGAACCAAGGGGTAAATCCAGGATAGCCCGCAACAGGTTATCGAACTGGCTGCTGGGACAGGCCTCGATGGTATAGTGCCCGCTATTGTGCGGGCGCGGTGCCAGTTCGTTAATCAACACTTCGCCGCCTGCCTGGAACATTTCAACCCCAAAGACCCCTACACCCTGGATGGCTTCAATTGCTCCGCGCGCGATTTGTTCAGCGCGCCGGGTCACTTCTGCTGAAACTGCCGCTGGCGCAGTCACCGTGTGGCAGATGTGATCTTTCTGAATTGTTTCCACCACCGGGTAGGTAATTATTTCACCGTTGCTGCGGCGTACCACCATGACTGCCAGTTCTCGCTCAAAAGGAACGAAGGCTTCTACCATCAGAGCAGAACCGCCGCGCGTCAGATTTTCAAAGCCCTCCTGAATATCAGCCGTACTATCCAGTTTCCAGTTACCTTTACCATCATAGCCATTCCGGCGCGCTTTAAGGATCAATGGCCAGCCATATTCCCGGGCAAAGGCCAGCACATCGTCCTCATTTTCAACTGTAGCAAATGCCGGAACCGGAATACTGTTGGAGCGAAGCACCTGTTTCTGGCGCGCTTTGTCCTGAATCAAGCGCAGAGTTAAAGCGGAAGGATAGACCGGAACACCTTTTGCTTCCAGGTATTGCAACACATCACAGTCAACAAATTCGTTTTCAAGCGTTACAACATCACAGGTCTGAGCCAGGGTATCGAGCAGATTTGTGTCACTCCAGGGGCCTACAATCTCGAACGTGGCAATCTTTCCCGCCGGGCTGTCTTCACTGTTTTCCAGGATTGCTACCTGAAAGCCCAGGCGATTGGCTGCCTCTACCGTCATCCGGGCCAGTTGTCCGCCGCCGAGAATGCCGATTGTCACATTCGGAAGTTTGAATCTTTTCTCCAAAACAAAACAACTTTCTTCTTTAGAAGTGAATCATTGAATTATCTTCACATTTTTTTAGTACAATATAACCAGGCCTTATTCTAACAAATCAGTCTTTATACCACAAACTATTGACAAAAGGCTTTTGTTGACTTATTATACTTACAAAGTCAACAAACTTATCAACGATGATAATGCCAGAAAGAGACAGAATTATGAAGCAGGTAGAATTGGAAAAACAATCGACTGACAGTAAAGAAGCTCTTTGCCGTGAAATTGAAAGGCTTCAGTCAGAAGTTAATGAGTTAGCTCTCAAAATTTGCTGCGCCCAGGGCTCCGATGTTAACTACATATGGTCTAACCTGGCGAACGCCAGGGCCTACCTTACTACTGCCCTTGAGTCTGCTCGCCATCTTAAAAGTGGAAAATTGCGCGAAATTAACGGCAGCAGCGACTGGCAGATTTAATTCAGCCTCCCCAAACTGGCAGCAATAAAAATAACCTTTCCCAACCGGGAAAGGTTATTTTTATTGAAGGCTTCCTTTAGACTACTTGGTGTAGGTAAAGAGGCTTTCGCGCGGATTCTTGAAGGTAGCCATGAAGTAAACCCGGTTAGCTACAGCCGAGTACTTAACCAGCGCCCCTTCGTTATCAGGATCGTGTGCTATAGCGGTCTGGTGGAGCGAGAAGGTCGCGCCCTTGTCGCTGGAAATCGCTATGTTAGCGCCACCGCTCGCCTGGTCTGAAGGATAACCCTCAGATACCCAGACACGACCATCCGGAGTAGTGGTTATATCCAGGTAGCGGGAGTTAAGGTTGTCGCTCATGGCGTTTTTCGACACCAGTTGCCAGCCAGAGCCCGGTACATAGCGACCAATACCGAACGACCTGCTGCTATCCCACACAACATAAGCGTAACCATCGCTGCTGGTGGTAATGACAGGAGCGTAACGATAGCCCCAGCCATCAGCCGCAGAGTTAGTCATGAGGGTAATACCAGTCTGCCAGACGCCGTTGATACGGCTCTTAACAGCTACGTTCGTGCCCCACAGACCGGCTACGAAGACGTTGTCGTTGTCGTCTACCGAGATGCGCGGGCTGATATCACCGGCAGGGCGATTAGTCGCTAAAGTAACGTAATTACCCCAGGTCTTGCCACCATCAGAAGACTCGGCAAAACCCCAGGCCGGATAAGGACTGAACTGCATCTGACCGGTAATGTAGAGCTTGCCGGTCTTCTTGGAATACGCAATATCAGGCTGGTCAATCATCACGCCGCTTCCGGCGAAGTTGCCGTCCAGGCCCCATCCGTGCGGAATGGCGCCGGAAGCCGGGATAACCCGGAACCAGGCGCGATAACCCGGATCGCGGTAACGCCAGACCGCGTAAGCGGTACCCTGGCTATCGAAGGTCAGGTGCGCGTTCAGGTTGGCAGTATTGGGTGCGTCATTCAAATTGAAGGCGAATTGACCCATTACATCCGAACGCACCAGCATGAGCGCTCCGGCAGGCACGCCAGGAGTACCACTACCGGTTTCACCGACGATGTAGGCAATACCATCAGTCGGGCGAATGGCCATAGCAGGCCGCCATAACTGCTGAGGACCTACTCTGGCCGGGCTGGCCCAGTTCGGCGCACCAGGAATGTTGCTCGAAGGCGGCAATACATTACCCGGAGGAGGCTGAACCGCCGGAGGCTGATCTACAGGGCCACTCGGAGGAGCAGGGGGTTCCGTGGGCTGCGGCGCCGGATTCGAAGGCGGTTTAGGAGTCGGAGTCGGGGTCGGCGTGGCAGCCACAGGTGTAGTTGCTACCGGCGTAGTCGGCGCCGGAGTCGGGCTAGCATTATCCTGAGGCAGGCTATTGCGCCAGTCGCGATAGTGCTGACCGACGTTGCCCATTTCTACCTGGAACTTAGGATCGTTCGAGGGGGTGTAGGTAAGTACCCGCCGCTCGAAAGCCTGTACCAGTACGTCCTGTACCTGGCCCTTAACTATAGTGCGGGTCCAGTAGGCGTCCGTCAACGGCAGACCAAAGGAGATCAACCAGTCAGCCAGGTCGCCGGTGGTGTACTGCCCGTTCACATAAATCGGACCGGTCAGGGTTTCAAACTTCCAAAAGACATCCGGGATATTGTGATGCAGGGTCTTTTCAAACACAACGTTTTTCACATTGTATTTGGCCAGATCAGGATTACTGCCCGTCGTGCCATCCCGGGTGAGGGTAGCGGTAACAACCTTGCCGGTGTTATCAGAGGCGAAATTTTCGCCAGCCGGGCTATTAATAGTAGCAACCTTGCGGAAAGTGACATAAGTGGGGTTCTGCTGGTTGCCCTGGTCACCGGCGATGTTCAGAGTAGTATTGGGGTCGTACTGCTTGAATTCATTATCGCCTAACTGCAAAAGTCCGGTGATCATTTCTTTAGCGAGTAGACCATTGGTAACCTGGCGCCCCTGGGTTAGCTCCATGCGAGCTTTGTCGAAGTACTGTACTTTGCGGGTGCCGCCTTCGCGATAGACCTCGTTCAGTACCGGGCTGATAGCCGGACCCCAGGTCCAGGAACGGTCCGCTTTACCTTCCACCACCGCTTTGTCTGCCCGGTCCCAGAGGGCCTGGAAATCGGGTCCGATAGCGGGGCTAGCATCGGCAGCATTCACAGCATTGCCGCCGAAGAAACCACCTAACGCCAAAGACGCCAGGATGGTTATTACCAGGCCCAGCCCAATCTTGTTAGCAGCCAGACGGGACCTGACCTGTTGTTGCAAATTGTTCATGAAAAACCTTGTCTCCTAGTATTGTTGACCGTGTAAGTAGCCCGGCCCAGGCTACTTACCTAGTTTAGTACGGGTTCTGCTGGGTCTCTGCTAAGACTTTTAGCACGTTGAAATTTTGAACCATGTACTTTGAAATCTGTTACTTCATCCACCCGTAACGACATTATCTTGGATACGCTCTCCGGTCCCATCGAGACGCCGTAAATGGTGCGGGCGGCTTCGATAGTGCCACGATTGTGGGTGATGACAATAAACTGAGTTTTGTGAGCCAGAGTCCGTAACGTTTCGCAAAAGCGCCCAACGTTTGACTCGTCGAGGGCAGCATCTACTTCGTCCAGCACGCAGAAAGGTGAAGGATTCACCTCCAGCAATGCGAACAGCAGCGCTACCGCAGTCAAGGCTCTCTCACCGCCGCTAAGCAGCGCCAGGCTCTGTTGCCGTTTGCCTGGCGGTTGGGCCAGGATTTCAATACCGGTATTGGCCAGGTTATCAGGGTTGGTCAGCACGAGCTTCGCTGAACCACCATTGAAGAGCAGTGAGAAGAAACGCTTGAACTCTTCGGCCACTTTTTCAAATGTTGCTGCGAAACGGGCCTGAGTTACTTCATCTAGCTCCTTTATTAACGAACGAAGAGTACGTGTGGTTTCACCCAAATCGTTTAGCTGATTAGAAAGGAATTCATAACGCTGCGAGGTTTCACGATACTCTTGCATGGCGAGTGGGTTGACTGCGCCGATGCGCCTTAGCTTGTTGCGCAATTGTTCAACCCTTTCCGCCAGTTGGATTGCTTCCCGGTCGGTCAGTTCAAGTAACTCCTCCCATTCGGAAGGATCAACAGCCCCGGCGGCGCTCTCTTCGTCCACTGTGCCGTCCAGTTGTAAGGAGGGTGCCAGGTCGTTGGCGGCGCGTTCCCGGAGCGTTTCGATTTCGCCGGAAAGACGCTGGGTTTCAAGTTCCGCTCTACCGTGGGCGGCTTCCAGCGCTAACAGGGCCGCGCTCATTTCGCTCCATTCGCGCTCCTGCTGCCCCTGGCTCTTTTCCAGTTCAGCCAGTTCGGCTTCCAGCGGAGTGATAGTAGCGCGGAGGGATTCGAGGCGCTTGGCCAGTTTTTGCAATTCAGCCTGGGCTTCAGCCAGGGTTTGCTGTAACTGCTGGCAATCTTTTTCCAGGCGAGCCTGCTGGTTGCTCCGGCTTTCAATCTGTTCCTGGATACGCCGGTTTTCGTTACGAACGAACATGAGGTTGTCCGCGCTGGTTTTAATCCGTTGCTCTACCAGGGCGGCAGAGGTACGCATAGCCACCAGCTTTTCGCGTTCCTCATTGACCTTTTCCGAGGCCGCTCTTAAAGCCTGTTCCAGTTCTGCCTGGCGCGCCACAGCCTCTTCGCGTAACTTTTCAGCTTCGCCCTGTTCAGACGCCAGTTGCGCTTCGCGTTCTGCCAGTCCGCTGATCTCGCGGTTAACGCCCTGGTGGCTCTCTTCGCGGACTTTTAGCTCGTTGGAGAAACGATCTACCTGGGCGCGCAAGTTTGCCAGTTTTTCACGGGCCTGCTGCTGCTGGCGATTCAACTGTTGAACCTCGCGCTCGGTTTCCGACTGTTGCTGGCGCAGGCGGGTAGCATTAGCCTGGGCCTGGGAAAGCTTTCCGGCCAGGTCAGCAAGCTGTTTTTCCAGGCGGCTGATTTCAAGAGGCAGTTCGCGCAGTTCTCTTTCGCGCATCAGCACGCTACCTTCGGCCCGGTCTTTTTCTTTGCCGGATGCGCCACCGGTTACAGCGCCGCTCCCTCGCAGAATTTCACCGTTAAGGGTAACGGCTGTCCAACCGCCACCGGCTTCGCGCATAGCGGCTCGACCTACTTGCAGGTCTTCGACTACCAGCACCCGGCCCAGCAACTGTTCGTAAACCGGGCGGTAGCGGTTTTCAAATTTAATCAGGTCGCTGGCAATCCCGCGCACTCCGCTCATGTTGAGGACGTTGCGCGGATTGCTGCTGCTACCGCTGCGCAGGTTATCGAGCGGCAGGAAGGTAGCGCGTCCCGCTCCAATAGATTTGAGATGATTTATGGCAGTCTCGGCGTCCTCAAAGTGTTCTACCACCACGTCTTGCAGGTGCATACCGAGAGCTACTTCGATAGCTACTTCCAGTTCGGCAGGCGCTTCCAGCAGATTGGCTACCAGTCCCAGAATACCTTTCAGACTAGGCTGTGGACCGCTGGCTGATTGCATTACACTTTTGACCCCGCCGTATAGACCGGTAAAGTTGCTTTGCAGGCGATTTAACAGTTGCAGGCGAGAGCGAGCCGATTCCAATTTCGAGCGAGCTTCAGAAATCGAGCGCTCACTTTTGCGAATAACCTCGTTTGCAGTATTGCCTTCAGCTTCAAGTTGTTTGCGCCGTTCGTTTAACAGCCGGGATTGTTCCTCGAAACCGGCCAGGGTTGCCTGGGAGGTAGCCTGTTCTTCTTCTACCTCACCACGGCGGGCCAGAATCCCGTCCCGGTTCTGGAAATACTGCTCTTCCTGGCGTGAAAGTTCGGCCCGGCGTTCGGCCAGTTGCGTTTTTCGCTGGCGAACACTTTCGAGCCGGTTTAATTGTTTTCCGACCTCCTGGCGCTGCCGTTCGAGGGCTTCTTCCGCCTGCCTTGCTTCAGTAGACCGCGCTTTCACAATGGCATCTTGCTCTTTTAAGCGGGTGGACTCATCGCCCTGGCTGGCCAGAATAGCGGCATGTTCGCGTTCGAGTTCTTGCAGGCGAGTCTGGGCGCCTTCCAGGGCAATCTGGAGGTTAACCAGTTCCTGTTCCTGGGTCTCGCGCTGGCGTACGAAGCCGTTTAAGCGTTCCTGGTCAACCGCTATTTGTTGTTGTAGCTGCTGGGCGCGACTGTGTAACTGGCTGCTCTCCTGATGGCGCCCGGCCAGGCCGGCCCGTTTTTCATTCTGGCGAGCGCGGCTTGCACTGATCCGCGCTTGCAGAGCTTCCAGTTCCGCTTTGGCGGCTTCTAAAGCTTCCCGCGCTTGCTTTTCCTGGACTTCGGCCCTGTTTAAGGCGGCATTTGCTTTGCGCCAGCGGTCGCCATAGTAGCGCTTGAGCAAAACCTGTAATTCTTCATGCAGAGTGTAATACTCTTCGGCTTGCCGGGCATGTTTTTCAAGCACTTTTAAGCGTGGCTCGATTTCCGAAATCATAGCCTGAACATGCCGGGCATTTTCTTCCTGTTTTGCCAGGCTTGTTTCGGCCTCGGCTTTCTTCATATTGTACAGGCCGATGCTGGCGGCATCTTCAAACAAGCCTCGGCGCTCTTCCGGTTTCTGGCTCAGCGCGGCATCTACCATGCCCTGGGTTATAACGGTGTAAGTCTGGGAGAGAGGAGTAATCGCCTCGACAACATCTTTGAGGCGCACCCGGCTTTTGTTGATGTAATACTCGTTTTCACCTGTGCGATAAGCCCGGCGTGTAATCGTTACTTCGTTGAAATCCAGCGGCAATTTACCGTCGCTGTTATCAAAAGTGATGCTGGCTTCAGCGAATCCCATGGCTGATTTGAGAGAGCTTCCGGCAAAGATTACATCTTCGGTTTTGCGGCCTCGCAGCACAGAATAGCGTTGTTCGCCCAGCACCCAGCGAATAGCGTCGGCAATATTACTTTTACCGCTACCGTTTGGGCCAACAATCGCTGTAACGCCGTTATCGTAGAGGAACTCGGTTTTTTGGGCAAAGGTTTTAAAGCCATGCACTTGCAGACGTTTGAGATACATCTTGTGAATCCTTATTTAAGCTAAACTGGGTATTGGGATTAATGAGAACGCAGGACAAAAACGACAACAGGGGAACTGGTCGGACGTAGAAACTCCGCTTCTGAACTCCCAGGAAAGGACTACCCATATAATCGAGCGATCTTTAGAATACATGTGCAAGTATTACCGGGCTATATTACCATCTAGACCTGTCCTTTGCAAACCATTGCAGGCTCTATTGAAGACCACAAAGACGATTAACCTTTCATGGGAAAAGATACTTCATTTTCTTAATGCTCTTATAGTTTGACCTTTGAAGAAGGAAAATTAATGCAAAAAAAATAGATTTATGCTAAGCTTCCTCTACTGAGGTTTCCCACTGTTAAACGCAAAAATTAACCGGGTAAATACCGGGCCAGGCCCACCATCCACAGGAAAGAGGTTTTAGATTTATGCTGAAACTACGGGATGTGCATACCTACTACGGGCGTATCCATGCTTTAAAAGGCGTAAATATAGAAGTACCGGATGGGGCTATCGTGACGCTGCTTGGGGCGAACGGGGCGGGTAAAACCACTCTGCTGCGGACAATATCAGGCCTGACTCCTGCTGCCCAGGGCCAGATCGAGTACGATGGTAAATCCATTGAGAAGTTGCCGCCTCAGAAGATTGTCCAGTTAGGGATTGCTCAATCCCCGGAGGGGCGCCAGGTTTTTACCGAGTTGACCGTAATGGAAAACCTCAAGATGGGCACGTATTCCCGCCGGGATAAATCAAAGATCAAAGAGGACCTGGAGCAGGTTTTCGACCACTTCCCGCGCCTGCGCCAGCGCGCCAACCAGGTCGCCGGCACGCTCTCCGGTGGTGAACAGCAAATGCTGGCCATGGGTCGTGCCTTAATGGCCAAACCGCGCCTGCTCTTGCTGGATGAGCCTTCACTGGGCCTCGCTCCCCTGCTCGTCAAAGAGATTTTCCATATTATTGAGGAGATTAATAAGCTGGGCGTTACCGTTCTGCTGGTAGAGCAAAATGCTTACCTGGCCTTACGTATCGCCAATTATGGCTATGTGCTGGAAACCGGGCGGGTAGCTTTGAGCGGTACAGGTGAAGAGTTGCGCCACAACGAAGAGATTCGGCTGTCCTACCTGGGCCGCTAATGGCGCAACTCTTTTCAGGCATTATTCAGCGAAATTAAGATTCTGGGGATGGTCGGGCAACTCCCTGCCATCTCCTGTAATATCCACAGCGTTACTGACTTCTTCAAACTGCAAGTCGCTCACCCAGGTCTGGCCTTCATGCTTGATCTCCTTAAAGCTTTGAACTTCGCCTCGAAATGGTTTAACGTAACAAAGTAAGCCGCAGGGTTAGGAGGGGTGCAACCCCTGCAAGGGGGATTTGGGGGAACCCCCAGGAGTTCCTCCTCTTACACTCCGTGTATTTATGCTCGGTTGTAATTCGACACTTTAAGTTTAGCAAGCCTTCAGGGTTTGGCAAGGGGACAAGTTAAAGCTGTTTAAAATAACTTTCAACGATTGCCTGGCAGAAAAGCTTCAGATGGTAATTATCGGCAGCCTCGGCTTTTGCCAGGTCGCCCTGCTTCAAACCTCTAATAATAATATTGTGTTCTCCCAGGATCATCTCTACATCAAGGCGCTGAGAGCTATAGCTGAGCGAAATAACATTTTGCATTTCAGTCATCAGGCTATCGTAGGCTCGCTTCAAGCGCGGGCTTCCTCCGATCTGGACGATATACTTATGAAAATTGAAATCAGGCTCGAAAAGCCGGTCGTAATGACCTTCCAGGGCTAGTTGAGCCATCGTATTGTTGTAGTTTTCCAGTTGTTCGAGATGGGCGGGCGTAATTTGCCGGGAGGCCTGGCGCAGCGCAAGCGTATCGAGGGCCATGCGCATTTCATATATATCTATAATATCGTCCCGCCCGATGGTCCGCACAATCGCGCCCCGGTGAGGCTCGTGTACAACCAGTCCTTCCTGTTCTAAGGCCCGGATAGCTTCGCGTACCGGGGAGCGACTGGTACCCAGTTGGGTGGCTATTTCGGTTTCAATCAATCTTTCGCCCGGCTTTAGCGCTCCGGTTACAATCTGGTGTCTCAGGTACGCCAGGGCTTTGTTGGTATTATTTTCTACTGGCAGCGCCATACAATTTCCTTTTCTTTTACTATCTATTGTCGACAATCTTAAAAACGAATTGAACTGCTGTCAATAGTTCTGGAAAATTACTATTGCAAATCGCCTGCGAAACTGCTATATTCAAAACAGTTTCTGCTTGTTTCGTCCTATAATGACCCGCTGATACACCTGCCGCAGCCACGACTAACAATCCAAAACTTTTAGCAGGCAGGTAATTGTCGACAATAAAGCTCTGATTTGAATAAAGTGTGGAGGTAGAAAGCTCACTCCGGGCGAGTTGTAGGCTCTTTTAGAGCACACCTGGCTTTAAGCTTGAGCCAGGATACTTTTGAATTATCAAGAGGTAGAGGAAAGATGACTGCTAGTACCGAAGTGCAACAGGCGCGTCTGAACCAGTTTAAAGAGCGCGCACAAGCAGCCGGAGCTAAAGTTTATCCGGTAGAAAGTATTTCTGAGGCGGCAAGGCTTATTCTCGATTTAATGCAGGCCAAAGACCAGCGCGAAATTGCTCTAGCCCCGGTCCACCTTGAACTGGCCGATGATCAGTGGCAGAACCTGTTAGAAAGGTTGCGCCAGGAGACCACTATAAAGCCGTGTGAGACGGCCCAGGAAGTCGCTTCGACTTTATTCGGCCTGAGTTACGCCGACCTATGCGTGGCTGAAACCGGTTCCCTGGTCTTTGCCAACAATGATTTGCGAACGCGCATGGTAGCTATGCTGACCTTCATTAACTTTGCCCTTGTAGATGCTGCAAAAATGGTGGACAGCCTGGATGATGTCGGGCAGCATTTGCAGCGCTGGCAGGCCGGAGATGGTGAGAAACGCTACATTTCGATGGTGACAGGTCCGAGCCGTACCGCTGATATCGAACGCGTTCTGACTATTGGTGTTCAAGGTCCCCAGGAATTGCATATTCTTCTTCTGCAATAGTCCGGGTTTGCTTTATAAGATCCTTTTTAAATAAAAGTTTACACGGAAGCTTACAAGGAAAAGCCAATGCATAAATTGAAAAAGCCGCACCAAATTGCCGAAGATAAAGGAATTACACATTCCGCCGGAGAAGGCCATGTTCCGGCCCCTTTTATCGAGCGTTACCGCAGAGCCTTGAAAGACATGCAGCAGCGCCGCAACCTGCTCAACTTCCAGCGTAACTGGCGCGTCTCGCGTGATACCGTCTTTGCCGACTACAAAAAGGCCGGGAATATGGGCGAGACCTATGGCGAAAAATCTGTTCCTACCTCGACTGCTGCCGGTAATTTCCCAGCAGAGACTATCAGCGGCGGGCAAGCCCTTGAAGAGAAAAGTAGCCATGGCGCAGCGAAACCTGGCAGCCGCGAATTTGTCGATATGAGCGGGCGACTGGCGGCTATCAAAGACGAGGTTATCGCTAACCAGCCGGAATACCTGGCTCAATTTATTGCCAACGCTCGCGCTAACGGTATCAAGGTGTACGAAGCGGCTACGGCTGAGCAGGCTTGCCAGTATGTCTACAATCTTTGCCGGGAGAAGGGTATCGACGTAATTGTCAAAAGCAAGAGCATGGTCAGCGAAGAGATCGGCCTGAATGCCATGCTGGAAGAGCATGGTATTCACCCGGTCGAAACCGACCTGGGAGAGTGGATTGCCCAGCTTTCCAATGAAAGACCCTCGCATATGGTCTTGCCCATTATTCACAAGAGCCGCCAGCAGGTCGGACAGCTTTTTACCGATGTAACTCACCACCCGGTTTCTCTCGAAAACGTGGATGAGCAGGTGAAGGTGGCCCGCCAGGAGTTGCGCCAGGACTTTTTAAAGGCGGGAATGGGCATTTCCGGCGCGAATGCCCTGATTGCCGAAAGCGGGGCGGTAATGTTCATTGAAAACGAAGGCAACGCTCGCCTGGTAACCACCCTGCCCAGGGTGCACGTAGTGCTGGCCGGAATCGAAAAGCTCTTGCCCGATTATGCCGCCGCCATGCTGCAATTGCGCCTGCTGGCTCGCAGCGCCACCGCTCAACCGATTACTTCTTACTCAAGCTTTGTGAACGGCCCGACCGAACCCGATAAAGAGATGCATATTGTGCTGCTCGATAACGGGCGGCGGACTATGCGTGCCCGGCCCGAATTTAGAGAGGCTTTGCGCTGTATTCGCTGCGCGGCCTGCGCCAACATCTGCCCGCCTTACCAGGTGGTGGGCGGCCACGTTTTCGGCTATATCTACAGCGGCGCAATTGGTCTTGTTAATACTCCCTTCCATCATGGCATTGATGCCGCCGCTGGCCCTCAGAGCCTGTGTGTTTCCTGTAACGCCTGCGCTACGGTTTGCCCGGTGCAGATTCCGCTTCCGCGCCAGATTCTGGATGTACGCGCCATGGTTACGCAGGCTAAAGGCCTGCCCTGGTACAAACGCCCGGTCATCTGGCTCTGGTCAAAGCCAAAGCTGTTCGATGCCGTAGCGCGCGCCGGGACCGTCCTGCAATACCCCCTGGCCGACTCAAAGAAACCTTTCCTGAACCTGCAAAGAATTCGCCTGGGAACCGTAAAAGTACCTTTGCCGCGTCTCTCCGTTGTTGAGACAATCGCAGGTTGGCGTTCGCTGCCCGCACTGGGCAAAAGACCGGGCCGCGACCTTGTGAAGGAACGCCTCGGCCAGCAGCCAAAGCCCCTGGTGGAAAGCGCCATAAACGGCAAGACTGTCGCCTACTTTATTCAGTGCTTTACCGACCGCCTCTTCCCCGATATGGCGGCGGCTACTACCGAGGTCTTGCAGGCTTTAGGAGCAAAGGTGGTAATGCCTGAACAACAGCACTGTTGCGGCCTACCCGCTCTTGACTCGGGCGACCGCTCTACCGCTAAAAAGATGGCTCAACAGACTATTCAAACCCTGGAAACTGCCCTTGCTAACGGTGCGGATTATATCGTTACGGGGGGAGCCAGTTGCGCCATCGCGGTGATCCACGACTACCATCATTTGTTTCGCGAGGATACCCCCGAAGATAAAATGTGGCGCGAACGGGCTTCAAAAGTTGCAACCAGAACCTACGATTTCGTGAGTTTTATGAGCCGGGTAGCCAAACTGCCTTACGGCGCGCTTGCTCCTGAAGCCGGTGCGGAAACTCCTGCGCCTGTCACTTACCATAATTTCTGCCAGTCCGGTAATGTCATGAAGCTGGTTGACGAGCCACGCACTTTAATTAAAGAAGTGCTTGGCCTGGAACTGGTGGAAATGAACGAGGCGAATGTCTGCTGTGGTTTTGGCGGTTCTGTTTCGGCGGACCGTCCTGAAATGTCTTCACAAGTGCTGGCCCGCAAGCTTGAAAATATTACCGCAACGGGTGTTTCCACCGTTGTTACGGATAATCCCGGCTGTATTATGCATATGCGAGGCGGAGCGGATGCCCAGGGCCTTCCGTTTAGAGTGTTGCACATAGCAGAGCTTTTTGCCGAGCGGGTACGTGCTTTGAAGAACAATTAATTACTCTTAGCCATTGCAACTTCTTTAAATTCAAAAAGCGCCGGAATTCCGGCGCTTTTTGAATTGTTCTAATATGCTAGGTTCTTTCTTTGGTTCCCACCTTGCGCAGTAACAAAAGGTCTGCTGCGCTAAAAATCGGGCCGACCTGTAAATCCAACTTTACATAAAGACTGGGAGGTACATTAATATTGGCCAGGTAAAGGTTGCCGATTGGCTCGAAAGCCTCTCTTTGCAGGTGGGTTATGCGCGGCAGGGCCAGAGCCAGGGTCGTATGCGCCCATACGCACAAGTCTAAGTTGGAAATAACCTCTCCGTCCGGAGGTAGTCCGCTGGGCAGGTCGAGCGCCAGGACCGGAAGTTGAAACTGCCGAAGTAACTGGATCAGGAAACCTTCAGCACCATTAGGATTGCCCTGTAAGCCTCCGGCCAGCAGGGCATCTATAATAAGGTTACTGCCGTGTAAAGTTTCGGCCAGCCGCGAGGGAGGTACGCTGGACTGGACATAGGCGCTCACCCCCCAGCGTGCCAGCAGACGCTGTTGCTGGAAAGCCAGCGGGTTAAATTTTTCAGGCTGCCGCGCCAGGATAACGGCTACATTTGCCCCGGCACTGGCCAGATAGCGGGCTGTGGCCAATCCGCTCGCGCCACAATGGCCTGCTCCGGCCAGGACAGTCAGATTTTGCCCGGCCAGGTTCCCACCCAGCATGCGCCGGGCCAGGTTGGCACAGGCCCGCGCGATATTCTCAAGGGTAGCGGCGGGTGGCATTCCATACTCTTCCGCCAGCAGTTTGAAAAGTTCTCTTACCTGGCTTTGACTGATAGCAGGCAGGGCAGCCGAAGTAACAGCCGGCTGCAAGGTATTGGTTGTATGAATACGATTTTCCATAGCATCATTAACGCTGTTATAACTTTAAGCTGCCGCCGCCATTCAGGTTATCCGGCCAGGGGCAATCCCAGAATTTGCGCCATTGTACGTAATTGGGCCTGTCCCTCTGCTCCAACCTGTCCTTCCAGGACTGCCTGGGCCAGGCTAAGCATTGCTTCAATCGCTTTAGGGGTGTCAAGGTCGTCGTCCATCGCGTCAAAGAAGCGGGTAGACCAATCTTTGGCATCTCCCTTGCTGGCAGGTTGGGCTTGCAGAGCGCGCTGCAGGAGTTCTACCTGCTTGTCGGCTTTTGATACTTCCTCATCTTCATAATGCAGCGGTGTACGGTAGTGAGCCGCGCCCAGCAGATATAGCCGGATAGCATCAGCCGAATGTTCTTTCAGAGCATCTCTGATCAATACCAGGTTGCCGAGGGATTTACTCATTTTTTCTCCGCCGAGATAGAGCATGGCAATGTGCATCCAGTGCCTTACCAGGGGAGCTACTCCGGTTACGCTCTCGGTTTGGGCAATTTCGCTGCTATGATGGGGAAAAATAAGGTCGGCTCCACCGCCATGCACTTCGAACTGCGGACCGAGATTATCCATACTGATCGCGCTGCACTCAATGTGCCAACCAGGGCGTCCTGGTCCCCAGGGGCTTTCCCAGAATGGTTCGTCTGGTTTTGCCGCCTGCCAGAGAATGAAATCCAGGTCACTTTCTTTAGCCGGGTTGCCCGGTTCGTCAGCCAGGCTATCAGCCGCAGCAGCCCGGGCCTTTTCCAGCAGTTCCTGCTCGTTAGTGTGAGCCATAAAGCCATATGTGGGGAAACTGGCTGCCCGGAAGTAGACATTACCATCGCTGGCCTTATAGGCGTGGCCGCCTTCCACCAGTTTAGCTACCATTTCTTTAATCTGGTCTATGGCGCTGCTTGCCGGGATATAGCGATCAAAGGGCAGGCAATTGATAGCCGCAAGCCCATCCCGGTAAATTTTATCCCAGGATTGGCCTAGCTGGTCAAAAGGAACTCCCTCACGCCGGGCCCGTTTGATAATATCATCGTCAACATCTGTCAGATTCTGGACATGCAGTACTTCATAACCCTTGTATTCAAGGTAGCGATGCAGAACATCAAAAACCACCGCCACCAGGGCATGTCCCATGTGGCTGGTATCATAGGGAGTAACACCACAGACGTAAATACGCGCCAGTTTGCCAGCCGGATCAAAGGACTTAAACTCTTCCTTTTCTTGCGAGAGGGTGTTATACAGTTTTAACATGACGAGGAAATTACTCCTTAAGTAGTCATCAGTCTGTTATATTTCAGAACAGGCCTTTTTAATAAGTTACTTATTTTAATACAGTATTAACACAAGCTTTTAGTAGCTACCAATAAGCAGTCTATAACTAAAATCTTTTATTCTCATTCTAACTGATGCGGCGCAGTTGGTCGAGTCTAATAGCCTTTAGCACACAAAGGTAAATATGAGATTAATTGGTACTTTATTCAAAATTAGTCCTATGGTAGAATGAAACAATAATTATAGGTGCTTCAGAACCTGTAAGAGGACTTCTCTTCTTTTGCTAGCGCTTCCTGGTTATTACGTCAAAACAACCTTTACCCGGATACGTTCTAGATAGTTCGAGTTGCGCAATGAATAAAACCAAAATACTAACCACTGGTTATATTTTTCTACTGGTGTTGATTGCCCTGGCTGTAGGTTTTGCCAGCCTTAATTTCTATAGAAATCAACCCGACTTGCTGCGTGATAGCGCTCTTTTGATTCTGCTTGGTATCCTGGCAGAACATTATAATCTTCTGCTATCGCGGCATTATGAGATCAGTACCCATCCTGTAGTGCATATCGTAGCCATTTTTGTGCTTCCGCCACCGATAGCGATTGCAGTTGCGTTGATTTCCATTACGGTAGAGCAAATCACCAGCCGGGCAGAGTGGCACAAAGCTTTATTCAATGCCGCCCACCACGTCATAATTACCGGTTTTCCTGCTATCCTGGTTTCTTTACTTGACCCTACAACAGGCGCTAATTTACGCCAATTGGATAATCATCAAAGTTTTTATCTGCTAGCCCCGCTGGTTTTAATCACCTACTACATTCTGGATGTCTCGCTGGTAGATGTCGTAATCGCTTTAAGTACAGGCGACTCTTTCTGGAGTCTCTGGCGGGCCAATAACCGTAAAACGCTGCTTTTCGATTTTACCCTGCCTGCAATTGGTATTATTGCCACTTTAATCTGGAGTGCATCGCCAGTTTTTTGCCTGCTCTTGTTCTTGCCGATTGCGGTTAACCGCTTCGCCCTGAGCAGTTTGAACCGCCTGGAAGGCGAGACTCACAAGGCCATCATTGCTATCACGGAACTGGTAGAAGCCCGTGATCCCTATACTTTTGGTCACTCATTAAGAGTCGCCAATTTTTGTCGTGAGATTGCCCTTGAGTTAGGACTGAACGAAGCGGAAGCGGAACAAATCGCTCTTTCCGGGCGTGTTCACGATCTCGGCAAGATTGGGGTTAGTGATGCCATTCTGCGAAAACCGGGCCGTCTGACGGAAGCTGAGTGGGTCGAAATGCGCAGCCATGCTGAAATTGGCGCCAATATCCTGGCTAACTACAGCTTTTTCCGAAAAGGCCTGCTGGATGTTCTACATCATCATGAGTCGTGGGATGGTAAAGGCTATCCTGCTAATCTGAGCAAGGAACAGATTCCGGTGGGAGCCCGTATTATCGCGGTAGCCGATTCTTTTGACGCCATGACCACGGACCGGCCTTACCGTAAAGGTATGCCGGTGGAGAAAGCGGTCTCTATTTTGAAGGAGCGCAGTGACATCCAGTGGGAAGGCCGGGTAGTGGAAGCTTTCTTAAAGGTGCTGGCGAGAACTGAACTGGCAGAAGTTACCAAAAAGATGGAGACTTTAGCTGCTACAACTATCCCGGTCCTACCTGATACTGTAGAGCAGCCACTTCCGCTTAAAGAAATCCCGGGACCGCGCCTGGCGTCGTAGTAGAACAAGGCTAATCAGTAGTAAGGAATAGAAGTAACTTTCTGAATGTATTACTGGGTTAGTGCTTAGCCTTAAATAAAAACCAATCTAGCCCGTTTCTCAGACTGGGAAAAATATAGACCTCGCCACCGGGGCGATTATATTCACTTAGATCCTCAATCACATCAAGGTAGTTGTCCGCGCAATTAATGTTTGTGTAGGTTTCGCCTGTTTTGGGATCTACAAATCCACCTATTATATCAAGATCTACTTTACTACCAGCTTCCAGAAAAGATTTAATAGTCTCTAAATCACGTTCTGAAAGGATGGATTTAGAATTTCCAGCATATTTCCCACTCGCCAGAGCTTTTTTTCGATCAACCAGATCTGCCACTGACCATACTGTATACTCATCTTTGCCAAAATTATAACCGGCGGAAGAAATATAGTTCTTGAACTGCTCTAGATTATAGAAAACCTGGTAGTGGGGTCCACTTCCAGTATGTGGACGATAATGCTCCATGAGGATAAAACCCTGGCTGAGTTTTTCCAGAATACTACTGTTCTCCAGTATATCTAAAATATCTTTTAAATCTTCTGTAGACATAAAATTATGGTTTATCAGAAAAAGTCTTTAGATACTAGCGATACGCCTCAGTAATATCTAAAGACTTTTGACAAAATTTATGGTGAGAAAATCGTGTGATTTAACTATTAAAATTCAAAAATTAGCGAGCGTAACGCGCTTCGCGCAAGCTCTTGTTAGGCTGTATTTCTACTTCTTGTTGGAGGCCCTTATCACGTGAGGCTTTATGCTCTTCCCAGCGCTCGGCCACATACTGCCCGAACCGGCGGCAGAAGAGTTCCCGGTCAAAGTTTTGCGCATAAAGGCGAATAGTATCGCTATCAAAGCGCGGGTAAATCTCTTCAAACTGGCGTACTGCGGCGCTGAGAGCTTCGGGAGTTTGCTCCTGGAAGAAAAGACCCGTGACTCCCTCGCGGACGGTTTCTGCCGGGCCGTTCTGATTGATTGAAATGACCGGCGCGCCCCCTGCCATAGCCTCTACCGGCGTAATGCCAAAATCCTCGGCTCCTACCTGGATAAAAGCTTTGCACTCGGTAAACATCTGGCGCAGTTTCTCATCCGGTACATGTCCCAGAAATTCGGTTTTGGATCCGGCCAGTTGTTTCAGCGACTCCATATCGCGGCCCGTCCCGACTACTTTGAGCGGCAGATCAAGTTCCTTGAAGGCTCGAATAGCTACATCGGCCCGCTTATAAGGAATCATGCGGCCCACCCACAGGTAATAATCCTGGCGCGGGGCTTTGACATAGGGAATCTGGCTTACTTCCACCGGTGGATTAATTACGATAGAGTCACGCTGCCAGCAGTCTTTGATGCGCTGGGCAACCGTCTGGGAATTGGCTACATAATAATTTGGGCGCTGCGCCGACACTACATCCCATAAGCGGATATAGCTGAGGAAGAAAGGCAGGGCTAACTTGGTGGCTTTACCCATACGTTCGCGTTTGGCGTAATCTTCAAATTGCCAGACAAAGCGCATGGGGGTGTGGCAGTAGCTGATATGTAGCGTTTCGGGGCCGGTAATAATTCCTTTAGCCCAGGCCGAAGAGCTGCTGATTACAAGATCGTACTCTGAAAAGTTGAAACCTTCAAAAGCGTAGGAATAGAACGGCAGATACGCCTGGTGATGGTGCAGCACACCCGGCAACTTCTGCATAAACGACGTTATCACCTTGCGGTTATCAAACCGGTGCAGCACCAGTTCTGGGCTGTAAATGGAAGTATAAATGGGAGCATCCGGAAAAAGCTCACATAAGGCTTCCAGGACTCGTTCTGCCCCACCATACTGGTTAAGGTAGTCGTGTACTATTGCTACTTTCATGTAAAAATACCAGCTCGTAATCTTGAGCGCCTGCCAACTACTACCTCAGCACTCACAGTTTAACGCCTAGTATGCTCCCTCCCTTTTCAACACTGCCGGAATTGTTCTGAGCAGAATTTTTAGGTCAAGCCAGACCGACCAATTTTCGGCATAGTATATATCCAAACGGACCATTTCATCAAATTTGAGTTTGCTACGGCCACTGACCTGCCACAGGCCGGTCAGCCCGGGTGTTACTTCCAGCCTGCGGAAATGCCAATCCTGGTACTGTTTTACCTCGCGCTCCAGGCCGGGCCGTGGCCCCACAAAGCTCATCTGTCCCAGTAGAATATTGAAGATTTGCGGTAATTCGTCCAGGCTGGTGCGCCGGATTAAACGACCAACTTTTGTCAGGCGCGGGTCGTCTACCATTTTAAACGTAGCGCCCCCGGTCTGGTTATATTTTTTCAACTCTTCCAGAATGGCATCGGCGTTGGGCACCATCGAACGGAACTTATAAAAAGTAAAGGCTTTGCCGTATTTGCCAATACGCGTTTGCCTCAAGATGATCGGCCCATCTGAGTCAAGCTTAATGGCAATAGCGATTATAAGCATTGGAATAGCGGCTACCGTCAGAAAAGCCAGGGCCAGCCCGATATCAATCAGGCGCTTGACGAAATAGTTCCAACCGGTCAGGCGGTTATCCTTAACCCCTATTACCGGGATACCGTTCAACTCTTTTAGGTCGAGCGCGTTAACCTGCAATTCAAAGAGGTCTGGAACCAGCGTAAAAGCGATCTCTTCTTCGTGACACAGGTTTATTACATCGTTAATGGCTTCGTGCATATTGGCCGGAAGGGCCAGAATGATTTCTTCGACCTTGTACCTGGAAATAAACTCCGGTAACTGATTGATATCTCCCAGGAGGGGTACCTGCTCTCCGCTGCGATAGCGCAGGGGTAAAGTCCATTCTGAGAACCGCAATTCGTCATCCACATAACCGACTAACTTGAGTCCCAGGCTGGGCGTTTCGATGATGGCCTGCATAATCCGGGTAGCCGGGTCGGTAGCGCCGATGACCAGCAGATTGCGTACTCCTATCCCGCGCTTGAGCAATTCTTTGCGAGTGTAACGAGTAATACCACGTTCTAGTCCAAGCAGTATTACAGAGACAGGGAACAGGTATAGATACATCAGGCGGGAAACGGCAATCGGCCGCGTAATAAAAACCATGGCCAACTCGATCAGCACAGTATAGGCGGCAGCGCTGGCGATTATACCGATTTCATCTATATAGGTAACATTTCTGCCCGGACGATAAAAGCCTTTGACTTGCAGCATAATAAAGAAGATCAGGATAAAGCCGACCATGCTGGAAAAATACTGGGAAACAGGCACCTGATTTTCTTCAAAGACTTCTTTGCCTAGTTGTAGGCCATATCGGATGAAATAAGCGATAATAAAAGAAAGGGTTATTAAGGCTAAATCAAGCGCAAACCGGCCCAACAGGCTCAGGCGCTGTTTCGGATTGTTCTCAGGGTTGCGGTTATGACGGTTGTATCTATCAGAAAAGCCTTGACTGGGTGTGACGGGTGCAAGCTGGGATGGCGTTAATATTTCGGTTTCTTGCGATTTCAATAGATGTTGCCTCCGGCTATTCGTCCGGCTCGCGCTGGCTGTAGTTCGCCATTGACTGTTCGCCGCTGGATGACGGTTCTGAAAGCGCGGATAGAGCTTACGGCTCTCGCCGTGGAATTCAGGCCCTATCTTATGCAAATATGCGTACCCCCTTTATCCAAAGTCCCTGGCCGGTTGTAGCAGTTTAAGATTATACCAGCCTTAACGTGCAGAAAAATAAATTCCTAAGCCGTGATTTACAAGAAAACTTTTGAGCACTGGGCAGCAAACCGACCAAAACTGAAATTAGTGTCTAAAATAACAGCAGGCGGTATAATTTATGATATTATAACATAGTACAGCCTGCATATGGAAATCGCTCTTGGCAGGCGTTTATCATCTTGTGGACTGAAAAGCTTCCCTTTTCAGACGTTATTATTTTTCTTTTGGCTGGTCTCAGCATTACTGTAAATTGGGAATTAGCAACTATGAACGTTAGCAAAACACCAACAGAGGTTTCCGGGCCTTCTTATTTTGAAGAGGTGAATTCCCCGGCGCAGGTTTGTATACATGCGCATTTTTACCAGCCTCCCCGCGATAATCCTTTTACCGGCGCTATTCCGGACGAACCGGGGGCGGAGCCTTTCCATAATTTCAATGAAAAAATAAACGCCGAGTGCTACCGCCCGAATGCCCTGGCCGGAAACTTTGAAACTATCAGTTTTAATGTCGGCCCTACTCTGGCTACCTGGATTGAAAAGAATGATCCTGAAACTTATCGGCGGATTATAGAAGCTGATCGAACTAATTATGCTCGCTTTGGCTTTGGCAATGCCATGGCTCAGAATTACAATCACGTAATTTTGCCGCTCTGTAGCCCTGAAGATGCTCGCTTGCAAATTGAATGGGGTATCAAGGATTTTATGCGGCGTTTTGGACATGCGCCGGAAGGTATGTGGCTGGCTGAAACCGGGGCGAGTACCTGGGTGCTGGATTTACTGGCTCAAGCCGGTATTAAGTTTGTGATCCTGGCCCCCTGGCAGGCTGACTTTGCCACTGTCGAGACTATTAATCCCCGCGAGTGGTCGTTACTTCAGAGTAAATTGCGCCAGGAGATGATAGACCGCTGGCGTGCAGAAGCCCAGGTTAAACTCAATCATCAAAACCTGACGCTCGAAGAACGTGAAAAGCGGGTCAAAGAAATTTCTTATACTGTTCCTTCCTTGCCTAACCGGGTGCCGGAACCGTTTGATGTAACCGAACCTTATCTGGTTGAGCTCAATGAAGGCCGCAGTATCATAGTCTTCTTTTACAATGGTAAATTAAGCGGAGATGTATCGTTTAACCAGCAGGCTACCGCCAACGCCAATCGTTTTGCTCACGACTGGTTACAGCCGGAACTCAATGCTGAAAAGCAGTGCCGGAGCGAGGCCCAACTGTTGATGATTGCCACTGATGGCGAGCTTTACGGCCATCACCAATCCTACCGTGATCTCTTCCTGCAACATCTTACCAGGGTTAGCGTGGCTACTGCCGGAATGCAGCTTACTTTCCCCTCGCTCTATATGCGCCAGCATCCGCCGACCCGCCGTATCCGTATCCATGACCGCTCTAGCTGGAGTTGTCACCACGGGATTGAACGCTGGAGCAACGGTTGTTATTGCACACCGGGAGATAGTAGCTGGAAGAAAGTTTTGCGCCAGGCCTGCGATTTGCTGCGTGACGAGGTAGACAGAGTTTACTACCAGCACGGCAAGCGCCTGTTTAAAGATCCAACCGCAGCAGCGAGAGATTTCTTATATGTCTGGCAGGGCGTAGAACCGGAGGGCGAGTTTCTGGCCCGGCATCTAAAGCAAGGCATCACTGCCAAACCGGCTACTCAGCGTATGGCTATGCGATTGCTGCAAGCGCAGGGTTACAAACACCAGATGTATACCAGTTGCGCCTGGTTTTTTGAGGATATTGATCGTATCGAGCCAAAAAATGCTCTGGCTGCGGCTTCGATAATCTTCCGGCTATTAAACCGCCTCTTGCGCCCGCATCTTCAGACCGATTTTGAAACCATTCTGGCACTGGCCAGGAGTCAGAATACCGGTCTGAATGGAGCGCAATTATACCGGCGTGGTTTACGCCTGGCGCTTAAAAGCGGTGTCTTTGGCCGCCCCCCTACCCCGTTGCCTACTACAATAGTAGGCAGCGCCGAGAGTAATGATGGGCAAGAAGCAGTCGCCTGAAAAGGGTGGGTGCATTGTAGCGGTAACAATAACCAGGCTAAGGGTGGGGTAACTCCCACCCATTTTGACAGATGACATCTGCTCATACCATTGGATTTAGTCCTGATATAACCACAATTTTAGATTTGCTGTGGAACCAGTTAATATCCTGAAAGGGAAGAGATATGGAACGCTACGGGATTGGGGTTGATCTTGGTGGCACCAAGATTCTGGCAGGCGTTGTGGAACTGGAAACGGGAACAGTAGTAAGTTCTGCGAAAAAGAGAACAGTGCCAACCCCTAAAGATAATAAAGAAAAGGACGGCAAGGACAAAGAGAAGGAAAATGACCTTGCTAAACGTATTGGTGACGCCATTGATGAGGCTCTTGCCGTCGCCAAGTTGCCCTCAAACACCCGCTTTAGCGGAATTGGAGTAGGCGCGGCGGGGCAGGTAGATCGTAGCGAGAAAATCCTGGTCTTTGCTCCTAATCTTGGAGTCAAGCCTAACTATGCCCTGGGCCAGCTTTTAGGGGAACGCTTTAATCTGCCAGTAAGCCTGGGCAACGATGTTGAAGCTGCTACTATAGGAGAGTTGCATTTCGGGGCAGGCAAAGGCTGCGCTGATTTTGTCTGTATCTTTACAGGTACCGGAATCGGCAGTGGCATCGTCCAAAACGGGCAGTTGCGCAGAGGCGCCACAGGTACTGCCGGGGAAGTAGGCCATATGGTAGTGGCGGCGGAAGGCAGGCTTTGCGGTTGCGGTGGTCGTGGCCACCTTGAAGCTTACGCCTCGCGGACCGCGATTACCCGTACTTTGCTGGGCGAATTGAAGCGAGGGCGCAAATCGGTCCTGACGGAGTTGCTGGAAGGAGCCTCAATGCCCGACCCTACCTCCGCCAGCAGCGTGGCCATCCGCTCCAAGGTTATTGCCAAAGCTATCGAAGCCGATGATGAACTGGTAAAACATGTGGTCCGCGAAGCGGCTGAGTTTCTGGGCCTGGGACTAGCTTCGGTCATCAACTTCTATAACCCGGAACGAATTATTCTGGGTGGAGGTCTGATGGAAGCGGTAGATTACCTGTTTAATATAACCGTGCGTGAGGCCAAGTGGGAAGCCCTCCGCCTGCCGGCTTCTCAAATTGAGATTACCCGCACCGGCCTTGGCGATTTTTCCGGCCTGATCGGCGCGGCCCTCTTGACCACTCGTTAGAGAATGGTCTTCCTGCCGCTTTTCAGGATTTGATAGAAAGCTTTATTCATAAGCTAAAACTAGAACCAGGAGTTTAGACTTGTCCAGTACCGTAGACCTGCACATGCATAGCACCGCTTCGGATGGCACTTTACCTGTTGATGATCTGATCAAACTTTGCTCTTCTGTCGGTCTTAAAACCGTAGCCCTGACTGACCACGATACTACTGCCGCTCTCGACCGGGCGCAAGAAATAGGTAAAGCCCTGGGGCTTGAGATTATACCCGGGATTGAACTGAGCGCGGAATATGCCGGTAAAGAAGTGCATGTGCTGGGCTACTTTATAGAGTATCATGACGCTACCTTTCAATCCCAACTGGAGCGGTTCCGTTACAACCGTTATGGGAGGGCTCAGGCGATCCTGGCGAAACTGGCGGACCTGGGGATGCCCCTCGATTGGGAGCGCGTATTGCAGATTGCCGGTGATGCTGCTCCCCAGCGCCCTCATATTGCCGAGGCTCTTAAAGAACGTGGCTATGTTGAAACGGTTCGTGAAGCCTTTGATCGTTACATCAGCAACGATGGTCCGGCCTATGTCCACAGTGAAAAGGTGACGCCAGAACAGGCTGTCGAACTGATTCGTTCGGTGGGAGGCCTGGCAGTCCTGGCTCATCCAACCTACGTCAAAAACGTTGAGGAAGTGCTGGAAATAACCGCTAAAGCGGGCTTGAGTGGCGTTGAGACCTATTACGGTCTGTATAGTGATGAAACTGTCGCCAATATAGAGAAGTATTCCCGGCAGTATGATTTAGTTCCGACTGGCGGCAGCGATTTTCACGGCCGTCTTGATGGTGGCCAGCTTACCTCGCCGGGGGCCCGTTATGTTCCGCCCGAAGTAATTGACCAGTTAAAGCAACGTCTCAGCAGATAGCTATAGCCGCCAGTTATAGCTAATTTTAGCAAAGAAAGCGTCTCAGCCATGCCCTACGACTCAGAGGGTAAATTTGTCTATCCCTTACCGGCCCGTGCTCGCAAACCGGCCGCTAAAAAAGCACCCGACCCTGCGAGTACCACTGTAACTCAACCTGAACACCGGCCCAAAAATTCTACCACTATTGAACCTGCGGCAAGTAAGCAGGTTCCACCAGAAAAGCCTCTTTCGCCTCCCGCGCAAGTCTCTTCCACATCTCCAGAACTTTTGCCCCTGCCGGGAGGCTCTACTTACTTTACCGTGCAAGAGGGCAGTAACCGCTGGCAGATGAGTGAAATTGATCTCGCACAAATCTGGAACTCTCAGCTCTGGCCGCCTGGTCTTGAATTAAAGACTACGAGCGGACAGCCCGTACAGGTAATCTACCGGGGACGCTGGAGTAGCGGCTTTGGCCCTGATTTTAAGGGGGCTATGGTCAGAATAGGCTCAGAGTTGTTTAAGGGGGATGTTGAACTGCATCTGGTCAGCGGTGACTGGAGGTTGCACGGCCATCATCAGGATCAGCGCTACAATCAGGTAGTCTTACAGGTCACGCTGGAGGATAACCAGGGGCAGACCGGCAAAACACTCACTCAAGGCGGTTCAGTAGTGCCGGTGGTAGCGCTGCTTCCGCTTTTTAAGCAAAAAGGAGTAACGCTTGCCTCCTCCCTGGAAATGGCTAGAGCCAGCGGTACCCGCCTGGGCTCCCTCTCCGAGAGCGCCGGTCCCTGCTGCGAACGAGTTGCGGAACATATCCCTCAATTACCGCATCTGCTGGAGCGGCTGGATAGGCTGGGCCTGGAAAGATTTGATCAACGGGTCAGCCGTTTTGAAGCAGCCTGCGCCCTTGACCCGGACTCCGAACAAACTCAGGCGGCCCAGAGTTTATGGAGCGGGTTGTTAGAGGCGCTGGGTTATTCGAATAACAAAGCGCCTTTTCGACGCCTGGCGGAAGCTTTACCTTTTTCTACTCTTCTGGAACTGGACCGAGAAGCTTGTAGGCGAAAAGAAAGCCCTGAAGAGCGCCTGTTGACTTTAGAGGCGGCCCTACTCGGCACGGCAGGCCTGCTACCCTCGCAACGCCGCCTGAAAACCATCGTAGAGAGCAGGCCGGTGCAGGCAGGTTTTTTTGCGGCGGAGGATTATCAGGAGCCGCCTGACCAGGAAGACTATCTTGCTAACCGCTATACCGGAGAACTGGAAAGACGCTGGAACTGGTTGGCGCGCCATCTTGCGGCGGTGCTTCCAGTTCCTTTTCAGCCCCTCTCGGAACGCGATTGGACTTTTGCCCGTTTACGCCCGCCCAATCATCCCTCTCGCCGCATTGCCGGTCTGGCTCGCCTGCTGGTACGCTGGCAGTCAGGGGATGAGAGTGAATTTTTAGCCCTGCCGGGTGAGATCTTGATTTGTACAGCGGATTCAGTCTCAGCCTGCGAGCGCTTGCGCAACCATTTTCAGGTTCCCGTTCAGCCGGAAGCAACTGATAGCGACTTTTTCTGGTCCCGGCGTTACGATTTCAGCGACCGGGCTATCCTGGCCGGTTCGGGCGGCAAGAGTCCCTGTCCAGACCTGATCGGGGCTGACCGGGCGGCTGATATTGTAATCAACATTCTTCTACCTTTTCTGGCCGGGTATGGGCGGGACCGCCGCCAGTCTGCCCTGGTGGAAGCCGCTATTAATGCCTATAAAGTACATCCTCGCCTGGGAAGCAACGAACTGGTTGAGAACGTCTCCCGGCAAATCTTTCGTTACTGGCTTGAAAACCCGGCTGACATGCCGCCAGAATTTATGAGCAATGGCAGGCCGGTTTTAAGCCGCCTGATTAACGGCGCTTGCCGCCAGCAAGGCATGATTTACCTGCATCACCAGTTTTGTTCTGAGCAAAATTATGGCGCCTGCCCGCTGTCTTAAGGCGGATGAAGTGAGCGCCATACCGCTGCAAATTTCTCTTAATAATTTTTGACATGCGGCTCGATTCAGGGTACTATAACCGTCTGTAAACTTTAATCAAAGCGAGATGTTTATCTCAAATTTACTCTAATAATTTAGCGGCTATGGCTTGCTAAATATGCGCCTACGCCCCGATGTAGATTGCGCAGCCTATAGCAAAACCTATTTTCTAGGAGAGAGTTGTTAACCCATGCCTTCTGATAAGAAGACCACCACCGACCGGCCCCGTAGAACCGGTAGCGGCCCGGCCGTGAGTCAGCGTCCTATTAGACCCGCCAGCCCGCGTCCGAATGCGCCTTTGAACCAGCCTCCCGGTAAGGGACGCTCTCCGCGCAACAGAAGTAGCCTCAAAGCCTTTTGGGAAAACCTGGGCTGGGGCCTGGTTATCGGCCTACCCATCATTCTGGTAATCCTGGCGATTCTCTGGCGAGCCACTAACGGCTTCCAGGGTACCCCTTCAGCGGCGGATGTACCTACACCGGTTCCGACCCCGACCGCGGGATCTTATGTAGCTCCCCCCGCTGTTCCGTCTGGCGCTACCCAAAACCGCTTGCTCTACGTTCAGGCTCCCGATACCGCCAGCCCGATGCAAATTTATACCGCAAACCTGGATGGCTCCAACCCGACTCTCCTGACGAATAGCGCTGAGAATAAAGCGGGCGCGGTCTGGTCGCCGGATGGCAAACAGGTCGCCTTTACTGCCAATGGCGCCGGTATTCAGCTTGTAAACTTTGATGGCAGCGGTTTGCACACCGTGGCTTACGGCGGCTTCAGCCCGGTCTGGTCGCCGGATAGCAAACAAATTGCCTTCCTCAAGTCTGTTCCGGCTACGGATGGCCAGGGACCGGATAACACCGGAACCGTGCGCGTACTGTATGTAATCAATGCCAACGGTAAACCCGGCGATGAGAAACAACTGGCTGCCGATGCCCTGGGTCCTAACTGGTCGCCGGATGGCAAGTCCATCGCTTTCTTCTCGCTGCGGAATGCGGTGATGTTTACAGTCGAAGTTGCTACGGGTAAGACCCAGCAAATTGTTCTGCCGGAAAAACTGGGTGGCTGGTATCCGACCTTCTCAAAAGACGGCAATAGTTTCTACTTCTATGGCAATCCCAATCCGACTGCCATGGTGAACGGCCTGGACCTGTCAGTTGCGGCTAATAGTACTACCACCGTTAACACCGGTGCCGCTACACCTACTCCGCCCGCTACCACTGCTCCGGCAAGTGGGACAGCGGCCAGCGGTACTCCTGCGGCTTCTGCCAGCCCTACCATTGCGGCTACCCCAACACCTACCACCATACCCGGCCCTCCTTCGCAAACCAGCCTTTATCAGGTAAACCGGGATGGCTCGAACCTGAAGAAGTTGCAGGATCTGGAGCCAGCGGGTAGCGGCAAATTCCGCTTCGATTACTATATAGCTACCTCTGCTGATCTGGTTTCGACTCTTACTAACCGGACCGATTATCCTTACTACAAGGTGGGTCCGGTGGTATCGCCCGATGGCAAAAGCGTTGCGACCCTTTTCATCAACAAAGATGAAAAGGCCGGGATTGCGGTTGTGCCGGTTGCTGGCGGCAATGCTACCCTGTTAGTAGATGGCGAAAATAACCTGGAAGCAGGTACCCGCCTGAATCCGACTTTTTCACCGGACAGCGCGCGCCTTTACTATGATTTTACCAAGCCTACCGCTACCCCTGCTGCCGGTACTGCCACCCCTGCGGCGGCTTCTAACAGCGGGCGGCAGGTACGCTATACGGATCTGTCGGCAAAGTCTGAGAAAACTCTTTTCGACAAATTCGATAATAGCTTCCTGGGTTGCTGCGGCGTTAACAAGTAAGCGCACCTGGAGGCAAGCTTCGGGTATTTTAGATCTATTAACGGAAAGCCTGCGTAGCTTTTTAGAGAGTAAAACCGGCTTTCCGTGCTAAAAATGGCTTTATCAAATGTGGCGCCGGTGGCGAAGTAACTCGCAATCGGCGCTACTCTTTTTTACATGCTAAAGCCTTTATGCGTGGTAGGAAGCTAAGTGGTATAATCTTCGGGCACTCTTTATAGCGGCGTTTAGCCAGGAACTGCAAGGATATCGCTATGTTAATTGATAAGATCAAGTCAAAACACGCTAAAATTGGCGTTATCGGAATGGGTTACGTTGGGTTGCCGGTGGCCGTGGCCTTTGCTGAAAAGGGCTTTCGCGTAACCGGTTTTGATGTAGTTAAGGCACGTGTTTCACAACTGAATCGGGGAGAGAGTTACATCGGGGATATTCCATCCGAGCGCCTGCTGCCCCTGAATGCCTCCGGATGTTTTCATGCTACTTATGATTTTAGCGTGCTGGCCGCCCAGGATGTCATAATAATCGCCGTGCCTACACCGCTTAATCAGACCCGTGACCCTGATCTGACTGCTATAAAGGCCGCTACTCGCAATATTGCCGCTTATTTGCAAAAAGGCCAACTGGTGGTGCTGGAAAGCACTACCTATCCCGGTACTACCGAAGAAGTGCTTCAGCCCATACTGGAAGAGAAGGGTTTTAAGGTCGGGCAGGATTTCTACCTGGCTTTCTCACCGGAGCGGATTGATCCCGGTAGCAACAGCAGCAAAGGCTGGTGTTTTGAAAATACCCCCAAAGTGGTGGGCGGCGTTACCCCGGCATGCCTGGAAGCGGCTACCAGCCTTTATGGCCAGGTGATCGAGAAGGTTGTTCCGGTCTCATCTGCCCGTGTGGCCGAAATGTGCAAGCTTTTTGAAAATACCTTCCGGGTGGTAAATGTGGCGCTGGTCAATGAGATGGCCCTCCTGTGTGATCGTATGGGTCTGAACGTCTGGGAAGTACTGGATGCTGCCAGTACCAAACCATACGGCTTTATGAAGTTTACACCCGGCCCGGGAGTAGGCGGCCATTGTATCCCGGTTGATCCTTTCTATCTGACCTGGAAGGCCCGCGAATTCGATTTTAATACCCGCTTTATCGAACTGGCCGGGGAAATAAATCTGCAAATGCCGCGTTACGTCCGGGAACTGGTAATGAGAGCGCTTAACACCCACGGCAAGAGCCTGAAAGGTTCGAGAGTGCTGTTGCTGGGCGTGGCTTACAAGAAAGACGTGGCCGATATGCGCGAAACCCCGGCCATTCGTGTTATTGAGTTGCTCGAAAAAGATGGCGCGCAAGTCAGCTATCACGACCCGCACGTACCGCAGTTTGAAGAAAATCATTTAAAGATGAGTTCAATCGAGTTAAGCGCAGAAGCGCTGGCCGAAGCAGATTGCGTTGTACTGGTGACAGACCATAGCGCTTACGATTACAATTTCATCGTGAGTAATGCCAGGTTGCTGGTAGATACTCGTAACGCTACCCTGAATGTAAACGAAGGTCGCGAGAAAATAACGCTGCTCTAAACGATTGACTGGACCTGGAATCGGAGTTTATCTTTTTGAGGTTGAGAAATAACACCGGCGAGCTCCCATTAACCGGCGATTTTGTCATTGCTCCCGCTCGAAAGCGTGGTTTTTTGACACGGTTGGATCGCCCCTTGACGGCAGTACTGGTGCTTGCCACCCTGGTTCGCCTGTACGCCTGGTGGCAAGCGCCCCGCATGGGTTTTGTCATTGACGAGGCCGAATATTATCAGATAGCGCATATCCTGGCCGATGGGCGCGGTTGGTCTTTCTATGACGCCGCTACCTGGATACGCCCACCGCTTTACCCTCTCATGCTAGCCGGGATATTCGTCATTTTTGGCCACAGCCTGGTAATTATTCGGCTGGTGCAGATTGCGCTGAGCGTCGCCACTGTCTACCTGCTTTACCGGCTTGGTTATCGCGCTTTTGGACGGCGTACCGGCCTGATGGCAGGCATCCTGGCAGCTATAGCCTGGCCTTTTGCGGTGCTTTCCTACCTGTTGCTCTCCGAGACGCTTTTTCTCTTCCTGTTCCTGCTGGCAGTCAATTTCCTGCTGGAATATATCATTACCGGCAAGGATGAACCTCTATCTCGCGCCTCTGGTCCTATCTGGCGGCAAAAACGTATCTGGTATCTGGTAGGCGCAGGCGTTTCACTTGGCCTCTCTGCGCTGACGCGCGGTCAGGTTTTGAGCTTCATGCCTTTCATCGGACTATGGCTACTGGTGGCGCTTGGCTGGCGGCAATGGCGCAAAGCTTTGCTATCCTTTGTGGTGGTAGCAGTAGCTTTTGTGCTGGTAATTGCACCCTGGACCTTCCGCAACTATACAGTTTATGGCCGTCCTTTTATCGATACGACCGGCGGCTACAACTTTTACCTGGGCGCGCTGGATGGGCGCAATGGCGCACGGGTTTCGCAGGACCTTGAGGCTGTAAAAAACCAGGCTGACCGTGAGACGCTAGGCTATCAAAAAGGCCTGCAAGTAATGTTTAACAACCCGGCCAATTTCATCAAAAAGGGCTTTAAAGAATCGCTCGATTTCTGGAACATCAACTTCGGGGCGGATGAAAGACTCGAAGGCGGCTATACCAAAGGTTTAATTCCTTCCGCCTGGCTAATCCCTGACCAGCTCTTAGGCGATACGCTTTATATTATTACAGGCGTACTGGCTTTGCTTGGCCTGGTAGTTGCTCGCCATCCCACCGGCGCTCCCGATTCTGGTATCCGCAGTTTTGTCATTATCTGGGTACTTTACAACATGGCGCTAGCATTCGCTTTCTTTGCGGTCAGTCGCTTCCGTTTGCCGGTCTACTTTTTCCTGCTACTCTTCGCCGCTTATGTACTGGCCAATCACCGGCGAGTTTTGCGCTGGCTCGGAAGACCTCTCCAGCTAGCCGGGCGCTCGTTGAAGGGTGGTCGCGTCGCTGCCGCTTTGGTCCTGCCGCTCATTTTTCTGATAATCGTGCTGCCCACTTATGTGCCTGGCGAAACTCTGCTGGGAATTCAGGAGTGGAACATGCAGAAAATGGCTACTCGCGGGGATGAGCTGCGCAGTGAAGGCAAGTATACAGATGCTCTGCAATCCTATGCCCGCTCTGATTTGAAGTCTCCTTATACTCAAATCGGTATCGGTCTTACCGAGGCGATCCTGGGACGCTATGACGCCGCAATTGGCCGAATCGGGCGTACCAGCCAGGATATAGCTGAATCTCACCTGGCGCTGGGCTGGATCTACCTGCGCCAGGGTAAAGAAGATTACGCTCATGGCGAATTCCGCAGCCGGCAGATTGCCCTGGATAATCAGGCTGATAGCTGGGCCTGGGATAACCTGCCGACCCGCCCTCTGCCCGATAACAAATTGACCATCGGCGAGTTTGACTGGGGTTACGTCAAAGGTTTCCATATCTATGAAAAACAGGATAATAAACCTGACTCACCTTACTACCGCTGGACCTCCGACCGGGGTGAAACCGGTTGGGACACGGCTAAACTGCGCTTTCCGCTCTCGCCGGATACAAAAGTCTCGAAACTGACGATAACGCTCAATGGCTTCCGACCCACTAATCTCACCCCGCCAACCGTTGAGATTTTTGCTAACGGTCAATCGTTAGGGAAAGTAACGACCACTCGCCAGTGGAAAACCTATACCTTGAATTTGCCGCAACCTATTGCTGGTCCCGGCGAAGCAATCATTGAGTTAGCCCCCTCCTCTACTTTTGTGCCTGGGGCTGACTCGCGCCGCGAACTGGGTGTTATGGTGCAATCGGCCCAACTGTTGCCGTAGGTATGCCTATTCTCGCCCACGACTGGTGAACCGGCTTTAGTAAGTAGCCTCGGGTTCACCAGTCGTGGGCGAAGTCTTATCTAGCCATTATTTTCTGGTAAAACTCTTCTACCTTAGGAAAAGCGTAGTCGCTCAAAAAGGCCGGATGGGCCGGACGACCATCAACTGCAATATCGAATAATTCCGATGGCGCTACATTTCCTCCCAGGGTTGCAAATACCCAGTCGCCTACCTGTGGGGTTTCTGGCAGCCCTGGAGCGTTTACCAGTTCTACTAACTGGCCCTGGTGATCCTTAATAACGGCTGTATCTCCTTTCAACTGTTCCACTTTGACGTAGTGCCAGCGGTATACTATTTCCGGGATAGCCGGGTTAGTATCCAGCGCCACTAACTGGCCCGGATAGATTTTGAGGCGCGCCTGGACCGGAGCTGCATAATGAACAGTTTGTGTTTCACCACTGTCTACAAGCTGTACCCGGCACTCAGTTGGGAAACAATCTAAAGCAATCGCCAGAGTTAATTTCATGGGCATGTCAGTTGCTCCTTTACTAAAATTAAGCAAACAAGTAAAAAATCAAGTAAAAAAAGCCGTGAACGTCATACTCACGTTCACGGCTTTTAATCAATAAAAAAGACCGTTCCTGCTCGAACGGCCCGCAATAAAATTTCGGCTTTATTTTACCGAAGCATTTATTTCATAACCCTTCGAGGACGTGATTTCTTTGTATTCAGCTCGAAGTTGCCCGTAGCAACTTTAAACATGTCACGCCTCCTTTCATGATTTAATAAATCGTAATTTAATGAAATCAGGGTTATACCGTTTAAATATAGCATAACCAGCTAAGCAATGCAACTATAATCAAAATATAAATCTAAAATTCTGCCAACTTTTTCTGATCTTGCTGCTTGCGTTGGCTGGTAAATCGCAGTCCGTCTGCACATTGCGAACAGGACTGTTATAATATTATAATAATCTCAAATTTTGACCTGGAAAATCTCAGTTTTTATTTTTTGCTTATTTAGAGAGATATGCTGTTAAATTTTACAAACTTTTGTATCTCTCGAGCTAGAAGTAACAGCACAATAATTAGCGTTTCAAGGAGGAACCAGAATGGCTACGATGAGGGAAGCCGTGATTGTAGATGCAGTGCGCACCCCGGTAGGGCGGCGCGGAGGTAAACTCAAAGACTGGCATCCCGTAGATTTGCTGGCGCAGACGCTCACCGCCCTGGTGCAGCGCACCGGGATTGACCCGGCCCTGGTGGACGATGTAATAGCAGGTTGTGTCGGTCAGGTTGGCGAGCAGACCTATAATGTGGCGCGTAACGCCGTTCTTGCTGCCGGTTTCCCCGAATCGGTTCCGGGTACCACCGTGGACCGCCAGTGCGGTTCCAGCCAGCAGGCGGTTCACTTTGCGGCGCAGGGAGTTTTGAGCGGCGCTTATGACGTTGTGATTGCCTGTGGCGTGGAAAACATGACGCGAGTACCTATGGGTTCCTCGGGGCAAGGTCCGGGCAAGCCCTTTGGTCCCTTGATGAATAAACGCTACGATAATGGCCTGGTGCACCAGGGTATCAGCGCGGAAATGATTGCCGAGAAATGGGGTCTTACGCGCGAGCAACTGGACGCGCTGAGCCTGGAAAGCCATCAGCGGGCGGCGCACGCTACGGCGGAAGGCCGCTTTGAAAGCCAGATTGTACCTATCCCGGTAAAAAATGAAGACGGCTCAACCGAAATTTTCAGCCAGGATGAAGGTATCCGGCCTGACACTTCAATGGAGAAACTGGCTTCCCTTAAAACGGCCTTTAAGCCGGATGGCGTGATTACTGCCGGTAACTCTTCGCAAATCAGTGATGGCGCGGCGGCACTGCTTATTATGGAACGCGCTACTGCTGAAAAATTAGGTTTGAAACCGCGCGCCCGTTTTGTAGCCTTCTCTGTAGCAGGTGATAACCCGGTTTATATGTTAACAGCGCCAATCCCGGCCACCCAGAAGGTGCTGGAGAGAGCAGACCTGACGATGGACCAGATTGACCTGGTAGAGATTAACGAGGCTTTTGCGAGTGTGGTGCTGGCCTGGCAGCACGAAACTGGCGCAGACATGTCAAAGGTGAATGTAAACGGCGGCGCAATTGCTCTCGGCCACCCGCTGGGCGCTTCTGGCGCGCGCTTGCTGACCGTTTTGTTGAACGAGTTGGAACGGAGCGGCGGACGTTATGGCCTTCAAACCATGTGCGAAGGAGGCGGAATGGCTAACGGCACCATTATTGAACGCCTGGACTAAGGCTCTAATTCCTCTGGAAGAATCAAAAAAGCGGGTGTTTAGCCCGCTTTTTTGATTTCTATTAATACTGCTGCTGAAGTTTGAGTAAGAGATGGCGGGCTCGTTCGAGGGTTTCCGGCTTTTTGCAGAAGCAGAACCGGATTTTAGTGCGGCCTTTTTCTTTTTCCCGGTAGAAAGAGCTACCCGGCACGGTTGCGATCCCGATTTCTTCGATCATCCAGCGGGCGAAGCTTACATCATCGGGCTGGCCCACTTTTGCCATCAGATCGGTGGCATCGGTCATTATATAGTAGGCCCCGTGGGGTTCATAGACATAAAACCCGGCTTCTTGCAGAAACTCCATCATATAATCGCGTTTGGTGCGATAGAGATCTCCCAGGTTCTGATAATAGTCGTCGGGGAAAGCCAGGGCAAAAGCTGCGCCCTCCTGGAGTGGGGCAGCCGCCCCCACGGTCAGGAAGTCATGGACTTTACGTATTGCGCTGGTAATATCAGGCGGAGCGATAAGCCAGCCAATCCGCCAACCGGTAGCAGAATAGGTCTTGGAGAGGCCACTGATGGTAATTGTACGATCATACATTCCCGGCAGGGTTGCCAGGTTTATATGCTCCCCGCTATAGACCATGTGCTCGTAGATTTCATCCGTTATGGCAACCACGTTCCACTGCTGGCATAACCCGGCGATCAGTTCCAGTTCTTCTCTGGTGAAGACTTTGCCGGTCGGGTTATTTGGGGTATTGATAATAATGGCGCGCGTTTTATTGTTGAAAGCGGCTGTTAGTTCAGCCTGGTCAAAATGCCAGTCCGGTTCGTGCAGAGTGACGTAGCGGGGAGTGGCACCGCTCAGGATAGCGTCAGGACCGTAATTTTCGTAGAACGGCTCAAAAACGATAACCTCATCGCCCGGGTCTACTACTGCCAGCATTGCCGCCATCATGGCTTCGGTTGCGCCACAGGCTACCGTTATTTCGCGCTCAGGGTCAGGCCGGAAACCCCGAAAGCGTTCAGTTTTGGCAGCGATGGCATGGCGCAGCGATTTAGATCCCCAGGTAATCGCATACTGATTGATATCGGCTTCAATCGCCCGGCAAGCGGCGGCTTTCATTTCGCCGGGAGCAGAAAAATCGGGGAAACCCTGGGCCAGGTTTACGCCCGGCTCGACACCGGGGATTGCTTCGCGTGCCAGAAACAGGCGCGTCATTTCGCGTATGACCGACTCACTGAACAATTGGGCTTTCTGGCTGGTGCGTACTCTCAACAAAAATCTCCTCTTACTCTACGCCAAGAACCTGTTTAACTTTAGCGGCCAGTTCTCGCGGAATAAAGGGTTTTACCAGGTAATCCGTACCGCCTGCTTCCAGACCTTCGCCAATCTCGTAGCTCTGGGCTTTGGCGGAAAGGAAGATAACAGGTGTCTCTTTCAATTCGGGGACAGTTCTTAACTGCCGGCAAACTTCGTAACCACTGATGAAAGGCATCATTACATCAAGCAGTATTAGATCAGGTTTTTCTTCCTGGGCCAGTTTTAGAGCTTCCTGGCCATCTGTGGCTTCAACCACCTGAAATCCGGAACGTTCTAGTGTGAAAACCACCAGCCGGCGAATATCTTTTTCGTCGTCTGCTACGAGTACCTTCATAAAACTTTGTGTTCTCCTTAATTAAGACGGACGGCTCGTACACAGCTACATTTTTATTATTCTAACTGAACTAGCGCTTAGAAGCCAATCTACGCGCTACATTTATCAGCCGCCGCTGCATGAAAGGTTTAGGCACAATATTGTAATAAGGGCCTTTTAATTCGTCTGTTGCGCCGGCGCGTAGATTTAACTCGCCGGTACCCCCTCGGGCGCGTAATTCTCCGGTTGTACCTCTCCGGGCGCGCAATTCACCGGTTCCTCCCCGGCGGCCTTTTAACTCATCGGTGGTTATACGGCGTTGTGGTCCACTACCAACCAGCCGCGTGGCGTAGTTAGGCCGGTAATCAGGCAAAGGATCGGCTGCAATCTGTTCCGGCCGCAGGAATACTATAGTGGGAGTTTTGCCCAGCAGTTGATCTTCACGCAGCATTTCGAACAAATTAGGCTCATACTCGCTGCCGCTGGCTTCCGGTGGAATATCGAGCAGCAACCAGTCCGGGCGATAGCGCCGGGCCAGCGTCAGGGCATCCGCCTCTCGCATAGCGCGATATACTTTAGCGTAACCGGCTTCTCGCAGCATCCGGTCAAGGCTACGTAAAGCATCGCTGGAGGGGCTAACGAGAAGAATGGTTTTAGTCTGTTTGAACTGGTCAACTTTTTCCGGAGTACTATCGGGAACCATAGTTTGTTCCAGGCGATCCAGAATCAAGTTTTCCGCAGCAGGCCAGGGTAGCACGGCTTGAGCGCCGGAGACAATCACGCGCTGTTCGATGGGTGACAGGTTCAAGGTCAGAATAGCGGCACCACGCAGGGCCGGACTGATCTTGCCACTTTCATCCTCATTCAACAGGTCCATTTCAGCCCCGTTGTTGATAATTAAATCAGGTTGCCAGGCGGGTGTTTCGGCCACCAGTTCCGAGCGGTCATTGGCCACAATTACCTGGAACCCACCCTGACCGAGAGTTTGCTGCATTACCTTGCCAAAATCAGGGTTCTGAGTAATAACCAGCGCGGCATAACGCGGCTCTTCTTCCTGGGGTATTTCCTCAACAAAAGGAGTAAGCTCAGCTACCGGGCGGCCAATCAGCGGTAAGGTGATTATAATACTGCTGCCCCCTTTTTCAGGAGGGTTGTTTTCAGCCCGAACCTGTCCTTCATGGCTATCTATAATGCTTTTGGCGATTGCCAGGCCCAAGCCGGGGCCGCCGCCTTCCCAGTTCTGATTACTGGGTCTCCAGAATTTAGTGAAAACCCGCTCAAGGTCAGCGGGAGGAATACCCGGTCCCTGGTCTTCTACCGTAACTACTCCGTATGTACCCTCTTCATTATAGCCAACCGTCAGGTGAACTTTACCGTTGACCGGGGTAACTTCTCCGGCGTGCGCAATGATAGCCCTCAGAGCCTGGCTAAAGCGTTCGGGATCAATACTGGCAATCATCTGGGCGGTGGTAGTGGTAACTATATCGAACTCGATGCCTTTAGCTTCAAGTTGCGGGCGAACCTCTTCGCAGGTTTCGAGGACTAGAGTACGGAAATCAGTCAAAACCGGTTTAAAGCCCAACTGGGCCGCTTCCAGGCGTGAAACATCCAGCAAATCCCCGATGATACGGGATAATTTTTCGGCGTTAAGACCCACTACGTTTAAGAAATCACGCTGCAAGTCATTAACAGGCCCGGTTTCACCCTCAAGCACCAGGTCTACATAGCCCTTAATCGAGGTAAGGGGGGTTCTTAGTTCGTGCGCAACATGTGAAATAAATTCAGCCCGTTCTTTCTCGTTCAGGCTGCTGGCCGAAAGGCGTTGTTGCAGCAAAAAAGCCTGCTGGTAAAGCTGCTGGCTCTGGGTTTCCAGGTCGGCCACGCGTTTGCGCAGGAATTTAATTTCCTCTTCCGGGCTTAAGTTGCGCGGAGTTGAGGTTTTGACGATGTTCGGCGGTTTAAGCTCACTCATTATGTTAATAATCCCCTGGGGAACTAACGAGAATGACGGTTAAAACCAGGCCTGAAGTTCATACTTACTCGAAAATCCAGCGTATTACCGGACTGAAGGCCAATCACTCTAAACCGTAAAATCCCTAATTCCTAACTTTGCTTTTAAGGTACCGAAGGGCTGGTTCCAGGTGAAATCAAGCTACTATTTCCCTCACCTGTACCGTCCTGGTTGAAATTCTTGAAACGATAACCTACACCGCGCTCGGTCAAAATATAAGTGGGCCGTGACGGGTCCGGTTCGATTTTTTCCCTTAACCGTCGAATATGTACGCGTAAGCCTTCAACGTACACTTCTTCTTCAGGGCTCCAGACTCGCGCAAGTAGCGAGTCTGTCGTCAATACCTGCCCGGCATGGCGCACCAGCATATGCAGGAGTTTCGATTCAGTGGGTGTTAACTCCTGGCGTTGACCCCGTACATCAGCCCAGTGCTGTCCAAAATTTATTTTCAGTTTTTCGTCTACAACTACTTCTGCCGAAGATGTGGTAGTCTGTACGTCGCCAAACCGGCGCAGTACCCGGCGTACTCGGGCAGCCAGTTCCCGGTTGTTGAATGGCTTGACAATGTAATCTTCGGCATAGCGATCCAACCCGTTAACAATAGTGTCAGTATTATCTACCCCTGTCAGCATTATGACCGGCACGATAGCATACTGTTGAATGCGGCGGCAAACTTCGAAGCCATCAATATCAGGCAGTTTTAAATCTACAATTGCCAGATTGGGTAATTCTCGGGTTAATTTGGTCAGGGCTTGCTGGCCCGATACGGCTGTGCTGACTTCAAAACCTTCCGATTCCAGCGCCTGGCGGACAAGCTGTAAGATATGTGGGTCATCATCAACCACTAGAATTGTCGGTAAGTTCATTTCTGTTTCCCACCTCTCCCCAGGAGCGCCGTTCCCGCCCCGTAATGTTTACTAATTAATCCCTAACTTGATTGGCTGGCCTCTTAGCTTATAGAGCTAACTTACTTTTACTCCCACTCGATAGTCGCCGGTGGCTTGCTGGTAATGTCGTAGACTACTCTGTTCACTCCGGTCACTTCATTAACAATCCGGCTACTAATACGCGCCAGCAGTTCATGTGGTAGGCGGGCCCAATCCGCTGTCATCCCATCTTTGCTGCTAACCGCTCTTACAGCTACCAGGTTGCTATAAGTACGCCCATCTCCCATAACCCCCACGCTTTGCAGGGGAGTTAAAATCGCAAAATATTGCCAGACTGCGTTTTCACCTTCGCCATCCAACCCGGCCGATTTGATCTCTTCCCGTACAATCGCATCCGCCGCTCTTAACACGCTCAGGCGTTCTTCGCTGACCGCGCCCAGTACCCGCACTGCCAGACCGGGACCAGGGAAGGGTTGCCTCCAGACTACTTCGTGGGGTAAGCCAATCTCCAGACCCACCTGACGTACTTCATCTTTAAAGAGATAACGTAATGGTTCAACCAGTTTAAATTCCATATCAAGTGGCAGGCCACCAACATTGTGATGAGTTTTAATACGGCTGGCGACATTATTTTCAGCAGTAGCGCTTTCAATTACATCCGGATAGAGCGTACCCTGGACCAACCACTTGACTGAACCTATTTTGCGCGCTTCAGCTTCAAATACCCGAATAAACTCGTTCCCAATTATCTTCCTTTTTTCTTCCGGGTCTACTACACCGTCTAATTTTTCCAGGAAGCGCTGGCTGGCATCAACGTAAACCAGTTTCAGGCCAAGTTCATCTCGGAAAAGTTTAACCACACTTTCGGCTTCGCCCTGGCGTAATAGGCCGTTATTTACAAAAATGCATGTAAGCCTGTCGCCGACCGCCCTGGCTACAAGGGTGGCGGCCACCGAGGAGTCTACCCCGCCACTGAGAGCGCAAATCACCTGCTCGTTCGGGCCGACTTTATCCCGGATCATATTGATACTGGTATTGATAAAAGTATCGGCCTTCCAGTCGCCTTTGCAACCACAAACTTCAAAAAGGAAGTGGCGTATGATCTCAGCTCCATGCTGAGTGTGGTTTACTTCGGGGTGGAATTGAACGCCCACAACAGGGGCGTTTTTACCCGGGCTGCGCCCTTCCATTGCGGCAACCGGGGTATTACGGGTGGTTGCGGTAATATTGAAACCGGGTGGCGGGGCAGCAATGTTATCGCCGTGACTCATCCAGACGCTGAGCGTGGATGGTAAGCCCTGGAAGAGGGTGGAGTGGTCCTCAATTTTTACATCCGTCTGGCCGTACTCGCGCAGTTCCGAGTGTGAGACATCTCCGCCCAGGGCGCGCGCCAGCAAACCCATTCCATAACAGATACCCAGGACCGGCAGGCCGCTTTCCAGCACAAAATCGGCCATCTGAGGAGCACCAGGTTCGTACACGCTGGCGGGGCCGCCGGAAAGAATTATACCCCGAGGATTAAGGGCTGCCACTTTTTCCCAGGACGTGTTGTGAGGTAAAATTTCGCAATAAACCTGCGCTTCGCGAATACGTCGCGCAATCAGGCGCGTAAACTGGGAGCCATAATCAAGAATAACAATCGATTCGCTGCTTACTACCGGCATGGAGCCGTCAAACCTTTCATTTTATATTTTGATAAAATTAGTCTATCGTTATTGGCTAGAACGACCTGGATGACGTGGTGGTTTAAGTATAGTTAAGATATATTAATAACCCTGGTGTTTGTATTATACACCAGATTAAACTTTTTTACTTATCTTCACCCTTACTAGTTTCGGCGTCAAGATAGACGTATTCTGTATCAAACTGCCAATCAGCCACGCCTTCAATTGAAACTTCCAGGCGGGGATGCAGCGGGTCTATCTTTTTGATGAGGTGAATGTCCACCACTCTGTTATCGTTTACGTTCAATGCCTCGCACAGAGCATCAAGCGTAATCTTCAGGCCACCATCCAGGTCGCGTTTGTGGGGTGATGTAAAATAGAAATCGAGAAAGACGGAAAGGTATAGCCTGTTAAAGTCGGATTTCATCTGGTCGGTGAGCACACCCTCATCTTCGAGCCGCTCAATCCTTCGCTCAACTTCACGTTTCCACTTGCGTGCTTCTTCGCTCAATATCCTGCGCCCGTTGACAGTAGCGTACTGTGCATTAATGCTGGGTGGAAGTGGAACGTTTAGCTGCAAGGCAGGAACCGGTTGTTTCTTTGCCATGTAGGTATTATATTACAAGTATTTATGTTTTGTCACTAGCTGTGAAGGTAGTTTTGGCCTATTTTTCCGATTCAACATTACGAAATCTGGAAATTAACGTAAATTACCCTTTTTCTACATTACGAAAGGGGTTCGCGCCTGTTTCAGGGGAAATTAAAAAACTGTAATCGTGAGTTTTTCGGCTAAAGGTTTAACTCAGGTCGCCTTCGAAACTCCAGAGAGCAGCTACTTTTTGTGCGAGCAACTTATGTTCAGTTTGTTTTAATTCTGCGTCGCGTTCAAACAACCTGGTAGCTTCTTTACGCGCCGTTTCAAGGAGTTCAATATCATTCACGCCTGCCACCCGCAAATCCGGCACACCGCTCTGGCGCGTTCCAAAAAACTCACCCGGCCCTCGCATTCTGAGATCTATTTCAGCCAGTACAAAACCATCGTTTGTATCCTCGATGGCTTTAAGCCTTTCGCGCCCAACCTGGCTTAATTCATCGCTGGCCAAAAGCAAGCAGTAACTTTTGCCCTGTCCGCGCCCCACTCTTCCTCGGAACTGGTGTAACTGGGCCAGACCAAAACGGTCCGCTCCTTCGATCAAAATAACCGTCGCGTTCGGTATGTCAATTCCTACTTCAATTACAGAGGTTGCCACCAGTATATCGAATTCACGGTCCCGAAACTGGTGCATAATCATATCTTTTTCGGTCGGTTTCATTTTGCCGTGCAGCAGGCCCAATTTTAGATCAGGGAAAACTTCACGCTGGAGTCGCTCATATTCTTCGACCGCTGCTTTGGCTTCAATTTTTTCTGATTCTTCTACCAGCGGGCAAATCACGAAAGCCTGGTGGCCCAGGTTTATTTGCTTACGGATGAAGTTATAAGCTCCCTGCCGCTCATTTGGCATGACCCATTTAGTCTTGATCGGTTGGCGTCCCGGCGGCATCTCATTCATTATTGAAAGATCGAGGTCGCCGTATACCGTCAGGTTGAGAGTGCGCGGAATGGGTGTGGCAGTCATTACCAGCAAGTGTGGGTTGGTTCCATCCGGGTTGGCAGTGGAAGTGGCACCCTTGCCGCGCAAGGTTTTACGCTGTAACACGCCAAACCGGTGCTGTTCATCAATAATAACCAGACCCAGGCGGTGAAAAGAAACCACTTCCTGAATTACAGCGCTTGTGCCTACCACAATGTCTACTTCGCCATCACGAATCCGCCGGTAAGCGGCATCTTTTTTCTTGACGTTGCCGGTGAGCAATTCCATCCGAACTTTAAGACCGCGCTCCTGGGCTACTTCGGATTGCTCAAAGAGATCGAACAGGCGCCGCAATCCCTGAAAATGTTGCTCGGCCAGAATCTGAGTAGGCGCCATCAGCGCTCCCTGAAAGCCGTTGGCAACCGCCATCAGCAAAGCTGTCGCACCTACCACTGTTTTTCCGCTACCAACATCCCCCTGCAAGAGCCTGTTCATGGGCTTGGGTTTCTGAATATCGCCAATAATATCTTCGATAGCGCGTTGCTGGGCGCGGGTCAGTTCCAGTTTACGGAATTCGTCCTGGGGCTTTCCGGTCTCCTCGTTTAGCCTGGATACCTTAAAAACTAGAGAGTCGTACCACTGTTGTAACAGGTCACGCTCAACCTGAATCGGTTCCCCGGGACGTTCCTCCTGCCACTCATGGCGTTTGAGCAGAACGCCAAGCTGAATCAGGAAAAATTCATCGAAGGCCAGGCGGCGGCGGGCCAGTTCTTTGCTGTTTTGGTCCGCCGGGAAGTGATAGCCGCGAACAGCCGAAGGCAGGTCCAGCAGGGCGTGGCGAGCCCGAATATCGGCGGGGAGGTGTTCCGGTAAAGCCGGGGAATAAGTATCAACGCAGGCTTTGATGAGCTTGCGGAGCGTTTGTACCTTGAGAGGTCCGGTAGTGCTGTAAACCGGCACCAGTCGCCCGGTGTTGAGCGTCTCTCTATCGGCAGCTTCATAACTGGGCGACTTGAAACAAATCCGGCCGTTCCACTGGTCTACCCTCCCGCTCATTACAACTTGCGCGCCCTGTTTCAGGGCATAAACCATGCGGCGGTTGTAAAAGATGCAGCTTAAGCGACCGGTTTCATCCGCCACGATGACCTCGATCATTTCCTTGCCGCCTTTGGTGCGAACGCTGACCGTATCAATTACCTGGACTACAATGCTTTCGGTTTGCCCGTACATTAGCTCGTTGATTTTTTTAAAGGAGCTAAAATCTTCGTGGCGGAAGGGAAAATAGTAAAGGGCATCATGGATAGTATGGAGATTAATAAAGCTAAGCAGTTTGGCATAGGTTTCACCTACACCTTTGACCGTAGTCAGGGGCGCATGTAAATCCGCCACACTCACTGCCTTACTTTTAGCGGCGGGCTGTGAATGCGGCGGAACCGGCGCTATTTCAGGCTCAACTACTGAAGTTTTAAGAATACGGGCGGGCGCGGTGGCTACCGGGACCGATTTTTCAACCTGGGGTTTGGGCGATAGACCATTACTGTGAGCGGAGGAAGCCGAGTTGCCGTTCCTGGAGTTGCGCAGGCGGGCTGTTTCATCCAGCACCGCCTGGATTGCTTTGGCTCGTTGCAGGATAGTCATCGAGCCATACTCGATCAAATCGTGGGCGACCTTTTCCACCAGGCGCGCTTCTGCCGGGGTGGGATTGCTATTAATAGCAGTGCGAGTCCAGTTGCTGATAAAGGCAGCCAACCCTCGAAATACTTTTTGGTCCCTGTAATTGTCGGCTATTTCTAACCGCAAAATCTTTTCAAGTTTTTCTATATCGGCTGCCATTACAAACTAACTGTTTTTAGCTTTCTGAAAGACTACGCCCAGAGTACGCGGACCACCATGGGTCCCTATGACCGGGCCAACAAACGAGATGTAAATTTCCTTCAAAGGATAGAAAGGAGCTATCATGTTAGCCAATTCTCCCGCGCCATCCGGGTCGGCGCCATGCAGAATAGCCAGCCTTTCAAACGGGCCTTGCGCTTTGGTAAGTTCTGCGATGCGCTGCAAAGCTTTATTCCTGGTACGCACCTGTTCCAGGGGTTGCACTTCCCCATCTTTTAACTGCAAAATCGGCTTGACGCTGAAAAGAGAACCCAGAAAACTTTTCAGCCCCCCGATACGCCCGCCTTTATACAGGTATTCCAGGGTATCTACTGTCGCTATCAGCTTGACCCGTGATTTCATTGATTCTAGCTCGGCCATAATCTGACTGGCGGTATAACCATTGCGGGCCATTTCGGCAGCAGTCATTACAAAGAAGGCGATTCCGGCGGAAACCTGTTGCGTATCAAAGACTGTAACCTGCCCTTCAGGGAAATTGCGCGAAGCAACCACTGCATTTTCATAAGTACCGCTCAGCTTGGCTGAGAGGTGAATCGAAATAACCTGGTAACCCTCGGCGGTAGCTTCTTCATAGGCTTTTAAGAAAGCACCGGGCGAAGGCTGCGAAGTAGTGGGTAGTTTGCTCAGCTTGGGCAGGCGCTGGTAGAAATCGTTGGCGGAAATATCGATTCCGTCCCGGTAAGTTTCTTCACCCATCAGAACCATTAACGGTACAACTGTTACCCCCAGGCGGCGCGTAGCCTCAGGAGCCATATCAGCAGTGCTATCCGTTACGACCTTGACGGTCTGTTTGACAGGGGTAGCCATGAGTCTCTATCTCCTCTTCCTCATTGTCCTTTTAAAGTTAACCGGGTATAAAGCCAGGAAATCTAAGCCGGAGATATACTGATAACTTAGTCAAGCTAGAAATTCTGGTTGAATACCCTTTGCAGTCTGCAATTGCTCGACAGGTAGTAGCCTATTCAGTGACCGTATTATAACATGCCGTAAAATGACTTGCCTTGCATCAGGATTTGTTAAAACACCTGTTTTTAAGACCTCTATCTTAGAAAGCCGCAGAAACCGGATTTATTAAACACTGTTATAAAGAATCTCTTTGAGTAGAAATGACAATTACTCTCTTTTGCTTTTTACCGCTAAGTGTTATAATAGTTTTCAATGGGAATAACTAAGAGTATAAATAATAAATATCCCATTCGTGGGAGGCAACAAAAATAATGGTTAGTCTTGATCTACAAAAGCTTCAAATATTTTGCGAGGTGGCGCGCCAGCGAAGCTTCACTCGCGCTGCTGAAGCTTTATACCTCACTCAACCCACCGTTAGCCAGCAGATTCAGGCCCTTGAACGCCAGATGAAAGTACGCCTGTTTGAAAGACTGGCAAAAGAAGTTTACCTCACCGAATCCGGGCAGGTCCTCTATGAGAAAGCGGCGGCTCTTCTGAACATGGCCCAGGAGACCGAACTTGCCGTCCGAGAGGCGGCGGGAATTTCTGCCGGAAAACTTCTGCTGGGGGTTGGAGTGACCCTGGCGACTTATGTCCTGCCGGAACTGTTGCGCCGCTTCAACAACACATACAAGGCGGCCACACCACATAACGGCATTATCATGCCCGGTTTGAATGCCAGTAATAGTTTCAGCCCGGTCAAATTTGATATTACTCTGGGTAATAGTGAAGCGCTTGCTCATAAATTGCTCAAGAATGAAGTGGACCTGGCGCTGGTCGGTTCTCCCCTGGAGCCTCATCCTTTGCTGGAGTTGCATCCATTTCTGGAAGATAAGCTTATCATGGTAGTGCCAGCGGGCGATCCCTGGGCTCTTGAAGGACGCTCCTCGATTGGACTGCACGAGATTGGTAACCGCCCGTTACTCATCCGGGAGCGCGGTTCAGCTCTCCAGGCTTTTGTAGAACGCATGCTTGAATCCGGGCATGTCCATCCTGAGCAGTACCTGGTAATGGCCAACCTGGAAGCCATTAAGCGTAGCGTAGAGATTGGCCTGGGCGCGGCGATTGTTCCGGCCCTATCCGTAAAACGGGAACTGGAAAGTGGCCGCTTACATGCCGTCAATATCGAGGGAGTGGATGTTGGTCGCACCTTTATCTATGCTCACCATAAAGATAAAGAGATGACCCGCCCCGCTCGCGCTTTCCTGGAACTGGTTAAGGATTACGCTGCCATGGCTAACGCCGAAGCCGCCACTATTGCGGCGGTCGCGAACGCTGGCGGAGACGCAGCCTGATGTGGTCCGGTTCCGGCTGTTCTAGAGCTTAAATTCCTTATAACAGGGATAGTCCAGTGGTCAGGATTCTTTTAATCCGGGATCATCTTTTGAGACTATCCCTGTTAGCTTTATATAGTCGCCAGGCGTTCTTTCAAATCTGCCAGTGCCTGGGCTAATAGCGCTTTGTTCTGAGGCAAGTTGAGCCAGGTGCTGGCCCCGCTGGGGTGGGGTAGATGGTAAACTTCCACCGGCGCTTCCGTGTTAAACCAGTTCTGGAGGCTTTCCTCCAGACCGTGCCGTTCCTCTTTAGCTTTTACCAGGCGAGTTTCAAGGCGCTGGTAAAGTTCGCCCAGAGTCATTTCACCCCGCCGCCCTATTATTTCATCCAGTTTAACTTTGTCGCCATAGACCTCCTTGATAGCGCTGCTACCTACCAGGATAGTGATCTTGGGCCGCAGCAGGGCTAACTCCCGGAGCAGAAAGGGACGGCAAATCGCCCGTTCTACCGGGGTAGGATTGCGGTCGCCTCCGCCGCCGTTCGCCCGGCCGGGGTAACATTTGTTGATGGCTGACAGGAAAAAGTAATCGCGTACCTGCTCTTCGGATAAGCCAATACTACCAAACCACTTCATTAGCGTCCGTCCGGCCGGCCCGGCGAAAGCCATTTTACGCTCTCCTTCGGTTAGCCCCGGCGCTTGCCCGATCAGCCAGACCCTCTTTCGTCCTCGTCCCCGATCTATAGGCCGGGATATTGCAGTGTATCCTCTTTTAGCGCAGCGCTGGCAAACATCTATTTCGGCATTTAATTCTTCCAGCGCCCGGTTTCGTGCCAGGTGATCACTTTCTGTAATAATAGGCAGTTCTATACTCAAACTATCCAATCCTTAAGTTCATTTACTTCGTGTATAATTAGCCATGAAATTATAGCAGAAAAAGCAAAAATGTTTTAATTGACATAATAGTTATTAGAGGAAAAATGAGTTCAAATTTCTGGAATTTACAAAGACCGTCTTCAGCGCCTGCCGATATCAATGTGCCTAAAACCATCGCTGAGTCTGAGACTGTCACCAGTCGTTTAATGGAAGTGCTGGATAGTAACGCTCACGGCAATGTGCATGGCGGTGTTATTATGCGCATGATTGATGAGTCGGCGGCAATTGTGGCTATCAAACATTCGCGCCGCCCGGTGGTCACGGCCCGGGTGGACCAGTTGAATTTTCTGGAACCGGCCTATATCGGGGAAGTAGTAACGCTTCATTGCGCTCTTACTTTCGTTGGCAGAACCAGTATGGAAGTAGCGGTGGAAGTAACGGCAGAGAGTTTACGCACCGCCGAAACTCGCCGGGTTTGCTCCTGCAATATCATCTACGTAGCCCTGGATGAAAATCGCAAGCCGGTGCAGGTGCCGCCTTTGAAGGCGACTAACGAGGAAGAACGGCAACGCATCGAACGCGCCAAGGCTCGCCGCGAGCGCATGCGCCAGATGGATGAAGAATTGAAGAATACGGGTTTAAGCAATCTGTAAAGCGGGCACTGTAAAGCAGAAGGTAGAGCCTACCCCCACCTCGCTTTCCGCCCAGACTTCGCCGCCATGCGCCTGAATAATATGCTTGGCGATAGCTAAACCGAGGCCTGTGCCGGTTTCATATCCGGCCCGGGCTTTATCTACTTTATAGAACCGCTCGAAAATCCGGCTGAGGTCGTCCGGTGGTATACCTACGCCTGTATCTTTCACCTGAACCAGCAGTTTAGGTGCACCTGAGGCCTCGGTTCCTCGGGCGCGTTTTACGCTGAGGCTGATAGTGCCGCCTACCGGGGTAAACTTAATAGCGTTATGTATCAGGTTAATTAGAACCTGCATCACGCGGTCAGGGTCTACCATCGCGCTGGGAAAAGATTCTTCACTTCCGCGTACCACTTCAATAGAAAGGCCGCTGCGTTCGGCCTGTGCTCGTAAGCGTTCCGCCGCCTGTTCCACCATTTCCCTTAAATCTGTTGCCTTGAAATTCAGCTTGATCTGGCCTGATTCTATGCGACTCAGTTCCAACAACTCACGCACCAGTTGGGTAAGGCCATCAATTTCGGTATCAATCCGGGTTAAGAACTGCTGGGCGTCGGACGGATTGTCTTCGATCACGTTTTGCAGCGTTTCGACCATTAACTTAACCGAAGCAAGCGGCGTACGTAATTCGTGCGAAATATTTGCTACAAAATCCCGCCTGATACGTTCGAGGCGCATCAGTTCGGTCAGGTCCTGTAGCATTACCAGGGCGCTGCGATGCTGGCGAACGGGTAATTTGCTGGACCTTTGGCCTTCTTCCTTTATAAGGGTTACTTTCACTTGCAACTGTGGTCGTAAAGGGCCTACCTCCAGCATTTGCTGGCGTTCTTCTCCATCTTCCAGGGTTTGTTTCAAAAGGCTGTTGACTTCGTGATCGCGTACCACCTGCATAAAAGAACGCCCTTCGACACTGGCTCCAGATGGTAGACCAAGTAAGCGCCGAGCAGCCTCATTGATGTTAGTTACGCGTCCGGTCTCATCAGTGCTGATAATGCCATCGCTCATATTCTGAAGCAAGGCAGACATGGTGTTACGCTCAGCCGAAATGCGCTGGATTACTGCTTTCAGTTCCATAGCCAGTTGGGTAATGGAACTGGTCAGTTCTACCAGATCGCCTTCGTCAGTCAGATCAAGCGAGTCAAGATTTTGTTCCAGGTCCCCCATCGCCAGCCCTTTGACCAGCAAACTGAGCCGCTTGAGCCGCCGTTTAGTGCGCTGCCTGTAATAAAATGCGGTAGCGCCTGCTGACAATACTGCCGCCAGCGCCGCTACCGTTATAAATTGTAACCAGTTCATCTAGAGTTCTCAGAACTTTTTCAAGCTTCGCTTGCCAGGGCCGCATGGCCATTGGCAGGCAGGTTATCCACATCAAACTTGTAACCAACTCCGAAAACCGTGTGAATGTAATGAGGCCGGGAGGGGTCACTTTCAATCTTTTCGCGTAACCAGCGAATATGTACATCGACCGTGCGAGTACCGCCTGAGTAATCGTAATCCCAGACTCGCTCCAGTAACATTTCGCGAGTGAGTACCTGCCCCCGGTGCCGGGCCAGAAAAGCCAGTAAGTCAAACTCTTTAGGCTTAAGCATTATCTGGCGATCACCCAGTATTACGGTGTGCTGGTTGGTATTAATTTTCAAATCACCAACTGTAATGAGGTTAGCCGAATTGACTTCGCCGCCGTTTTTGGCTTCAACAGTTGGTTTGCTAACAGTTTCAGGCAGGGTGGGGGTTACTACATTCTGCAACATTTCCATCCGGCGCAGCATGGCCCGGACACGCGCAATTAACTCTCTCAAGTTAAAGGGCTTGGTCATATAGTCATCCGCGCCAAGCTCAAGTCCTAGAATCTTATCTACTTCTTCTTCTTTAGCAGTAAGCATCAGGATGGGTACAGTTGAGAACTGGCGCAGATGGCGGCATACATCGAGGCCATTCATGCCGGGTAACATTAAATCCAGAATAACCAGGTCGGGCTTTTCTTGCCGGGAGATATCAAGGGCTTGCTTGCCGTTTACGGCAACCAGTACTTCATAGCCTTCGCGGATGAGATTATACCTGAGGGTATCGGCTATATTTTCCTCATCATCAACAACCAGTATTTTAGCCATAAATTTGGTGCCGGGTCTATCTAAAAGCAAGCAGTACAAGCAACTGCTCTTATTTCTTTCCTTTTATAACTTACATTATTACTTACACTATGCTACTTACACTGTACCTTTTTATAATGCCTGTAAATGTAAGACTTCACCCGGCAACCTGTTCCTCCTTAATCACACTTGACCATCATAAAACATACCTGATAAGTGTGGGTTTCCTCATTGATACCCATCCCTTCCCGTTTTTATTATACCTTGCCCCTGTGAAGCTGTGCAACCATTTCCTTATGCTCAATATATATCTAAGCTTTTTTATAAAAACTTGCTAAATTCAAAAAATCAAAATTTAGGGTTATAAGGCTTCATAGAATGAAAAATTTCTTGTCAAGCCCTGTTTCAAACTGTATAATTCTAGGGTTAAGCTAACCTAAATAGAAAGTGTGGCCAGAGTAATGACCCAGGTTAATGGAGAGGTAGAAGCAAACCGTCTCAGTCAAATAAACACTCGTGAGCAGCTTATCCTCTCCCTGGTAGACCAACCAGAAGGAGTAATCCGTGATGCAGTATGGGGAGATATCCCCCTCTCTGCCAGCGTAATGCGGATTCTGGATAGTACCCCTTTTCAACGCCTGCGCGGTGTGCAACAACTCGGTTTTACCAGTTGGACTTTCCCGGGCGCCCATCATAGCCGGTTTGAGCATAGTATAGGTGTTTATCATCTTACGCGGCTGGTGCTTTTGCACTTGCTCAGGCGCGGTGGATTTAGTTTTACCCAGGAAGAGATAAATACAACTCTGGCTGCCGCTCTGCTGCATGATATAGGGCACTATCCCTATAGCCACGCGGTCGAAGAACTGGACCTCAGTGTTATTCGCAGTCACGAAATCATCGGGCGCGAGATAGTGATGGGACCAGAAATCGGGCCGATTTTACGAGAAGCCTGGGGAGTGGACCCGGCCAAAGTAGCGGCTTTTATTACTAAAGGCTCCGAAGTACGCCTGAACCGGCGTGAACAGGCTTTGCGCCAGATAATCAGCGGTGCGCTGGATACGGATAAGCTGGATTATCTAACCCGCGATTCGCACTACTGTAATGTGCCTTATGGCATGGTGGATGTTCAACGGCTGATCGACTCTTTGCGTATCTGGCCTGAACCTGAGCCTTCCGATCCCGGTATGCCGCTTCAGTTGACTATTGATGAAAAAGGGGTAGGCGCTCTACAATCGCTCATTTTCGCCCGTTACCTCATGTTTTACAATGTCTACTGGCACCATACTAACCGGATCGCTACGGTCATGTTCCTGCGCTCCTTGCAGGAGGCTCTTGAACAGAAGGCTTTCGGTGGAGTGGAACTGGAACGCAGTAATGACGCTTCGATTATTGCCCTGGTGCAGAATACTACACCACCCGGTTCAGTGGCGCATGAACTGATTACCGATCTGCACGAGCGGCGTTTTTACAAACGCGCCCTGGATTTATCTGAAGATGATGGATTATTTGCGCGCATGGCAGTTCTGAAGTACAACCCGACTCGCCGCAAACACCTGGAAGAACTCTGGTGCAAGATGGTCGGGGAGTGGACGGGACGCGAATTACGCGGTCACGAAATATTGCTTGATATACCCGAACCGAAAGGTTTTGAAATCGTTTTAAATGTGGTTTGCGAACAACCACCGCATGGCTGGCCTAACCCGGTTCCCTGGGGGGAAGTTAGTGGCCTGAATAACGATGATATGCGAAAATTCCATCGCCATGTTCGTCGCATCTACATTGTGGCCAGGGATAACGAACTGGCCGAAGTGGTGCGAAGTCGCGCTGCAATGTTACTGGATGCATACCGGCAGGTTGAGTAAGTGACTGAGGAACACGAAAATAAAATACTGAATGGCTGGGACACCTCGCTTGATCCCCAGGACCGCTCTGCTGGAGGGGTTATATTCCGGCCTTATGTGCGTGTCCGGGATGGAAAAAAAGGTTTTCTGGTTGGTCTGATCGAGCGCAGCCAGAGCGGTTGGTGGGATTTACCCAAAGGACATCTCGAAGAAGGCGAAACCGAAGAAGAAGCCGCTATTCGTGAAGTGGAGGAAGAGGCCGGTTTGCGCGGAGAAATCGTGGCAGATTTAGGCGCCGCTCGCTACATCGCTGATTCTCGCAAAGGAGCTTTGCGCAAACAGGTGCGCTGGTTCCTGATGCGCGATCTAAATAAAGAGTTGAAAAAACCGCGCCCCCAACCGGGCGAGACCCATGACGCTATCTGGTGCGACCTGGATGACGCCATCGCCCTGGTGTATTTTGAAAATGCTCGCGTAATTTTGCGCCGGGCTCGCCGCATGCTATTAAAAGGAAACTTTCACCCTGATCTTTTGCCCAAAACTACTGGCCTGCCGGGTAATGAGCAGAGCCGTAATAGCGAGGATAAAGGAGATTAATCCTCATGCCTGACCAGCCAGACGAGCAGGATAAAGCGCAACCGGAACAACCACCTCAATCCAAACCAATTACAGACCGCGACCTGATGGGCATCAATTTCACGATGAATATTGAACCTTACCCGCACCCTCAGCCACCTGCCGGTCCTTCTGTTTCGGGTGTGTACCCGCCTGCCGGCGAGGAGGAAGAGACCGGTCGCGTCTCTAAAGAATTGAGCCTGCCAGAGGCTATTGAACGTTTTGTACCGGATGGGGTGGAAAGCCTGGCCATTGGCGGTATGCATATGCAGAATAACCCGATGGCCCTCATTCGCGAACTGGTGCGCCAGAAAAAACACATCAGGCGGCTTATTACAAGCCCTGCCGGGTGCATCAACGCCGATCTTTTAATTGCCGCCGGGTTGGTAGAGGAAGTAGTCACGCCCTACATTGGCTTTGAGTTTTTAGGGTTAGCTCCGGCTTTTCGGCGCTTTGCCCAGCAAGGTCGTTTGAAGGTCTACGAGATTGATGAATTGACTTTGGTTCTGGCGCTTCGGGCCGGGGCTGCCAGCTTGCCTTTTGCCGCGCTGCCTCCCGGTCTCGAATTAAGCGATGTGGTTCGCGCTAATCCTGCTTTCTACCATACCATTACTGACCCTTTTACCGGGCAAGAGAAGCTTGTTACGCCCGCCTTGCGGCCTGAGGTAGCCCTGGTTTACGCCTCTCAAGCTGATAAACAGGGTAACGCTGTCTATAAGGGGGCCGCTTTTACCGACCGCGAAATGATTATGGCAGCGCGGACCGTGGTGCTACAGGTTGAGCAAGTGCTTTCCTCCGCTATGCTCACTCGCAATCCCCAGCAGGTGACGGTTGCGGGAAGTATGGTAGATGCGGTAGTAGAAGCGCCCTTTGGCTGTCACCCTACCGCCAGCCATCGTTTCTACCACTATGATGAAGACCACCTGAAGGAATATATCCAGGCTGCCGCTACGGATGAAGGCATTAGCCAGTATATCGAGAAATATATTACAAATAGCGCTGACGAAACAGAATACCTCTCCAAAACAGAAATAGCCCAGGGCTGAAATTAGCTCCGGGCTATTTACCTTTAATTATTCAATTTTAAAACCGGTTTCCGACAAGCCCCTTACTTTTACCAGGTACCCATGACTGTACTATCCCGGAAAACTTTCTGTCCCCAGGTTTGCTTGCCCGGATCAAAAATAGCCCAGATAAAGCCTATGCCCAGGACAAGCCCGTTAATCCAGTAACCGATGGTAAAGTGCAGAATAAAGGTTTGCATCGAAGGTTTGGTACCGTCCTGGTTAACCAGCTTAATACCCATTACAGATTTACCCAGGGTATTGCCGTGCAGGGACATATAACAGAACCAGGCATACAAGCCCCAGAAGACAATCGAAGCGCTCCAGCGGAAGGGGTAGTTAGGAGCATCCCACTCACCCCACCCACCCCATACCGGGTGTATTATGGCCGCTAGAATGGCGTAGAGTATACTGGTGGGAATGTTTACAATGATGCTATCAATAATTAAAGCGATAAATCTTTTCCCTACACTGGCCAGGTTAGCTTCGGTTACAGGCCCGCCGTAGCCGTAAGGTTGGTAACCATAAGGCGGTTGCGTTGGAGGCGGAGGAGCGCCATAATTATAGCGCGGATCATAATTCGCGCCTGGCGGAGGATAGCCGGTACCTGCTGATGGAAAGCCTTGCCCGGATGGTGAATCATACCCGGCAGGCGGTTGGTATTGAGGGCGGTTGCTTTGACTGCCCGGGTTCGGATTCTGATCGTTGCTCATTCCACAATTCCTTTCAGTTTTTTAGCTCTTTTAAGCTCTATCGTTAAGCTAATAAATTTCCTTAACTGTAAGACCCCCTGCTGGTATAAAGTGTTTCACTGGATGGATCGACTTTTGAAATAATAATACCAAATATTATGAGTATTGGGTTGAGGATAATTCGGGCATGCACTTGTTAGTTCGTTGAGCTTGAAACAACTCTTTTCCCTCATATTCAATTCTAGATACAAATTGTTAAAATTGATGTTAAGACCGGTAAATAAACCAGAAAATGTCCGACCCTCTTTAATTGCCTTAACCTGCGCGGACCTCTAAAATAGAGACGAAGGCGCTGGTTAAGAAATCGAAGGTTAAGGAGCTAATAATGCGGATTAGCATTGAAGAGATTGGTGGGCGCGGCAGTAGAGCTTACGAAGTACAAGAGTTGATGGCTACAGTTCTGGCTCGCTCGCTCAGAGACGGCGAGATGGTTGGAACCGGGGCCGGCAGTGCCCTCGCAAGGGCCGCCTGCCGCCTGGCTCAGCTTAGCCATGCTCCTGACCTGAGCTTTGTAGCTGGCGGTAGTGGGGCCATTAATCCTCTGCTGGAGCCGCTGACCGCTTCGAGTTGCGATTATGCTAACCTGGATTGCGAGGCCATTCTGCCGCTGGCCGATGTAATTGAGATGATTGCCAGCGGCCGCTGCGATGTCTTTTGTTACGGCGGTTTACAGGTGGATAAATTTGGTAACGTGAATTTAAGTCTAATTGGAGACCCTGACCGGCCTCAATTGCGCGGTCCGGGCTCGGCTGCGCTGCCGCTGGTGGCTAATGTAGGACGCAACCTTATTTTTATGACCGACCACAGCCCCCGGTCATTTGTCGAGAAAGTGGCTTTTGTAACTGCTCCGGGCTATCTGGACGGAGGCGAAAGCTGGCGAAAAGCTAAAGCGGAGGGGAATTACCGGGGCAACGGTCCGGCCCTGGTAGTTTCCAATTTAGGAGTATTTGATTTTGAAGAAGAGACTAAAGCAATGCGCCTGGTATCTCTTCATCCGAATATAACTCTCGATCAGCTTAAAGCAGCTACAGGTTTTGAGCTGATAATTCCGGCGGATATACCTGTTACTCCTTTACCTGATAAGCGCGAGCAACGCATTTTACGCGAATTGGACTCGAGTCGTTTGCTCAAAGGTTAAAAATTATAAACACTAAGGAAAAATTACAACTAAAACTTAGCTTCAAGTAGATTACGTTGTAACTCGTGTACTATTTCTTTGAGACGGAAAGCTTGCTCAAGTATAAGCTGCATATCCGGCAATTGGTTATCGTCTAGATGTTCAGACCTGGACATCAATTCCACCAGATTTAGCAAGACTGTTAGCGGTTGTGCCGCATCTATTACTGATTGCTGAGCCTGCTTTAAAACGCTGAGGATAGCCTGTTTCTGGTTGTTTTCTTCGTTATCTGTTTTTATGCTAAAGGTCATGGTATTTTGCCAAGGTTGTGCTAGTACTAAATCCATATCATTATCCCCATGTCCCATGATACCTTTTAAGATTACCGGCCAGTGGCATCATATATAAATTTTAACTCCAGGGTTAATAATACAATATTTCTGGGAAAAAAGCTACTGTTTCAAGGTTTTTAATCAATACTTTTGAAATTCTTTATAACAGGCTAGCAGGAGAGAAACATGGCTTTGAGAAAACAAAATTAATATTGCATCCACTTTCGTTAGAGCAAACAAAACATGATAAATATTTGCGATTAAGTTATACTGTTGAAGTTGTTGTTATAATTAAAAAGTTATATAATTATTTTAAGCTTTTCGGGACCAATCGAAAGAAGAAGATCTCTAGCAATAATGGCTAATTCTCACGCTGAAACAAGACACTTAATGAGTGATAAACTAAAGGAAACTAAACAGCCTGTCCTGGTAGTAGATGATGACCTGGCGTTAAGAACAATGCTGGAAACAGTATTATTAGATGAAGGCTATACGGTAGTATTGGCGCGTAATGGTCGAGAAGCTTTAGAAAAGCTGGATGAAATTCAGCCCTCGTTGATACTGCTCGACCTTATGATGCCGGTTATGGATGGGTGGCAGTTTCTGGAGAAACTGAAAACCCAGGATAAGCTCCAAAACCTTTCGGTTTTACTACTTTCCGCTAGCCGTGATATCAAGAACGCTGCAAAACAATACCCTGTGGTAGGCTTCCTTCCTAAACCTTTTGAGTTGGAAAGGCTCCTGGATTACTTGCAAAGATATAGCCGGTGAAGCGATAACAGGTAGCGCCAGGATAGTTATTAGCAACATTAGCACAAGGGATTATAAACGCTAAAAAGGTAGTTTGCGGCACGCAGGTTAGTTAAGCGTTTGACAAACTTCAAAGACTTGTTATACTAGTTAATATTCTATCTATATTAGCCAGGGACATTTGCTATTGGGTTGAGCAATTTGTATCTCTGGAGTGTAGCGCTCCTTCTATATATTTTAAGGGCGCTGTCACTGCCCTGCTCGTTGGTGATTTTACTTCTACTTATAATTCCATTTACCAGTTTTCGCTTGACTGGAAATGGTCAAAATAAACCATACTGATCGCCAGGCTGCGCGGAAGTTTTTGGAGTGCGGTGTTAGACCGGCCTCTTTATTTACCGGATTTGGTTGCAGGTTTTCCGGTTCAATGCCGTCCGCGCCACATTTTGTGAGCGCCAGGCAAAGTAGGAGGTAAAACTTTAGAGTGCAGCAGACGCAAAATAATGAATCCGACGCCTCAGACTCAAAATCCAGAAGCGTTACCGGCATACTGACCCAGAGTGACCCTGCCTCTACTCAACTAACTACAGGCAGGGATCGTAATAAAAAAGCCGCCGATTATACTCGCTCCGCTCTTTCTAGAATTGCAGTGGATGAAGCCCGGCAAATGTTAGATGAGATCGCCGGGCTACCTCAGGTTGAGGGTGCCTCGCGATCACGCCCGCAGGACGCCGGTACGAGAGTACGTTCGATTCTCCTCTGGCCATTCCTGGCTTTATGGTCTGTCCTGAAGTTCCTGTTTACTCCTGTGCGCCAGGCCGATTACAGGCTGACCCGCGAAATGCTCCATTTCCTGCGCCACCCCGGTCACTTCTTCTGGTTCAATCGACTTTCTCCGGAAACCGCTTCGCAGCGCTTTGGTACTACTTCCACCGATGCTATGACTCATCATGCCCGGCGCTATGGAGCGCACCTGGCGATGTTGTTCCTGGCCCTGGTGGTGGTACTTTTCGGCGGCTTCAGTGCCTATACCACCGTTATAAACAGTGAATTTATTGATGTACCCCATGCTCAAATGCTGGATGGCAGCCTGGTTATAACCGGTGAGGGCCGTGAAATCTATGCCAGCGCGGTGGCCAGCAACAGTAAAGCTTTTACCCGGCGCATGGAAACCGTCCTGGTAAAAGATGGTGAGACCTTACGCTCTATAGCTACTGCTCATAATATCAGTTTGGAGACAATCCTTTTCGCCAATAATATCATTGATCCTGATACTGAAGTTACTCCTGGTCAGCGTCTGGTCGTACCGCCCATTACCGGGATGCTACACATTACAAATCCGGGTGATACTGTCGGTAAAATCGCCGATATTTACGGAGTAGATCCGAAAACTATTCTCAGTTACAAACCGAATAATCTGGAAGGTGCGGATGCCAGCACTACCCTCAAACCGTTGCAGGAAGTAATGGTGCCGGGCGGTAGCATGCCTTTACGCACCAAACTGTATGTTTATACCATTAAGCCGGGCGATACTACCAAAAGCATTGCCGAGAAATTTGGCCTGAATACGCAAACCCTTGATAAAAACAATGATCTCTCTAAAGGGTTGAAACCGGGCCAGCAAATTACTATCTTACCGGTTGATGGCCTGATCTACACTGTCAAAAAGGGTGATACGCTTGACGGCGTGGCACGCTACCTGGGTACTTCTGTAGATAATATTGTAAATTTCAAACCGAATAATGTTGCCAGGGGAATTGCCCTTCAATCCGGTCAGAGTTTGGTTGTGCCGGGTGGCGATTGGCCGCCACCTCCTCCGCCCACGCCTGCTCCTCAGGCCAAACCGGCCCAGGTGGCAGGCTCACAGGGCAGCAAGAATACAGGTACCGCCAACCGCGCCCCGGCGACTGCCCCGAAAGCGGTTTCTAATGCGGGACGGGCTACGGGTAGCATGGTCTGGCCGATGCGTGGAGTAATCACGACTTATTTTGGACAACCAATCTGGTATGGCATTCACAAAGGTCTGGATATTTCGACCGGGTGCGGTACTCCTGTAATAGCTGCTGACGGCGGTACTGTTGTAGAGGCAGGTTGGTCGCCCTATGGCTACGGCATTAACGCCGTGATTGACCACGGCAATGGCATCCGTACCCGTTACGGGCACTTTTCCAGGGTAGCTGTTTTTCTCGGACAGCGCGTGGCTAAAGGGCAACTGGTAGGTTATGAAGGTACAACCGGTAATTCTACCGGGTGTCATCTGCATTTTGAAGTCGTGGTTAGAGGTAGTTACACTGACCCCTTACGCTGGTTGCGTTAATCAAATTCTAACATTCAGTGTACTTATGCTTAATGAGGTAGAATAGAGCTTTCTTAGTTCAAATAATGGGTAGCAGGCCGGTCGGCGATAATATTTTTCGATTGACCTTTTTGATAATCTGGTTATACTAAAGACCAGCCTGTGCTATAATGCACAAGGGTCAGCCAAAGACCCATTATGTGCTGCTCTTATTAAGCATTTACAAAGTAGCATAAAGCCTATGCCATTGGTTTAAATGGCTTTAAACATCCTTGTGCTAAAAGTGCATAAGAATAAAGTTTATTAACAAGTTGCAGTAATAGTAGTACTATGATTGCCGGGGCAGGTAGCGCCATACTTCAGGTTGTACCAGCGTCTTACTCCGGTAATTATTAAGGTCTGTATTTGTTCCACTCCGGTTGCGCAAAAGCAACTCCGAGAACGCAAAAAAGCAGACCCCTTGTAGGAGGTCAAACTTTATAGTGCGGCAACCTTATAACAATGATGATAATCCCGGCCAGCCTAAAGGCAAAACCGGTGTTATTGACCAGGACGAACAAGGTTTCGACCCGTCTTCAACCACTAAAAAGAACAAATTTAAAGCAAGCAACAACCAGCGTTCCAGCCAACCGCCCAGCGCTATAGATGAAGCGCGCCAGATGCTGGATGAAATTGCCGGGTTAGATCACGATTATCGCGCTACCCGCCCGACTCGGCGGGATGCTGCCCGGACAACCCGGAATATCCTTTTACTGCCATTTACGGCAATCTGGGCTATCCTCAAATTTATCTTCATTCCCATTCGCCACGCCGATTTCCGGCTTTTGAGCGAAATGCGCAAATTCTTGCGCAACCCGGGCCACTTCTTCTGGTTCAACCGGATTGCGCCGGAAGCGGCTTCCCAGCATTTTGGGACAACTTCCACGGATGCAATGACTCATCACGCCCGGCGTTATGGGGCGCATACCGCGATGCTGGTGCTGGCAATAGTAGTCGTGCTTTTTGGCGGTTTCAGCGGCCTGGCAGCGAAAATGAATGATGTCTACGCTTACGTTCCCAATGCTTCGGTTGCTCAGAACGATTCGATGCTAACTGAAGATAGCCGGGAGATTTATGCCAGCGCGGTTGCGAGCGATAGTAAAACTTTTACTCGCCGCATCGCCACTGTTGATGCCAAGGAAGGCGATACCTTACGTTCGATAGCCGCAGCCCATAATATCAGCCTGGAAACCTTGCTTTACGCGAATAACTTCGTTGACCCTGATACTGAAGTTAAACCGGGTCAGAAACTGGTCGTACCGCCGGTTACCGGGATGCTGCATATAACCGGTCAGGATGATACGGTTGGCAAAATCGCCGATATCTATGGCGTTGATCCTAAAGTTATTCTCAGTTACAAGCCGAATAACCTGGACGGGGTTGATACCAGTACTACCCTCAAGCCTTTGCAGGAAGTAATGGTGCCGGGCGGCAGTATGCCTTTGCGCGACAAGGTATATATGTATACCGTCAAACCGAGCGATACGCTTAAAGGCATATCTGAAAAGTTCGGCCTATCTGTTGATACCCTGCTGAATAACAACGACCTCGACAATGGTTTGCAGCCCGGACAGCAAATTCGTATTTTGCCGGTAGATGGTGTGCTTTACACTGTTAAAAAGGGTGAAACACTCGCTGCAATTGCCCAGTACCTAGGTACTTCAGTCGATAATATTGTGAACTTCCGGCCAAATAATGTGGCTCGCAATGTTCCGTTACAGACCGGCCAGAGCCTGGTAGTGCCGGGTGGTGATTGGCCTCCGCCACCACCGCCACCTCCTCCTCCGCCTTCGGCTACACCTGTACCGGTGCCCACAGCTACACCCAAACCGGCAGCAAATGCTCCGGCTAGCCAGAATGCCGGTAAGCCTGCCCCGGCGGTTGCTCCCCCGGCTAAACAGGCTGCCCCTCAGAAGAAGGCGGTTGCTCCTGCTCCCCAAAAGGCGGCCCCTGCCCCGCAAAAAGCGGCAGCACCAGCGCCTGCGGCTCCTAATGCGGGACGCGCTACAGGCAGTATGATGTGGCCGATCAGAGGGGTTATCACTACTTATTTTGGTGAGCCGATCTGGTACGGTATTCACATGGGCCTCGACATCTCGACCAGTTGCGGTACGCCTACAGTTGCGGCTGATGGTGGTACGGTAGTGCAATCCGGTTGGAACGGCGGTTACGGTAATAGCGTGCTGATTGATCACGGTGGTGGTATCCAGACGCGCTACGGTCACTTCATCTCGAGCCCGCCGGTGCGTGTCGGGCAGCGCGTGGCCAAAGGCCAGGTGATCGGTTACGAAGGTTCGACCGGTAACTCTACTGGCTGTCACGTCCACTTTGAGGTGCTGGTAGGTGGCCGGTACACCGACCCGCTTAAGTGGTTGCGCTAGCCCTTTAGAATCGGAAGAGCCTGTTCATTCGAAGTGAGTGAGCAGGCTCTTTTGTTATTAATTGGCTACCATTAATCTCATTTACCCTCCCAATACGGCTATTCTCCGTTGGGTAGCACATGCTACTGAAGAGACATGCGCCCTCCGCTATAATCGGGTTACGAAGCGGGCAAACGCATCGCATTTTGATGCTCATTCTGGCCTGTAAATCGCCTCAAACTCACTTGCCTCGGAACTCACATTGGAGGGTTTTAATGCGAATTGTTTTATATGTAGGTAAAGGCGGCGTAGGTAAAACTACCGTATCTGCTGCTACCGCTGTGCGTTCCGCGGAAGAAGGCTTCCGTACCCTGGTGGTCAGTACCGACCTGGCCCATTCCCTGGCCGACTCCCTGGGCGTAACTCTCAAGTCTACTCCGACAGAAATCGCTCACAATTTGTGGGCGCAGGAAATTAACGTACTGGATGAAGTGCGAGAACACTGGAGTAAACTGGAAGGCTATTTTGCCGCTATGCTCAAGAAAAAGGGCGCGGAAGATGTAGTAGCCGAAGAACTGGCTTTATTGCCTGGTATGGATGAAATAATCAGCCTGCTGCAAATCTGGAAACACGCCCGGAGCGGCAGTTATGATGCTGTCATAATAGATGCTGCTCCTACCGGAGAGACGGTCAGGCTACTCAGTATGCCCGAACTCTTTAACTGGTACGCTTCCCGGATTAACAACTGGCACACTCGCACTCTCTCGCTGGCCGGACCTTTGCTCAAACCGCTCATGCCCAGGAACAATATATTCGAGGCAATTCCGGAATTAGCTTCTCAAGTAGAAGCGATGCGCAAAGTCTTTATAGACCCGCAGATCAGCAGTTACCGGGTAGTGCTCAACCCTGAAAAGATGGTTATCAAGGAGGCACAACGTGCCGCAACTTATCTAAGCCTCTTTAATTATCCGGTTGATGCAGTTGTAATGAACCGGGTTTTGCCTGATACCAGCCCTGATCCTTTCTTTAATGTACTTTGTGGCGAGCAGCAACACTACCGCGACCTGGCTTATCGTTCTTTCGCTCCTCTGCCGATGCTGGAAATTCCCATGCAGCGCGGCGAAGTGGTAGGACTACCTGCCCTCTCCGGCCTGGGGCAACTTGTTTACCAGCATCAAAGCCCTCTCGCTATCTTTTATAAAGGGGTAGTCCAGCAGATTGTGAAGATTAACGGGGAGTATGTTTTGAAGATGCCCCTTCCTCACGTTGAGCTGGACAAAGTGATAATGACTAAAAAAGGCGATGATCTGATTGTAGAGATTGGTAACTTCAAACGGGATATGGTTTTACCGCAATCTCTGGCCAGCCGTAACGCTAAAGGCGCCTCGTTTAAGGACGGAGTTTTACAGGTGCGTTTTAACTAATTTAAAGTCAATTCTGGATTCACTTCAGGAATATGGAGAGTCAACGTATGGCTACAAGAGTCATTATCTACAGCGGCAAAGGCGGCACCGGCAAAACGACTGTTTCGGCAGCCACGGCTGCCATGATCGCCTCTCAGGGCAAGCGGGTGCTGATAATGAGTAGCGACCCGGCCCACTCGCTTTCTGACGTGCTGGGTCAGGCCATCAGCCGCGACCAGGTTACTTTGTTGGCTCCCAACCTTTTTGGTCTTGAAGTGGATACGATTTATGAAATGCGCAAAAAGGTCAGCGGCTACCAGCAATTCATCGCCACAACCTACGAGAACCAGGGTATCGGTTCTAGCGTGGCAGCCGAACTGGCTAACCAGCCCGGTATGGATGAAATCCTGGCGCTTAACCGGCTTCGTGAAGAGTACAACAGCAAGCGCTGGGATTGTATTATTGTAGATACCGCTCCCACCGGCAATACCCTGCGCCTGCTGGCTTACCCGGACATGATTGTGGGTGGCAGCACCGGTAGAAACTTTTTCAAGGTTTATCGCGGGTTTAGCAGTATGGTGCGGCCCTTCCGCCAGCAAACTCCGAACGATGAGTTCTTTAAAGAGGTCAATAACCTGCTGGATATGATGGGCATGTTAAGCCAGTTTATCGTATCGACCGATCTGACGGTGCGCCTGGTGCTTAATCCCGAAAAACTGCCTGTAATGGAAACCAAGCGTTCCTATACCTTCCTCAGCCTTTACGGCATTCACATGGACGCGGTAATTATCAATAAGATTTTGCCACGCAATAAAGAATTAGGAGCTTACTTTGACTACTGGGTTAATTTACAGGCAAAATATATCCAGGAGGTAGAAGAGAGTTTTGCTCCCATGCCGATTTTCAGCTCGGTAATGGAGGATGAAGAACCTATTGGTGTGGCGAAGCTTCGACCGGTAGCGGAGCGCCTTTACGGTCTCTGTAACCCGATGGCTAACCTGTATGACCGGCAATTGATCTGGGTAGAGGACTTACCTTCAGCAGATAGTCGCAAGAGTGGCAGCACCGACCGCCGGCAACTTTGCGTTTATCTTCCCTTTATTGACGAGCATGACGAGATTTATATTAGCCGGGCCGGTACGGATGTCAATGTTACGGCGGGTAGAGTGCAGCGAGCGGTAAGTTTGCCGCGTATTCTGCTTGACAGCGAGCTTGGAACATTCTACTATGAGGATGGCGTTCTCAGAATGGAATTTATCGAGCGACCTGCCGAAGAGATAGCATGGGAAGATGATCCCTTCTTTGCAGGAAGTAAACTAAATTGATCCGCTAACGGAACTGGATTGACTGGGGACAAGTATAGTCCCCTTTTTAGTTGTTTTCGGCAGTTCTGAAAATGCCGGAAGAAAAGGATTTGATGCGCTGGAAGGTACTGCGACGCGAGACTATTTATACCAGCAACTGGATTAATCTGCACCAGGATTGGGTACAATTGCCCGACGGTTCGATCATTGAAGGACATCATGTTCTGGACTACCCCAGGCCCGCCGTAGGGGTAGTGCCTGTTAATTCAGCAGGCGAGATTATGCTGGTAGACCATGATCGCTTTATCAGCGGCGAGCGTGGCTGGGAAATTCCCAGCGGCGGGGTTGATCACGGCGAAGAGTGGGAACAGGCCGCCCGGCGTGAAATGGTGGAGGAAAGCGGTTGTACCGGCGGGGAATTCACTTATATGAGTTACTACCGGCCCAGTATTGGCAGCAGTAACCAGCTTTTCGCCCTTTACTTTGCCCGAAATGTGGCACAGACCGAAGCCATTCGGGATACAAATGAAATTATTACCGCTCGCTGGTTCAAAGTAGCTGAAGTGCGAGAATTGATTGACCAGAATAAAATGCCGGATGGCTTGAGTCTGACGGCGCTTTTACTGGCATTCTATAAGGGTTATTTACAGTAGCGCCAGGTTCAGTTATTCTTCTCATGAAATAAATAAAATTTTATTCCGGTGCTCTCTAAAAAAGGTAAATTTAGCGTCTATAATATTGAGTCGGACTAAATAAACCACTTGTATTACATGACATGCCGAATTTAGATTAATTATGATATACTAATTGTGGATAATTTTAATTCCCTGTTTTAACGTTCTTACGCGCGGGGGTTGGGAGTTCGGTTTTACTTATGGCCTTAAAGGGTTTAATACGTGATCGCTATCATATCCTTAAGGAAATAGGCCGAGGTGGATTCGGCATAGCTTATCGCGCCCATGATATAAAAGTTGATCGAGATGTAGTGGTAAAGCAACTGCATGAGCAGTGGGCTACCGACGAGTCTAACCCCAAAGCGCGGCGCCTCTTTGAAACTGAATGGCGCTCCCTTGCCCGCCTGAGTGAGCACCCCAACATTGTCTACCTGACCGATTTGTTGGAAGAATATAACGCCTTTGTAATGCAATGGGTCGGAGGTGGTAACCTGACCGACTTGATTAAGAGTAAAGGCAAACTTTCTCTGTTACAGTCGGTAACCCTTATGAGCGAGGTGTGTGACGGATTGGGTGCCGCCCATAAGCTTGGCATTGTTCATCGCGATATTAAGCCCAGCAATATTCTGCTGACTACCGAAGGCCATGCCAAAATAAGCGATTTTGGTATCGCTCACCAGCCTCACGCCGGGCAGGAACGCGATGTTACGGTTAGTGGCTCCAATCTTGGCACCATCAACTTTATGGCTCCCGAACAGGCTCGTGGCGATAATCGCATTACACCCGCTGCCGACCTCTATTCCGTTGGCACTACCCTCTATGCTGCCGTAACCGGCCGCTATTACCTGCCCTTTCGCGCCGTCAAGAACGAATTTGATTATGAGACGATGGCTTATAATTTCCGGTTGGTACGGGATCGTGAACCGGACCGGCCTCGCCGCTACAATCCTTATGTAAGCAGCAGCCTGGAAGCCATCATTATGAAGTGCCTCCAGAAAAATATTAAGGACCGCTACCAGGAGGCGGAAGAACTAGGTCAGGCCCTGCGCCGGGTGAGAACCCAGCTTGAAAATGAGCGTGACCGCCTTTACCGGGAAGCCGAAGCGGCACTCTCTGTAGCCAAGTGGAACCAGGCCATTAAGCTTTACGAACGCGTGCTGGCTATTGATGAAGATTACGCCGAAGCCAATGCCCACCTGGCTATGGCTCGTAAATGGGTCGGGCCGCTTGATGAAAGCGAAAACCTGTCCGAGCGCTCTTCTCGCCTGGTGGTAGAAGTAAATAACGCCTTACCCAATAGTATTAGCCGAGAAGAAAATGCGGCGGAAGAAGTCAGACAGACCTTCGCTGCCGCGGATGGCAGCGCGGTGATGGGCGTGCCGGTAGGTGCCGGTGGCTCGCAAGGTTCAAACGGTTCTGCACCGGTACCGCCCCGCCTTGAAAAGAGTGTAGAGCTTGGCCCCTTTGAGGTTAAGCCTCATTCCGCAGGCCCGGCCAGTAGTAGCAGTAACGGCAATCGGATTTATCGCTCCAGCGATGAGGAAGTGCCCGATATCGTGGCCTGGGGTAAAGGCCATGACCGCAAACGCCGCCGCTTTCCTGCCTGGCTGCTGGCTTTACTGATTATATTATTGACCGTAGCCCTGGTGGCAGCCCTGGCCGTTTTTGCGTTCCCCGGTGAGGCGGCCAAAGCTACGCCTACTACCGGTGCGGTGGCAACCGTTACAACAAACCTGGCAAATCAGGCGGCGCTACCGGTAAGTACTCCCTCGCTGGCTCCAACAGATACTATCGCAGCGACAGCTACTGCTACTGCGGAGGCTACCGCCTCACCCAGTCCAGGCCCGACTCAACCGGTTTTGAAACAACTTTTTTCATCGCTTTTTACTACCGACGAGTACAGCAACAACCGGCCCGGAAAGGATCGCAAAGATTTTCCGCTTAATAGCACTGTAATTCTTTACGGCCAGGTTAACTTGCAGGACGGAATTAATGTAGGTGATCAGGTTACGGTTGAAATCTACAAAGTAGTGAATGGACAGGCCGCCCAGACCCCTTTCGAGACGCGCAACGACTCGATTAAGAAAGATAAAGACCAGGTTGCTTACATCCTGCTGTATTTACCGGCTAACAATGTGGGCCAGTTCGCGGCGCTGGTCAAACCGGCCAATCCTGCGATTGTTTCCCTACAAACCATAAATTACAGCGTCTATGTGCAGCCAACTCCGACTCCTACACCGATTGTCCCAACGCGCCCCCGGACCAATCCCACTCCAGTAGTAAATCCTACGACCGCTCCTGTTAACACGCGCACTCCCACTCCTACTACCGGCGTTACTACAGCCGTCCCGGTTACCACATTGGCGACCAACCCTACTACCGCACCCGTAGATACTACGGTTTCCGCTACCCGTACATCTCAGGCTACCGGTAGCACTTCCGCTTCTCAACCCACGGCAACACCCGATGCTACTAAAACGACCGCTGCTCCTGCTACCACCAGCGTTCCCGGTACTGTACCGGTGACAACTCCTTGAGTTAAAATTAATTCGGGCTTTGATTAATGCCGTCCAGACGAAAAACCACACCGGACTTACAAGAGCAGGTGAACAGTTGGCTGACACGGCTGGCTGCTCGTCTGCCCCAGAACCTTGATACCGCTCACCCGCTGGTTCAGCTTTCGCCCGCCAAAAAATATAAACACCACGCTCAAAATTTGGCAAGTGATGCCACTCAAACCGCCGGTCAATTATTGTTACGTTTGCTGGCAGAGCGTGTAGCAGACTTATCCCTTTCCAGTTCTTCAAATGAGGTGGTTACTGTCCTGACCAGGTTACCCTCGTCTATCCATGAGGGCGAGCTTTGTAAGGATATAGCGGCTGAAATAAATAATCTTCCCGAAGATCTTTTCAAGGCCTGGGATCTCGCCGGGCTGCAATTGTGGGATAGCCGTAATAACCGGCTGAAGAAGCGCAGCGGCGCATTTTATACTTCACCGGAGTTGGCCTGCTATATAGCCAGAAGAACGCTTGAATCAAGAACTTCCCGCGAGCGGATGGTAGATCCGGCCTGTGGTGGTGGGATTTTTCTTCTGGCCGCCCTGGAACAGCTATACAACCAGGAAGCGCCCATGTCCGTTCCTGAACTGGTTCTGAAGCGGCTTTATGGCCTTGATCTCAACCCTCATGCTGTAGTGCTGGCCCGTCTTGCCCTGCTGCGGCGTCTCGCGGAGCTTAATGACGGGCCAGTTTCCGCTTCATTGGCCCTGGTGTTGGCAGCTCAGATTCGTAGCGGAAATGCTTTGATTGGTCCGGTGGCGGCTCTTACCAAAAACTCTGAAAAGTCCGTAACACGTGAGGTTTTTTTTAAAGCGCTTGAAAAGAAAGATTTGGCTGAAGCGTTCTTACGCTATAACCAGTGGGAAAAAGAGCTTGCGTTAGCCCAGGTAGAGGTAGCCAGTCAGGTAGCGACTTTGCCGATCTTTAACGGGCCGGAAGATGGCCTACGCCTGGCAGCGCTGCATCCGATTAGCTGGCAGGCTACTTTTCCAGAAGTATTTGAGGCAGGAGGGTTCTCAGCCGTTTTAGGTAATCCGCCATACGTTGGATTTAACGATTATAGCGGCGTAGAAAAGGCTTACTTCGCAAAGACCTATGCTCCGGTCTATAACCTGAAAAGTGACCTCTACTATTATTTCATCAAGCGCGGCCTGGATTTGCTTGCACCCGGCGGTAAGCTTGGTTTTGTAGTTTCACGTTTCTGGAAAGAGGCGGCTTTCGCGGCCCCTTTACGGCGCTGGCTGGTTTCTACAAATACCCTTGAACGCATTGAAGATTTCGGTGGCGAACAGCACTTTGAAGATGCGTCCGTAGATGTATGCCTGCTTTTTGCCAGAAGGAGGCAAGCTACGCAGGAGCATCACTTTCCGTTTGTGTTTGAGGGACGCGAGGAAAATCTGGCGCAGAAAAGTTTGAGTGATGGCGCTCCCTGGACCTGGTTAAATCGTCTGCCGGTAGAACGCCTGCTACTGGCTAAAATCGCGGAACAGTCTCGCCCGCTGGGTGATTTTGCAGAGTGCAGGACAGGGGTACAGACCGGGCTGGACAAAGTTTTTTTCTTGAGTGGCGCCCAGGCCCAGGAGTACGGGGTAGAACCGGCAGTGCTGCGCCGGGCCATCAAGAACGCCGACATCAGCCCTAACAGGCTTAACTGGCGGAATCTCTGGTTGATTTACCCTTCTGAAAGTTTCAATCCGGCAGACTACCCTGCTTTAATGGCCTACCTGGCTCCTTTTAGAGAGGCGCTCGAACGCCGCCTGCGCTACGATGAGCCTTTTCCCTATTATGAATTGCAGTGGCCGCGTGAAAGTGACCTTTTTGAAACTCCCGTCAAGCTTGTAACTCCCTACAAAGCCCCTCGCAATACCTTTGCGGTTGACCGGCAGCAGTTTTTCTTCAGTACGGATGTTATTTCGGTGGTTTTTCCTGCCGAGTGGCAGCAGGAGCAGATGGCGGCTAATTTCCTGAATAGCCGCCTTTCAACTTTTCAATTCCGTTCCTTCGGTAAGCCGGTAGGGGGCGGCCAGTGGGATTATTATGCCAACCCGGTTAAAAAGCTGGCTTTTCCTCGCCTGGCCCTCGAAAAGCTCGAAAAAAAGGATGATAATCTTCTTCTGCAACTGTCCAGGCCTGACCTCGAACAAACTGAGCTTGATGAGCTGGTTTATGAACTTTATGGCCTGACAGAAGCAGAGCGGACTTTATTGCGGAAGATATAATCAACCTTCGTTCCAGCTATATTCCATCTGGCGAGCCGTTTGTTCGGCTACCTCGCGCCCCAGCAGTCTTTCTACAATATGCAGGCTCATATCTATTCCGGCGGAAATCCCGGCCGAACTGATAATTGCGCCTTCATCCACCCAGCGCGTATTGCGAATGACCTGGACGCGCGGGAAGGTTTGTTCCATACGATCCAGTGACAGCCAGTGAGTGGTGGCTTTATGCCCGTCCAGCAGCCCGGTTTTAGCTAGCAGGAAAGCGCCGGTACATACGGAAGTATTTAGTTGTGTTTCGCCGCTTATTTTAGCCAGCCATTCAATCAATACCGGGTTATCTACTTCTTTGCGGGTACCCCAACCGCCCGGCACCACCAGAATGTCTACCGGCGGGTGATTTTGAATATTGTAATGAGGTTGCACCAGCATACCGCCACGGGTTCGCACTATCCGGTCGGTTTCGGCGATGGTAAAGACGGCGAAAGGTTTATTGGTCTCATCCTGGCTGTTAACTCCAGTTCTTCGTGTAACCGAAAAGACTTCAAACGGGCCGCAAAAATCGAGTACTTCCACCTCGTTAAAAATTAAGATGCCTACATTGAGAGGCTCATTTTGATTAAGGTTTTCTCCCATCTTGCTCCTCAAAAATAAAAATCGGGGAACATTTGTATGCTCCCCGTTGTTAATGGACGCTGATTATTATAATAGATTCTAACTCTTAAGATCGTCAAGTTTGCTCTTTGGAGCAGTCGGTTCATTTTTCTCCGGGGCCTGATCCAACCCGGCAGTCGGGTCAGAGTTACCTTTGCCACTTACGTTCAGCGAAGGGCCGCTATCTTCAGCAAGCTCTTCCTTGACGGTAATGTGTTTGGCCGTAGCTACCGGCGGCTCGGCTACGTGTACCTGCACCGGTTTTGCGGTAGTGACCGTAGCAGTATCCTTGCCGGCGGCAGGTCCCAGGTCTACCAATCCGCTATCGCCGGTTACTTCCCGGGCCGGAGTCTCATCGGTCAGTTCTATGGTTTCGTCGTCAAGTTTTCGTACTGAGATGCGCCGGGTTACCTGACTATCCTTATCCCAGGTGGCAGGTAAGCTCAAGGCATCAATGATCGGTTTGATGAATGGCCAAACCGTGTAGTGGAAAATGATATTGTTGCCCAGGGATGTATTGGCGCTGATTCTCAGGCGGCGCAGCGCAACGTTACGCGCTCCTTCATCAGTGGTGACTACATCTGCGATATCACCCAGGGCCCCGATTGTCTGGCTAAGGTCGGTAATATTTCGGGTGATATTGCGCGGGTCAATCCATAAACCACGGGTCAGGCGGCTTATACTGTAAATATTGAGCGAACCTTTAACCAGGGCGATACCAATCGGCATGACCAGGGGGCGTTCCTCACTACTATCCTGTATCTCGGCCACTTCCTGCCGCACTCTAGAGAGTGTTAGGCGCGTTTTATTCTGAATCGGCAAAGCCGGTGGTGTTACGTGAGTAGCAGGCGGCATGACGGAACCGCTGGCGCCAATCCGGGTCGTAGTGATACGGGCCGCCGGAGGGATGTTCTCACGTACCGGGCGTGGTGCAGGTGCTTTTTCGACCGGTGGCGCTATACGCGCTACCGGTGCCGGGGTGGCAACCTGGGTTAAACGGCTCTGCCCTCCGGACGGGGCACGGCCTGTTACACGTCCTTCGTAGCTATCCAGTTTGCTGGGTCCGTTGTATGGATTGGTGTTCAGACTAGCTGTTTCATAAAGGCTGTTTTCTTTGCTGCCGCCGCTACCTGCTCCTCGCATGGTGTCATTGTTACGGGAAACGCCTCGAATTGTATCGGTTGGACGGTTGCCGGTATTCAAAATCTGGTTGGCCCCGATTACCGGTACGTTCCCGCTCATGCTGTAATCGCCTGCGGTCGAAGTAGGGGCAGGTTCGGGCGCAGCGGGCGGCGGTGGTGGTGCGGGTCGCGCCGGGCGAGGTTCAGGGCGGGCGTGTCGAATTTCTTCTCTTACAGCGCTGCCTCCGACAGGTCCGGCTTTACCGGCGCGTGGTTCTGCCATTTCCCCGGCCTCGACCAGCATTCCGTTACCCATGTCGAGATAGAAGGGCCGCAAAAAGATGCTAATATTACTCAATCGTTCCTGGGAACGGGTGATATCCGCCCGGAAGTGTTCTTTGAAAATACCGGCAGTAGGCTCGCCGTTTACCGCAGAAATGAAAAATTGCATCATTTCGGCGCACACTTTTACTTCACCGGCAGGCATCAGGTCCAGGTAAAGACTGGTTCCTCGATTCTTTGCGGGAGCCTGTACAGTCGTTTCAACCCGTGCATCGTGCCCCTTTAGCGAAATTTTACGCTTGTTTCCGACCGGCTTTAAGAGGTAGTTAAATTTAATCACGCCTTCAAAGGCGTTACGCCGTCCCATTTTATCAAGATTCAGATCTTCCCAGGGAAAGCGGTCTACGATATCTTTGTTTCTGCCGCGCCCCCAGGTAATCAAATGCTGGTCGGTAATGACAGCGTAATCGTGCAAAGTTAGTCCGCCCAGGCGGCGTCCTTCCCGGTCGAGGATAACACAGTCAAAAATGGCCAGTGCCGTCTCATCGCTACCCAGAATCCCCTGGGATTTTGCGCGATAGAAGAACTCGGCAACATGCTGGCGGACCACATTAATGCCTACATAGATATCTACAGGCACGTCAATTTTTCCGCTCACTGCCGCTTCTACCGCGCTCTCTTCGATGCTCATAGCACTCTCTCCTGTCCTAAACTCTGCTATTTATCCGAGGGCAGGTGCCTGGCCTGCCAACTACATTTTTTAGTTATTTATTTCCTGAGCACTGTTTTCCAGAACCCGTACTTTCAAGCGAGCCCGTTTTGAAGTAAAAAGAGGACTACCCTGAGCTGCTTCCGCTTCAGGTTGTACATCTGCCTGTAAAGCTTCCTCGGCTGACTCCGTGAGGGCCTCACTTTCAAAGGTCTCAGGCGCTTTTAGCTCCGCCTCGACCACCTGGACCGGGGTTTCTTCCTCCGGTTCCTTTTTACGGATAGCAACTTTATAGCGAGGTGGATTGAGCGTATCAGTACCTGATTCGTTACTTCTGGTTTTATCGCGCCGCTCAACCTTCATACGCGGCACTTCTTTACTTTTTGAATTGCTCTTTCCTGCACCGGGACTGACATCTTCGAATACTTCTTCTACTTCGGGAATGGGGCGCTTGTTATCCGGTCCTTTCTGACCACCCAGCCCTGATAGAAACGAGCTGCGGTTGAGGAAAGTCATGGCAATTTCGCGGGCGGCGGGACTCTGATTCATGGTTTCCAGCAAACCGTTGATGGCTACCACAAAATCTGTCATGTCCTTCAAATTCATCCCGCTGTCGCGCAGGGTTTGCATCATTGTAACAATGCCACCTCGCGCTTCGAATTTGGCTTCGGCTTCTCGGCGCAGTTTATCCAGGCCATCCCAGGCGGCCCGGCCTGCTCTTCCTATATTGTAAAGCCCTTCCGGGTTCAGATCTTGCTTGAGACGTGTACCGGGACCGGCAGAACTGCTGGCTGCCGGGTCAGGGCGTGGATTGCTGTAGGTATCGGTACGTGAACTGGCAGAATAAGTATCACCAGCCAGTTTTTGGTTTAACCACCGCAACTCTTCTTCTAATTCCTGAACAGACCCTCCGCTATCCGCTGCTCCATGCGTCTTTGAAGCAGACAACCTGGCCGGGTTCACGGGGTGAGGTAGGGGTGGAGGAGCGCAGAATTCACTGACTCTATCAAGACTATCGAGCCGGCTCAAAGGAGTCATCAGAGTTTCAATTTCGTCTGCGTCAAAGTCTTCAGTGGGTACAAATTCGACCTGACTGAAGCTTTTGTCCTGCTGATATGCAGGTGCGGGAGTTTGTTCCGGGTTTACAAAAACCTGGTTAAACAAAATCCAGGAAGCTTCCCAGCGGTCTGACTCGTCTGCGCCACCCTTGATCAAGTCCCGGTGTACATTACTGACTACTTCGATTATGTCCGCAATTTGCTTCAGGTCAGCCAGCGGTACAAAATCAAAGATTACCTCAAGCTGTTCGTTCAGGGCTGCTTCATTTTCGCTATCTGCGGGTATTTCCAGGCCTAATCTGATAGTGCCATGCAGCATGTCTTTCTGCTGGGTAGACAACACCTGGCAGTTGGCCAGAGCGAAACGATCAACGTAGTCCTTGAACTGGTCGCGGGCCCATAATATTACATGGCGATCCGTAATAATCAGGTAATCGTTCAGGGCCATCCCACCAACTCTTGCGCCTTCCTGATCAAAGAAAATCCCATCAAAGAAGCCCAGAAGACGCTCGCCCGGCATAACTATTTGCTGGCGCAAGGCTTCTTCCAGGTGCTTGCCGTTAGAGTTTGTTCCCATAAAGAAGTTGATTAAACTCTTTTCGGCTTTCTTTTTGGTTCGACTTCTCAGTTCTGGCCGTGAATCGTTCTTTGAATCAATGATTGCAGTCAAGGTGATACCCTCGTGCCTTTCCAAACAGTCTTGAGTGAGATAAGTTTTGGCCCATCATCTGGAGCGCTTAGAATATCAGGGTTTATTTTAAGCTACAGCTAAAGCACACCGCCCGTATCTTTGGTTTTTACCGTCAAGCGGCAAGAACCTCTTTAAACAGGCGGCGTTTAACTGTGCCGGGTACAAAGAGTAAAATTACGCTCTACCCGAGTTTGGTAAAACGGGACTCTATCTCTTTATCGCGGAAACGAGCGCCTGCTGTCGGCGCGCCCGTAGTGGGGCGTGTGCTTACCCGACCACCGCTGGATACGCCATAAGTTCCGACTACAATCCGCTCTACCGAGTCGGCTGTGGTTCGGAGCATCGAGGCGACCCACATCCACCAACCGTCGCTTTGGACCTCAAAAATCTCGGCCAAATCATCGGCAGTCTTGGAAATTAAACCGGCCATACTTTCACCTCCCTTCGGAAAAACTGGAATTGCCTGGATTTCAGATTACCTCCAGCGAAGGTTCTATCCTCAATCCGTTTGAAAATATATAAGTCAGACCTGCGGAAAGCCGCAAGCCAGGTCAGTGTAAAATAAAAGGTACGGCCTTCGATAAGAATAGAAGCTAACGTACGCCTGTTTTAGCTCCCGCTCCTACAGCCTGGGCCGTGGCGCTGGGCGTAAAGTTTATCATGAGCCACTTGCCGTCAAAGTCAGCCGCGCCTGCTTCCATGCCCGCTATAGCCGTAGGTAGGGTGGCTATCCGCCTCTGTATTCCTACCTGTACGATCAATTCATCGCCTTTATGCCACAGGTCAAGCGTATCTTCCTCAGCAAATGGCAGGTGCATTTTGACCGTATAGCCATTTCCGGCTTTTGTGATTTCGTATGGTCGTTCGGTGTGCAGGAAAGAAGTAGCGTCCTGGTCTCCGTAGATATCATCGGCCATCTGTTTGAGCGCTTCCAGACCGACCACTTCCATGGGGTACATGGGAACCTGGCGGATGGGCAATGGCGAGAAAGAGTCGTTGATTTCGTTCAGATGTTTCTGCTGAATGGTTTTCCACGAATTCATGTAGCCGCTATCTTTGTCTACCGGCAAAACACGGTTGACTACCACGCTATCGACCATTAGCCCGTACATACTGAGATAAGTGAGGGCACGCTGCGACTCTTTGATTACCATTTTTTCCGGGTTCATCACCAGGCGCACGCTACTATTCTTGGTATCCCCGAGAATAGAAGTAAGCCCTTCCAGTTCGGTAAACATGCTGTCAATACTCACGTATACATCTTCAGGCGCTACCATCTTGGAGAGGGGACCGACCTTTGATAGGGGGCGCAAAACGGGTTTTACGATAAATTTTTCGGCGTTTCTGAAAAGCTTGATGCCCCAGGCTAAAGTTTCGGGCAGGCTTAACATCCGCAGAGTTTCACCGGTAGGAGCGCAATCTACCACCAGCAGGTCGTATTCCTGGGTCTTATGGTAACGTTTAATGCGGACCAGACTGAAAAGTTCATCCATGCCCGGCAGGATTGCCATTTCATCGGCCAGTAGCCCGTCCACACCTTGCGCGGTCAGAATGCTGGCGAAATGTACTCGAACATTTTCCCAGTTAGTCCGCAAATCGTCGTAAATATCAACTTCCAATCCCCAGAGGTTCGGAGCAATCAGCTTGGGATCTGGTCCCAGAAAGTCTTCACGATCAAAAGAGTCGGCAAGGCTGTGCGCCGGGTCGGTACTCATTACCAGCGTTTTGTAGCCCTGGCTGGCCGCTTTAACGGCGGTCGCCGCGGCTACGCTAGTTTTTCCAACTCCGCCTTTACCGGTAAAAATAATAATCCGCATCTTTAATTCACTTCCTGATAAATGTATGAGTGAGTAAAAGAGAAGCTGGACTCCGCTGTTAGTCCAGGAGCGACAGCAGGATAGTGGGACGCGTTAAGTAAAGCCAGAAAGAAGTCCTTACTGCCCTTGTGGAAGTCATGTTAACACGGGGGGGTATATGGGTCTGTAGCATTTACTACATGGGGTTTTCAGGTCAATTTTAAGCTTTGCTTACCCTTTAGCCTGAATTTTAGGGTGGTAGTATTTACTACATGGAGCTTCTGGTGGCTATGGTAGCATGCTGCTAGAAACGCATAGATCCGCTAAGGCGCAGATCTGCTAGAAAAGGGTTCCAATCATGAAGATTACTAAATATAAACCTGACTATTTGAGTGCTGTGCTGCCCGGTGAAAGCGTTAGCAGGTCTATTCCATCCGACCACGCCGCAGATTATCCAGATGCTCCTCTCTATCCTGAAGCTCGCCGCTCCAATACTGCCCTCAAGCTGGCGGTAGTGCCTCCGCCTGCGCCAGTTTCAACTAAAAAAGAGGAAGGCTGGCGCAGCAGGCTACCCCTATGGTTGAGTCTTATGAAGCCGATTACCTGGGTACCGGTAGTCTGGAGTTTCTGGTGTGGTGCGGCAGGAACGGGTGGATTAGTAGTTACTCCCGAAGCCTTACTGAAATTTCTGGGAGGCTTGCTACTTTCAGGGCCTCTGCTCTGCGGCATGTCCCAGGCCATCAATGATTACTTTGACCGGGAGGTAGACGCGGTTAATGAGCCCTGGCGGATTTTACCCAGCGGGCGTATTACGTTGAGGCAGGTTTACCAGTTGATAGCAGCTTTGGGTTTTGCAGGTTTGCTGGTGGCTTACTGGCTTGGCCCGGTCGTAACTGGCCTGGCGTTTCTGGGCATTTTCATGGCCCATAACTATAGCGCACCTCCAGTGCGGTTGAAGCGCTTCACCTGGCTCGGTCCTTTCTCCAGCGCAATTTCTTATATATTGCTGCCCTGGCTGGCGGCAGCCAGTGTTTTTGGTGAGATAAACTGGCGCTCGTTAACAATAGCCGGCCTGTATGCGCTTGGCGGTACGGGTATTATGATCCTGAATGACTTCAAGAGTATACGCGGGGATTACCAGTTGAAGTTGCCCAGTGTCCCGGTGGTCTACGGTACACGCCGGGCCGCGCAACTGGCCTGCCTGTTGATGGATGGAGCCCAACTGGCGGTAGTAGTAGCTCTGCTCCTGGAAGATCGGCCGGTTGCCGCTGCCCTTATCGGGCTTCTATTGCTGCCTCAACTGGTGTTGCAGCGTTACTTTATCCAGAAGCCCCTGGCTCGCGCTATCTGGTATAACGCTCGCGGTCAGAATTTCCTGGTACTGGGGATGTTGCTGGCAAGCTGGCTCGCCATGTAGAGAACCCGGCATCCAAAAACACCGCCTCTCGGGCGGTGTTTTTGATTCTCTTACTCTGATAAAGGCTGCGCACCCGGAAATTGTGGCGGGTTATCTGATTCGGGATTGCTTGCTTTTGGATTGCGTTTTCTCTCTCGTTCCCGGTCGCGGCCATCACTTCTGTTCGTGGCGCGTGGTTCATCGACAGGGTCCGCCGCTTCTATTACAGGTGTTATCTCGATATGCTCAATTCGCAATTGTCGCAGGCGCTGCCCGGTTACTTTAAGGACACTGATACGGTAGTAGTTATGTACGGGTTCCGACTGCTCCGCCGGGTATTCTTCCCGGTCCAGAACTACATCGCCATCCGCTTGAAGCTCCAGCAAGTGCCCGTCACGGTCAACCAGCAACTGGTCGCCTTCTTCCGGGATACGCCCTAAACGGTCGTAGACAAAACCGCCGATAGTTTCGATATCCTCTGATTCCCAGTTGGTATGGAACTGCTCATTGATATCGCCCAGGTTCAGGCGAGCTTCTACCAGGGCTTCATCTTCACTGATTCGCTGGAAATCCTCGACTTCGACATCGTATTCGTCCTGGATTTCACCCACAATTTCTTCCAGTAAATCTTCAATAGTTACCAGGCCAGCCGTGCCACCATACTCGTCTACAATAATAGCAATATGTACATGCTGTTGCTGTAATTCCGCGAATAGCTGGTCCACTTTTTTCGACTCGGGTACATAGTAGGCAGGTCGCAACAGGTTTTCCATATTGAAATTGGTTTGCCCGTGCAGGCGGATGGACCGTAAAACATCCTTGGCATACAGAATACCCTGAATATGGTCAATATCCGGTTTGTAGACAGGCAGGCGGCTTTTACCCGAAGAATTGATGATATCGAGGGTCTCCTCAAGCGTGGCTGTGCTGGGAATAGCCTTAATATCCAGGCGAGGCACCATCACTTCACGGACTACAGTATCGCCAAACTGGAAGATACTGCGGATCATCTGGCGTTCTTCTTCTTCTATCAGGCCTTCTTCCTCGCCGATATTTGCCAGTAAAGCATATTCTTCTTCCGTCGCTACACCGCTGGCAGGCAATGGTTTCAGGCCTGTTCCCCGCAAAAGAGCATTGGCCGCGCTGCCCACCAGCCAGACTACCGGCCTCATCACGAAAGTTTCCACGTTGACAAAGCCACTCAAACGTAAAGCGACCTTTTCAGGATTGTTGAGAGCATAGCCTTTGGGGTAAGCCCTGGCAAAACTGAGGGTCAGGAAGGTCAGCACCAGCACCATAATAGTTACTTCGATACCGTAGAGGTTAAACTGGTGAATGGCAGAGATCGACAGAGCAGCGCTGAGTACCAGGCAAATAACATTGAGTACATTGATAGTGGCTGTAACCTGGGCGGGGCGATTTAGAAGGTCTTCCGCCAGTTGCCCTCGCTTTTCGTGGCGTTCTTTCATGGCCTGCAAGCGGTGGCGGCTAAGGCTGGAGAGGGCATTTTCGGCGGCGGTATTAATCCACAGCAGGGTTAAGGCAACTAACACTCCCAACAGGGAGAGACCAAAAACAGTCCAGCGGGTTGCCGTAATACGCTGATCGCAAACTTCGTAACCCGGTGGCAGCGTTACAGTAGTCTGGGCCAGCGTCTGGCTTAACCCTGCTAAATTTATCAAAAAATTGTTCATATATAATGAAAATTCATATTTCCTGCCTGCCGGTTATTAAGTAAACATAACACTGATAGACAGGTCTTTATGTATCCGCATAATTGCCTCGGCAATCATGGGGGCAACGGTTAATATTTCTACACCTAAAGACTGGGCCTGGGCGCTTACCGGGTAAGTATTGGTAACAACCACCTGCTTGAGCGGAGATTTTGAAAGTTGCTCGAAGGCATCCCCGGCAAATAAGCCGTGTACGGCGCAGGCATAAACTTCTTTAGCGCCTCTTTCCATTACGAGGTGAGCGGCTTGCGCCAGCGTCCCTCCGGTGGAAATCATATCATCTACAATAATGGCAGTTCGCCCGGACACGTCCCCGACCATTTCAAGAGATTCGACTACATCCACTTCCGGGCGTTGCTTGGCAATAATAGCCAGATTACCGCCTAAACGGTTACGAAAATCACTGGCTCGGCTTACTCCGCCGGGGTCAGGTGAGACAACCGTTATATCGCTAAGGCGCAACCGCCGGAAATGTTCAGCCAGGAGCGGACCGGCACGTAAGTGGTCTACCGGCACTTCAAAAAAGCCTTCAATAGCAGCCGCATGTAAATCAATGGTCAGTACCCGGTCGGCACCTGCCGACTCCAGGAACTTGGCAATCAGTTTAGCGCTGATCGGTTCGCGCCCGCTCATCTTTTTCTCTTGCCGGGCATAGGCATAATAGGGAATTACTGCGGTCACGCGCCCGGCGCTGCTGCGGCGAATCGCGTCGATCATAAAAGCTAATTCCATAATATGATGATTAACCGGGTCGCAAATAGATTGGACGATAAAAACATCTCCTCCGCGGACATTCTCCTCCAACCGAATCCGGCTTTCACCATTTTTGAAAGTACTGACAACTGCTTTGCCCATAGGCAAGTTAAGTTGCTGGCAAATTTCTTCCGCTAACTCCCGATTTCCATTACCGCTAAAAATCTGTAGCCTGCCGTCCATATTCCTCCTACTTGGTATTTTCTCTTCCCAGAATGTTTATCCGCTTAATTTGTGCCTAAAGAAAAGACGTAAGGACTCCGATTAACTCTTATCACCAATTCTAACCGGCAGAAGTACCCTCACCTGTACCAGTGGTTTCTTCCGCTTTCTTTCGTTTGATCAGACGAGCAGGTATACCGACAACAGTTGTACCGGCCTGAACATCTTTAGTAACGACTGAACCGGCCCCCGTTTTTGCCTCATCTCCTACAGATACCGGGGCCCGCAGAATTGTATCGCAACCGAGGAAAACGTGTGAGCCAATGATTGTTTTATTTTTATTGACACCGTCATAGTTCGCGGTAATTGTACCGGCCCCGACATTTACATTCGGTCCAACCGTAGCATCTCCCAGGAAACTGAAGTGTCCTTGCCTGGTGCCGGTTCCGACCCTGCTCCGGCTAACCTCGGCAAAGTTGCCCATTCGCACGTCCTTTTCAAGGTAACAACCGGGCCGTACCCGGCTAAAGGGACCGATGGCTACTTCATCCTCCAGTACGCTGTCTTCAAGGACTGAGGCCAGGACATTGACCCGGTCTCCGGTCTGAATATTACTTAGAATGGAGTTTGGACCAATCACACAATCACTTCCAATCTTACAGGCCCCTTTAAGATGAGTATTCGGCTCAATTACAGTATCCGGCCCAATTATACTTTCCGCGCTGATATAGGTGCTGGACGGGTCAGTGACTGTAACGCCTGCCAGCATCCACCGGCGCAGAATACGCTGGCGTAAAATGGCAGAAACTTCGGCCAGTTGTACTCTGTCATTAATACCGAGCACATCTTCGGCATCCACTAAAACCGTTTCCACGCTATCGGGCTGGTCCTCAATCGCAAAACCGGGTAAATCAGTCAGGTAATATTCCCCTTTGGGGCTCTTTTTCAGGCGTGGGAGCGAAGCTAAAGCCCAATCGGCCTGAAAGACATAAACTCCAGCATTGAATTCTTTGATGCTGACCTGTTCTGGAAGTAAATCGACCTGTTCTACAATCGCCTGAAAACGTCCTGTTTCAGGCTGGCGGATAACGCGGCCATAGCCGCTAGGGTCAGGAGTTTCGGCTGAGGCCAGGGTTACGAGCGGAGAAGCTTTCAAATGAAGATTGATCAGGCTGGCAAGGGTCTGGGGTCTCAAAAGAACATTATCACCGTAAAGCACCAGGATATTTTTCAAACCTCCCGTAAGATCCTGGGCGAGAGTCTGAAGCACGGAGTCGGCAACCATCAGGGCATGTCCGGTGCCCAATGGTTCCGGTTGCTCAGCGAAGCGATAAGGGCCGCGCGCTTCGATTGCTTTTCGAACCGCTTCCGCCTCGTGCCCTACTACTACTATAGTACGTTCGGGAGGAATCCCGGCATGCTCTACAGCGCGTAAGGAGTGAAAAATCATCGGTTCGCCCAGGACCGGGTGCAATACTTTCGGTAACCGGGACTTCATGCGAGTGCCTTTTCCGCCCGCCAGGATTACCGCCGACAGGCCTTCCAGCTCTTGCGCCACAAAACTTCTCCTTTTTTCCATTTAATATAAATGTTACTTGAACCCAATTTTCATGTCAAGCACGCCTGGCTACAGCCAGTAACATGGGTGAGCCGCCCATTTGCAAGATTTCAAAACCCTGCTTTGTCAGCAAATCCTGAAATTCTTCCACTGACCAGAAACGGGTATGAATTGAACGCCCACTCAGGTTACGGGCAGCCTGTTTGGCGCGATCTTTTACGCCGTTACTGTTAGCTGTTGACGGCTGGAACATTTCGGGATAACTTTCACGGTACTTAACCGGGTCCAGCCATAGTGAAACAATTAGCAGCCCGCCCGGTTTGAGGATGCGGTGTAATTCGTTCAGAGCCCATTTCGGTCTGTTCAGCAGATTTAGCACCGAGAGGCAAAAAGCGTGATCAAAATAGCCGTCGGCAAACCAGAAATGATTGTCCAGGTCCATTTTTTCGAAGTCAGCGTTCAGGTGTTGCTGTTCGGCTTTACGCTGGGCGCTGGCCAGTACGCCGGGTGCGAAATCCACTCCGGTAGCTCTAAAGCCGTTCTTTGCCAGGGCCAGACTATAGAGGCCATTACCGCACCCCGCATCTATTACACGCTGCCCGGGTTTTGCCCCGTTTTCAAGGAGTAAGTTAATGATCTTTTCTACCTGTTCGACTGAGGACGCGGGCTGCTCCAGTTTTTCCCAGTAACGGTTATAAGCGCTCCAGAAGACCTTATCTATTACATGACTTTTATCTTTCATAATCTTTTCTCTTGATCTTTCTCTCCGCTCCCCAGCTATTTTCACCTTACTACAGCCGAGGGGTCTTTTTATGCCTGGCTAGTATCACTAACAAGCCTGTACTGATTAGAACGAGGCAAGCCACTACTATAATAAAACCTGAAAGCCCTTCATTGGAAGAGTTATTCGCAACCTGGGCCGCTTTAGAATTAGCTTCCGAGTTTTTAAATGAATTACTGGCCGGGGATGGTACAACCCGGCTTTCAGCGTTGCCCGGAGCGGTAGCAGCAGGGTTACTCTGGGCGGTAAGCGTTACAACGGCAGCAGTTACAGCGCGTGCGGCAAAATTAGAGGCCTGGTCCGGTGTGGGGGTGGCCGGGACTACGCTGGAAACCACCAGCGCCTCAGAGGCTTGAGGAGTGGAAGCCAGCGTAGCTTGCCCGGCAGGGGTAGCTTCTATCGGAGGCGCTACCGGGTAGCTAATAGATTTTTTCCATTCCCAGTCGAGCTGGTCCAGACTGATACCCAGGCCCGTTTCAACCACTTCATCATAACTCATGCCGGTTTTAAAGGCAGCCAGCATCTTTTCGATGGCGCTATCTCCGTAGGTTTTGAGGATGTAGCGCACTAGCTGTACACTCTGCCCGTAAGCCAGGTAAGATTGCTGGGTATCGGCAGGAAATGAGCCATTCAGGACCCGTAACGGGAAAAGGGTACGTTTGTCGCGCCCGCGTTCAAAAGCTTCCTGTAAAAAGCCATCTACTTGATCCTGGTTATTAACCGCCAGACCTTCATCCAGCCATTTAGGTGGGACATTATAGGGATTACGAGTAGCCTGATAGACGACCTGGTGGCTGACCTCGTGGGGAATACTGCGGCCCAGTTCTTTTAGGTCGCCCGGTGCTACCGCCAGCACGATTGTTCCTAATTCCGGAATAGCCTGCCCGCCTACCCATTCCTGGGTATTAGGCGGCAGCGCCGTAAACATGGCGCGACTATCGGGATAGATCGTTATATTGATAGGTTTATCGGGTTGTACTTTGTAAAGGCCACTGAGACGATCAACGGTAGCCTGTGCTTTGTTGAGAGCCGTTTGCCCAAAGTTAGCGTCTCCCTGATACCAGCGTACCGTCAACAGGCCTTTTTTAAGTTCTTTGAAATTGAAACGATTATCCTGGTAGGCAAAAATCTGGTGGGGTGTTTCATAAATGTTACCCTGGCTGTCTGTTAAACGCCAGTAGTAGCTTATACTTGCTCCGGGCGGGATATATTCTTTTTGAGTATCTACAACATATTTAGCTTCAGGACTGCTGGAATTTTCAAGCTTTTGACGGTGTACATTGGTGGCCACTTCTCCATTTACCCGGTAGGCCAGATCAACCTGGCTTAAAACCGGAATCTCAGATGTCAGCGTGGCTTTAAACTGGAAGGTAATATTATCTGGAAAATTGGGAACAGCCGTATTGAGTGCAACCTGCACACCGGGAGGCAGACCTGATGTAACCTGGGCGGAAGCAGTTTGGGCAGGAAGGCTGCACAGAACTATCCCCCATAACAAAAGGAAGCATGCGCACCAGCGAACTATACGACTGTTAATATTCGCTTGCAAAAAAATTAGTAACCCTGGTTTTAGTAACTAACAGCCTGCCAATCACGTGTTAATCTTACCATTTATAACCTCTCTTTGCCACAAAGAACTCAGCCAGGGTTTCCAAAAAGTGCCGGTTTAAGTGTTTGAATTACATTAGAGCTTGTTAAATGACGAAACCATTTAACAGCCTCAAGCGTAGTACTAGTGTAACACACAAAGAAAACTATAATCCGATTGGTAAAAGCTATCTATTGGCACACAAAATGATATATAGGTGTGCGAGATCTTGTAAGTGCGAGCTAGTCGAGCTACTCCTGAAGCTCTAAAAGGGCGTTAACCTAAAAGTCCTTAATTTGTGAGTCAAATCACATTGTTTTCTTGAAAGATTGTGTTACAATAGTAGCATTATTGTAGAGCACGATTTAGCTCACTTAATACCACTTGACTCTTTACAGCACTATGCAGTGCAATACTAAAAATCAAATATAGAAATGGGGTGAATATTAGCATGAACAAGCAGCAGAAGTTCTCTGGTCCTCGCTGCGCCGGTTGTGGACGTCCTTTTGAACCACGTCAATTACGCGATGGAAACTGGTCTCAGACTTGCGGGCAGACCGCCTGTGTTGCGATGCTCAATCGCAAGAGAAGCAGCAGCAATTATACCTTCGATAGTTCTTCACGTCGCCGGCCTCAACGCGCCTGGTAATGGTCTTTGAGGTTGGTTTTTTCGAGTGCTTTCCTCTGGCACTTAAGAGATAAATAGAGCAATTTCTAATTTTCTTGTAACGGAACGAACACGATAGAGCTGCTCCAATTTATACCTCGCTTAATTGTTCGCAAAATTAAATAACAATCGAATCAAAAATGCAGGTTTTTACTCTTTACAGCCGAGCTCGGTTGAGCAAAAGTAAGCCTGCATTTTTGATTGAAAAACTGGCTTGACATCCTCCTTTCTAACACATAAACTTAGCAAGACCTATATAGGAAAGGTCTTAAAAAAATAAGCGATGAGGCTCGCTTAATGTCTTTTGACTGATAGCTTCTACCGGGGATATTCCTTTTTTGGTAGAGGCTTTTTTAATGAAGATTCTGGAGTGTTAGATAACCTTAATGCTAGACTTGTTACTGGTAGGGGCAGGTGGTTTTGTGGGGGCGAATGCCCGTTTTATCCTTTCCAATTTCTTTGCAAAGCGTTTAGGTACGGCTTTTCCATACGGTACCGTGGTAATAAATCTAACCGGAAGCTTTATTCTCGGTTTATTCGTAACGCTGGCTGCCCGTTCCATAATGGCCGACCAGGCTTATCGCTGGCTGATTGCTACCGGCTTTTGTGGCGGTTATACCACTTTTTCGACCTGGACCTACGAAACTCTAACCATGCTGCACGAGCGCAGGTACCCGGCAGCCTTAGTCTTTAATCTACTGGGTAGTTATGGCCTGGGGTTACTGGCAACCTTTCTTGGAGTATGGTTTGGAAACCTTTAAGCGAGGTAATTAGATATAAATGCGGAAATATCTGGTAGTAGAGGCGGGAGGCGCCTTAGGCGCCATCAGCCGCTACTTGCTGAGTAATATTATAAAAACACCTGCCAGCGGTTTCCCTGCCGGAACCTTCTTTATAAATCTGACCGGCAGTTTTGTGCTGGCCCTTTTTCTGACCCTTATAATTGAACGCTATACTGTCTCCTCGGAATGGCGCCTTTTTTTCGCCAGCGGCTTTGTAGGTGCTTATACTACCTTTTCCACTTTTAGCCTGGAAACCTTTACTCTTTTCAGGGAAAATCGCTTAACGATAGGGCTGCTCTATTCAGCGGGAAGCCTGATAGGAGGATTGGCCTGCGCCTTTTCAGGTTTGTTGTTAGCGCGGCTGATTGCATTTCATCACTTTAACAAGACGCTGGAGGAAGAGCTTTCCTTACTGGAACATGAAGCGGCCAGTCTGGAACATCTGCGCTTATATGGCATTAAAAAAATAGGCCCGCTACCCTCCGAAGAGGGCAGCGAACTGGAAGTCGATTAACCAGGAATGCGCTAAAGCTCTTTAACCACGTACTGAACAGCGTTACGAAAGATTTTCAGGCCTTCTCCCTCGCTACTCAGGCCGCCTTCGTTGCCCTGCAAGCGGGTCCACTGAGGGTGCTGCCAGGGTGACACGAAACGTTCCGGGTGAGGCATCAGGCCGAAAACAGTACCGCTCCTGTTGGTAACGCCGGCTATAGCTCCATCAGAACCATTCGTATTCCAGGGATAACCGGCCTGAGTGTTGCCGCTCTCATCACAGTAACGCAGGGCGATTTGAGCGCCACTTTCAGCTTCGTGGCTTTCCAGTTTCTCCAGGCGATTGGTTTCGCCCAGTTCTACTCTGCCTTCCCCGTGAGCTACGGGCAGATAAAGCTGTTCGATCCCACGCAGGAAAAGGCTACTGCTATTTTCGTTACGCAGATAGGTCCAACGGCATTCAAAATGGCCTGATCGGTTAGGCATCAGGGTCAGGTCACCAAAAAGGCCGGTTTTAGCCAGCACCTGGAAGCCATTGCAAACTCCCAGCACCGGCCGTCCTGACTCTACAAAGCTATTGAAAGGCTCGGTAAGGCGATAAATCATTTCATTAGCCAGTAGTTTTCCCGCTCCCAGATCGTCTCCATAAGAGAAGCCGCCCGGTATCGCCAGGATAGTATAGTGGTCAAGGATCTGACTAGCCTGTGGCCCGGCGATCTCATTAATGTGGCGCAGATCAGCTTCTGCTCCGGCCAGTTCCCAGGCTGTTACCATTTCAGCATCACAGTTAATACCAGCAGTGCGTAAAACCAGCACTCGCGCTTTTTTCTCTAACACTTCTCTCCTCTTGTTTAACGCTCAATGAGCGGAGTTTGCCAGGCAGCTTTAAGCTCCGAGGCTCGCACCCGCATAACCGTTGCCGTCGAAAGGCCGGTAACATTATACTCGTCATAACCTAACACCGTGCCGATCTGGGCGTAACTGGTACCCTGCATTAGCGCTTCGAATTGCGCTTTATTTTCAGGCGCTACTTCCAGTAAAAAGCGTGAGGGTGTTTCGCTAAAGAGTAAGGCGGCATTGGTACGGTCATTTTTGGAACCGGCATACGGTACGTGTGTCAGGTCGTAGCGGATACCCAGGTTCCCGGAGAAAGCCATTTCAGCGGTTGCTACAGCCAGACCACCCTCCGAAAGATCATGACAGCTTCGTACCAGTCCAGCCTGGATCGCCCGGTTTATCGCTTTGAAAGTCTTGAGGGCGGCGGCAGCTTCGACTTTCGGCACTTCTCCTTCAACCTGCCCGTGATACTTGGCATAGTAACTACCACCCAGTTCAGGCCTGGTTTTACCGGCAATATAGATCAGCCCGCCTTCGCGTTTCAGATCCATGGTGACGGTTTTTCCGATATCTTCGATTACAGCCATAGCCGAAATAAGCAGCGTACCGGGAATAGGCAGTCTTTCGCCGCTCTGCGGGTCGCGGTACTCGTTGTTCAGCGAGTCTTTGCCGGAAATGAACGGCAGGCCGAAGGCCAGGGCATAATCGTGGCAGGCCTGGGCGGCCCGGGTCAGCTCACCGAGGCGCTCCGGTACATTGGGATTACCCCAGCAGAAGTTATCCAGCAGCGCCATTTGGTTCAGGCTGCCTCCAACCGCTAGAGCGTTACGCACGGCTTCATCCACGGCACATGCCGCCATATGGTAAGGATCGAGCAGCCCGTAGCGGGGGTTAATACCGTTTGAGATTACCAGCCCTTTGCGCGAACCGGGCAAAGGACGCATAACCGCAGCATCACCCGGTCCGTCATTCTCAGCGCCTACCAGCGGCTTGATAACGGTGGAACCCTGGACTTCGTGGTCATAAACCCTGACAACCGCTTCTTTTGAAGCAATATTCGGGTCGGCCAGGATTTTCTTCAAGACACTGGCATACCCCTGATAGGGGCGATGATGTTCGTAGTGAGCACGCTGGTTGACCGGTCGGGGGGCGCGTGCCTGCCAGCGGGCTTCCATGTGCCGGCGAGGCAGCCCATTATGCAGGAAATCCATCTTCAGTTCGCCAACGGTGCGACCATTGTAGGTCAGCCGCAGTATGCCATCACCTGTAAATTCGCCCAGGTCAGTGGCTTCTACACCTTCGATGCGGCACAACTCTACAAACTCGGCTAATTTTACCGGGTCAATCGCCAGGACCATGCGTTCTTGAGCTTCGCTTACCCAGATTTCCCACGGTTCCAGCCCGGCGTATTTTAATGGCACACGGGCCAGTTCCACCTGGACGCCCAGTTCCGCTCCCATTTCACCAATAGCGGAAGATAGACCACCGGCCCCACAGTCTGTCACCGCATTATAAAGCTTTCGATCCCGCGCTTTTAAGAGGAGATCAAGGGTCTTTTTCTCTTCAATCGGATTGCCAATTTGAACGACACTGGCGGCCTTGCTTTCGCCTGAAGTTCCGGTAGCTTCGCTCGCCTGGCTATCTCCACCCAGTTCAATCGAGCTAAAGGTTGCTCCGTGAATGCCATCGCGCCCGGTACGCCCGCCGATTACAATCACACGGTCCCCTACTTTTGGTTCCCTGGGATGGCTATTTTTGGGAGCAATACCCACCGTACCGCAGAAAACCAGCGGATTGGAGACAAACCCGCGGTCAAACAGGATTGCTCCGTTTACGGTAGGAATACCCATCTTATTACCATAATCGCGCACGCCGTCCACGACTCCCCTGAAAATTCTCTCGGGAGGTAGCACATCCGGCGGAAGACTTTCTTCGGGAGTATCCGGTTCGCCAAAGCAGAAAACATCCGTAGCGGCAATAGGTTTGGCTGATACAGCCATCACATCTCGGATCACCCCGCCCAGGCCGGTATTTGCTCCGCCAAACGGCTCTAAAGCGCTGGGATGATTATGCGTTTCAGCCTTAAAAGAGACATCATAATTTTCATCGAAACTGATAATTCCGGCGTTATCCACGAACGCCGAGACTATCCAGTCTTTTTGCAGTTGGCGGGTCGGATTGGCGATAAAGGTTTTGAAGAGGCTATCAATTTCGCGCTGTTCGCGAACGCTACCTTTCTCATCATACTCGGTGTAGTTAATAACTGCCTTGAAGGTTTTGTGTACGCAGTGTTCGCTCCAGGTCTGAGCCAGGGTTTCTAACTCAACATCAGTAGGGTCTCGACCTTCCAGGTTATAGTAATTGCGAATGACCTGCATTTCTTCCAGGTTAAGCGCCAGCAAGCCTTCTTTGGAGATGCGCACTAACTCTTCGTCAGTAGCGGAACGCAGGGAGACCGTCCGTACTTCGCTACTGGGAGTAGCGTTAAAGTTGAATTGCGCTTCGGCGAAACGGGTGAGGACGGCAGCATCAAAAGCGCCCGGTGCAAAGGCTACAAAGTCCTCAACCAGTTCGTTAACTATGTAATGGCGGGCGAAATCGGCCAGTTGTGCCCCGCTGAAAGGCTGCGGCAGGTCTATCAGGAAAAGTTCGGCTGTTCGTACCCGGTTGAGTGACGGCAAAGTTTCGGGGCTACCTGCCGCCATGACCGCATAGCCTTTTTGGGCACTTTCGGCCTCGGCGTCAGTGACGCCAGGCCGGTAGGCGGCCAGGATTACACCCTGATTGGCGCTTTGACCTACCAGGTTGAAAAAATCCGAGACTGGACCGCTCCGGTAAATCTGCGCAACAGGGTCGGCAAAAAGGGTGCGGGCAGCCCGGTTTGCAGCATTTTCCATAAAGTGAACAGGAGTATCTGGGTTAAACTCCAGGAGAAACAACTTGCGCTGTTCAATCTGAGCGGGCATAACGCCAAAAAGTCTTTTAAAGTCGTTAGCTAGATGGGCATTATCAGGCGCAGAACTGGCAAGTTCTCCTGTTTCCAACTCTGAATGAGATAAGAAAGATTTTTCGCTATTGGCACCAGGCGTGGCGCTCAAGGAAGCAACGCGCGGTAAAAGCTCCACGCAATAGAGCATAAAAACGACCCTTTCCAAGCATTAAACAACGAAATTAGACTGAGAAAATAGCTGAAACGAACCTGTTGATGACACTTGCTAGAATGATTAATGACCAAAAGCAGTATGAGTACTAAAAACAGTAGAACTGGGCTTATTTTAATACATTTTTTTTGAACGGGCGAATCGGGCAAATTATGCCGAATTACAGGATATATTTTAGCTTATATTCAAACTCTCTCATTTTCTGAGAATAGTACTTTCTCAAGATGTACCAGGACTTTAACGAGGTCCTAGTATTAAAAAGCTTTTAATATATTCTTATAAATAGTACTAATGTAATATTATAGTAATTTTTTAATGGACTTTAGTACCCCTAAGTTCCTACCTGGGCATTGACATTATGGCATATTTGTTGCTATATTATATTAATATCATACAAGAGTGTTAGATTGTTCCTGGCATAGACTTGGTCCCGTCTGTGTCCTCACCTGATAAGTTTATTGCCGATATTCACTAAGATCAACTGCTTTGTTTTGATTTCTCTTGTAGATGTTGCTAGCTGAATCTATTGTTTCTGTAGTCTCTTTTTGTAGTAGTTTGACGGATAGGGCAAGATATGAACGGGGCAGTCAGTAACGATGTTACTAGCCTCTTAAGAAGAGGTGTCGAAGAGGCCACCCGCGGAAATAAGCTTCCGGCACGCTTTGCCTTTCAGGAGGTGCTCAAGCGTGACCCTCACAATGAACTGGCTCTGATGTGGCTGGCTCATCTCGCCAATGATCCCTACGAAGCGGTGGAGCTTTTAGAGAGAGTGGTAAGCCGTAATCCTCGAAATGAAGTAGCGCTCTCATATTTAAAGCAGGCCCGGGCAAAAGTGGCCGAGCTTGACCAACTGGTTAGCAGCTCTAGCACTTTAAGCTCGTGGAGTTACACCGGTAAAAGTAAGGAAACCGCCGATAAGACCAGCGCAGGTGTACCCTATTTAGGAGAGTTTTTGTTGCGCCAGGGCGTCATTACTCGCCAGCAACTGGAGATGGCCCTGCGCAGACATGATGATCTGGCTCATCGCGGTCATTACAAGCGCCTGGGCGAAGTTATGATCGAACTGGGCTACCTGACCGAGACGCAGCTTGAACGCTATTTGCAGCACCAGACTGGTGAATTTACCTACCGATTTCGAGACTGATTAGCGCGGTTTGGCCTATATAGAAAATTTTAAAAGCCGCTTTAACCCGCGTATAACGGGCAGACCTGAAGCGGCTTTTTGTATGCCTGCTTTCCGACCAGACAGGTGTTATAATAAGGCCATGAAACAAGAGCCAAAGCAGAAAAAAGAGCCGAAACCTCTCAGCCCGGCCTCGCGAGCCAGCGCTCGCTTTATGTGGCTGGTTATAATTGTCTGGATTATCCTCTTCCTGATGATTAAAGATGCTTTCAGACTGGGAGGCAATCCGGCCATCATGTTTTTAATAATGTTTGCGCTCTTTTTTTGCCTGTTATTTGGGATGCGGATAGCCCTGATTCGCTCTAATACCTGGTGGCGCAATTTCAAACCGCGCCTGGCAAGGACGCTGGCTTCTATTATTTACCGGCGGCGCTAATAACTAATTCCCTAATCCGGTAGATAGCGAATAAAGACTTCGTTGCTCAGTACCCGGCCATGCCGCGTCAGGCGCAATCGTTCTTCGCCCTGTGCTCCCTTAAAGCTTTCGAGCAAGCCCAGTTCCAGCATACGTTGGGTAACGCCCGGATAAAACTCAGCCAGCGATTTGCCAAATTCGCGTTTGACACGCTCCAGTTCCAGGCCTTCATTCAGCCTTAAAGCCAGGATAACGGTATCGGCCAGCGCCAGGGGCAGGGTTATTTGCTCGGCATCCTCTTCCACTATCACGCTCTGACCGTTGCGCAGGCGCCGGATATATTCGTCCGGGTCTTTCAAAACCGGAAAGCGCCAGCCTGCGAAAGATGAATGAGCACCCGGACCGCACCCCAGGTAGGGACGGTTGCGCCAGTAGATCAGGTTATGGCGACAGGCCAACCTGGGCGAAGTATCTGGAATATCTTCCTTGCTTCCTAGAGCCCAGTTACTGATTTCGTACTGGATATAGCCTGCCTGGCCTAAAAGATCCTGGGCCAGTTCATACATATCGGCGGCAGTATCACCGTCGGCAGGCGTGATTCTTCCACTCTTAACCTGGCGGTCCATCATGGTGCCTTCTTCAACGGTAAGGGCGTAGAGCGAAAGATGCGCCGGGCGAATTGAGAGAGCGCGTTCCAGGGTCGCCTGCCAGGTGGTTAAGGTCTGGCCCGGCAAGCCGTAAATAAAATCGAGGTTTACGTTATCGAAACCTACCCGCCGGGCCTGCTCAAGGGCTTCCACCGCTTCCGCCCCGTTATGGGTTCGTCCCAGGGCTTTCAGCAGGGTATCGTCAAAGGTTTGCACTCCGAATGAAAGCCGGTTTACCCCGATTTCTCGCAAGCCCCGCAACTTATCCACGGTTAGAGTTCCCGGATTGGCTTCAACCGTAATTTCAGCGTCAGGTGCTACATCAGCCCGGCGCGCAATCGCTTCGAGGGTCCGACCCAGGAAAGAAGGTGGCAACAGAGAAGGCGTGCCGCCTCCAAAAAAGACCGTTTCAACTTTTGGTCGCGAAACAGGGTTGCCTGAGTCTGCCAGGGAAGGAAGGGGCTTCAGTGGGTCATAAAGGCCTGCGGCAACCGCCGCCAGGGAGCGTTCTACTTCCTGGGCCAGCGCTTGAGCGTAACGGCCCTGTAAATGCCCCAGGTTGGTGTACGTGTTGAAATCGCAATAGGTACAGCGGGTTCGACAAAAAGGGATGTGTAAATAGATGCCCAGGCCAGTGGCAGCCTGTTGTTGGGCAAGCTCATTTTCAGGAGCTTTTGTATCGAGAATTTCTTTAGTTACTTCATTTATCATTGCTCGAACATGATACTCTTCGTAAGCATCAGAATCAACCTTCTATCAGCTTTTAATCAGCCTTTTATCAGCCTTCTATTATTAACCTTCTATGGGCGGCTTTGACCCTCCTTTAGGCATTTGTTATAATCGCTCACCGAATGTGAATCCTCGAGCTAGTGGGAGGCCGGTTATTAACCCGCAGGAAGTCAGAAGTTCAAACTCAAAGTCTGTTCAATCAGATAACACAGATAACATCATACCTACTTTACCTCAGAAAGGTTCTGGGTTGTCCGGCTGGAAACAGGCTTTACTATGGGAAGCCAGACTTGTACTGGCGCTATCTACGCCTGGCCTTCTGGTAGCCCTGCACGTACCAGCCCGGCTTTACCAGGCGCTGGTCGCTTTATTTACCCTCCAATTTGGCGATGTGGTAACTCTTTCCACTCCTTTTGACTTTCTACACTCACCTTTTCCAGTTTTCCCGCTGGTAACCCTGGCCTTCTGGCTACAGGGTGCCATGCTGTTGCTCTGGCTTAAGCCCCTTCCTGAAACTGAGGGAAGCTCTTTCTCTGCCGATAGCACTACTTCGAAAGGTAACTATCGCGATAGAATAGAAATTGCAGCCGCTATTGGAGTTTTGCTGCTGACTTTAGCTTTGGGCTGGTGGGAGCGTTCGGCTCAACTGCTGCCTGATGCCAGCGGGCGGTTGCCTGCTTCCAATTATGACGAGATGGTTTATTACAGCGGAGCAGCCTTGCTGGCGCAGGGCCATGTCCCCTATCGTGATTTCTTCCTGGCTCACCCTCCCGGAGCTGAATTGCTCTACGCGCTGCTGTTAAAATTAGGCGGCGCGGCAAATGGTTTCAATAGCTTCCTGCTGGCCCGCTGGGGCGTAATTGCGCTGGGCTTACTGACAGCACTGGGTGCTTTTTGGGCGGCTGGCCGGATGTGGAGAAGTGAAAGTAAAAGCTTCGCAATCTGGCCGGGAGTGGCCGCCGCCTTACTTTACGCCGCCGACGGCCTGACTTCTTCTGTCGCTACCCTTGAAACACCTGCCAATGTCTTCGCCATCCTGGCTCTCGGCTGCTATTTTGAAGCCGATCATAGCAAAAATAAACGGTCAGGCCTTTTTCTATGGCCGCTTTGTGGCGCTCTGGTCGCTTTTTCCATACTTTGCAAGTTACCGGGAGTAGCTTTACTCTTTGCGCTTGGAGTTTACATAATTTACCGAAAGCAGTGGCGGCCCCTCTTTTTGGTAGCGCTTGGTTTTATCGCCGCGGTGATAGTGGTAATGGGGCCGGTTGTACTCCTGGCGAAGCCGGGCGAAGTTTTAAGACAGATGGTTTTCTTCCAAGCCTTACGCCCGCAGGAAGTGGAAGCGGGCCTGGACCAGATTGGCAGGATTGCCGATTATCCGGGTAGCGTCCTGATCGTTTTTCTGGCTGCATGCACCCTGACTGCTTTAGCTGTAAACTTGATAAGGGGGCGGGTAGCGAGAACGGCGCGCTGGTTGATTCCGGTCCTCTGGAGCTTCCCCATGATGGCGCTGCTGATTCTGAATAAATCTTTTCACCCCTGGTATTACGTACAGTGGGCCTTGCCGCTGGCCTTACTGGGAGCAGGCCTGGCTTCCGGTTATATCTGGAGAATACGCTGGTCAGAAACATCTGATAAAAATATTACCCCTAACTTCTTTGCCGCTAATTCAATTAGATTTCTGAGATACGGTCTGCTGGTAGTAGCTTTTCTTGGGCTGCTTCCACTTTTATTGACCCAGACAAAATTCACGGCTGAACCCAAGATTGACCGGGTCTACTACCCGGCAGGAAATTACCTGAAAACTCAGAGCGGGCAGTCGGCTCAAGCGGTGCTGGTATTTGACCCGGGCTACAGCTTTATGGCCGGGCTGAAGCCTGCTCGCCTGCCCTTTGATAATAAATTTCTGGTGGATAGCGCCGGATACATGGTCTATCTGAACCTGGATATTGACAGGCGAGGCTTGCTGGATTTAGTAGGCGCAGTTTTGAATGACAGGCGCGAGCGCGGGCAGGTAGATACTATCTTCAAGCAGGAGCGCGCCCAGGCTTTGGTGGTAGAAGGAGTGACTCAGGCAGGTTGGACAGCCCTGGATGGTAAACTGGCTCTGCCGCAATTGACTCCTCGCTCGGTAGAATTTATTCAGACGCCTGCCACTCAGTCCCAGGCTATAGACTACGTTACGTTGTACCGGCTGCGCCAGTGGGATAGCAGGCATCCCTGGCTTTTCAATAACGGTCTGTGGCTTACACCTTTTGGCCTGAGTACCTCCCAGAACGGTCGAGCAAATGCAGATACGGTGGCGCCGGGCGAAGTGCTTGGTCTAAAGGCCAAAGAAGCAGGCCAGCGTACGCTTGATGTCCGCTTTACCTGGCGCGTTAAGCGTACCCCGGCTCAAACCACTAAAGTCTTTGTGCATGTGCTGGATGCCACAGGTAAAACCGTGGCACAACGCGATATTTTGCCACTGGATGGGAAAGCTGATACCCGTAACTGGAAGCCCGGAGACGCTTTTGAGGACGTACATAGCCTGCCGTTACCCGCAAATTTGCCGCCAGGACGATATACGGTAGAGGCCGGGCTTTATGACGCTGTTAGCGGGGAGCGTTTTACGGCAGATGGAAAAGGTAGCCTTGTAATTGGCTACCTTGATATCACTGCTTAATGATTCGAAGAAAAGGTCTTGTAAGTTAACCCTCAACTAATGCCAGTTTGAGCGGCCGTTACTGCCGGGACCGCTTTCCTCGTCCTCATCCTCCTCGTCTTCTTCCTCTTCCTCTTCGTATTCTTCATCATTAGTATAGAATTTGTAATCGCTCAGGCTTGGTGAGAAGAAATCCAGGCTGTAAGTAGCGGATACTCCGATTGGCCCGGTAGCCTCCTCCATCAAATCGTCAATAATCGCCTGGGTCGATTCCTCTCCAATGTTGCTGACGAACTCGTTCCAGAGGAGCAGTGTTCCGTAAACCATCTCCTCGTCATAGTGCAGGTCTAGCTTGCCAATATTCTCCATCTGCCCGCTAACGTCGCGGCGGTCGGCGTCGTAGAGGGTCCACTGTTCAGAATTGGCCGTGCGAATGCGTCGAGTGATTCTAAGCCTCATGCTTTTACTCCTCTCATCTGGAAATAAAAATAGGGGCGCCACGTACCGGCCAGTGGAGCATCCGGGGCGAAGCAGCCAACCAAATGCCTTGTAAAGCGCGTATTACACTCACAGAGTAGCAAAGCCTCTCACCGGAGTCAAGCATCGAGTGCTTTTCAAATAGCTCGGTTATTGATGTTCTATTCTTTAAAGAGGCACTTTTCTGGCGACTGGTAGATAAGAATCCTACCTGAAAAAAGAGGCTGAGGTTCAGAGAGCAGCGTACGAACCAGGCATTATTCAGGAGCGGAAGTCGGGTCCGCTCCCTGGAATTAATCGCCGGTTTTTACCCCGTGTACGTTGTTCTCTGGTCCCCAGCCCCTTTTTTTGTCTCCTACTTCAAATGCTCTTTGAGGAAGTTTACCGCCAGAGGCCAGGCCTCGGCAGCCGATTTCTCGTCACCCATGCCGTGGTCGGGGTTAATGAAAGCATGCCCGGCTTCGTAAACTCTTAGAGTAAAGTCTTTACCGGCATCCTTGTACAACTTTTCGATTTTCTGTACCTGAGATTGCGGGATACCCTGATCTTTGCTGCCATAAATCGCCAGCACCGGGCAGTTAACTTTGGCTACATCTTCATGGGCTGGATCGTAACCGCCTCCATAGAAAGGTACTATGGCTCCCAGGTCACTATAGTGTTCCGCGACTTTATAAGTCAGGAAACCACCAACGCAAAAGCCCATTACACCCAATTTCTTCGGCTCGACATTGGACATGCCTTTTAAGGTATCAAGCGCTCCAATGATTTCCTTCACGGCATTGTCCACGTTACCGGTCAGCATCATTATTTCTTTCTGGGCCTCATTTGGTTCCGTTACCACTCTGCCGTGATAGAGGTCGGGAACGGCTACTACAAAGCCATCTGCCGCCAGTTTTTGTGCCAGGTCCAACACATGAGACTCAATGCCCCACCATTCTTGAATAAGAACCAGGCCGGGATGGGTTTCATTGTCTTCTGGTTGCGCGATGTAGGCGTAAGCGCCATCGCCGTTTACCGGTAAATCAACCCTGGAATTGCGAATATACGCCATATCCTGTTCC